>JAGIAI010000015.1 GCA_017744935.1 Variovorax sp.
CGCAGCTTGAACTCGTGGCCTGCGAGGCTGGAGATGATCACCAGCGCGTAGATCGCGATGATCATGCCCATGGCCGGCACGCCGATGCTGGGCAGCCCGCCCAGCAGCACGCCGAAGGCCAGGTTCGCCGCGAGCACGAAGAACAAGGGCTTCCAGGCCCACTTGCCGGTGGGGTCGCCGTCGGCCGTCTCGACCACCAGCGACTGGAACATGATCGCCGCGCCCAGGAGCGCCAGCAGCACGCCCAGCATGAGCGGGAAGTAGCCGGGGCCCATGCGGGCGCCGTCGCCGATGGTGTAGGCGGTGGCGCCGACGGCGAAGATGGCCCCCACCGCCGTGAACATGACTCCCGAAAAGAAGTCGGCTTGACTCTTGATGCGCATGTCTCTTGCCTCTCGACCCTCGTTTTGGAAATTGGAGGGTCGTTCTGCGTACCTGACCAATGGCTGACTTTGACGCTACGGACTTCCCCTGTAGCGGCCGGCCGTTGGCGGCGCGGGTTCAGCCGGGGCGGCGCAGCGGCGCGAGCAGGCCCTTCAGGCCGTTGTGGTCGATCTCCTGCATGAGCGCCAGGAGGCGGCCGATCTCGCCCTTGGGGAAGCCCTCGCGCGCGAACCAGTTCAGGTAGTTGCCGGGCAGGTCGGCGATCACGCGGCCCTTGTACTTGCCGAAGGGCATGTCGAGGGTGACGAGTTTCTCGAGGTCTTCGGGCTTCATGGAGGCGATTGTCGGCCGGGCGCGCGCCTAGCCGCGCGGCGGCTTCTTCGCGATCCCCATCGTCTTCGCGAGGATGCCCAGCATCACCTCGTCCGCGCCGCCGCCGATCGAGGCCAGCCGGCCATCGCGATAGAGGCGCGAGACGCGGTTCTCCCAGGTGAAGCCCATGCCGCCCCAGAACTGCAGGCAGGTGTCGGCCACTTCGCGCGTGAGGCGGCCGGTCTTGAGCTTGGCCATCGACGCCAGTTCGGTCACGTCCTGCCCCTGCACATGGAGGTCGCAGGCGCGGTAGGTGAGGGCGCGCAGCGCCTCGACCTCGGTCTTGAGCTCGGCCAGCTTGAACTGCACCCACTGCTGGTCGGCCAGCGTGCCGCCGAAGAGCTTGCGCTGCTGCGCCCATTCGATGGTGTCCGCGATGCATTCGTCCATCGGCAACAGCGAGCTGGCGGCGCACCACAGGCGCTCTTCCTGGAACTGCTGCATCTGGTAGACGAAGCCCTGGCCCTCCTCGCCGACGCGATAGCGCTGCGGCACGCGCACCTCGTCGAAGTAGATGAGGCCGGTGTCGCTCGAGTGCATGCCGATCTTGCGGATCTTCTTCGCCTTGGTGATGCCGGGCGTGTTCATCGGCACCAGCACCAGCGACTTGTTCCGGTGCACCGGGCCATCGCTCGTGTTGACCAGCATGCACATCCAGTCGGCCTGCAGGCTGTTGGTGATCCACATCTTCTGGCCCGTGATGACGTAGTCGCCTCCGTCCTTGCGAGCGTGGCTCTTCAGGCCCGCGACGTCGCTGCCGGCGCCGGGTTCGCTCACGCCGATGCAGCCGACCGTCTCTCCAGCAATCGCGGGCGCGAGGAATTCGCGGCGCAGCGCGTCGCTGCCGAAGCGGGCAAGCGCCGGCGTGCACATGTCGGTCTGCACGCCGATGGCCATTGGAACGCCGCCGCAGCTCACATGGCCCAGCGCCTCCGCCATCGCCATCGCGTAGGAATAGTCCAGGCCCGAGCCGCCGTACACCTCCGGTTTGTTCAGCCCCAGCAGGCCGAGCGCGGCCATCTTGCGAAAGACCTGGTGCGCCGGAAACTGCTCGGCCGCCTCCCATTCGTCGACATGCGGATTGATTTCCTCGTCGATGAAGCGGCGCAGCGTCTTCTGGATCTCGAGGTGTTCGTGGGTGTACTGCATGCCTGTCTCCGGTCGATCCGGAGACTGTAGGGCGCGCGCGGCACGGCGCGCTTGCGGGAAGTGGCTACAGGGTGTTACGCCGGCTGCCGCTTGCCGTGCGGGCGGCTCGCCTCCAGGCACCCCAGCCCTTCGAGCGTCGCACCGACCGCGGTGTCGAGCGGCGTGTGCGGCTCGCTGCCCAGCAATGCCACCAGCCGGCCATTGCGCAGGTGAACCGGCTTCTGCCAGAGATACCGCATCTCGCGCAGTTCGCGGAACATCGGCACGAAGGGCGACGCCAGCGCCACGAGCCACCAAGGAAAACGCTTCACCGGCAGGTCGGGCTCGCCGCTCGCCCGCCGGATGGCCGCTTGCATGCGGGTGCCGTCGGCATCCCAATGGCCCTCCATGTGGAAGGTGTCGAAGACTGCGAGCGCGCTCTCGCGTTCGACGAGTTGCGCGATGGTCTCGGCCACGTCCGGCAGGTACGCCCATTGGTGACCGACGCCTCGCCGGGCTGGATCGGCGATCGCCGAGATCGGCTTGCCGGGTTTCACGAGCCCCTGCGCGAACCAGTTGTTGCCTGCCCGTGGCCCGAAGAAGTCGCCGGCTCGCACGACGAGCGAGCGCACGCCGCGCGCCGCGGCATCGCGCAGGCGCTGCTCCATCTGCACGCGAATGGCTCCCTTGCGGCTGATGGGGTTCTGCGGAGCGCTTTCGTCGAGGTCGGGGAAAGCGTCGGGCCCGTAGTTGTAGACCGTGCCCGGCAGCACGATCCGCGCCCCTGTGGCTTCGGCCGCGCGCAGGGTGCTGTCGAGCATGGGCAGCACCAGCGTTTCCCAGTTGCGATAGCCGGGCGGGTTGACCGCGTGCACGATCAGGTCTGCGCCGCGTGCAGCGGCGATGACGCTGTCGGCGTCCATCGCGTCACCCGTGACCCATTCCGGACGCGGGGTGCCCGCAGGCCACTGCGCCGCCGCCTTCGCCGGATCGCGCGCCAGCGCCCGCACGCTCCAGCCCCGCCGCAGCAACGCTGAGGCGGTTTCCCCGCCGATGCCGCCCGTTGCGCCCAGCACCAGGGCCGTACCTCTTTCCATGACTGCTTCCTTTTGTGTTGCCGATGAAGCGATTCTTCGGCCAGGCATGGATAAACACAATTGTCTTAACTGTGCAGGCGGCTAGTATGAAATGTATGAACCCGAATTCACTGGACTGGGAAAGCCAGCGCGCCTTTCTGGCCGTGCTGCGAGAAGGAAGCCTCTCTGCCGCCGCGCGTGCAATGGGCGTGGCGCAACCCACGGTACGACGCCGCCTCGATGCGCTGGAGCGCACCATCGGCGTCGCGCTTTTCACGCGCTCGCCCTCCGGCCTGACACCGACCGATGCGGCTCGCGATCTCGGCGGCCATGCCGAGGCCATGGCCGCCGCAGCCGATGCCTTCACGCGCGCAGCTTCGGCCGATACCGGTGCGGCGTCCGGTACGGTGCGCATCACTTCCAGCGAGGTGGTGGGCGCCGAAGTGCTGCCTTCGATACTGGCCGGCCTGCAGCGTAAGCACCCAGGCCTTGCTTTCGAACTGAGCCTGACCAACCGCAACGAGGACCTGTTGCGGCACGAAGCCGACATCGCGGTACGCATGGCGCAGCCCACGCAGGCGGCCCTCGTCGCTACGCGCGTGGGCATGGTCGAACTCGGTTTCTTCGCGCGGGCCGACTATCTGAAGAAGCACGGCACGCCGAAGAGCCTCGACGAACTCGCCCGCTTCGCGCTGATCGGGCCCGACCGGGAGACATGGGTGCTGCGCTGGTTTCGCGATCTCGGCATCGACCTCAAGCGCTCGATGTTCAGTTGCCGCACCGACAACCAGATCGCGCAACTCGGTGCAATCCGCGCGGGGCTGGGCATCGGCGTCTGCCAGAAGGCGGTGGCCGCACGCGATCCGAAGCTGGTGCCGGTGCTGCCGCGCGCGTTCAGCCATGGGCTCGACACGTGGGTCAGCATGCACGAGGACCTACGCCGCGTAGGCCGCGTGCGCGTGGTCTTCACGCATCTCGTCGCCGCCCTGTCCGCCTACTACGGCACGTCGGCGCCTGCCGGCTGAGCGACTGCGGCTCAGCGCTGCGGGCGGATGCGATAGAGCGCGTTGTTGCGGTCCGCGGTCACGTAGACCGTCCCGTCGTTGCCCACGGCGACGCCGGTGGGCACGTAGGGCGGCGGCATGCCGGGGCCGCCTTGGAGGCCGATGGGCAGCCCTTCCGCGACGGTGCGTCGTGTGCCGGTGGCGGGGTCGATCTCCACCACCCGACGCGCGGCGCTCTCCGCGACGATGAAACTGCCCCACGGCGTCTGCGCCACGCCCTCGGGCAATGCGAGCCCTTCGGCGACCGCGCGCAGCGGCGCGCTGGCATCGAGCGGAATGCGCGTGAGCTTGCCCGCGGCTTCGGTGACGTAGAGCGCGCCATCCTTGCCGAGCGTCATCTGCACCGGGCCACCGAGTCCGCTGGCGATGACTTCCTTCTGCTCGAACTTCGGGCCGTTGGCGCGCGTGATGCTGCCGGTCGCGATCTCGGCGTAGATCACGCTGCCGTCGGGCATGGGGATGGCGTCGTAAGGTGCTTTCAGGCCGTGGATCACGGCGGCGGTCTTCAGGCTCTTGCGATCGACCAGCTGCACCGTGCCGGTGAACCACGAGGCCAGTGCGAAGTGCGTGGGCGACAGCCCGACCGAGAACGGGTACTCGAGATCCGGATCGCGCTGCATGCGGAAGATGTCGCGCACCGCGCCGGTCGTCGCATCCACTTGCCGGAAGCCGAAGACGTCGGCGACGAAGAGATCGTTGCCGTCGATCTTCATGCCCGCGGGAACCGAGAGCTTGCCGCTTGTGAGCGTACGCAGTACGCCCGTGTCCGGGTCGAAGGCTTCGACCGAGTTGTCCGCCATGTTCGACACATAAATCGTGCCTTCGGGCGCGATCGCGAGGTTGTCCAGCGAAGGCTTGAGCTGCTTCGCCAACGTCTTGCGGCCGGTGGTGAGCTCGACGCGCGTCAGCTCGCCGCTGCGTGCATCGACCACCCACAGGTTGCCCTTGCCGTCGAGATTGGCCGCGGCGGGAATCTTGAAGCCATCGGCGATCACGGTCATCGCGCCGTTCGCGGGGTCGATCTTCACCACCTGGCCCTTGAACCACAGCGGCCCGTAGAGCATGCCGTCCAAGCCCACTTCGAAGCCGTTGAAGCCGCCCATGTCCTTCTTGATGAGGCGTGGCGCCTTCTGGCCCGCGGGATCGATCTCCCACAGTGCATCGCCGAGGAACACCTGCGATGCATAGAGCTTGCCGTTACGACGGTCGAAGTCCAGCGAGTTGAGGCCGGGCAGGTCCTTCGCGACCACGCGCATCGGCGCGGTGTCGCTGTCGCGCATGCGCAGCATGCCCATCAGGTAATTGGTCCAGGCCAGCTCGCCCTTGGGACCGACCGCGATGTCGTCTGCCTGGCCTTCGACGCTGGGGATCATCACGCGCGTGGCACCGGTCTGCCGGTCGACCTCCCAGATGGCGTTGCCCACCACCGACCCCGCGAGCAGGCGGCCCTGCTTGTCGACCGCAAGGCCGTGCACGCCGTTGAAGGACGACGGCGCGACGATCGCCTCCGGTGCGGCCCACGCAGAGGGCCGCGAGGGCGGGGTGGTCGGCGCCGTGCTGCAGGCGCCGAGGAGAAATGCCGACGCCACAAGAGCGCCGCCCATGATCCACTTCATGCTGTCTCCTTTGTTGTGCTTCTTGGCCGTCGCAGTCTAGGAGCCGCTGCCGGCCTTGCAGTCACGCGCGGGACACCGCCCGATCGCGATCAGGCCCTGAACCGCCGGCGCGTGAGCCCGAGCGCGATCCAGTAGGCAACGACGGTGTAGACCACGAGCACGGCCGCATGCCGCAGCCAGTCATCGGGCCACTGGTCCATGAAGAGCGGCCGCACCAGCATCACCGCGTTCGTCAGCGGCAGCCATGCGGCCACCGCACGCACCACGGCCGGCAGTTGCTCCAGCGGGAAGAACACGCCCGACAGGAACATCATCGGCGTCATGAACAGCGTGAAGTAGTAGGTGAAGAAGTCGTAGCCCTTCGCGAGCGCATTGAAGATCAGCGCGATGCACGAGAAGGTGATGCCGCAGCCCACCAGCACCAGCCAGGCGATGAGGAGCTTCGGCGTGTGACTGATGCCAAGCCCGAGCATCACGAAGAGGATCGCGGTGGTGGTGAAGATCGCCTTGAAGCCGGCCCAGAGCATCTCGGCCAGCACCACGTCGTCGAGCCCAACCGGCGCGTTCATGATGCCGTCCCAGGTCTTCTGCACATGCATGCGGGAGAAGGCCGAATAGAGCGCCTCGAACGATGCCGCGTTCATGGCGCTCATGCAGATCGATCCGCTCGCGAGAAAGAGGATGTAGGGAATGCGCGTGCCTTCCACCTCAACCTGCCCCACCAGCGCGCCCATGCCGTAGCCGAAAGCCACCAGCCAGATCAGCGGCTCGGCGATGTTGCCGATCAGGCTCGGGATCGCGAGCTTACGCCACACCAGCAGGTTGCGCAGGAACACCGGCCACCAGCGCATCGAGAGTTCGGGCGGGCGCCAGACGGAGCGTGTGGGCGGCATCTGATCAAGCACTACAGACATGACGTTCATTCTCCTTTCGAGGAATGCGCGGAACCGTCAGCCATCCTCACGGATCTGGCGTCCCGTGAGTTTGAGAAACAGGTCTTCCAGATTCGCCGGCCGATGAAAGGTGCGCAGGCCGCTGCGGTCGCCCAGCGCCGCCATCAGGCCGCGCGCGTCCTGGGTGTAGAAGAACACCGTCTCGCCGCTTACCTCCACACGGGCTGCGTAGTCCTTGAGCGGCGAATGCGCGAGTTCGAGCGCGCCGTCGCCATAGAGCTCGACCACGTCCGGCTCCAGGTACTGCGCGATCAGGTCGCGCGGGCGACCTTCTGCAATCTTGCGTCCATGGTCGAGCACCAGCAGCCGCGAGCACAGGCGCTCGGCCTCGTCCATGAAATGCGTGGTCAGCAGGATCGACTTGCCCTGCTGCAGCAGCACCTGAAGCCGCTCCCACATCAGATGCCGCGCCTGCGGGTCGAGGCCCGTGGTGGGCTCGTCGAGCATCAGCAGCTTCGGATCGTTGACCAGCGCGCGTGCCAGCGAGAGCCGCCGCCGCATGCCGCCCGACAGTTCGCCCGGCTTCGCATCGGCCTTGTGCGACAGCGCCGCGAACTCCAGCAGTTGCGGGATGCGCGGCATGATCTGCGAGCGGCGCATGCCGAAGTAGCGCGCGTAAACCATGAGGTTCTCGGCGCAGGTGAAGTCGGGGTCGAGCGTGTCGAACTGGCTCACCACGCCGAGTTGCGCCTTGATCGCGCGCGCATCGCGCGGCATCGAAAGGCCGCCCAGTGCCTCGATCGTGCCGTTGTCCGGCGCGGTGAGGCCGAGGCACATGCGGATGGTTGTCGTCTTGCCCGCGCCGTTGGGGCCGATCACGCCGAGGCATTCGCCGGGCGCGATCTCGAACGAGAGGTCGTTGACCACCACGGACTCGCCGTAGCGCTTGTGCAGCCCGTGGGCTTGGAAGAGGGGTGTGGGCACTGGCCCATTGTGGCGCATGCCCGTCAGAGGCGGATGCCAGCGAATTCTTGCTTCATCCATTCGACGAAGACCCGCGTGCGTGCAGGCAGCAGTCGCGCGTGCGGATAGATCACGCTCACCGGCCGCGGTGGCGGCTCGAAGTCTTCGAGGACGATTTCCAGGCGCTTCTGCGCGATGAATGGCAGCACCTGGTAGGAGAAGAAGTTGCCGAATCCCATGCCCGCGGCACACGCCTCGAGTGCGGGCGCGATGTGATTGAACTCCAGGTTGCCCTGCACCGTCACCGACAACGGCCGCCCGCCATCGCGGAAACGCCAGGGGCCGGTGGTGGTGGGCATGATGCGGACGCAGTTCGCCTTCATCAGCTCGTCCGGATGGCTCGGACGGCCATGCCGGCGCAGGTAGTCCGGGCTCGCGACCACCACGCGGCGAATGCTGCCGAGTTGTTGCGCGACGAGGGACGAGTCCTCCAGCGCGCTGATGCGGATACCGACGTCGACGCCTTCTTCCAGCAGGTTCACCGGCCTGTCATGCAGCAGCACGCTGCAACGCATCTTGTCGTAGCGCTGCAGGAACCGGACGATCGCCGGCGAAACATACATGTGGCCGAAGAGTACCGGCGCAGTCACGGTGAGCTGGCCCGTGGGCTCCGCCGCGCTCTGCGTGAGCATGCGATCGGCCGCATCCGCCGCGGCCAGCACTTCGCGCGCACTCTGCAGGTAGGTGCGGCCTTCGGCGGTGAGCGAGATGCGGCGCGTGGTGCGGTGGAACAGCCGCACGCCCAGATGCGCTTCGAGCCCCGCAAGCGAGCGCACGACGGCAGGCAGCGAACTATCGAGTGCATCGGCGGCCTTGGTCAGGCTGCCGTGGTCGGCGATCTGCACGAAGGTGTGCATGGCTTTGAGTCGGTCCATGGCGCGATTAAACCGGAAAGTGGAGCAGTCAAGTGCAGTCCACGCCATTGCTCCTTGGCGGGAAGCAAACAAGAATGCCCTCATCGAAGCCCGTCTGGAGAAACCACATGAGTGCAAGCCGTCCCGCCCAACCGATCAAGGTCTACAGCGCGTCCCTGTCCGGCCATGCGCATCGCGTACGGCTCTTTCTTTCGCTGCTCGACTTGCCGTTCGAGACCATCGAGGTCGACATGCGAGCCGGCGCGCATCGGGCGCCCGAATTCCTGCGCCGCAATGCGTTCGGACAGGTGCCGGTCATCGAGGATGGCGACGTGACCGTGGCCGATTCCAACGCGATCATGGTCTACCTCAACGAGCGCTATGCGGAGGATCCGGGGCGCTGGTATCCGCGCGACCCGTTCGGTGCTGCGCAGGTGCAGCGCTGGCTCTCGGTCGCTGCCGGGCAACTCGCGGGCGGGCCGGCCACGGCGCGTGTCATCGTGCTGTTCGGCCTGCGACGGGATCCCGCCGAGATCGTTGCGCGATCGCATGATCTGCTGCGCGTGATGAACGACGAACTCGCCACGCGCCCCTTCCTCGCGGGTGAGTCGCCGACGCTGGCCGACATCGCGAACTACAGCTACGTCGCGCATGCGCCGGAAGGCAATGTGTCGCTCGCGGACTATCCGCACGTGCAGGCGTGGCTCGCACGCATCGAGGCGCTGCCGGGCTTCCAGCCGATGGCAGCGTCGCGCGTCGGGCTGGCGGCATGAACGCCCGTCCCTGGCATGAGGGCGAACGCGCGATGCAGGCCCGCGTGGGCGCCGCTGAAAGGCTCGCCGAGATCGGTCCGCGCATCATGCGGGACTTCATGCCGGACCAGCACCGCACCTTCTTCGCGCAACTGCCCTTCATGATCGCGGGCAGCCTCGACGAAGCGGGTCAACCGTGGGCGAGCGTGCTCGCGGCGCCGCCGGGATTCGCGCATTCACCGGATGTGAATCACCTTCGCATCGACACGCTGGCGGCTGCGGGCGATCCGCTCTCGGCTGCGCTGGTTGCGGATGCGCCCATCGGCCTGCTTGGTATCGAGCCGCATACGCGGCGGCGCAACCGGATGAACGGGATCGTGTCCGAGATCGATACCCGCGGCTTCACGGTCGAAGTGCGCCAGAGCTTCGGCAACTGCCCGCGATACATCCAGGCGCGTGAGCCGTTGTTCGTGGACGAGGGGCATCCGGCGGGCGAAGCGCGCCGCACGGATCGTCTGGATGCCGAGGCCCGGCGCATCATCGAAAAGGCCGACACCTTCTTCATCGCGACCGCACATCCTTCGACGGGGGATGGCGACGCATCGCATGGCATCGATGTGTCGCACCGTGGCGGGCGGCCGGGCTTCGTTCGGGTGTCGGGCGACGGCACGCTGACGGCGCCGGATTTCAACGGCAATACCTTCTTCAACACGCTTGGCAATATCGCGGTGAATCCACGGGCGGGGCTGTTGTTCATCGACTTCGAGTCCGGGGATCTTCTGCATGTCGCGGTGCGTGCCGAGGTCGTGTCGGAAGGGGACGAGCTGACAGCGTTCGAAGGGGCCGAGCGGCTGCTTCGCATGAAGGTCGTCTCGGCGCTTCATCGCCGGTCGGCGCTCCCGCTGCGCTGGGGTCAGGCGGAGTTGTCGCCGCATCTCGCGGGCACCGGCACCTGGGCCGAAGTCGCGCGGTTCAATGAAAGCGCGGGATCCGCGCATTGACGGATGGCTGGTAGTCCCATCCGTTCGCCAGCAGCGCTTCGGTACGGAGGCCGCCCGACAGCAACGCCTGGAGCCCCGCAGCCGCGATCGTGAATGCAAGCATCTGGCCCGGGCAGGCGTGCGGACCGTAGCCAAAGCCGAGCGATTGCCTGTGGGTCCGCATCAGCTCGAAAGTCGCTGGCGCGGGGTTGAGCGCCGGGTCGCGGTTTGCTGCTGCCAACACCAGCAGAACCGCGTCGCCCGGCGCGAGCACGTTGCCGTCGACGATGGTGGATCGCAGGGCGAAGCGACGCGTGTTCTGCACCGAAGGATCGTGGCGCGCGACTTCTTCGATCAACGCCGGCAGCAGTTCCCATCGCGAGGCAAGCTTGCGCCGGAGATCCGGCTCACGCGCCAGTGCCGTGAGGCTGTTGGCCAGGAGACCGGCGGTCGCTTCGCAGGTCTGCGACATCAGCCCGACGAGATTCGCGTGCAGGGTGCGTGAGCGTGTCGCCGGTGCTTCGGCCTGCACGGCCGCGAGCAAGCTGCCGTGCGGCGCGGGCCGGACATTCGCGATGCCTTCGAAGCGGTCCATCAACGCCGCAGCGGCGGTGCTCGCGGCATCCAACTGAGTGGGCGTCGAAAGCGGCGAGAGGCATGCGACGAATTCGCGCATCCAGTCGGACAGGACCGGCAGTTCGTCATCCGCGAAGCCGAGCAGGTGTGCCACGGCGCGCACCGGATACGAAAGGCAGAAACCGGACAGCGGCGCGTGCGGCATCTGCGTCGCGATCTGCCCCGCGGCCTCGCGTGCCGGGACGAGATCCAGTCCCGCCAGCGCGCGTTGCAGCACGGGCTTGTGCGTCGTATGGGTTTCGCCGTCATTCATCCGCACCAACTGCCCGAAGACTTCACCCGCGGGCGTACCCGCGATCGCGGGTGGCACCGGCTCGGCGACCGGACGTACGCGCAGCGCGTCGTTTGTCAGCAGGTCGCGCACCACGTTGGCGCGACTTGCGACCCAGAGCCGCAGGCGCTCGTCGCGGACCAGCGCCGGCCCGCTTCGCAGCGTGGCGTACCAGGGATAGGGATTGGGATGCGTGACGGCCGCGATGGCGTCGCTGGGTGGCGCTGTGTGTGTCATGGCGAGAGTGTGGGCTTTCTCTTGCAGACACACTTCGCTTACGATCGAAATATGGATGCAAATGCCGACATCGATCTGGCCCGCCTCGCAGGCGCCATTGCCGAGCCCGCCCGCGCACGCATGCTGTGCTGCCTGATGGATGGCCACGCGCGCACGGCCACTGAGCTTGCCACTGTTGCCGACGTGGCGGCATCGACCGCCAGCGCGCATCTGTCGCGCCTCAAGGAGCAGCGCCTCGTCGAGTCGGTCGCTCAAGGCAAGCACCGCTACTTCCGGCTTGCGAGCGGCCAGGTGGCGACCGCGCTCGAAAGCCTGCTCGTCGTTGCCGGCACGCCGCGTGGTGAATTCAAGCCGACCACGCCGAACCGCCTGCGCAGTGCGCGCACCTGCTACGACCACATGGCGGGCGCCGCCGGTGTCGCGTTGCACGATCGGCTGCATGAACATGGCTGGCTGCAAGGCACGTCCGACGATGGCGACTACGCCCTGACCTCCGAAGGCGCCATTGCACTTGAAACGCTGGGCATCGATGTCGACGCGCTGCGCACGTCCCGCCGCCGCTTCGCCTGCGCCTGCCTGGACTGGAGCGAAAGGCGCCCGCATCTGGGTGGTGCGCTGGGCGCAGCATGGCTGCAACTCGCACTGCGCCGCGACTGGGTCCGCCAGGACCTCGACGACCGCGCGCTCGCTGTCACAGCCAAGGCGCAGCGAGAACTCCCCGAACTCTTCGGCGCCTAGGCTACTGAAACGCGACTTCGGCGAAGCTGCGCAATTTGCGGCTGTGGAGGCGACTTGAACCTTCCTGGCGCAGCACGTCGATCGCAGCCATGCCGATGCGCAAGTGCTGTTCCACCCGCTCGCGATAGAACTGATTGGCCATCCCGGGCAGCTTGATCTCGCCGTGCAGCGGCTTGTCGCTCACGCACAGCAGGGTGCCGTATGGCACGCGGAAGCGGAAGCCGTTGGCAGCGATGGTGGCGCTTTCCATGTCGAGCGCGACCGCGCGGCTCTGGCTGAAGCGGCGCTGCGGCTGGTTGCCGGGCAGCAGTTCCCAGTTGCGGTTGTCGGTGCTCGCAACCGTGCCGGTGCGCATGATCTTCTTGAGCTCGGTGCCCTGCATGCCGGTGACGTCGGCGACCGCCTTCTCGAGCGCAAGCTGGATTTCCGACAGCGCGGGGATCGGCACCCAGAGCGGCAACTCTTCGTCCAGCACATGGTCCTCGCGCACATAGGCATGCGCGAGCACGTAGTCGCCGAGCTGCTGCCCCTGCCGCAGTCCGGCGCAGTGGCCGAGCATCATCCAGGCGTGCGGCCGCAGCACCGCCACGTGGTCCGTGATGGTTTTCGCGTTGGCCGGGCCGACGCCGATGTTGACCATCGTGATGCCGGTGCAGTCCTCGCGCACGAGGTGGTAGCCGGGCATCTGCGGCAGGCGCGGGGGCGGCGTGCCCTGCGTGCCGTCGAGCAGGCTGCCGTACAGGTCGCTCGCGCCGGGGGAGAGGCCGCGACGGCGCGTGATCACGTTGCCGGGCTCGATGAAGGCGATGTATTCGCTGTTTTCGTCCGCCATCGCTTCGTGCCCCAGCCGCACGAATTCATCGATGTAGAACTGGTAGTTGGTGAAGAGCACGAAGTTCTGGAACCAGTCCGGTGCGGTGCCGCTGTAGTGCCGCAGGCGGTGCAGCGAGTAGTCGACCCGCGCGGCGGTGAAGAGCGACAGCGGTTGGGCCTCTCCAGGCTTGGCTTCGAAGGTGCCGTTGGCGATGCCGTCGTCCATCGCGCCGAGGTCCGGCAAGTCGAACACGTCGCGCATGAGCGCGCGACGCTCGGCGCTCATCGTGCCTTCGATGTGATCGTTCTCCGCGAAAGAGAAGTGGATCGGTATCGGCTGCGTACTGGTGCCGATCTCGAGTTCGACCTGGTGGTTTTCGAGCAGCAACCTGAACTGCTCGCGGTAGTAGCGCTGGAAGAGGTCCGGCCGGGTCAGCGTCGTCTCGAAGCGGCCCGGGCCGGAAACGAATCCGTAACTCAGCCCCGCGTTGGCCGCCGGCGTCTGCCGCGAAGCGGTATGGGTGTGCACCCGCACGAAGGGGTAGCAGGCCCGCACCCGCCCGGGCAGGCTTTCACCGGCAACGAAGCGCTGCATGGCATCGCGCAGATGTTGCAGGCCCCCGGCGTAGATCTCGCGAACCTGTTCGAGGGCGGTGTCCGGGTCCGTGAAACGGGCCGGCGCAATGAAGGCGGGCATGTAGGGCATCGCCGCATTGTGCAGCGAGCCGATGACAGTCATCAGGGCATCGGTTCCCGCATCGTGACGAACTCTTCGGCAACGGTCGGATGGATGCCGATCGTGCTGTCGAACATCGCCTTGGTCGCGCCGGCGCGCATGGCGACCGCGAAGCCCTGGACGATCTCGCCGGCGTCCGGGCCGACCATGTGCAGGCCCACCACGCGGTCGCTCTTCGTGTCGACGATCAGCTTCATGAAGGTGCGCTCCTTGCTGCCGGAGATCGTATGCCGCAGCGCCCGGAATTCGCTGGAAAAGAGAGTGACCTCGCCGAACTTCATACGCGCACCCGCCTCGGTGTAGCCGCAGGTGCCGACGTTGGGGTGCGTGAAAACGGCGGTCGGCGTGAATTCGTAGTCGAGCCGCCGCTTGCCCTGCCCGAAGAGCGTGTCGACCACCACCATGGCCTCGGCGAGGGCCACCGGCGTGAGTTGCTGCCGTGTGGACACGTCGCCCACCGCGAAGATCGACGGCACCGAGGCGCGATAGTGCGCGTCGACCACGACGCTCCCGCGTGCGTCGAGCTGCACGCCGACGGTTTCGAGGCCGAGCCCCTGCGTGTTGGGCATGCGGCCGGTCGCGAACAGGATGGCATCGGCTTCCACGCGCTGGCCGCGCGAGAGCAGGGCGCACAGGCCGTTTTCGATGCGGTTCACCATCGTCACTTCGCTGTTGTAGTGAATGTCGATGCCGGTGCGCACCATCTCGCGGCCGAGGAAATCGCGCACGTCCTCGTCGAAGCCATTGAGCAGATGCGCGCCGCGCTGCACCTGCGTGACCTTCGCGCCGAGGCCGTTGAAGATCGAGGCGAACTCGCAGGCGATGTAGCCGCCGCCGACGACCAGCAGCCGCTTCGGAAAGGGATCGAGGTCGAACATCGCGTCGGACACCAGGACGTGCTCGCGCCCTTGGAGGTCTGGTACGAACGGCATGCCGCCGGTCGCGATCAGCACATTCTTTGCGGTGTACTTCTTCTCGCCGGCCTGCACGGTGTGCGCGTCCGCGAGCTGCGCCCAGGCCTGGATCAGCGTCACGCCCGCGCCTTCGAGCAGGCTGCGGTACACGCCGTTGAGACGCTGGATCTCCTGTGCGCGATTGGCCTTCAGGCGCGCCCAGTCGAAGTGCGTTTCGCCGACGTGCCAGCCGTAGCCCTGCGCTTCCTCGAAGGATTCGGCATAGCCGGCGGCATAGCTGTAGAGCTTCTTGGGAATGCAGCCCACGTTGACGCAGGTGCCGCCGAGTTCGGCGCATTCAGCGACCGCCACGCGGGCACCGCGCTGGGCGGCCATGCGTGCGGCGCGCACGCCGCCGCTTCCGCCGCCGATCACGAAAAGGTCGAAGTCGAAGGTGCGCATCGGGAACTCCTTGGTGGCGAGACTTTAGCCCGCCGCCCGAGGAAGCCGATGCGCCGGGTCTTCAGGGCCTGTCCGGCTGGGCCTGGTCAGGGCGTCCCTGGCCGCGTTGCCGTCCTTCCTGCGCCTGCCGGATCGCCTGTTGCTGCTGCGCCTGCTGTTGCTGGGCGCGCATCGCGGCCTGTTGCTGTTGTTGCTGGAGCTGCTGCATCTGCTGCGCTTGTGCCTGTGCCGCGCGCTGCTGCATCTCCATCTGCTGCCGCTGGAGTTGCTGCGCCTCCTGCTGCTGGCGTTGCGCCTGCATGGCCTGGGCGGCGGCGCGTTGCTGTTGCGCTTCCATCTGCTGGCGCTGCATCTGCATCTGCTGCGCTTGCTGGGCTTGCGCAGCCCGCTGCTGGGCCTCCTGTTGCTGCCGCTGTGCCTGCTGCAGCTGCTGGGCCTGTTGTGCCTGCGCAGCTTGTGCTGCCGCGCGTTGCTGCGCTTCCTGCTGTTGCCGTTGGGCCTGCATCGCCTGCGCCGCGGCACGTTGCTGGGCTTCAGCTTGCGCACGTTGCGCCTGCTGGGCTTGCTGCGCCTGTTGCTGCATCTGTTGCGCTTGCTGCTCCCGCGCGGCCGAGCGCTGCTGCGCTTCCTGCTGCTGGCGTTGAGCCTGCTGGAACTGCTGTGCCTGCGCTGCCTGTGCCGCCTGCGCACCTGCACGCTGCTGGGCTTCGAATTGCTGCCGCTGGGCCTGCATGGCCTGCGCGGTGGCGCGCTGCTGCATCTCGGTCTGCTGTCGCTGAAGCTGCTGAGCCTGCTGCACCTGCAATGCCTGCTGGAACTGATGCTGCTGTGCTGCCTGGATTGCAGCCGGCGGTGGTGCGACCTGTCGGCCGAGGCCGAAGCGGGCGCCGGAGGGATGTTCGCCGCCGCCTACGCGCGGCGGAATCGGTACCCCCATCCCGACAGGCACGTTCACCAGGCGGTCGTGCGGAAGCTGGATCACCTCGCGCCGTCCGACGGGGCCGCGTCCGAAGGCATCCACCGGCACGACCGTGGTCGCACCCGGCATCTGCCGGTTGGCGAACGCGACGTTGTTCGGCGGCACGCGCGTTCCGAGCGCGGCGCGATTGGCCGCGTCGACATAGCGCTGGCTCGCGCGATAGCCTGGCCGCCAGGCTTCGCCCGGTGCGAGCGGGAACCAGCCCACGCCCTGCCGGCCGCCGCTGATCGCGAGATTTGCGCCCGCGATACCGCCACCGACGAACCCCACCAGCGCAGGCGCATAGACCGGCCTCGTGTGCGGACGGCCAGGCACCCAGCCCCAGCGCGGACCGATGCGTGCCCAGCGGCCGTAGTGCATCGGCGCGAAGCCCCACGGCGCGGCGTCGATCCAGGTCCAGCCCCAGGGCGCGATGTCCACCCACTGGCCGTATTGGTAGGGTGCCCAGCTCGCATCCACGCCTCGCGGATACCAGACCTCGCCATAGGTCGGGTCGCTCTGCCAGTCGCCATAGGTGTCGAGCTGCTGATAGCCGAGCATGTCGCGAGATACGTAGCGTGCGGACGTGGATTGATCGTCGAGGCGATCCCGCTCCGCGACCCAGCGGTCGAAATCGGTCGAGGCACGCGGCGGCGCGCCGGTGTCTTCGGCGAGGTTGCGGCCGGACACCGTCAACTGCTGGTGGGCGTCCAGCGGCATCGATTCGCCGTTTTCGCCGAACAGCGTGAGGTGGCCGGCGGCGACGGCGATCTGCGTGGTTCCGGCCCCCGGATCGGTGTCGATGCGAAAGTCGCCGGCCCCGTCGATGACCGCGGCGAGGTTGGCGGTGCCGATCTCGATCCGCTGCCCGGCGAGTTCGTCGCGAACGCGCATCTGGACATCGCCCTGCGTGGCGGTCAGGCGGAATGTCTGGTCGTCCAGTTCGGACAAGGTGATGGCGGTCTGCTCGTTGAGCCTGACCGCAGTCGATCCGACGTAGATCTCGGCGCGCGAATTGCGATCGGTCCACAGGCGGTCGCCGGTGGTCAGCGGGCGATTCGGGTCGGCCTGGTACCAGTTGTCGTCGCCGGCTGGCGACACGCTCACGGTGCCCTGCTGGAAGTTGAGTCGTCCTACGCGCCCCGGCGGGTCCTGCTGCGCTGCGGCATTCAGTCCGACGAAGAGCATGAAGAGTCCCAGCAGCCAGCCGGCCGTGCGGCGTAGGAGGGGGGGACGGCGTGGATTCATGATGGCACTCCCTTGGTTCTGCCTACTCAACGCGCGAGGTCCGTCCCGCGCTGTCGTCTGCAATGCAAACCAGGATGAATATCTCGCGCAGGAAGAAACCGTATGTAAGTCCAGCGCGCGCCCCCGCGTGGGCTCAGCCGCAGCGTTTCAGGCTGCGCGTGGATGAGCCAGGAAGAAGCGCAGCATCTCGGCGCTTGCGTCGGGCCCCTTCGGATCAGTGAACGAACCCTCCGGACTGCCGCCGGCCCACGCATGGCCGCCGTCGTGCAGCAGCCAGTGCTCGACGGCCGCGCGGCCGCGCGCGTCGGCGTAGGTGCGGCGTGTCACGCTGCGGCCATTGAGGGATTGCGTGTGCGAATCGCCGGCATGCGATGCGCCCTCATGGCCTGCGAGTGCCGCGGCGACGACGTGTTCGCCGTTGCGCGGATGGACCGTCTGGTCGGCATCGCCATGGAACACGATCGTCGGCATCCGTGGGCGTCCGCCCGCGCCGGCGCGTCCGGCCTTCATGGCTGCCAGTGCGGACGCGAGATCGTTGGCCGCGCCCGCGGGCACGCCGGAATGGATGCCGACCGCGGCAAAGAGATCGGGGTAGGCACGCCCGAGGATGTCGGCCATGGCGCCTCCGGCCGAGAGGCCCGCGACATAGACGCGCGCCAGATCGACGTCGTGCTCCGACATCACGAATCGCGTGAGCGCCGCGAGCACCGCGGGCTCACCGCGATCGCGCTGCTGGTGCTGGGGCTTGAACCAGTTCCAGCAACGATGCGCATTGGCGTGCCGCGTCTGCGCCGGGTACAGCACGAGAAATCCGTGCTCGTGCGCGAGCCGGTTCATCTGCGTGCCGGCGGCGAAGTCCTCCGGGTTCTGGTTGCAGCCGTGCAGCATCAGCACGAGCGGACGCCGTTGGCCCGTGTGCTTGCGCGGAACGAAGAGTTTGAAGGCGATGGAGCGGTGCTGGTAGGCGAAGAGGCCGTCTGCCCATTCGTCAACGGGAGGCTCGTGCGTTGCATCCGGCGCGGGCGCGAGGCCAACGCCGCGCAGCGCCCGTCCAACGAGGCGGTGCGCGCCGCGCGCCAGTCGATCGAGAAACGAATTCACTGGTTCATGCTAGCCGGATTGCATTGCACGGCGAACATGGGTGACAAGAGGGGTCTTCGTGAAGCGGTGAGAATCCGAGCACCCAAAGGAACCCATCAAGATGACCAAGCCTGGATCGAACTCGCCAT
Source organism: Variovorax sp. (assembly GCA_017744935.1). Lineage (GTDB taxonomy): Bacteria > Pseudomonadota > Gammaproteobacteria > Burkholderiales > Burkholderiaceae_C > Variovorax. Next base: position 18,364 of record JAGIAI010000015.1, read on the forward strand.
CGGCCAATGAACCCACCGCAGAGCGATTCGGCGTGAGGCCCGCGGCAGGTTATGCCGGCGACGTGACACCCGAGCAGGCCGCGCAGTGGCTCAACAGCGGCGAGGGCGTGCTCGTCGATGTGCGCACCGACGCGGAACGCGAGTGGGTGGGCTATGTGCCCGGCTCTGTCGGTCTGGCGTGGAAGCAGTGGCCGGGGATGGCACTCAACAGTGGCTTCGATGAGGGCGTGCGCGCTTCCGTGCCGGCAGGCAAGAAGGCGCTCATGCTGTGCCGAAGCGGCGTGCGCTCGATCGCCGCGGCCAAGCGTGCGACTGAACTGGGCATCGAGGCCTACAACATCCTCGAGGGCTTCGAGGGCGATGCCGATGAGCAGGGTCACCGCGGCCGCAAAGGCGGCTGGCGCCTCCGCGGCCTTCCCTGGAAGCAGAACTAGAGCTTCGGGATGCGCAGCTTCTGGCCCGGATAAATCTTGTCCGGACTCGTGAGCATGGGCTTGTTGGCCTCGAAGATCGCGTTGTACTTGTTGGCGTCGCCGTAGTACTTCTTCGAGATCGCCGAGAGCGTGTCGCCCTTGACCACGTCATGGTATTGAGCCGGATCGGCTGCCGGCGCGACGAGGTTGTTGTCGACCTGAGTCACATTCGCCACGTTGCCTGCGGCGAGCGAGGCCTTCTCACTCGCTTCCTGCGAAGGCGCGTTGCCGGCCAGCGTCACCAGGCCTTTTGCGGCCGCATAGGTCACCTCGAGGTTCGTGAGTCCGAGGTTCTGCGTCTCGATGTAGGTCTTGATCGCCGCCGCAGCGGCCTGCTCTGCATCCGGGGTCGGGGTGGCCGCCTGTGCCGACGAGCCGCCGAACAGCTTTTCTCCTGCTTCCTTGATGAAACTCAGCAAGCCCATGTCGCTCTCCTTCGGTTGCAGTGGTGAAAAAAGGGCACTTTAACGGCGGTGGATGACGGTGCGACGTAGGCCATCGCCGGATGTGCAAGCGGCCGTAAACGCAACTCGCAGGCAATAATGCCGCGCATGGCATTCCTCGCGATCGACATCGGCAACACCCGCCTCAAGTGGTCACTCTATGACGCGGCGCGACCCGGCGCCGTCGTGCTGGCCCATGGCGCGGAGTTTCTCGACCACATCGAGCGACTCGCCGAAGGGCCCTGGGCCGACCTCGAAGCACCTGCCTCGATGCTCGGTTGCGTGGTCGCCGGCGATGCAGTGCGACGACGTGCCGAAGAGCAGGTGGTCGAGCGCTTCGATTGCTCGTCGCGATGGGTGGTGTCGAGCGCCGCCGAAGCCGGCATCGTCAACGGCTACGACCATCCGACCCGCCTGGGCGCCGACCGCTGGGTTGCAATGATCGGCGCGCGGCATCGGATGCTCTCGCAAGGCCCGGTGCGACCGATGGTGGTGGTGATGATCGGCACCGCGGTGACGGTCGAGGCGGTCGATGCAAATGGAAAGTTTCTTGGTGGCCTGATCCTTCCGGGCCACGGGATCATGCTGCGCGCGCTCGAATCGGGCACTGCCGGCCTTCACGTGCCCACCGGCGAAGTGCGCGAGTTTCCGACGAACACCAGCGATGCACTCACCAGCGGCGGCACCTATGCCATCGCAGGAGCGGTGGAACGCATGGTGCAGCACGTGCGCGCGCACTGCCACGCGGAGCCGGCCTGCTACATGACCGGTGGAGCAGGATGGAAGATGGCGCCGAGCATGAATGGCGATTTCGAACTGGTCGACAGCCTCATCATGGATGGGCTCCTGGTCATCGCCGAAGAGCGCATGCTCCCAGGCTGAGTACTCAGGCGCCAGCGTTCAAGCCATCCACCGCCTGGAACATCGCCTGGCGGGCCTGGCTGATGATCTGGCCGCGCCATGCGTCGGTGTCGGTATAGAAGGCTTCGAGCATGGCGGCGCGGATCTTCGTCGCGAGTTCTTCCGGCGCATCCGGATGGTTGTGCAGCCAGTGGTCGCCGCGTAGTGCGGCCATGACTTCGAGCAGGGGCTGCGTGCCGTATTCGAGCGCCATGCCGGTGTATTCGGCCTTCGGGCACTCTTCGTAGATCGCGCTCCAGTTGAGCCCTGTGAGAAAAGCCGAGGCCGACGAGCCGTCATAGATCGAGGTCACGGGCGTGCTTGGCGAACCCCACCATGCATCAGCACGCGCGAAGGCCTGCTTGTCGTCGCGGCAGGCAAAGATGCGCTCGCCGATGCCGTTGGGCCCGAGCCCGGTGTGGATGTCGATCCATGCCAGCCTGCGTGCGCGCTGGCCGTGTGCGCGCAACACATCGCGGAAGGTCTTGTTGCTCCAGGTGGGCGCGTTGCCGCCGAAGAACATGCCGTCCTCGAACTGGTATTGCCCACGCGTGACCGCTGCCTGATAGGCCTCGACGCCGTGCTGCCCGACCCACGCTGCGATCGCCGCGTTGTTCTCCTCGGTCGGCGGCCATGCATCCGGCAGGAGCAGCGGATGCAGGCTGGCGTAGGGTTCGTTCACGGGCAACGGCTTATCGAAGTCGAAGAAGTTGCGGTTGAGGTCGACGTTCTCGTTCGTCACCCGGCGCCCATGTGAAAAGCCGTGCGGATTGAGAGCATGCACATAGAGCACCGCGACGCCCTGCGAACGTGCCTTCTCGCGCCATTCGTCATCATGCAGCGCGAAGACCTGCACGCCGCTGCCGCAATGGCCTTCGACGCCGTGGCAGCCGCTCGTGACCAGCAACATGCGCTCGGCGTTCGGGTTGCCGTCGAACGCCACGTCCATCGCGAGTTCCTCGCCGTCGCGGCCTTTCAGCGGATGCACATGCGATCGCACTGCGAGCCCGGCACTCGCGCAGGCCTGCAGGAACTTCTGCCGCGCGAGAAAGTAGCGCGAAGAAAAGGCTTCGCCGATGCCGATCATGCTGCCTTCCCTTCCGATGCCCTGGGTGTATTGAGGAACTGCTCCGCCAGTTGCACCCACATGGTCGCGCCGAGAGGGATGAGGTTGTCGTTGAAGTCGTAGCTCGCGTTGTGCAGCGTGCAGGGGCCGGCGCCGTGATGCATGTCGCGGTGCGTGCCATCGCCGTTGCCGATGAAGGCATACGCGCCGGGCTTGGCCTGCAGCATGAAGGAGAAGTCCTCCGCGGTCATCGCGGGTTCCTGCAGCAGCACGTTCTCGTCGCCGACGATGCCGGACATCACGCGCCGCGCGAAGTCGGCTTCGGCCGGTGTGTTGATGGTGGGCGGATAGGTGCGGACGAACTCGAAATCCACCTGCGCGCCGTGCGCCGCGCAGATGTTCTCTGCAATCTGCCGCATGCGCGATTCGATGAGATCGAGCACTTCGATGGTGAAGGTGCGCACCGTGCCGCGCAGCTCGGCATCGTTCGGCGTCACGGTCGGTGCTTCGCCGGCATGGAACATCGTGACCGAGATGACACCCGCGTCCACCGGCTTCATGTTGCGCGTGAGGATGGTCTGGAAGGCCTGCACCATCTCGCAGGCGATCGGCACGGGGTCGATGCTGGTGTGTGGCAGTGCAGCATGGCCGCCCTTGCCGCGCACGACGATGTGGAACTGATTGCTCGACGCCATGACCGGGCCTGGGCTCACCGCGAACTGGCCGGCCTTCATGCCGGGCCAGTTGTGCATGCCGAAGACGGCCTCCATGGGGAATTGCTCGAAGAGCCCCTCCTTGATCATCTCGCGCGCGCCGCCGCCGCCTTCCTCGGCGGGCTGGAAGATCAGGTAGACCGTGCCGTCGAAGTTGCGATGCTTTGCCAGATGCTGGGCCGCCGCAAGCAGCATCGTGGTGTGGCCGTCGTGCCCGCAGGCGTGCATCTTGCCGTGGTGCTTGCTCGCGTGCTCGAAGGTGTTGAGCTCGGTGACCGGCAGGGCGTCCATGTCGGCCCGCAACCCGACCGCGCGATCGCTGGTGCCGTTCTTGACGATGCCCACGACGCCGGTGGTGCCCAGTCCGCGATGGATGGGAATGCCCCACTCGGTCAGTTTGGCCGCGACCACGTCGGAGGTGCGGACTTCCTGGAAGCAGAGTTCGGGATGGGCGTGCAGGTCACGTCGCACCGAGGCCATGCCGGGAGCCTGGGCGACGAGGGAGTCAAGGAGTTTCATGAGCACAGTCTAGGCCTTGCGCAAGACGCAGGCAAAGACCGTGCCTTGTCGCGTTCTACTTGCCGGTTTCCCGCAGCCACGTGCCGCGTGCGGCGAGCGCGGTGTCCGTGAAATCGGTGAAAACGCCATCCACGCCGAGCCGGTAGAACGCGATGTACTCGTTCGCGCCGTCGCCCTTGTAGTCCGACGCGAGGCGCCGCGACTCGTTGCGGAAGGTGAAGGGGTGGACGAACAACCCCGCCTTGTGGGCGTCCGCGACGAGCTGCGTCGGCGCGCCGGAGGTGGCATCGGCGTCGTTGATCTTGCCATCGCGGTTGACGTCCACTGGCTTGCCGTCTGGGCCGATGGTGCCCTTGATGGTGACGATGTAGCGCTTCCACGGGCCGATCCCGTCGGCGTAGGTCTTGATCTCGGCAAGCCCTGCCGGCGTGACCATCACGTCGAAATTGCGACGGTCGCCCGCCTTGGTCCATTCATACGGGCGGTCCACCGGCACGGCGTAGGTCATCGCGCCGGTCCGCATGTCGATGCCGTCGCCATCGATGAGCTGAACCGTCTTCGTCTTCAGGCCCTTGGACTTCATGTACTTGAGGCTGCCGGGCTCGAACGACTGCACGAAGACCGGCGCGCCGCGGCTGTTCCAGCCGGCCGCGTCGAGCATGGCGATGAGCTTGTCTTCCAGCGGCAGGCCGAGGTCGCGGAAGTAGGTCGGGTTCTTGGTTTCGGGGTAGATGCCGATGGTGCGCCCGGTTTCCTTCGACTTGGCCTTGGCGAGGTCGATCACCTCCTGGAAGGTCGGCACCTTGTAGCGTCCGTTGAACTGCTGGGGCCGCTCGGCATCGGTCGAGATCGCGCCGAGCCGCTTGATTTCCTCCAGCGTGAAGTCGTTGCTGAACCAGCCCGTCTGTGTTTCGCCATCGACCTGGATCGTCTTCTTGCGCGCGGCGAACTCGGGTCGCGTGGCCACGTCGGTGCTGATCGCGAGGTTGGGGTCATGGCGCGTGATGAGCACGCCGTCCTTCGTGGAAATCAGGTCCATCTCGATGTAGTCGGCGCCGAGTTCGATGGCTCGCGCGTAGGCTTCGAGGGTTTCCTCCGGCAAGTAGCCCGAAGCGCCGCGATGCGCGATCACCAGCGGCTGCTGTCCGTCGAGCGTGGCGAGCTTGCCCGAAGGTCCGGTGGCCGTGGTGCAGGCAGAAAGGCACAGGGCGGCGATCGCGCCCAGGGTCAGGGTGGTCGGCTTCAAGACTTCTTCTCCTTCCGGATTTCCGGATTCCAAAAGGGCGGAGGCTATCCGGTCGAGATGACACTTCCGTGGATGTGGCGGCCGTCCGCGGACTTCCGGGACAATGGCCCGCATGTCACATGTGCTTTCAACCCGCAGCCTCGAACTCGCGCAGACGCTCGTGCGCATGAACACCGTGAGTACCAACAGCAACCTGGAGCTCATCGATTTCGTGCGCGATCACCTGGCGGGGCTCGGCATCCGAAGCCGGCTGACCTACAACGCCGACAAGACCAAGGCCAATCTCTTCGCGACGCTGGGCGCTGGCAAGAAGGCCGGCGTGATCCTCTCCGGCCACACCGATACGGTGCCGTGGGACGGCCAGGCGTGGAGCGTGGACCCACTTGCGGCCATCGTGCAGAACTGGCCGCAGACCGATGAGAACGCCGAGCGTGTCGTCGACGAGCCGCGGCTCTACGGGCGCGGGTCGGCCGACATGAAGAGCTTCATCGCGGTGGCGCTCGCCAATGCCGAGCGCTTCATCGAAAGCGAGTCGCCGTTTGCGGTGCACTTCGCCTTCACGTACGACGAGGAAGTCGGCTGCTTCGGTGTGCGGGAGCTGATCGCGGACATGAAGGACCAGGGCATCAAGCCGCTGGCCTGCATCGTCGGCGAGCCGACGATGATGGTCCCCGCCATTGCGCACAAGGGCGTCTATCGCTTCAAGTGCTGCGTGCGCGGCAAGGAGGCCCATTCCTCGCTTACGCCGCAGTCGGTCAACGCGATCGAAATGGCGGCTCGGGTCGTCGGCAAGCTGCGCGACATGGCGGACGGGTTCGAGCGCGACGAGCCGCGCTACGAAGGCTTCGATGTGCCATTCAGCACCGCGAGCGTGGGCCAGTTCCACGGCGGCATCGCAGACAACGTGGTGCCGCGCGACGCGGAATTCCGCTACGAATTCCGCAACCTCCCGACCAGCGACGTGGCGAAGATGCAGAAAGAGGTGGTCGCCTACGCGCAGCGCGCGGAGGTGGCGATGAAGAAGGTCGCACCCGATGCCGGCTTCCGTTTCGAGCCGATCTGCGAGGTGCCGAGCTTTCTCGGCTCCGCAAACGACGCCGTGACGCGCCTCGCCCAGAGGCTGGCCGGGGAGCCCCGCACCACGCTGGTCGGCTTCGGCACCGAAGCGGGCATCTTCAAGAACGCCGGAATCCCGACCGTGGTGTGTGGCCCCGGCAGCATCACGCAGGCGCACCAGCCGGACGAGTACGTGACGCTCGAACAGCTCGCGCGCTGCGAAGTCTTCCTGCGCGGTCTGGCCGCCACGAAAGAGATCCGCTGAGTCCCTGGGCATCATGAAGCGGATCGCGCTCGGTCTGCTCTGCGCCGCGGCGCTGCTCTATGCGGTCGCGACGGCGCTCGAAGCGCGGCATCCGGCCTGGGGCTACGTCGCTGCTTTTGCCGAGGCGGCGATGGTGGGCGCGATCGCGGACTGGTTCGCGGTGGTGGCGCTCTTCCGGCATCCGCTGGGGTTGCCGATTCCACACACCGCGATCATTCCGGCGAACAAGGACCGCATCGGCGCCAAGCTCGCCGGCTTCATCTGCAACAACTTCCTGAGTACGCCGCAGGTGCTCGCGAAGCTCGCGGAATTCGATCCATCCGCGCGGCTTGCCGACTGGCTCTCGCGGCCGGATCGCGCGGAGAAGCTCGGCGACCACCTCGTCGCGGCGGTGCGCTATGGCCTCACCGCATTCGACGATGCCCGGGTCCGCGACTTTCTCGGCCGGTTTGCATCGGCCGGCCTTGTTCAGCTCGACATGGCGCGCCTTGCCGGACAGGCACTCGACGCACTGACCGCCGGCGGACGCCATCAGGCGCTGCTCGATGACGTGCTCGCGCAGGTCGCTCACGTCGTCGAAGGCGACGAGGTGCAGGAACGCATCACCGAAGCCATCGCACGCGAGATCAAGGCGCTGCGCTACGTGGGGCTCGACCAAGTGGCGGCCCGGGTCGCCACCCGCAAGATCGTCGACGCGGTGGCACGCACCATCGGCGATCTGGCGGAAGACCCGGCGCATCCGTTGCGGCTGCGATTCGACGAGTTCATGGCCGGCTTCATCGCGCGGCTCAAGACCGATCCTGAGTTCCGCAGCCGCGGCGAAGCCATTCGCGCGGACCTCCTGGCACATCCCGCACTCGGCGACTATCTGCATGGCCTGTGGAGCGAACTGCTCGCATGGCTGCACGCCGATCTTGCGAAGGACGATTCAAGCATCCGCCAGCGCATCGTCTCGATGGCCGGCAGCCTGGGCGCGAGGCTCAGCGCCGACGAAGCGATGCGTCGCTGGATCAACGAGCAAATCATGGACGCTGCCCCGCGCGCGATCGAGCGCTACCGCGAGGACATCCGCCGCTACATCATCGAGCGCGTTGCCGAATGGAACGCCGACGAGATGACCGTCGAGCTCGAACGCAACATCGGGCGCGACCTGCAGTTCATCCGGGTGAACGGCACGCTGGTGGGTGGGCTGGTGGGGCTGGGCATTCACGCCGCCACCCAGCTCCTGAGGTCTTAGGTCCGGATCTTTCCGTCGCCGGTGATCATCGACAGCTCGACGAACTTCGAGGCCACATGGTTCTTCGGCGAGAACGCGACGTCGAACCCGGCGAACTGCTGGCGCTCGATGCTTTCGAGACCGGCGATCAGCCCTTCGCGCGAGGGCTTGCCGGTCGAACGCCGCAGGCCTTCGACCAGCACCTTCGCGGCGAGGAAGCCCTCCACGCTCGAGAAGTTGGCCTTGGTCGTGCTGTTGGCCTTGCGCACTGCCTCGTTGAATTCGCGCGTGATGCCGTTCGCTGCGTTGTAGGGGGATGGCACGACCTGCGTGACCACCACGCCGGCGCCTTCCTTGCCGAGCTCGTCCGCGAGCGCCTGCGTGCCGACAAAGGACACGTTGAAGAAGGTCCCGCCGTAGCCCATCTTGCGTGCCTCGCGGATGAACGCCGCGCACGACTTGTAGGCGCTGACCTGGACCACGGCGTCAGGCTGCGACGCCACGATCGACTTCACCGCCGCCGACACGTTGACCGAGTTGCGTTCGACGGTGGCGAGCGCGACCGGCTTCAGGTCGAGCTGCGACAGCGCGAGCGTCACGCCGTCCAGGCCCGCCTTGCCGTAGGCGTCGTTCTGATAGAAGACCGCGATCTTCTTGAGGCCGAGATTCGTGAGCTGCTTGACGATCACCGCAGTCTCGTCGTTGTACGACGCGCGCAGGTGGAACACGTTGCGATGGAACGGCTCGCGCAGCGACATGGCACCGGTAAAGGGCGCGATGAACGGCACCTTGGCGTTCACGGCCTGCGGCAGCGCCGCGAGACTGGTCGGCGTGCCGATGTAGCCGAAGAGCGCGAAGACGTCCTCGTCGATCAGCTTCTTCGTGTTCTCGGCACAGCGGTCCGGCTCGTAGCCATCGTCGAGATTCTTGATGACGATATCGCGGCCGGGCTGGGCGTTGTACTGGTCGAGAAAGAGCTTCGCGCCTTCGTAGAACTGGATCCCCAGTTGCGCGGCCGGCCCGGTGAACGGGGCCGACTGGCCGAGCACCAGCGGCGTCTCGCTCTGGGCCCGGGCGAACTGGAAGCCGGCGAGCGCTGCGGCTCCGGTTGCGATTGAAAACTGTCTGCGACTCAGCATCGTGAAAACCCCTTCGCGCGCTTTCCTGGCGCACAACTTAGACTCGGCCGGTTCCTGCTGCCCCGGTTGATTTCATGACCTCCCCAACCCGCGTTCTCGGTGCCTGCCCGCACGACTGTCCTGACACTTGCGCGCTCGTCACCACAGTGCAGGACGGCGTGGCCGTCAAGCTGCAGGGCAACGAAGCGCACCGGCACACCGCCGGCGTTCTCTGCACCAAGGTTTCGCGCTACATCGAACGCAACGACCATCCAGAACGTCTGGTCCAGCCGATGAAGCGTTCCGGTCCCAAAGGGAGCGGCCGCTTCGAACCCGTGAGCTGGGACGTTGCCCTGGACGACATCGCTACGCGCCTCAATGTATTGAGAAGTAACAATCCGGAAAAGATTGTGCCCTACAGTTACGCGGGCACCATGGGTCTTGTGCAGGGTGAGTCGATGGATCGTCGCTTTTTCCACAAGCTCGGTGCGTCGCTCCTGGACCGGACGATCTGCTCCACCGCGGGAGGTGAGGCCTTAGGTTTTACTTTGGGCGGCAAGGTTGGCATGCGGATCGAATTCTTCGCAGAATCCAAGCTGATCCTCATCTGGGGCAGCAATTCGATCGCGAGCAATCTGCACTTCTGGCGACATGCGCAGGCGGCCAAGCGCGCCGGGGCGCGGCTGGTGTGCATCGATCCGCGCAAGACCGAAACCGCCGACAAGTGCGACGAGCACGTGGCGCTGCTGCCTGGCACTGATGCGGCGCTGGCGCTCGCCCTGATGCACGAGCTCATCGTCAATGACTGGCTCGATCACGACTACATCGAGCGCTACACCCTCGGGTGGGCGCAGTTGCGCGAGCGTGCGCTGCAATGGCCACCGTCGCGTGCGGCCGCGGTCTGCGGCGTACCGGAAGAGCAGATCGTTTCGCTGGCGCGCGCCTATGGCACGACGAAGCCCGCCGCGATCCGTCTCAACTACGGCATGCAGCGCGTACGAGGCGGTGGCAACGCGGCGCGCGCCGTTGCTTGTCTGCCGGCGCTGGTGGGCGCCTGGCGCGAACGTGCCGGCGGTCTGCTCTTGAGCAGCTCGGGGCTCTTCCCGGTGGACCGCGCGGCCTTGCAGCGGCCCGATTTGCTCGCCGGCCGGCGGCCGCGCACCATCAACATGAGCACCATTGGCGATGCGTTGCTCGACACCGCGAATCCGATCGAGGCAGTGATCGTCTACAACAGCAATCCGGCCGCGGTGGCGCCCGAGTCGGGCAAGGTGGTGGCCGGCTTCGCGCGCGAAGACCTTTTCACCGTCGTGCTTGAGCAGTTCCAGACGGACACGGCCGACTACGCCGACTACGTGCTGCCCGCCACCACGCAGCTCGAGCACTGGGACATCCATTTCAGCTACGGACATACCGACGTGTTGCTCAACCGCCCCGCGGTGGCGCCGCGCGGCGAGGCGCGCAGCAATACCTGGGTCTTCAGCGAACTCGCCAGACGCATGGGGTTCGACGAACCCTGCTTCTCGGACGACGACGAGACCCTGTGCCGCGCGGCCTTCCCGCCCGCGGCGGTCGACTTCGATGAACTGATCGCGAACGGCTTCGCAACGCTCAAGCTGCCGGATGCGCCGTATGCCGAAGGCAACTTCCCGACGCCGTCCGGCCGCTGCGAATTCTTCAGTGAGAGGCTCGCGGCGATGGGTCAGGACGGCCTGCCGGACCATGTGCCCAACTACGAAGCGAAGGGAAGCTCCAGCGAGTTCCCGCTCGCGATGATCTCGCCGCCGGCGCGCAATTTCCTCAACTCCAGCTTCGTCAACGTTCGCAGCCTGCGGTCGATCGAAGGCGAGCCTTTGCTGGAGATCAACGAGGCCGATGCCAGTGCGCGCGGCATTGCAGACGGCGCTACGGTGCGTGTCTTCAACCAGCGCGGCGAATACCGCTGCCGCGCCGAAGTTTCGCGTCGCGCGCGGCCGGGCGTGGTGCATGGGCTCGGGATCTGGTGGCGCAAGCTCGGCCTGGATGGCACCAACGTCAACCAGCTCACCAGCCAGCGGCTCACGGACATCGGGCGCGGACCGACCTTCTACGACTGCCTGGTCGAAGTGGAAAGCGTTGCCGAAACAGCGGTGCCGACATGAAACGCGCGCGCTGGGCGATCGTGGCAGGGGCCGCCCTGGTGGGGGCCGTCATGCTCGCGGGCTGTGCGGATCTCCGTTACTACTGGCAATCGGCCAGCGGCCACATCGACCTCATGCGCGCGGCGCGCCCGGTGCCTGAATGGCTCGAAGATCCGTCAGCGTCCGAAGCGCTCAAGGCCAAGCTTGAGCTCACGCAACGCATCCGGCGCTATGCGGTGGCCGAACTCGGCCTGCCCGACAACGCGAGCTACAAGGCCTATGCCGACCTGCATCGGCCTGCCGCGCTATGGAACGTGGTCGCGGCGCCGCCGCACTCGCTCACGCTCAGGACCTGGTGCTTTCCGGTCGCTGGCTGCGTGGGCTATCGCGGCTATTACGACGAAGCCGCCGCACGGGCCGAGGCCGCGGAACTGACGGCGCAGGGCCTGGAGGTCGCGGTCTATCCGGTGCCGGCCTATTCGACGCTCGGATGGATGAACTGGGCCGGCGGCGATCCGCTGCTCTCCACGTTCATCGGCTACCCCGAGGGCGAACTCGCGCGCATCGTGTTCCACGAACTCGCGCATCAGGTGCTCTACGTGCAGGGCGACACCATGTTCAACGAGTCTTTCGCGACGGCGGTCGAGCGCATCGGCGGCGCACGCTGGCTGAAGACACAGGCCAGCGAAGCTGCACAGAACGAATACGCGCAGTTCGACGCGCGGCGGCAGCAGTTCCGTTTGCTGGCGGCGGATACGCGCCGCGCGCTGCAGGAGATCTATGCCTCCGACGAGGCCAAGGCGCAGGACTGGAAGACGGTCGATGCCCGTAAGGCCGCCGCGATGGATGAATTCCGTCGCCGCTATGCGGCGCTTCGCGCGACATGGACGGGGCCGCGCCAGGGCGCCTACGACGCGTGGGTCGCGCGCGCGAACAACGCGGCGTTTGGGGCGCAGGCGGCCTACGACGAACTCGTACCGGGCTTCGAGGCGTTGTTCGAGCGCGAAGGCGAGAACTGGCCGCGCTTCTACGCCGCGGTCAAGGATCTGGCCGCGCAACCCAAGGAGGGGCGCCATCAGGCGCTTCGCACGCCGGCATCGCAACCGGCCGACCTTATGCAAACCCAGTCGCCTTGCTGCAAGCGCGACAACAACAATGGAGATCGAGGTGCCTGACATCCAGATCGAGCGCCAGCATCAGCTGGGCCTCCCTGCCGCGCGTGCTGTCGCGCGCAAGCTCATGCAGAAAGTCGAGCAGGACTTCGGGATGGAATGCACCTACGACGAAGGCGAGGTGCGGGATACGGCGCGTTTCGGCCGGGCCGGCGTCGACGGCAACGTCGAGGTCAGCGCCGACACCTTCAGGCTCGAAGCCACGCTGGGGATGCTGTTCGCGAGCTTCGGCGATGAGATTCAGCGGCGCCTGGCCGCGAGCCTCGACAAGCTGCTCGCTGGGGCGCCGACGGCGGACGATGCCTGAGGCCGGCCGGCCCCAAGAACTTCAGCGCAGCGATTCGATCAGGTCGATGTATTGCTGCTTGGCGTCATCGGCGCTCAGGCCCTTGCGCGAGGTCCACGCGTCCCACTTGGCGCGCGCGACGATGTCGCTGAAGCTGGGCTTCTTCTCGGTGTTGTCGCCCGTGGTGGCCTGCTTGAAGAGGCCGTAGATCTTGAGCAGCGTCGGATTGTCGGGGCGCTCGGCGAGCAGTTTGGAATTCGCCTGGGCGGCTTCGAAGAGGGCGTTGAGGTCGGACATTTCGACTGGGTTGGCAGAAAAAAGAAGTCATCTTAAGTGACGACAACGTTCAAATATCGCGCGGTGTCATAGTCCCGGGCGAACAGAGGTTCATTCATGACGAGATCGCAAACCCCCTCCACTGAAATCGAGCGCGCGCTGGCTGCCTCCGCGCCGCGCGCCCGATTCGTGCAGGCTGCCGCGCTGTTGTGGGGCTGCGTGGTCTTCATGCCGGTCGGGCTCAACTACGGCGCGGCGGGGCTGCTGATCCTGGCCCTGCTGACGGCGGGCGGCTATCGCGAGCGCGCGGCGCGGTGGCGGAGCGACCCGCTGCGGTGGCCGATCCTCGCGTTCGTGGCGTGGGTGCTGGTGGTGCTGGCGCTGCGGCCGCATCATCCCGAGACCAGCCTAAGCCTGTGGCACGACGCACGCATCGCCGTGACGCTCGCGCTCACGCTGCTCCTGTCGGTCGAGGAAACGATCTGGGCGCTGCGCGGATTCCTGCTCGCGGCCGCGTTCGCGGTGGTGGTGATCATCCTCGGGCACACGGTGGGGCTGCCGACCCTGCCGATCTGGCACAACGTGCTGGTGATGAAGGGCAACAAGTCGATCAACGACGCGCTGCTGTTCGCCGTGATCGGCGCATCCTCCGCGGTCTGGGGGCTCGCGCACCTCAACGACACCCGCGACCGCTGGCACTGGGCGGGTCCGGCATTCGCCGTGACCATCGTGACGGCGGTGATCGTGACGGTGACGCTGCCCAATCGCACGTCGCTGCTCGGGCTGCTGCTGGCGGTCTTCGCAGCCTGCGTGCATCAATGGCGCGGAAGGCTGCGGGTGCTGGCCGTGGCGCTGTGCGTCGGCGCGGTGGTGGCGGCCGGCCTGGTGTGGCAGGCGCCCTCGGTGCAGGAGAAGTTCACCCTCGGCCTCCACGAACTCGAGGCCGCGCAGGCCGGCGCGGTGTCGGAGGGGAGCTGGGTGGTCCGCTTCCACATGTATCGCGAGACGACCGGAATGATGCTCGACGCGCCGCTGGCCGGGCTGGGACTGGGAAGCTGGACGCCGGAATGGCATCGGCGCGGTCCCAAGCTGCTGTACGACTACAGCATGCCGCACAACGACTTTCTGTGGCTGGGCGCGGAGACCGGCGTGCCGGGGCTGCTGATCCTTGTCTCGCTGTTCATCACCGGGCTCGTCATCGCCTGGCGGCGGCGCGACATCACGGGCCGGCTGGCCTTCGTGGCAATGCTGATCCTGCTGGTGGCGACCTGCGTCAATTCAGCGATGCGCGATGCGGCGATCGGGCTGAGCTTGCCGTGGATCGCTTTCCTGTACCTGCACCTCGCGCGCGCGCCGGGCAACCCGTGGGTCGGGGTGCCTCCGGGCAAATGGGGCGCGCTGCTGCGCGGCTAGGCTTTTGGGGCTCAGGCCGGCAAGGCCTTGCCCTGCACGGCGAGCAGGCCGGAACGGCCCGGCACGCTCCCGAGTTCAAGGACATGCCGGGGCAGCGTCGGGGCGGGCGCAATGTCGCGCAGTTCGCCGAGGTCCACCAGCGAATGGCCCTGTGTGCGCCAGCCCTCGATCAGCCGCTGGAACACCGGCAGCAACTTCATGCCTTCGAGTTCGGCGTGCAGCGTGTAGACGTGGTCCTGCGTGGCGCCTTCGGTCAGCGCGAGCAGATGCGCATGCACGTTGTCGACGGTGATGCCGTCGATGCCGATGAGCTCGTCCAGCGTCGGCAGCGTGGTCGGGTACTGCGCGGGGCCGAGCACCGTTCCGCGATCGTCAACGGGCACGAAGGGATGGGTGCCTCGCGTATCCGACGCATAGGTGATGCCGAGCATCGCCTCGGCGCGCGCCGCTGCCGCGTTGAACTGCCAACCCGCTGCGCCGTGCAACCGCGGCGGCGTGCCGAAGATCTCGGCGTGGCGATCGGTGGCGCGGCGCATTTCACGCAGCGCCCAACCCTCGTCGCGGCCGACGAGGTTGTCCTGCCAGAGCACGTGGTCCCAGCAGTGCACCCCGACCTCGAAGCCTTCGTCGCGAACCGCGCGCAGCGCCGCCGCCTCGCGGCGTCCGATGTCGGGCCCGGGCAGGAGCACGCCGTACATCAGCGTCTTCAGGCCATAGTGCTCGACCACCGAGGTGCGTGAGACCTTGCTGAGAAAACCCGGCCGGAACACCCGAAGGATGGCGCGGCCGGTGTGGTCCGGACCCAGGCTGAAGAGGAAGCTGGCGCCGGCGTCCGTGTCGGCGAGCAGCTTTACCAGCGGCGGGACACCCTCGCGCGTGCCGCGCAAGGTGTCGACATCGACTTTCAGTGCGATGCGCGGCATCCCACTCAGGCTTCCAGGTCTGCGGAAGCGACGTGGTCGCTGTAGTAGGCGAACAGCGCGCGAAGCGCCTCTTCCATGCCGACCGTGGGCTTCCAGCCGAGATCGGCCACGGTATTGCGGATGTCGGGCACGCGCTGCAGCACGTCCTGGTAACCGGCGCCGTAGTAGTCGGCGGCAGCGACGTCGATCAGATCGACCTTGGCCGCTGCTTCGCGGTACTCGGGCAGGGACGCGGCGAGGCTCAACATCATGTTGGCCAGCGCGCGGATCGAGTGGTTGTTGTCCGGATTGCCGATGTTGTAGATCTTGCCGTCGGCGACGCCGTCCTTGTTGGCGATGATCTTCACCAGCGCGGAGATGCCGTCATCCACATAGGTGAAGGCGCGCTGCTGGCTGCCGCCGTCCACCAGACGGATCGGCTCGCCGCGGACGATGTGGCCCAGGAACTGGGTGATGACGCGGCTCGAACCTTCCTTCGGCGCATGCAGGCTGTCCAGGCCGGGGCCGATCCAGTTGAAGGGGCGGAAGAGCGTGTACTGCAGCCCTTCCTGCTGGCCGTAGCCGTGAATCACGCGGTCCATGAGCTGCTTGGCGCAGGCGTAGATCCAGCGCGGCTTGTTGATGGGGCCGTACACGAGGTTGGAGGCTTCCGGATCGAAGGCCGCGTCGCTGCACATGCCGTAGACCTCGCTGGTCGACGGGAAGACCACCCGCTTGCCCCAGCGCACGCAGTGGCGAATGATGGGCAGGTTGGCCTCGAAGTCGAGTTCGAACACGCGCAGCGGCTCGCGCACGTAGGTGGACGGCGTGGCGATCGCGACCAGTGGCAGCACCACGTCGCACTTCTTCACGTGGTATTCGATCCACTCCTTGTTGATGGTGATGTCGCCCTCGAAGAAGTGGAAGCGCGGGTTGTCGAGCCATGGTGCGACACGGTCGGACTGCATGTCCATGCCGTGGACTTCCCAGTCGGTGGTTTCCATGATGTGGCGCGTCAGGTGGTGGCCGACGAAGCCGTTGACGCCGAGGATCAGGACTTTGAGCATGTTTGAGGTTTCCTGGATAAATGCGAAGTTCAGGCGTCGGCCGCGAGCCAACTGCCGGAGGAAAGGGTTTCGAATGCGGCCGCATCGAGCAGCTCGCTGTCGCCATCGCGCCGGGCTGCCAGCACACGCAGCGCGTGGCCGTCGTCCGCGATCAGCCACAGTGCCGCGCCGTCGTGCCACAGGCGCAGGCCGCGGCCTGGGGCGTCGGGCAGGGTTTCGGTGCGCAGGGTGCGCTCGATGAAGATGCGCTGCCCGCCGAACGATGCGAACGCAGGCGGGTAGGGCGGCGCGACCGCGCGCACCAGATCATGGATCTGGCGAGCGCTCGCGTGCGGGGGGATGCGCCCGTCTTCCGGACGCCGGCCGCCGAAGTAGCGCCCCTGCGAGAGGTCCTGCGGACGCTCGACTGCCGTGCCGTCGAGCATCGCCGGCAGGGTGCGCGCGAGCACGATTTCCGCCGCCAACGTCACCTTGCCGAAGACCTCGTGCGCGGTGTCGTCCGAGAGGATCGGCACCGCGAACTGGTCGACGATCGCGCCGTTGTCGGGCTTCTCGGTCATGCGGTGCAGGGTCGCGCCGGTTTCGCGCTCGCCATGGAGAACCGCCCAGTTCACCGGCGCGCGGCCGCGATAGCGGGGCAGCAGCGAGCCATGCATGTTGAAGGCGCCGCGCGTGGGCAGATCGAGCCAGTCGCGCTTGAGCATCTGCCGGTAGTAGAACGAGAAGAGGAAGTCGGGCTGCATCGCGCGCGCGGCCTGCAGCAGTTCCGGGTCGTGCGGGTCCGCGGGCGTGACGCAGCGCAGGCCGCACTCGGCCGCCACCGTGGCCACGCTGCGGAACCAGATGTTCTCGTTCGCCGAGTCGGCGTGCGTTACCACCAGCGGCACTTCTACGCCGGCGTCGAGCAGTACGCGAAGGCAGCGCACGCCGACGTCGTGGTAGGCGAAGACGATCGCGCTCGGCGCACGTTGTCCATTGCTCATCGGCGACGCTCCAGCACGGCGTTCACCTGGTAGCGCGGCCGGGCCCGCACCTCCTGGTAGATGCGACCGATGTATTCGCCGAGCAGCCCGATGCCGAACAGCGCGAGGCCGACCAGCAGGAACACCAGCGCGAACAGCGTGAACACGCCGCCCACTTCAGGACCGAGGATGAGGCGTCGGCCAGCGAGGATCACGAACAGCACGCCCGACAGCAGCGAAACGATGATCCCCAGCATGGAGAAGGCCTGCAGCGGCACCAGCGAGAAGCCGGTGACGAGGTCGAAGTTCAGGCGGATCAGGCTGTACAGCGAGTACTTCGATTCGCCGGCATGCCGCGCCTCGTGGCCGACTTCTACTTCGGTCGGGTTCTTCGAGAATTGGTAGGCCAGTGCCGGGATGAAGGTGTTCATCTCCTCGCACTGGTTGATGAGCTGCACGATGTCGCGGCTGTAGGCGCGCATCATCGAGCCCTGGTCGTTCATCACGATGCCGGTCAGGCGAAAGCGCAGCCGGTTCATGGCGCGCGAGGCCCAGCGGCGCCAGGCGACGTCCTGCCGGTTGCGGCGGACAGTGCCGACGCAGTCGAAGCCCTCATCCATGGCGGCGAGAAGCAGGCGGATGTCCTCCGGCGGGTTCTGCAGGTCGGCGTCGAGCGTGAGCACGCGATCGCCGCGGCAATGCTCGAAGCCCGCAAGGATCGCGCGGTGTTGCCCGAAGTTGCCGTTGAGCAGCACGACGCGGGTGACGTCCGGTCGCAGTTCGAACTGCTGTGCCAGCAGCGAGGCCGAGCGGTCGCGGCTGCCGTCGTCGATGAAGACGATTTCGTAGTCGATGGCCAGCGCGTCGAGCGCCGGATAGAGCCGGTCGAAGAGGGCGGCGAGGCCGAGTTCCTCGTTGTAGACGGGGATCACGACACTCAGCGTGGGGCGATCCGGCGCGACAGTCGGCCGGCTGATTGCGGGGTGAGCTGCGTCGTTCATGGTCGTCGTCGCCTCCTGTCAGGACAGTGCGGCGGTCACCGTGGCGACCGCGTCGATCACGCGGTCCACGTCGGCGTCGGTCATTGCCGGGAAGAGCGGCAGCGTGATCGTGCGCGCGCCGATGTCCTCGGCCACCGGAAAGTCGCCGGCGGCATGGCCGCGTTGCCGGAACAGCGAAAAGAGATGCATCGCCGGGTAGTGCACGCCAACGCCGATGCCTTGCGCCTTCATGCCGGCGATGAATTCGCCGCGGCGTGGTGCGAGCTTGGCCGGCAGCAGCGGCTGGAACATGTGCCAGTTGCCGTGGCCTTCGACGTCCCTCGGGGGCAGGGCGAAGCCGAGCGCCGGATCCCAGCGGACGAAATAGCGTTCGGCGAGCTCGCGCCGGCGGCGGTTGAAGTCATCGACCTGCCGAATCTGGCCGAGGCCGATCGCAGCGGCCACGTCAGTCAGGTTGGCCTTGCTGCCCCAGGCCTCGACTTCCATGCCGCCGTCCGGAAGTCGCGTCACGCCCTGCAGGCGCAGCTTTTCGAACTGCCGCGCCTCTTCCTCGTTGTTGAGGACGAGGCAGCCGCCTTCGGAGGTCGTGAAGTTCTTGTTCGCGTGGAAGCTGAACGAGACCAGGTCGCCGAAGCTGCCGATCTCGCGGTCGCCCCAGCGGGCGCCGAAGGACTGCGCCGCGTCCTCGATCACGCGCAAGCCGTGCCTTTGGGCGAGTGCGTTCAGCAGGTCGCGGTCGACCGGCAGTCCGGCCAGATCGACCGGAATCAGCGCGCGGGTACGCGGCGTGATGGCGCGCTGGACCTGGTTCAGGTCGATGTTGCGGGTGATCGGATCGGCATCGACGAACACCGGCGTGGCGCCGACGGCGAGCACGACGTTGGCGGTCGCGACCCAACTCAGCGGGGTGGTGATGACTTCGTCGCCGGGCCCGATGCCGCACAGCCGCAGCCCGAGTTCGAGCGAGGCCGTGCCGGAGTTGACGAGACGTACCGGCCGGCCGCCAAGGCGCTGCGACAGCGCGGCTTCGAGTTCGGCGCACTTGGGGCCGGTCGTGATCCAGCCGGAACGCAGCACCTCGCCAACCTCGGCGATCGTGCGCTCGTCGATCGACGGGCGGGTGAAGGGAAGAAAGGTTTGGTTTGTCATTTCTTGAGGACGACGACACGTCGCTGGTCTTCGAACACGATGTGCATCGGCAAGCCGCGCTGCTGGAGTTCCAGCCAGGTCGGCCTGGTCATGTAGGCAGCCGCCTGCGGCAGGGATTGCCACTTTGCGGCGAATTCGTCGAGGGTCTTGATCCAGCGCTGCGGTTCCACTGTTTGGCCCAGGGTGAATTCGTCTTCGTAGTCGACCAGGATCACGTTGCGGCCGAGGTAGAACGGCAGCGTCTGGTCGTAGGTGCGGACGGCGAAGACGGGTGTTTCCGGCGTGATTTTCGATTGCAGTACCGCGGCAAGCGGTGCCGCGCTCTTGAGCTGACCGTAAGTGTTGTGCGCCTGGATGACCATCGAGCTCGCGACCAGATGCGCGAAGGCGACGCAAAGGACGGCCGCCGTGACCTTGCGCCGTCCGAGGCACCACCATGCAGCCAGGGCGCCGACGAAGAAGATCGCCGCGCCCAGCCGCGCCGCATCGGCGAGCGGCTGCAGCACTTCGATCGGAGAGTTGACGGAAGCGAAGCGCGCAGGATTGATCGCCAGCGCAAGCAGCAGCGCCCATGCGAGCAGCGGCAGCAGCAGGTGCCAGCGGAGGGTCGAAGTCGCTGCGTTGCGCAGCTGCACGGTCACCAGCAAGGCCAGCGCCGGGAACATCGGGAGGATGTAGGAAGGCAGCTTGGAGCCGGACGCGCTGAAGAACAGGAAGATGAAGGCGCACCAGACGAGCAGCACGTCGCGCGTCTGGATACGTGACCCGCCTTCCTGAGCGGCCGGGTCCTTGCGGAACAGCCATGGCAGCGCGCCCGTCCAGGGCAGCATTCCGCCAAGCAGGAGCGGCACGTAGTACCACCACGCACCTTCACGCTGATGCACCTGCGTCAGATACCGCGCGAAGTGTTCGTGGATGAAGAAGAACTCGGCGAAGGCCGGGTTGCGCATCGAGACCAGCACGAACCATGGCGCCGCGAGTGCGAAGAAGATCAGCAGGCCCGAAGCCCAGTGCATCCCCCGCCATAGCCCTGCGTCGCGTCGCCACAGGCTGACAACGACCAGCACCGCGCCGGGAATGACGATGCCGACGAGTCCCTTGCTCAACACGGCGCCGGCCATCGCGGCCCAGGCCAGCCAGATCCAGCGGCGGCGGGCGTGCGGGTCAGGATTGGCGTGCGCCAGCAGCACGCCGCACAGCGCCAGCGTGAGGAACAGCGTGAGGCCGGTATCGAGCGTGAGGAAGTGGCTGTTGCCGATGATCCAGGTCATCGACGCCGCAACCGCCAGCGCCTGGATGCCGGCCTCGCGGCCCCAGAGGCGGCCGGCGGTGAAGCCGACGGCCAGCAACGTGAGGAAGCCCGCCAATCCCGGCCAGAGCCGCGCGGTGAACTCCGACACGCCGAAGCCGAGGAAGGCCAGCGCGCCGATCCAGTACTGCAGGATCGGTTTCTCGAAATAGAGGAGGCCGTTCAGCCGCGGGGTCACCCAGTCGCCGCTGCGCGCCATCTCGAGCGCCAGCGAGGCGTAGCGGCCTTCGTCGGGGCTCACGAGGGAACGGGTGCCGAGCGTGGCGAACCAGACGAGGCCAAGGAGCACCAGAAGCGCAAGAAGGCCCAGCGAAGTCCACGCGGTGGCGCTGCGTGGACCCGGCGTTGCCGGGGGGGGCCGTCGGGAGTCAGTCTCGGCGGCAGTCGCGCCCAAACCCTGATGGGCTATTGTTTTCATGAATCGTTGGCAGGCAGGAAATCAAAAGTGGCGTTGTCGAGACGGGACTTTGCCCTGCGAAGCCGCCCCGAAGGTGCCGTATTCGGATGAATCTCAGGTGAACACGCCGTCAGGCCGGCGGAAATGGGCCTAGTCCGAAAGCCCCGCGCGCGCCAGCTCCACGTCCAGGCGCTCGCGCGCGTCGGCGGGTTGGAGACCGGCCGCCTTCTCGTACAGTCGCGTCGCTTCGGCCATGCACGAATCGCCGTGCAGCATCAACAGGCCGCGAGCATATTCCATCAGTGCGCTGGCTGAATGTGGATTCAGCTGCAGACCGCGCTCGAATAGCTCGACCGCCGTTTCCGCACGCACACCGTAGGTCATGCGCCCGACCAGGCTGCCGACCTTGTCGATGACCTCGGCATGGAAGGCCCCCAGCGCGATGTGCGCATCGGCATGGCGCGGTTCCAGCTCGATCACACGCTCGAGCGCGCCCTTGACCTTCGATCCCAGTCCCTGCGCCAGCGCGCGGGCGACGCTGATGCCTTGGCTGTAGCGGCCCAATGCATAGGCCTGCCAGTAAAGCGCCTGACAGTTGTCCGGCTCGGCGGACGCCTGCGTGGCGGCCCGCTCGGTCACCTGCTTGAACAGCGCGAGCCGTACTGCTTCGCGCGGCTCGAGGTAATTCGCGTAGATCGCGGTGGCCTGGTTGGCGAGCGCCAACCCGTCGACTCCCTGCTTCAGCGCCAGCGCGACGGCTTGCTCGAATTCCCCGCTGTGATAGAGCGCCCAGCCGTCCACCAGCGGCCCCGGCGCAGGTGGCTGCACCCAGTGGCCAGCGTGCAGTCGATCCCAATTCGCGAGCAGGCTGGTGGTATCGAAGCGCGGGCAGTCCCGATAGGGCAGCCGGGTCCACGCGCCGGACGGGTTGCCGCTGGCGGCAGCTTGCACGGTGGTGGGATGAAGATCCGATGGCGTCATTCGTCGGGGGGTGAGGTCAGACGGTGGCTGTTTGATCTTCGCCCGAATAGGCGTTGCTAAGTGTCAGCAAATGCCTCCGCTGATCCTGCGCAAGATAGGGCGCCATCAAGTGCAGCGTGTGGTGCGCGCCCCGCAGCAACGCACCCTGGGCATGCGCCGGCTCCAGTGCCTCGCGAGGATTGCGCACGTACTCGTAGCTGAGCCAATAAGTCAACACCACCACCATGCTTTGCGCAAGCGTGTCGACCTCGGGGGCCTCGATGTCGAGATGTCCGGCGCGGCTGAGGCCGGCAAGAAGGGTTCGAATCGCGCGTGCTTTGTTCTTTAGTACTACTTGGAACTGCGTTTCGAGGTGCCTGTTCTTGCTCAACAGATCGTTGAGATCGCGATACAGGAAGCGGTAGCGCCAGATCAGCTCGAACAGGCTATGCATGAAGAACCAGGCGTCCTCGACGTCATGCACGCCCTCGCTGGCATGCAGCAATTCATTGAGCTCGGCTTCGTAGCCCTCGTAGAGCCGGTTGATCAGCTCGTCCTTGGCGGGATAGTGGTAGTAGAGATTGCCCGGACTGATATTGAGCTCGCTGGCCACGAGCGTCGTTGAAACGTTCGGCTCCCCGAAGCGATTGAACAGGTCAAGTGCGGCTTCGAGGATCCGTTGTGCAGTGCGGCGTGGCGCTTTCTTGGCCATGTCGTAGCCCCGGGGGTTTGTCTCTGGCGGACACTCTAGCGCAAGTCCTCGACGATGGGGCGCTGATTCACGGCCGACCGTGCGGCAGCGTGCGAGGTCAGCCAGCGTCAGACCCTTTCAGCCACCGGTGGGTTTGTGGCGCTGTGAGGGCTTGGATGCGGTGTCGGCGGCCTTGCGTGTTGGCGTCTTGCGCGCCGCAGCCCGCGCGGGTTTGGCGGGGCTGTCGCGCCGCTTGAGTTCTGCTTCGAGCGCCTCGACGCGCGCCTGGAGCGCAGCCACCTCCTGCGCCGACGGCATGCCCAACTTCTCGAGCGCACGCGCGACACGGTCCTCGAAGATGTTCTCGAGCTTGCCCCAGCCACCGGCTGCCCGATTGCTGAACTCGTTGGCGAAGCCCGTCATGCGCGCCTGGGCCTGGGCCAATGTCTCTTCGGCAGCCTGCTGCGTTCGCTTCTGTACGCCGACGCCGTCCTTCACCAGCGCCTCGAATGCCTTGCTGCCCTCCTGCTGCATCTTGGCGAAGGCGCCGAGGCCGGCGAGCCAGATTTGCTGGGCGGAGTCTTTGATGCGGTCGGTGGATTTTTCGTCGTCGGAGGCAGCCATGGTCATTCCTTAGGGTGATCGGAAGAATCTAGACCTGGAGGGGTGGCCTCGTGTAGAGGCAGCGGTCTAGCTTCGAATTGAAACATTCTTCGAATGGGATAATGCCCCGCTTGACCCGCCGGCAGGCGATTATTTCGACAACAAAGAGGGACCCACATGATCCTGGTCACCGGCGGCGCCGGCTTCATCGGCGCCAACTTCGTACTGGACTGGATTGCGCAAGGCAACGAGGCCGTCGTCAATCTCGACAAGCTCACCTATGCCGGCAATCTCGAGACGCTTTCGTCGCTCGATGGCAATCCAAAGCACGTCTTCGTCCGCGGTGACATTGGCGACAGCGCTCTCGTCGACAAGCTGCTGGCCGGGCACAAGCCTCGCGCAGTCGTGAATTTCGCGGCCGAGTCCCATGTGGATCGTTCGATCCATGGCCCCGAGGATTTCGTGCAGACCAATGTGCTGGGCACGTTCCGGCTACTGGAGTCGGTGCGTGGCTACTGGACGGGGCTGCCGGCCGACCAGAAAGACGCCTTTCGTTTTCTCCATGTGTCGACGGACGAGGTCTACGGCTCGCTCAAGCCCTCCGACCCCGCTTTCACCGAAGAGAACAAGTACGAGCCCAACAGCCCCTACTCCGCGAGCAAGGCTGCAAGCGACCATCTCGTGCGCGCGTGGCACCACACCTATGGCCTGCCAGTGCTCACGACGAATTGCTCTAACAACTACGGGCCGTTCCACTTCCCCGAGAAGCTCATCCCGCTGATGATCGTCAACGCACTGGCGGGCAAGGCGCTTCCGGTCTACGGCGACGGCATGCAGGTGCGCGATTGGCTCTACGTCAAGGATCACTGCAGCGCGATCCGTCGCGTGCTTGAAGGCGGGCGGCTCGGCGAGACCTACAACGTCGGTGGCTGGAACGAGAAGCCGAACATCGAGATCGTGAAGACAATCTGCGCGCTGCTCGACGAACTGCGTCCCCGTGCGGATGGCAAGAGCTACGCGGAACAGATCACCTACGTGACCGACCGCCCTGGGCATGACCGCCGCTACGCGATCGATGCGCGCAAGCTCGAGCGTGAGCTGGGCTGGAAGCCGGCAGAGACCTTCGATACGGGCATCCGCAAGACGGTCGAGTGGTACCTCGCCAACGGCGAATGGGTGCGCAACGTGCAGAGCGGGTCGTACCGCGATTGGGTGCAGAAGCAATACGGGGGCGCGACGACCGCATGAAGATCCTTCTGTTCGGCAAGGGTGGCCAGGTCGGCTGGGAACTGCAACGCAGCCTGGCCCCGCTGGGTGACCTCGTGGCACTCGATTTCGACAGCGCCGAGCTGCATGCGGATTTCAGCCAGCCTGAAGCCTTGGCAGACACCGTTCTCCAGGTTCGCCCGAACGTGATCGTGAATGCCGCAGCGCACACCGCAGTCGACAAGGCCGAGAGCGAGCCCGACCTGGCGCGCAAGCTCAATGCGACGTCCCCTGGCGTGGTCGCGAAGGCGGCGCAGAAGGTTGGTGCGCTGATGGTGCATTACTCGACCGACTACGTTTTTGACGGTAGCGGCACGAAGCCGTGGAAAGAAGACGATGCGACCGGACCGCTCAGCGTCTACGGCACCACGAAGCTGGAGGGCGAGGAGTTGGTTGCGCAGCACTGCGCGCGGCACCTGATCTTCCGCACCAGCTGGGTCTACGCGGCGCGTGGCGGCAACTTCGCGAAGACGATGCTTCGTCTTGCGAAGGAGCGCGAGAAGCTCACTGTGATCGACGATCAGTTCGGCGCGCCGACTGGCGCTGAGCTGCTGGCCGATGTCACCTCCATCGCCATCCGCGCATCCCTCCTGGATCCCGCGAAGGTTGGCCTCTATCACCTGGTGGCCGGCGGGGAGACGACGTGGCATGGATATGCGCGCTTTGTGCTCGAGCAGGCTCAGGCGGCAGGCGTTGAGCTGAAGGCTTCGCCGGCGGCGGTCGATCCCGTGCCGACCAGCGCATTCCCGACGCCCGCGAAGCGTCCGAACAACTCGCGGCTGAATACCGACAAGGTGCAAAGCACCTTCGGAATCAAGCTGCCAGAGTGGCAGCGCGGAGTGGCGCGCATGCTCGCCGAATCTCTCTAATCACAACAAGAGACCAGACAGAATGACTCAACGCAAAGGCATCATCCTCGCCGGCGGTTCCGGTACCCGGTTGCACCCAGCGACGCTGGCGATGAGCAAGCAACTGCTGCCGGTATATGACAAGCCGATGATCTATTACCCGCTGAGCACCCTGATGTTGGGCGGCATGCGGGACATCCTCATCATCAGCACGCCGCAGGACACGCCGCGTTTCCAGCAGTTGCTCGGCGATGGAAGCCAGTGGGGTATCAACCTGCAGTACGCGGTGCAGCCGAGTCCGGACGGGTTGGCGCAGGCATTCATCATTGGGGACAAGTTCGTAGGCAATTCACCAAGCGCGCTGGTGTTGGGCGACAACATCTTCTACGGCCACGACTTTGTTCACCTTCTTTCCGATGCAAACAGCAAGCAGGCTGGCGCGACCGTGTTTGCCTATCACGTTCATGATCCAGAGCGGTATGGCGTGGTGGCATTCGACTCGAATGGCAAGGCCAGCAGCATCGAGGAGAAGCCTGCCAAGCCGAAGAGCAGCTATGCGGTGACGGGGCTGTACTTCTATGACAACCAAGTCGTCGATATCGCGAAGGCGGTGAAGCCGAGCGCGCGGGGTGAGTTGGAAATCACGGCGGTCAATCAGGCGTATCTTGAGCGTGGGCAGCTCAATGTCCAGATCATGCAGCGCGGCTATGCGTGGCTTGACACCGGGACCCACGAAAGTCTCCTGGAGGCGGGGCAGTTCATTGCGACGCTGGAGCATCGGCAGGGGCTCAAGATCGCCTGCCCGGAAGAAATCGCCTGGCGGAGCGGCCTCATCGACAAGGAGCAGTTGGCGCGCCTGGCGGAGCCGCTGCAGAAGAATGCCTACGGCAAGTACCTCAGTGGCCTCCTGAAGGACGAGCTCCACGCCTGAGCTTCGTCGTCCGATCAAATATCTCTCATCCAGCAACATGCAGACTTCAAGCATCAATCTGTCAGGTCAAAAGTATCTCGTTACGGGCGCGGGCGGTTTCATTGGCAGCCATCTGGTCGAGGCTCTGGTTCGGGCCGGCGCCGACGTCACAGCGATGGTTCGTTACGGGTCCGGGTCGAGCTGGGGAAATCTTGAATTCGTCGGCAGTGATGTGAAAGGGAATTTCCGCGTTGTCGCCGGCAATATCGATGACGGTGACTTCGTCATGCACGCCATGCAGGGCATCGAGGTGTGCTGCCATCTGGCTGCACTGATTGCGATCCCCTATTCGTACGTTGCTCCCCGCAGCTATGTGCGCACCAATGTCGAGGGCACCCTGAATGTGGTGGAGGCCGCACGCCGGCTTTCGGTGCGCCGGGTTGTTCACACCAGTACGTCCGAGGTCTACGGCACCGCGCTGAGGGTGCCGATCGACGAGACCCATCCGCTGCAAGGTCAGTCGCCATACTCGGCCTCCAAGATCGGTGCCGACAAGATCGCGGAGAGCTACTACCGCTCCTTCGATACCGGTGTCGTGACGCTGCGTCCGTTCAACACCTTCGGGCCGCGGCAGTCCGCCCGCGCCTTCATTCCGACCATCATCTCGCAGGCGCTGACACAGGACGTGATCAAGCTCGGCTCGTTGACGCCAGAGCGCGACATGACCTTCGTCACGGACACGGTTGCCGGGTTCGTTGCGGCATCGACCACCCCTGGAATCGAAGGTCAGACGATCAATCTCGGAACAGGGTCCACCTACACGATCGGTCATTTCGCTGAACGCATTCTTCGCCTGATGGGCGTCGAGAAGGAGATCGTCGCAGACGCCGCACGCATGCGTCCGGACAAGAGCGAGGTGCTCAAGCTCGTGTCCGACAACGGGCTCGCGGCGAAGACGATGGCCTGGACGCCGAAGGTTGATCTCGACGATGGCCTGCTCCAAAGCATCGACTTTATTCGCGACCACATTCATCTGTATCGGCCAACGGTCTACAACGTTTGAGTGGAGTGAGTATGAAAGCAGTGATCATGGCCGGCGGAAAGGGAACGCGCTTACAGCCGTTTACCGCATCGTTTCCAAAGCCGCTGATGCCGTTGGGCGACATGCCGGTCCTCGAACTCCTTCTCCGTCAATTGCGCGGCGCCGGTGTGGAAGAGGTGTACCTCGCGGTCAACCATCTGCACCATTTGATTCGCGCGTTCTGCGGCGACGGATCCCGATTCGGCCTGAAGATCGAATACAGCCTTGAAGACGCCCCGCTGGGCACCGCAGGACCTCTCGGAGCGTTGATCAACGACATCGGCGACGACTTCATCGTCACCAATGGTGACCTGCTGACGACTTTCGATTTCGCGAAGCTGATCAAGACGCACGCCGAGCGCGAGTCGGATGCGACGATCTGCGTCTACGAGCGGGAGGTCAAGATCGATTTCGGGCTCGTCCAGGTTGATTCGGAGATGAATCTGCAGGGCTATCTCGAAAAGCCCATGAGCAAGCATCTGGTGAGCATGGGCCTGTATGTACTGAGCCGGGATGCCGTTGCGCCTCATGTCAGGCCCGGGGTTCACCTCGATATGCCGGATCTTCTCCTCAAGATGCGCAATGCCGGCAGCAAGGTGCGTTGCCATCATCAGCCGGAGAGCTTCTGGCTGGATATTGGCCGACCGGACGACTACGCAACGGCGCAAAAGATGTTTGACGAGAACCGCGGCTTGTTCTTGCCAGCTTGACTTCGATGCGCGCACTTGTCACAGGAGCCAGTGGGTTCATTGGTCAAGCCGTACTCAAGGAGCTCAATACCCGCGGCTTGGAGACGATCGCGGTGAGCAGGCTGGCAAGAGCGGCTATCGGCGGGGAAGCCTGCAGGGTTCTTGCAGATCCTTCAGATGCCAACCAGGTTCGAAATCTGGTCGAGTCGTTGGCGCCGGATGTCGTGTTGCATCTGGCCGGCGTGTCGACAGCGAAGTCGTACACGGAGCTCTATCAGGCCAATGTCGTGTTTGCGGCCAACCTCTTGGACGCATCGCTGGCGACGTCTCACAGGCCGCGGATTGTCCTCACCGGCAGCGCAGCTGAGTATGGCCCTGTGCATGAAGCTTTATTGCCGGTCCGCGAGGATTGCGCTTGCCGGCCCAATACGGCATATGGCGCCAGCAAGCTGGCCCAGACCTCTCATGCCGGTATTGCAATGGCGCGTGGACTGCCGGTCACGGTGGCACGGCTCTTCAATCCCATCGGGGCAGGCATGCCCCGTTCTCTCGCGCTGGGCAGTTTCGCCCACCAGATTGCGCAGCTTGGGCCGAACGGCGGAATCCTTTCCACTGGGAACCTCGATGTCGTGCGCGACTTCACGGACGTGGCAGCGACCGCGAAGGCGCTCGTCGATTTGTCCCAGAGCGATGAAGCTCTGGGCGAAATCGTCAACGTTTGCACTGGGGAGGGACTGCGACTGGTCGACCTCACGCAACGTCTGATCCAGATCTCCGGAGTCGAAGTCGTACTGCGGAGCGACGAGGCGCGCCGGGGCAACAGCGACGTGAACGCATTTGTCGGGGATCCGTCGAAGCTGCGGGCGTTGGGCTTAGGTCTGGCGGCGCTGAATGTCGACGAAGTGCTTGAACAAATACTGAGCCGCGCGCGCGATAGCGCGGGTGTCAGCTAAACAAAAATCTCAGAGGGCGAGCGCGGGGGGCGCCATCGACCCATTCTGATTCCCATGGGAAAAAGCGACAGATGATCTGCAATGCCTGTTCCGGCTCGACCTTCAGACAATTCGCCGTTCGCAATGACGGCATGGAGGTCAAGCAATGTACCCACTGTGGGCTCGGGGTCGTGGCCCACCTGCCCGAAAGCACAGAGGAGTACTACGACGACAACTACTACGTGGATGGAGGAAGTAGCGGCTATGTGGACTACAGCTTCATGGCCGAACATGGACTGGGATGGACTGCTGCCTTGGTCAAGTTGCTCTGCAGTGGCGGGCGAATCCTTGATGTCGGGTGCGCCGATGGCTACCTCTTGGACAAGTTCAACGCCGACTTCGAGAAGTTCGGTATCGAAGTCAACGCCAAGGCGGCAGCGGAAGCTCGGGACAGGGGCATAACGATTCTGGGAAACGACCTGCTCGATTCGCAGTTGGTCCGGGACCAGGGATCGTCATTTGATGTCGTGACTTCGATCGCGGTGTTCGAGCATTTGCTTGGATTTCGAGAGGGATTCAAGGCTGCGGTGGAGCTCCTCAAGTCCGATGGGTTCATGGTGTTCGAGGTGCCGGTGATGTCCGCCACTGAAAGCAACGCCGCATGGATGCAAAGCTCCTTCGAGCACATCTACTACCCGACAGAACGGTCGATTCGGTACATCGTCGAAAACACCCTCGGCTGTCAGCTCGTAGGCGCTGAACTTCCTATCAAGGACTACGCTTCGACCTACGTGGGAATCGTGACGCGCGATCTCCGGCAGGCCGAGCGGGTCAAGGCTGTCTTCGATCGTGTCATGCGAGCAGACTTCGCGAGCGATCGAGTGGAAGAGGTCAGGGCATCGACCCACCTGCACCTGCTGCATGCTGGACAAGCCACGGAAGCCTCGGTACTTTCGCTGAACGGGCTCACCACCGCCGAGATGACCCCTCCGTTGGTTGCTCGTATCGCCCAGCTTTGGTCGTTCGATCTGAGGCGATTGGGCGTGCGGGTTTTGCAGGGGGTTGAGCTGAACGCCGCGAAGATCGAGATTGCTCGCCTCAAGGGCGATCTCGAAGTGGTGCAAAACGACGCCCGGCTCAATGCGGCGCGTGCGACGGAAGCCTTGAATTTCGAGATCAGACGGGCTTCCAGCGCCGATGCCGCAGCGCTTCGAAAAAAGCTATCGCTCGTTGAGGCTCGAGCGGCCGAGATGGAAGCCCGCGCACTGCATGCATCGGCTCGTCTCGACGCTATCGAGAGGAGTTCCTCCTGGCGCATGACGGGTCCGATACGACGGTTGGTGGGACGCTATCCAAGAATCGCCAGACGGGCTCGGCAATCTGCCAAGGTCGTTTGGTGGACATTGCAAGGCACGATTCTGGATCACACGCGAGAGTTCCTGCGCCGGCGTTCCCATCGGACGGTCGCGGCCGCCCGCAATAGTGCCGTGATGGACGAGCGGCTGCTTGCGGCGAATCTACTCCCGGAAACGGGAATGGCGCCCGATCTCGTCGATGAACCGACCGGGCCGGCTTGGCCCGTCGATCGCCCCTTGGTGAGCGTCATCATCCCTTGCTTCAACTATGGACATCTGGTCGGCGAGGCTATTCGCTCGGTGGAATCGCAGACATTCCAAGACCTGGAAATCATCGTTGTGGAAGGCGGATCGAGTTCACCCGAATCGCGCGAACGCCTGATCGAAGCCATATCCGCCGGATCGCCTCGAGTACGACTGCTCATTCAGGACAGGCCGCATCGGGCGGGTGCGAACCGGAATTTCGGGATCAGCCACGCCAGAGGCAAATACATCTGCTGCCTGGATGCGGACGACCGACTGGCTCCGACTTTTGTCGAAAAGGCGGTCTTCATGCTCGAGCACTCTGGGTATGACGTCGTCTCGCCAGGGCTTCGAGTCTTCGGCAATAAATCGGAGATATGGGCTCCCCACGACCGGCCGACGCTGGACATGCTCGTTGAGGCTAACAATGTCGTCACTTGCGCGATGTTCAGGCGAACTTACTGGCGGGAAGCAGGAGGTTACCGAGACTCCGATCCCTCAACGGGTCACATCCACGAGGATTGGTTGTTCTGGGTGCGTTTGGCCGCGCTCGGCGCGCGCTTCGTCAGCATTCGTGAGCCGCTTCTGGAATATCGCAGCCATGGAAGGACGCTCAGCAACAGCCGCTCGGTTCTTGAGAATGAGGTGCAAAAACTCCAGATCCAGCGCTTCAACGCCGATGTCCTGACTGAGGAGAACCTGCTGGCGGCGAGGCTGAAAAGTGCTACCCCCCCATCTAGGCCGCCTCAGACTTTTCAAAATCGTCCGCTGCGCTCCCTTACAAAGTACGGCCCGACTGTGCTCTTGGCCATGCCGTTCCTCATACTGGGTGGTGCAGAGCGCTTGCTGAGCTCCGTCGTCGCCCATCTTTCGAGGAGTGGGTGGCGCGTGATCGTCGTGACGACAGTACCGATAGATCAGTCTCACGGCGATACAACCTCCTGGTTCTCGTCGTCTACCGCTGAAATATTTCATCTTCCACGTTTTCTCGATCAGGAATACTGGCGAGACTTCCTGGATCATCTCGTTGATTCCAGATCAGTAGACGTCGTCTGGGTGACGGGAAGCGCGTTTGTGTATGACTATTTGCCTGCGCTGAAACTCAGGCGTCCCACCCTTGGGGTGGCTGATTTACTTTTCAATACTGTCGGGCATACAGCCAACAATAGGCGCTACGCCGACTGCATCGATTTGACGTTCGTGGAAAACAATGAGGTCAAGCAATGGCTTCTCGAGGCCGGCGAATTGAATGATCGAATCAGCCTTGTGGAAAGCGGCGTTGATTTGAAGAGCAATGCGCCCACCGAGGCAGATCAGGATTTTCTTGATTCCGAAGGGATTCCAGCTGGCGCAATCGTGGTTGGCTATTTCGGTCGCTGGTCGGACGAAAAGGATCCGGTCGGATTCGTGGAAATTGCAAAACTCGTATCCCAAGAGCTTGACGTTGTTTTTGTAATGACCGGAGCAGGGCCTTTGGATACCAAGCTACAGGAGGCAATTGCGTCAGCCAAATTCCCCAAAGGCCGATTCTTGATGAAGGGGGCCGTTCCAGACATCAAGCCCTATATTCAAGCGTGCGACATCCTGGTGCTGCCCTCTCAAATGGATGGTCGGCCCACGGTCGTCATGGAGGCCCTCGCCAGTGGGGTGGCGGTGGTGGCCTCTCGTGTTGGTGCATTGCCTGAAATTTTTGAGCACGGACGCCAAGGTTATTTGTGCACCCCTGGCGATTACAAATGCTTTGCTGAGTCCATCACGGAGCTTGCGCTGGATGCACGCAAGCTGGGGCAATTCAGGCACGACGCTAGAGTGCTCGCCGAGGAGCGATTGGATATTCAAGCAATGCTCGAAGCCTACGAAATCGGCTTGCGAAATCTTATCAAGACCAAATAGATGGCCGTTCTGCGGCACGTCGCTGGTGGGCGGTGCTGCGGTGGTGCTCATCGCAAAAAAACGCCGCGAATTGCTGTCGCGGCGATTCTGAAGTCGGGTCAGGTGGTGAGTTTAACTCCAGCGCCAGACAATGCCTCTGATCATTTTAAGTCCGAGCTTTAGTGCGACGAGGTTGTCGATATTTCCCCCCTTGCTTTCTCCAATTCGCTTGTGGAAAGAAATTGGAGCCTCAAGAATCCTCAATCCGGATTGCAGAGCTACGTCCAGGAAGTAGGGATTGAATTCAAGATTGATTTCTGGGTTGAGCTTTGGAAGCAGCTCTCGCAAAGCCGCCGATCGACATGCCTTGTACGTCGTTCCAACATCGCTGAATGTTGCGTTGCCGAGATGCTTGATTTCTAGCAATTTCCCGACAAAAACGTTCCCATAGAACATAAACGTGCTCAGCTGAGTGTCTTTCGCCCGGAGTTGTTCAACCGTTCTGGTCCCGGTCACAATGTCCGCGTGCGGAATGTATGCCATCAGCTTATCTATGTCGTAAGCCCGAAATGTCATATCGCCCTCGCAGAGGACTACGATTTCGGAATCTTCAAATCGACAACCTTCTGAAAGGGCTCGATATACGCATGCGCCGTAGCCCTGCCGTGATTCGTTAAACACGAGTGCGCCAGCTTCTTCCGCGGCGTCCATCGTGCGATCTTTGCTGTTATTGCTGATCACGATGACTCGCTTGACCGCAGGATGGTCGAGGAAATCGCGTACTGCCGGGCCGATACTTGCTTCGTCGTTATAGGCGGTCAGCACGACAGTCAGGGTTTGAGTATTGATGTTGTCGTGCTTTATGAAGTCATTCCTTCTCTTGGCAGGATAAAGAATGAAGAGATCCAGAAGGATGAATCCCCAGCCCACCAAGAAGGGGAAGCCGGAATACCATATCAGCAGTTCGTTAAAGAGCAGGGCTTGAGGGGTGTCAAAAAAAAGCCGCCGAGGTACCGCAATCAAAACGCCCAACGAGTATGCGAAGATGGCCAGGAGCACCAGCACAATTCCGTAGAGCGCGAGTCTTTCTCGTCTCATCTGCTCTTTCCTTGTGATCCTTCGTTCTTGCGAAACACCCCGAGCATCTGCTTTGCGAATGGGCGATAGGGCGAACCTAGATATGCTCGCGTCAAGAAATACGTCTTCGGCAGGCGAGATTTTAATGAGAACGGCAGGAACTTTTTCTCCATTGCAATTTTTTCAAATGAGTTCGCGAGAAAAAAGTCTTCGAGCGAACGATGGCTAAATGCCTTCTTATGCGTGAAATCATCAAAGTACTCTCTGTACGCATAGTAAAAATTCGGCTGCATAGTAATGAATATGCCGCTCGGCTTCAGAATGCGCCAGAACTCCTTTATCGCGATCGCGAGCTCGTCGTCGGACAGGTGCTCCAGGAGATTGCTGCTGAATGCAACATCGATGCTCGCGTTGGGAATGTGTGAAAGATCGGTGGCTCTGGTCGACTGGAACGATACTGCTGGGTGAAGATAGTTCGCTGCATCCGGATTTAAGTCGATCGCAAATCGAGCCTCGGCGTCAACATTGTTAATGAAATCTCCATAGCCGCAACCGATATCAAGAACCGTCTGATGCTTGGGCCCCGTGTATTTCTTCAAATAGTCGACGATGGCCCTCCACACCTTCCCTCTCCCCGGATCAGGCGTGTATCTAGTCGTGTAATAGTTGCTCATTTTTTTGCGGCGTAGATGTAAAAGTTTCCGAAATTCTTGTCTAGATAGCAGCAGTTTTCCAGGGCTTTTCGAACCTCCGGATACGCATCTATTCTGTCTTCCCCAATGCCCTGTGTCGCTACGAAGAATCGAACTCCGGATTTTGTCAGTTCCTCCAGCTTCTCCTTGGCGTTCGGCCTGAAGAAGGTTAGATAGTTTTCGACGTATCTGTTGCCGGTGTAGTAGCCAACATCCTTCATGCTCCAGATGACTTCGTCTTTTTTCATTTGAGATTTCAAATATGAAACCGTCTCATCCATGCCGCTCTGACCTCGATCATATTTGGTTGAGGTCGGAAGAATGGCGTCGTATCTGGAAACTGAAAGAGTTATTCCGACCACTGCCGCGAAAGTGATTGATGCAACCGTTGATGGAGCATTTTCACGATTTTTCGTGAATCTCAATATCAGCCCGACCAGGATGCCTGCAAGAATGATGAGCAGTGGAATATATGCCGGCTGGCGGTTGAAGTGGAGATCGAGATCGTCTGCGAAATGAATGGTCACATACCAAAAAATTAGCCCAACAAAGCATAAGGTTGCGATTTGGAGTTTTTTGGGTTGCTCGCTCCGGTTGTAAACGAAGTTGCTGATCCAGCGGGCGGTCACTATGGAGATTCCGATGCATGCCAGCTGAAAAACGGCAAATGGATACTTGAAAAATCCCCCAAAAGGTGCGATCAATCCGCAGTAGAAAAGAGTCACGCCTGCGGCGAAATACATCAATAGAAGTACGCGAATGCGAGCAAACGTGCCGTTTTTGTCAATGCTTTCTGAAGTCAGTGTCGCTACGAAGAGAAGCAAAAACGGAGGTGTTATGGAAGCAAAGAATGCGGAGGAGTAATTGAGGTTTTGGAGGATTTTTGCTGGCACTTGCTCAATGCCGCTGGTTCCGCTTCCTTTGGTGAAGGAGTGGACCAAGAAGGTAAACGCATAGGAAAACGAGAGATCGGCGACCTTGCAGTAGATCCAGTAGGTTGCCACAAATAACACTATCCCCGATCCGAAAATAATGACGGCTCGGTTTCCGATTTCCTGAATCGAGTGCTTGCTGATCTTCCAATAAGAAATCGCCAGTGGGATCAAGGCTAGAGGTGTTGTGAGCTTTGCCCAGAGTAGAAGTCCGAATACCCCTCCAAGTGCGATTTTTTTTGAGTCTCTTATTAAGAGAAGAATGAAGAGTGTGATGAGTGGTGGGAGTATTGTTGAGTCAATGTCCGGCAGCGTGGTGTTGGCCAGCGTATAGGGATTGGTTAAATAGAGTGCAAGAAATGCCAGGGAGCTTAGCCCAAGGTATTTTTCTTGGACCAACTCCTTGATTATCAGTATCGACAGGTAGGCTGTAATCAGTGTGCAAATCAATCCAAATGAGCGGACAGTATTTTCGGAAAATCCGAATAATTTGATGTGGCCGGCGAGGGCGTAGATGTAGAGAGGAGGGTGGTATAAGCCGAGATGTTCTGGGCTTTCTTCTCCTCTGTAGTAGACCGGTCGGCCACTTTCGCTCGTGGCCTTGGCGACGAGCGGGAAATCCATCTCGTCGAGCGTAAATTTTTTGGCCGATTGGGCAAAGATCAGGCAGGAGAAAATTGCAACAATTGAAACTGCGAGAATCGCAAATACATTGGATTTGAGGCGAAGTGTCATGCTAGCCTTTGGACGTAACGTAGATGCCGACCAAAATAATTGCTATTCCTGTCCACTTGATATACGACACGGATTCCCCAAGGTAGGCAATGGCCAGAATGGGAGTGATGATGTAGACGAGCGAGAAAAGAGGTTGCAAGAAGGTAATGTCGAGCTTCTTCAGGAGATAGATCCAGATGATGACCGGAACTATGTACATGAGAACGCCCAATTGCAGACGCCACTCGAACGCCGCTTGAAAGGCGGCGCTGAAAATGCCTTGCTGGTGATCGATTTTTGTGGCGCCGGCTTTTAAAAGTATGCTTCCGAGGGAGCTCAGAAAGACGCCTAGAAAGACTAGTAGCCAATATGCTAGTGACAAGATGACCCTCGTGGTGATCAGCGGGCGTTGCCCGCGCTTGATAGTTTGGTTTGAGGTTTTGAGGAAGCTCGGGATTATTGCCGACCGCACGTGGCTCGAGAGGCCGGCGTGTGCGGCCCGGGGCGGAGGGTCAGGGGGCTCGTGAGCCAGAGGCTGCTGGGTGACCAGCTTGGCGTCCTCCTTCGTTAGGCAGGATGCGTCCGAACACCCACCCCAAGCGTGTGAAAATCGATGGCTAGAGCGGGCAACCGACTGGTATCGCACACTTTTTTCTCAATGTTTAAGTATGAAGATCTCCTCTACCTCGATTTCAGACGTCGTCCTGTTGGAGCCGAAGGTGTTTGGTGACTCCCGAGGATTCTTCTTCGAGAGCTACAACGAGGAAGCCTTCAGGAAGGCCGTTGGCCAAGAGGTTCGCTTCGTGCAGGACAATCATTCACGCTCGGCTCGTGGGGTGCTGCGTGGTCTGCACTATCAGGTCAAGCAGCCCCAGGGGAAGCTGGTTCGCGTCGTTCGGGGCGCGGTGTTCGACGTGGCGGTGGACATTCGCCCGACGTCGCCGACATTCGGCAAATGGGTGGGCGTGGAGCTCAGCGAGGACAACCATCGGCAACTCTGGGTTCCTCCGGGTCTGGCACATGGCTTTCTCGTGCTGAGCGAGTCCGCTGATTTTCTTTACAAGACGACGGACTACTACGCGCCGCAATATGAGCGGAGCATCGCGTGGAACGACCCCGCGATCGGTATTCGCTGGCCGTCGAACGGTGAGCCGACTCTTTCGGCGAAGGACGCCGCGGCGCCGACCATGGCGGACGGCCTTCGCCGTGACGCCGAATGATTCTGGTCACCGGCGGTGCCGGATACATCGGCTCCCACACCTGCGTCGAGTTGGCGCGCGCGGGGCGCGAGTTCGCTGTTCTCGACAACCTCTGCAACAGTTCGCCTTCCGTTCTGGACGGAATCGCCCGGTTGGCTGGCGCGGTGGTGCCTTTCTATGAGGGCGACATCCGCGACAAGGCACTGCTTGAGCGAATCTTCGAGTCGCACGCCATCTCTGCGGTCATCCATTTCGCCGGCCTCAAATCCGTTGGCGATTCGGTCCGCCAGCCCATCGAGTACTTTGACAACAACGTCACCGGCTCGATCGAGTTGCTGATGGCGATGCGTCGCGCCGGCTGCAAGACGATGGTGTTCTCCTCTTCCGCGACTGTGTACGGGAACGCGACAACGATGCCGATCACCGAGGAGGCGCCGCGTGCTGCGGTCAATCCTTACGGCCAGAGCAAGGTGGTGGTGGAGGATCTCCTCCGTGACGTCTACGCCTCCGACCCGAGCTGGCGCGTTGCGCGGCTGCGCTACTTCAACCCGGTTGGCGCACACGAGAGCGCGCTGATAGGGGAACGTCCGCAGGGCACGCCAAACAATCTCATGCCCATCGTGGCGCAGGTTGCTGGTGGCGAACGGCCCGCCGTCACGGTTTTCGGCTGCGACTACCCGACGCCAGACGGCACCGGCGTGCGCGACTACATCCACGTAGTGGATCTGGCGGAAGGGCATGTCGCCGCGCTGGATTTTCTCGAGCGCTCACCACAAGACCTCGTCTTGAACCTGGGGACGGGGCGCGGGACCTCGGTTCTCGAGATGATCGCTGCGTTCGAAAGGGTCAGCTCACGGGAGATCCCTTTCGAGATGGCCGCCCGGCGCCCGGGCGATGTGCCGGTCTGCTATGCGGACGTCAGCCGTGCGGAGCAACTCATCGGCTGGAAGGCCAGACGGAATGTCGAGGACATGTGTCGCGACTCATGGCGTTGGCAGGTCTCGAGCGCCCAATGACGACGAGTTTCTGCCCCCTCTGGCAGTCCGTGGACCTCCGCCGGGACTGAATTTTGAGCGCGACCGCTGCCAGCCCGGGCGTAGCAGGCCCGGATCAATTTTCCTTGCATTCATCGAATCGAGCCACCTTGGGTTCTCTGGTTTTCATCGTCCCCGAACCCCATCCCGATGTGGATGCCGGGCGTTCAATCCATCATCTGCTGCGCGCGGTACCTGCCGCCGATTTCGGCCGCCTGATTATTTGCGTCGTTGACTGGTTGCCTTCCGACACCGCAGCACTGTCGGCAGCGTTTCCGAGTCTTCGGATCATTTCGATCGATACGCTGGATGAGCAGAACTGGTTGGCGAACGGTTGGCGGCATCCGCCAGCGAGGGCCTATTCGACGTCAGTCGAGCACTGGCGGTCCGCGGTCATCTTCCGTTCGCTTTCGGCATTGAACGAAGCGGCCGCCATCGAGTACGTCGAATTTCCGGATCGGGGCGGACTGGCCGTGTGCACGCTACAGGAGCGCAATCTGCGCAACTTCCTTGGGGAAGCGACGATTGCGGTGCGGCTTTGCAGTTCCTGGACACAGTTGCTCGATGCGGAGGCTCAGGTCGTTGATGGCAGGCGGCTGAATCTGAGTGACCTCGAGAGAAAGTGTCTGCGCGATTGCGACCGTGTCGTCGCCGCCGTTCCGCCTGTTGCGGAGGCAACGCGGGTCGCATTCGCGTTTCCCGCGGAGGAATGGAATGCGCGCGTGGTGATGCACGCCATCCCTCCGAGCTCGCAGCCCTCGGGTTCCGTCACGGTGTCGGCTTCCAGCGATCAATCGTTGGTTTTTCCCGCGAAGCTGCAAAGATCGCAACGACCTGATCTCTTCGTTCGCGCTGCGGCAGAGTTCCTCAATACTGCGCCGACATTCACGGGGTCCGTGGTTCTTGGGGTGCGGGCCCTCGATGAGGACTACGCGGTAGACGTCGAACGACTCATTCCAGCCGC
Organism: Variovorax sp.; assembly: GCA_017744935.1. Lineage (GTDB taxonomy): Bacteria > Pseudomonadota > Gammaproteobacteria > Burkholderiales > Burkholderiaceae_C > Variovorax. The sequence continues at coordinate 57,495 of JAGIAI010000015.1, forward strand.
GCATGCGGACCGCTTTTTGCGCGTGGCCGAGCAACAGGGGCCTGCGGGGGACGCAGTTCTTCGAGGTGCCACCGTCGTGCTCGCGTCGTCGTGGGACGATCTTTGCCCGACCGCCTACGAGGCATCATTTCTCGGCGCGAGACTGATTCTGAACGAGACGAACCCGGCCTTCGGAGTCGAGACCCCTTGGCAGGATGGCGTCAACTGCCTCAAGTTCGACGGCAGTGTCCGCGGCTTGGCCGACGCGTTCAAGCGGAACTTCGAGCGCAATGAAAGCCTGCGGCCCGTACAGTTTCCCGTGACACCGTGGCCTTGGATGTTGCCTCGGGCCTCCCGACCGCCATGGCGCACTGCGACGGATATGCCCTTGGTCTCAGTGGTCGTGGCTCACTTCAACCTCGGCGCCTATCTCGCCGAGACCCTTGCTAGTGTGCGTGCGCAGAGCTACGGTGCGATCGAGATCGTAGTGGTCGACGATGCTTCGTTCGATTCACAGAGCGTGCTTGCAATTGATGAGCTCGAAAACGCGCCGGGGCACAACCTCCGGATCGTCCGGTTGCCCGGAAACGTCGGCCTTGCCGCTGCGAGAAATATTGGCGTGCGCCATGCCAGAGGGCGATACGTCCTGACGCTCGATGCCGATGATCTGATCCACCCCGATTTCATTGCCGTGGGCGTCGAAGCACTGGAAAACAGGGCGGAGTTCGACGTGCTCGTCACGCCTGCCGGCTATTTTCTCGATGGTGATCCGCTTCCCGATTCGCGTGCGCCCGTCGATTTCATCGACTACGCGATGTTCACGGGGGAGGCCGTCCTGGGCGGTCTCCTGGAGAACAGGTTTTCCACAGCGACCGCGCTGTTCCGGAAGTCGGTCCTGGACCGCTTTCCGTATCTGGAAAGCTTGAGTTGCTACGAAGACTGGTCGCTGTACATGCGGATGTGCGACGCGGGTATCCGCTTCATCGTGAGTAATGACGTGCTTTTCTATTACCGGCGAAGGCGCAACTCCATGGTGCATTCGCAACGGCATCCGGAGCGAAAGCGCATTGAATACAGCGATTTGATGCGCACCAGCGCACCCGCCGCCCTTGCGAGACAGTCGCGGCATCTGGTCATTGGCATCGCATCGCCGGTCGCAGTCATTCCGAACGTCGAACCGGTTTCGTCGACGCTGGAGCCCGAAAGCGACGAGGTGGTCGAGAAGCTGTCGACAGTCCAGGGCGCGTTCGGGGCAGAGGGCAAATACGACGAGCAAGTGGCATTTGCCGCGCTCAAACTTTCACGCTGGGCCGAGCGAAAGGTCCCGTGGCTTGTCGGGGCGTCCCTGTTTCTTTCGAGCCGGGCCTGGCGGGCTTATCGAGCGATCCGACATCGATAATGACGATCGGGCGATCGACTGAAAATAACATGCAACCATCACAGCGACTCGGGGTGTCCGACCCCGGCGGGAGGATCGTGAAATGAGCGTTCGCGGAAAGCTCTTCCTGACGTACTGGCGTGAGAACGGGACGCTGGCGGCGACTCGTCTGGTTGGGCGAAAGGCCCGCAATGCGTTGAGAGGGCGCCGAGTCTTCAACGAGCTCCCACCTGGAAGTCCCGGTGGCCGACCGGCAACCGTGGGCGAGCTTGCGTCCTGGAGCTTTCCGGCGGTGCGTCCGTTGCCGACCTTTGCTGTTCCCGCGTCGACTCGTCCCAGGATCAGTATCGTGACGGACAGCATCGGCAGCAGCAGCCTGTTCGGAGGCGTGGGCACCGCACTGTTGCTTGCGGCGCATCTGGCCAACCGCATGGGGGCCGTGCTCCGCATCGTGACACGCACGGAGCCGCCGTCACCACAGAATGTGTCGCTCATCCTCGACGCTTATGGCGTCCGGCTCGATCACGAGACGCAGTTCACTTTCATTCCTCCACAAGCCGACCCCGCCTCGGGGCTGGATGTGGTGCCCGGCGAACTCTTCATTACCACTTCATGGTGGAGCACCGCCGCCACGCTGCCCAGCGTGCCTCACGACTCGATCATCTATCTGCTTCAGGAAGATGAACGCATGTTTTATCCCTTCGGGGAAGAGCGCCTGCGTTGCGACGAGGTCCTGAACAACCGATCGATTCGCTTTGTCCTGAACACGCGGATGCTGTTCGAGCACATGGTTGCGAGCGGGCTGGACCACTTCAAAACACAGGCGCAATGGTTCGAACCGGCATTTCCGGCCACCCTGTTTCATGCGCGCAAGCGGGAACCTGGCGGCAAACGCCGCCTTTTTTTCTATGCGCGACCGAAGAATCCGCGTAACCTCTTCGGGCCCGGGCTCGCATTGATCGAACGAGCGATCGACGAGGGTGTCCTCGACCTGGATCGATGGGACATCTTTCTCGTCGGCAATGGCATCCCCAATCTCAGCTTCGGAGATGGATACGTCCCCAAGCGCTGCGAAGGGCTGGACTGGAAGGCATACGCGGAACTCGTTGGGACGATCGATCTGGCGCTCAGCCTGATGTACACACCGCACCCAAGTTATCCGCCCTTCGATTTGGCCGCGAGCGGAGCGGTTGTTGTCACCAACAGGTTCGGAATCAAACAGGACCTCTCGGCCTACTCGCAGAACATCATTTGTTCTGATCTCGATTCCGATTCGTTGCTCGCTTCGATGAGAGCGGGTATCGCGCTCGCCGAGGATGAGGAGGCGAGACGTCGGAACTACCAAGCCAATGGCTTGGGCAAGAGTTGGGCGGAAGCGTTCGACCGAGTTCTCCATTCCCTGACGTCCGGTCACTGATGTTCTCGTTGCGAACTTCCCCGGTTCCTTATGTGGACCCCTGGTTGCAGCCGCTCTCGGCGCGCCTTTCGATGATGTGCCGGCGCTCGACTCGGGTTGCTTACTTCTACGAAGAGCCCAACAACAGCACTTTTCGCTATAGGGCCTACAACATGGCCCAAGTTCTCAATGAACCGGGCGATGGCAAAGTCTCGGCGGGTTACTTCTTTCTTTCGGACGCCGATCGCTTCGACGAAATTGCCGAGGCGGCGGATGTGTTGGTCATCTGTCGGTCTCGCTACTGTCATCAAGTCAGTGGTCTGGTCGCGAAGTTTCGGGCTCGTCGCAAGCGGGTGGTGTTCGACATCGACGACCTTGTGTTCGACGCCGACTACGTCCATCTGGTTGTCGCGACGCTTGGTCTGGATGTCAGACAAAAGGGCCTTTGGGACGATTGGTTTGCCATGGTCTCCCGCATGGGACAGGCCTTGAAGCTGTGCGATGCCGCCATTACGACAAACGAGTTTCTCGCAGAAAAGCTCGCCAGCTTCTCGGGTCTGCCGGTTTCGGTTGTTCCCAACTTCATGAACCAGGAACAACTTGCTGTGGCGGCGAGTGTGTTCGATGAAAAGGAGAAGACGCGCTTCCGAGGCAACGGCAAGATCACGCTCGGCTATTTCAGCGGCTCGCCTTCACATCGGCTCGACTATGCGATCGTAGAGCCGGCTCTCGCAGAGGTCATGGCGCTTCGGCCGGACGTCGAGGTCATGGTTGTCGGCTACATCGACCACGGTCCGGCAATGCGCGAATTCTCTGATCGCGTCAGCAGGCAACCCTTTCACGACTATGTCAATTTGCAGCGACTTCTGGGAAGCGTCGAGTTCAACCTCATGCCGCTACAGTCCAATGCGTTCACTGACTGCAAGTCTGAGCTGAAGTACTTCGAGGCTGCGAGCGTGGGCACACTGAGTATCGCGTCGCCAAGCTATACGTATCGACGCTCAATTCGCGACGGTGAGAACGGCTACCTGTCAAAGGCGCACGAATGGGCTCAAGCTATTCTCCGTGCCTTGGCCAATCTGAACGGCTATGAAGGCATGGCACGGGCGGCCCGGGAGGATGCGTTGTTCAAGTTCGGCTGGCAGAATCAGACCGAGCGCATTCTGGAGGCCTTGGGGCTTGCCGGCTGAGCGGGCAAGCGCCCGAGCGTTTCAGAACGAAAAACCCTGCGCGTTCCGCCGCAGATCGGCCTCAACCATCATCTGGCAGAGCTGCTCCAGTTCCGTGCGTGGCTCCCAGCCGAGCTTCTCCTTGGCCTTCACGGGATTCCCAATCAGGAGTTCGACCTCGGCGGGTCGGTAATACCTTGGGTTGATGGTGAGCACAGTCTTGCCGGTTGCTGTGTCGATCGCCGACTCGTCCTCGCCGCTGCCCCTGAACTCCACCGAGATGCCTGCGCTCTTGAATGCCATGCGGACAAAATCGCGAACAGCTTCGGTTCGATTGGTGGCGAGCACGAAGGTGTCGGGCTCATCGATCTGGAGCATTTTCCACATCCCCTCGACGTACTCCTTGGCGAAGCCCCAGTCCCGCCTGGCATCTAGGTTGCCGAGTTGAAAGGAGTCCAGTTTCCCCAGCTTGATCTTGGCGACACTGTCGGTGATCTTGCGGGTCACGAACTCGCGGCCGCGCAGAGGGCTTTCATGATTGAAGAGAATGCCGCTGCTGCCAAAGATGCCGTAGCTCTCGCGGTAGTTCACGGTCATCCAGTGCGCATAGAGCTTGGCCACGCCGTAGGGACTGCGAGGATAGAAAGGCGTGCTCTCCACTTGTGGAACGGCTTGGACCTTGCCGAACATCTCGGACGTGCTCGCCTGATAGAACCTGATCTTCGGATTTTCCAGACGGATCGCTTCGAGAAGATTGAGTGCGCCCATCGCTGTGATCTGCGCGGTGGTCGTCGGTTGATCGAAACTTACGCCGACGAAGCTCTGCGCCGCCAGGTTGTAGATCTCATCCGGCTCGGCATGCGTAATCAGCGACAGTGAACTGCCGAGGTCGGTCATGTCGTGCTCGGTCAGCTTCAACTCTGGATGATTTTGGATCCCGAGTTCCTCAATGCGCCAGAAGTTGACTGAACTGGTCCTTCGGAACGTTCCGTAGACCGTGTAGCCCTTGCTGAGCAGAAGTTGGGCGAGGTACGCTCCATCCTGACCGGTGATGCCGGTGACAATCGCACGCCGTTTCATGAAACTCCTTTGAAGTAAGAGAAGGTGCGCCGCTCCAGCGTCATTGCGTCGTCGGTGCGAATCCGACAAGGGCGGGTGTCATCGCTCCACGATGCGGCCGTGCTCGAGGTGGATCACCCGATTGCACTCCTTGGCAATCAAGTCCGGCGAATGCGATGCCAGCACCAGGATGCCGGATTTGGCGACGACGTCCTTCATCCGTTGCTCAGCCTTACCCGTGAACTCTGCGTCGCCGACTGACAACCATTCGTCCATCAGCAATATGTCGGCCTCGATGCTGGTCGAGATCGAGAAAGCGAGGCGCATCAGCATACCGGTGGAGTAGGTCCGCACCGGCATGTTGACGTATTCGCCCAGGCCGCTGAACTCGCAGATTCCCGGTGTGAGTTCGTCGATCTGCCTTTTGCTCATGCCCATCACCAGCCCCCGGAGCATGATGTTCTCGACGCCCGTAGCGTCAGCTTCAATGCCCAGCGAGGGATCGATGAGGCTGGACACAGAGCCTTGTCGGACGAACTCGCCTGAGGACGGTTCGTAGACCCCGGCGAGTGTGCGCAAGAGTGTCGATTTGCCGGCGCCGTTATGGCCAATCAGGCCCAATCGATCGCCGCTCTTGAGCTCCAGGTCTATATTGCTCAGGGCTTGGACGACATTGACGCCGGTCTCCTTGCCGAAGCGGCCGCCAGTCACCGATGCCGCGAGAGTTTTCTTGAAAGAGGCAGCGCCCGCGCCATAAATCGGAAAGTTGACGGAAACGTTCTTGAGGGAAATGGAAGCCATGATTGATTAGAGCCAGTAGACGACGCGTCGGCGGTATTTCGCAAATAGCAAGCTCGATACCACCAGCGTGGCGACGGTCCAGCCCAGGATCCCCCACCAGTTGTGGCTTTCAGATACCCCGCCCATCAGCGGCGTACGCAACAGGTCCAGCATTTGGGCGAAGGGGTTCCACAGGATGTACTTCGCGCGGCCGGGCAGGCTCGACGGCAGCCAGAAGACCGGGGTAAGGAACATCAACATCTGCATGACACTGGTCACGATCTGCGTCACGTCGCGAAAGCGGGTGCAGACAAGGCCAAGGGCGATTCCCACCGCTTGTGCATTTATGAGGACGAGCAGGAATGCGGGTATGAATAGCAGCGCCGACCATGACAAGGAAATGCCCGCCCAGATGGCCACCGGCACGTACAGGATGATGTGATGGCCGAACTGGATCAGGTTGCGAGCCATGCTTCGCCAGACGAACAGACTGATCGGAAAATAGCCCTGCTTGAGATAGTTGCCCGATCCGATGAACGCATTGCATGAATCGAGCACCATGCTGGAGAAGAATCCCCAGAAGATGATGCCCAGCGCTAGATGCGGAAAGAACTTGGACAGTTCAGTGCCGAACAAGGAGCTGTAGAGCGGCCCCATGCCTCCGATCATGGCGCCCATGCTGAGCGTGAGCCAAAGGGGCCCGAGCATGGAGCGGCGATAGCGCAGGACGATGTCGAACCAGGCGAGCGTCCACCAGATGTCTGTCCGGCGGGTGCCTTCCCACCAGTCAGCCCAGGAGCTGCGATGCAAGTTGGAATGCGCCTGACTCATGCTCGTCCGTAGGTGTCGGCGAGCCGCACGATGTCATCTTCGCCGAGGTACGTGCCGCACTGAACTTCGATAAGTACGAGTTCATCATTGCCAATGTTGGTCAATCGATGTCTTTCTTTAAGAGGGATGTAACGATATTCTCCGGGCAGAGTCTTGTACTGGGCATCGCCGACCTGCACCATGGCGGTGCCACGAACGACGACCCAGTGCTCCGCGCGCTGGTGATGGTATTGGAGTGATAGCGACTGGCCCGGTTTGACGGTGATGCGCTTGACCTTGTACCCGGCTTCTTCTTTGAGTGAAGCATACGTGCCCCACGGCCGGTGAACCACGGCTGGTAGATGCACTGCCTCGTGCTTCCGCGCGACCAGCGCGTCAACAATCTCTTCGACGCGCTGCACGCTATCCTTGTGCGCCACCAGCAGCGCGTCGGGCGTGTCGACGATCACCAAGTCGTTGACACCCAGCAGGGCAACGACCTTGGGTCCGTGGCTGGCGACCCGAACCTGGGTGTCACGGGCGTCCAGCGCCACGGAGGCGGGCGGCAGGGTGTTGCCGTCTGCGTCTGGTGGCTGCGGGTGGGCCGCAGGGGGCCAACTACCCACGTCGCTCCAACTGAATCCGGCTGGGATCACCTGAAGGTTGTCTGCCCGCGTTGTAACCGCGCTCCCGATATCCATCGGCTGCAGGCGCGCGAACGCCTCGGCGTCGAGCAAGACCTTGTTGACGACGGTCGGTGATGACTCGATGACTTGGCGTGCCGCCGACAGCAAATCGGGGGCATGGCGTTCGAAGGCGGAGACGATCGATTCTGACGTTCCGCACAACATCCCGCTGTCCCAGTAGTAGCGATCACTCGCTAGAAAGCCCTGGGCGGTTTGAGCGTCGGGCGTCTCGACCAAGCGGCGGGCAGGTTGGCTTTCATTCGAGCGCCGGTCGACCTCGATGTATCTGTAGCGGGTGTCGGGACCTGTGGGATTGATTCCCCAAAGTACCAGCGAGCCTGCGACCGCAAGCTTGACCGCTTCGGCGGCGCTGGCCGCGAAGCCCTTGACGTCGGGCACCAGTTGGTCGGCCGGCAGGATCAGCATCACCGTTTCGCGGCCCAGTTGCCTTCCGCACTGGAGGGCCGCCAACGCGATGGCCGGGCCCGTACCCCGGCTCCCAGATTCGAGCAGTAGCGTCGAAGAGGACCGCACGGATGACTGAAGCAATATGTCCTCGGCGAGAAACTGGTGCTCCTTGCCTGTGACAATCATGTGGTCGCTGGCGCCGCACGCTTGGCCGCGTTCAATCGCTTGCTGGAGCAGAGTTGATCCGCCGAGCGTCACGAACGGGGTTGGGAAAGCTTGCCGGGAAAGCGGCCAAAGCTTGGAGCCGGATCCTCCCGCGAGCACCACTGAAAGCAGTCGCATCTTTGGTCTTTCTCTATGAGCCGGCGATTTTACCGGCCGTTGCGTCGTCCCTTCCGAAGGCGCGCCGTCGCTCCCGGTGACTCAATCCTCACCCCTGCGAAGATAATCACGTGCTGCGCAACTGGCGAATGTCTCGCCCGTCCAGCACCGATGACTGACCCATATCAACCCCCGGACTGGATCCGTTCCGACCGGCGGGTATCCGCAGTGCCATGACCTTCCGCGTCTCCGTCGCCCTCTGTACCTACAACGGTATTCGGTTCATTGGCGAGCAGGTTCGCAGCATCTGCCTCCAGACCTTGCCGCCCGCGGAAATCATCCTTTCCGACGACGCATCCACCGACGGCTGCGTCGAGGCGGCTGAGGCGGCGTTCGCGGCTTGCTTGCGCGAGCGTCCCGGCCTGTCGATCCGCTTCCACGCCCTACGCAACACCGCCGCCCTGCGTGTCACCAAGAACTTCGAGCAGGCGGTCAGCGCCTGCTCAGGTGACCTGATCGCATTGAGTGACCAGGATGACGTCTGGCATCCCGAGCGTCTCGCGCAAATGGCGGCCGAATTCGAAAAGCGCCCCGATCTGCTCCTGCTGCACTCCGATGCGCGCCTGGTCGACGGCGAGCGACGCGATCTCGGGCAATCGCTCTTCCACGCGCTGGAGGTCAAGCAGTTCGAACTGGACTGGATTCACGGTGGCCAGGCCTTCGATGTCTTCCTGCGCCGTAATCTTGTGACCGGCGCCACGACCCTTTTCCGCCGAACCTTGCTCGAGCACGCGCTGCCTTTCCCGAGAGAGTGGATTCACGACGAGTGGCTGGCGATCGTCGCTTCATCGGTCGGCCGCGTCGACGTGCTCGAGGACGAGCTGATCGAATATCGCCAGCACGGCGGCAACCAGATCGGCGCGCGCCGCGACACCTTCCTTGGCAAGGTGCGCAAGGCACTGGCATCGCGGGGCGACACCCACGTCAAGCGCGCGATCAAGGCGGAGCTGCTGCTCGATCGCCTGTTGTCCCTGGGCGACCTCGTCGCGGCGGATACGATCCAGAAGTTGCGCGAGAAGATCGAGCACCAACGCTTTCGTGCCGCGCTTCCGCCGTCCCGGCTGGCGCGCTGCGTGCCCGTGCTCCGCGAGGCGATGACCGGCCGCTATAACAAGTTCGGCCGTGGCACGCGAGGTGTCGTGCGCGACCTCTTCGAATCCGTCTAAAAAACCAATACACCCCCGGAATGTCCGACGCGAACGCTTCCACCCACGCATCCAGGCCCACGGTCGTGGTCGTCATCCCGTTCTACAACGGCGCCGACTTCATCGAGCGCTCGGTCAAGAGCGTGTTCAACCAGACAGTCCCGGCCGACGAGGTGATCGTCGTCAATGACGGTTCGCGGCCCGAGGAGCGTGAAGCCCTGGGGGCCTTGAACGCGCGCTATCCGTTCAGGATCGTCGACAAGGAGAACGGCGGACAAGGTTCTGCGCGCAACGCCGGTGTGGCGGCTTCGACCTCGGCGTACATCTGTTTCCTGGACCAGGACGATTTCTATCTTCCGAACCATATCGAGATGCTGGTCAACGCCATTCCGGCTGGCGATGCGCGCTTCGGGTACGTCTACGCAGACCTGTACGAAGCCGACGTCGATGGCAACGTGGTGCGCACCGAACTGGTGAAGCAGCACGCAAAGCACAACCCCAAGACGAGCATCTTCGACTTGCTGCGCTATGACATGTTCGTGCTGCCTTCGGCCACCATCGTCGGGCGGGCAGCATTTGATGCGGTAGGCGGATTCGATCCCCAGTTCATGGGGTTCGAGGACGACGACCTGTTCCTTCGCATCTTCCGCAAGGGCTTCAGCAATCACTATCTGGATCGCGCGGTGACGGTTTGGTGCATCCACACCGAGAGCACTTCGTTCGGCATCCGCATGATTCGAAGCCGCTATCGCTTCTTCAAGAAGCTTGCGCAGACCTTTCCCGACGAGCCCAAGCGCGGGCGTTTCTACCTGCGCGACTACTTGATGCCGCGCTTCGGCAAGCTCTTCGTGGACCACGCGATCCAGGCGATCAAGCTCGACAACGAATACCGCGGCGAGATGTTCGAGCACCTCGATGACTACGTCCACATGGTGGTCACCAACCCGTATGTGGGTGTCCGCGCCAAGACCAAGTTGCGAATCACGCGCTTCCTGCTGGCCCACAGCTCGCCTGGAATGGTGCGTGCCATCGGCACCGCCACCAAATTTCCCCTGATCCGCGGGTTCCGCCGGATCTACCGCACCGAAGCTTGACCCCTTCGCATCGCGGCGCGAAAGCGCCAGAATGCGCCGGATGTCCAAACCTTGAGCAGGCTGGTCACGTGCCAGTAGAGATGCTTGGCGTCGGTCCTGCTGGCGCGTTGGGCGTCGTGGCGCGCGAGAAGGTCTTCGGCGACCTGAAGCTTCCAGCCCGCGAGCTGGGTGCGGGCGCAGATGTCGAAGTCTTCGCCGTACATGAAGAAGCGCTCGTCGAAGCCGCCGATCTCGCGGTACGCCTCGCTGCGAAACAGCATGAAGAGCCCGGGAATCCAGTGCGGCACCACAGGCCGGACATAGTCGGGCCGTTTGCGCGTGAGGATCTCGCTCGGCGTGATGATGGCCCGATGCTGCTCGGGCGCGTCCTTGCCGGGCTCGAGGATGCGGGGCGTCAGCAGGCCGCTGCGTGCCTCGGCCTGCGCGATCAGCGGCCCGAGCACATCTCCGTCGAAACGGATGTCCGGGTTGAGCACCAGGAACCACGGCGTTCCACAATGCCCGAAGGCCTGGTTGTGATTCGCCCCGAAGCCCATCGGCGCCGGGTTTTCGATCCGCTCCAGCGCAAAGCGCCAGGTGGCGCCCTCGAGCACGTCGGGTTCCGGCACGTTGATGGTCAGCACGACCTTCTCGATCACCGCGTGGCCGAATCGGTCCAACTGCTCCAGCAGCGGCTTCACCAGCGCAAGCTGACCGTGGCTCACGATCGACACGGTGATGGGTTGGGTCAGGGGGGAAGCGGGCGTCGGCATGGTCTAATTTCGCCCGGGAATTCTAGGGTTCCCGCTCCACACCCATGATTGCATTGATCGTTATCAGCTTCCTCATCTCCGCCCTGGGCGTGCAGATCTTCATGCGCCGCGGGCGCAGGTATGCGCGGCGCTACGCGGCAGACATGCCGCAGCGCTTCCACAAGGGGCATGTGCCGCGCCTCGGTGGCGCGGGCATCCTGATGGGGATGGGCGTTGCCTGGCTGGTCGCGGGGCTCCCATCCGATCCCTTCAATGTGTCGTGGCCGCTCAAGACGTCGCTTCTCACGCTGCTGTGCATCTCGCCTGCGGTGCTCGGCGGCATCATCGAGGACGTGACGCAGCAGGTCTCTGTCCGCTACAGGCTCAGTCTCACCATCGGTTGCGCGCTGGTGGTGTGCTGGGTGCTCAACATCGGCGTGTCGCGCACCGGCTTCCCAGTCCTTGACGGCTGGCTCCAGGCGATGCCCTACGTGGCTCTGCTGTTCGCGGCGTTGGCCATCGGCGGCCTGCCGCACGCCTTCAACATAATCGATGGCTACAACGGCCTCGCGGGCACGGTCGCCGTGCTGGTGTGCCTTGCGATCTCGCACGTCGCGCTGCAGGTCGGCGATCGGCAGCTCGCGGCCATGGTCATCTGCCTGGTCGGCGCCACGCTGGGCTTCCTGATGTGGAACTACCCGCGCGGCAAGATCTTCGCGGGAGATGGCGGCGCCTACGTATGGGGCATGGTGATCGCCATTGCGGCGGTCACGCTGGTGCAGCGGCACCGGGTCGTCTCGCCGTGGTTTCCGATGCTGCTGCTGATCTATCCGGTGTGGGAAACCGTGTTTTCCATCTACCGGAAGGTTGCGCGTGGCCAGTCTCCGGGCATGGCGGACGCGCTGCACTTCCATCAGTTGATCTTCCGCCGTATCGTCCGCGTGGCTTTTGCGGACGACGAGGCGCGACAGATGCTCGCGCGCAACAATCGGACCTCGCCCTACCTGTGGATCTTCGCCGCGCTGACGGTGGTGCCGGCTGTGCTGTTCTGGAACAACACACCCGTACTGATCGCCTTCTGCATCCTGTTCATCGCGACGTACGTGGCGGCGTATCTCATGATCGTGCGCTTCAAGGTGCCGCGCTGGTTGCGGCCCTGAGTTCCGCGTCACAATTCCGAATCCGGACTTCGTCTCTCGACTGCCCAACATGACCGATTCCGTCCTCAACATTGCCCCTCGCGACAAGGCTGAAATCCTGGCCCAGGCGCTGCCGTACATCCGCAAGTTCCACGGCAAGACCATCGTCATCAAGTACGGCGGCAATGCCATGACCGATCCTGAACTGCAGGCGGACTTCGCGGAAGACGTGGTGCTGCTCAAGCTCGTCGGCATGAATCCGGTGGTGGTGCATGGCGGAGGCCCGCAGATCGAGGCGGCGCTCAACCGGCTCGGCAAGAAGGGCCACTTCATCCAGGGCATGCGAGTGACGGACTCCGAGACCATGGAAGTCGTCGAATGGGTGCTGGCCGGCGAAGTCCAGCAGGACATCGTGGGCCTCATCAACCAGGCCGGTGGCAAGGCGGTGGGATTGACCGGCCGCGACGGTGGCCTGATTCGTGCCCAGAAGCTCAAGATGGCCGACCGGAACGACCCCAACTTGCACCATGACGTCGGCCAGGTCGGCGACATCGTCTCGATCGACCCCAGCGTGGTCAAGGCATTGCAGGACGATGCTTTCATCCCTGTCGTCAGCCCGATCGGCTTCGGCGAGGAGAACGAGAGCTACAACATCAACGCCGACGTCGTCGCCGGCAAGCTGGCCACGGTGCTCAAGGCCGAGAAGCTGATGATGCTCACCAACACGCCCGGCGTGCTCGACAAGAACGGCAATCTGCTGACCGACCTGAGCGCGCGCGAGATCGACGAGCTCTTTGCCGACGGCACGATTTCCGGGGGCATGCTGCCGAAGATCGAAGGTGCGCTCGATGCGGCCAAGAGCGGCGTGAATGCGGTGCACATCATCGACGGCCGTGTGCCGCACGCCATGCTGCTCGAGATCCTCACGGAGCAGGCATTCGGCACGATGATCCGGGCCCGGTAGGCCCGTCCTTCTCAGCCTTCGTAGCCGTTGGGATTGGCCTGCTGCCAGCGCCAGCTGTCGGCGCACATCTGGTCCAGCCCGCGGTGAGCGCGCCACCCCAATACATTCCGGGCCATTGACGGGTCGGCCCAGTAGGCCGGGACATCGCCGGGTCGGCGGGGGCCAATCTCGTAGCTGAGCGGCCTGCCGCTCGCGCGCTCGAAGGCTTTCACCACGTCGAGGACCGAAGCGCCCTCGCCGGTGCCGAGGTTGACCTTGAGCAGGCCGGGTTGCTTCTCCGCATGCCGCAGCGCAGCGACATGGCCCTCAGCGAGATCCATGACGTGCACGTAGTCGCGCACACCCGTGCCGTCGGCGGTGGGGTAGTCGCCGCCATGGACTGCAAGCTTTTCCCGCAAGCCGACCGCGACCTGGCACACGAAGGGCATCAGGTTGTTGGGCTTACCTTGCGGGTGCTCGCCGATCAAGCCGCTTTCGTGGGCGCCGACCGGATTGAAATAGCGCAGCAACGCGATCCGCCAGTCGGGGTGCGCGTGCTGCAGGTCAGACAGGGCCTGCTCGACCATCAGCTTCGACCACCCGTACGGATTGGCCGGGCGCAGCGCCGCGTTCTCGGGGATCGGTGAGCGTTCGGGGTCGCCATAGACGGTTGCCGACGACGAGAAGATCAGCGTGCGCACGCCGGCGGCTTGCATCGCCGCCGCGAGCACCAGGGTGCCGTTGACGTTGTTGTCGTAATACGTGATCGGGTCTGCGACAGAGTCGCCCACGGCCTTCAGCCCCGCGAAATGGATGACACCGCCGATTCGCTGCTCGCGGAACAGGCGATCGAGCAGGGGCCGGTCACGAACGTCGCCTTCGATGAACTCCGGCGTCTTGCCGATGATGCGCTCCAGCCGCTCTAGCACCCGCACGTCGCTGTTGACGAGGTTGTCCAGGATCACCGGCGTGTATGACGCCTGCGCAAGAGCCACGCAGGTATGGCTGCCGATAAAGCCGGCGCCGCCGGTGACAAGAATGCGTGTGCTCATCGAATTCGATCCAGAGCTGGTTGAAAAGATGTGTCGATTCTGCGCGACAAGCAGGGGTTGTCCGGTTGGCAGCCGCTAACAGCCCTGTGCGAGAATCATTTTTTTACATTTTGCGCGTGCCCATGCAGAACGACGAGCCCAGCGCCGTTGGCGCCCCCAGCACTTCAGACCCGGTGGCCGCACCGATGCGAAAACGGCCCAAGCCGGGAGAACGGCGCGTGCAAATTCTCCAGGCGCTTGCGTCCATGCTCGAACAGCCGGGCGCCGAACGTGTGACCACTGCCGCGCTGGCCGCGCGTCTCGAAGTAAGTGAGGCCGCGCTTTATCGGCACTTCGCGAGCAAGGCCCAGATGTTCGAAGGGCTCATCGACTTCATCGAGCAAAGCGTGTTCACGCTCGTCAACCAGATCGTGGAGCGCGAGGGCGCGGGCCGGGATCAGGCTGCGCGCATCGTTGCAATGGTGGTGCAGTTCGCCGAGAAGAACCCGGGCATGACCCGCGTGATGGTCGGCGATGCACTGGTCTTCGAGAACGAGCGCTTGCAAAACCGCATGAATCAGTTCTTCGACAAGATCGAGGCCACTTTGCGGCAGGTCTTGCGCGACGCGGCGGCAGGCGATGGCGCCTCCGCGCCGACCGTCGATGCGCAGATTCGCGCCTCCGCAATCACCGCCTTCGTCGTGGGACGTCTGCAGCGCTTCGCGCGCTCGGGTTTCCGGCGCCTGCCTTCCGAGCACCTCGACGCGGCGGTCGCGTTGATGCTCTGAGCGCGGCGCTACCCAATCAGATCATCGACTTTGCCTGGTTCAGGACAAAGTCGCAGGCCTTCTTGGTGAGTTCCGCCTTGAGGCCGCTTCCGGTCAGATCCATCTTCTTGCCGTCGCTGCTCGTCAGGATGCCTTTCGATCCGTCGACGTAGCCCGCGTCCGAAGCCGGCTGGCCGCCTGGGATCTTGCTCATGAGCTGGTCCTTGACGGAGGAAGCGTTCGCGCCGCTCAGGTAGTTGTTCTTCAGGCAGTACTCCAGCACGCCCGCGGCGTTGCCGAGACTGCCCGACGCCATCGATCCCGCTCCCGAACTCGATCCTCCGGCGAGTCCCTTGAGAACGTCGAGACCTTGCGCATGCGCGCAGCCGAGCGCGCCTGCGAAAACGAGTGCCAAACCCTGTCGGGTGAAGTGGTTCATGTGTACCTCCTTGAAATGGAAAAAACGCGCGAAGACTAGCGCAAGCCCGAGGCAGGACCACGACGACATTGCAACAGTTCGTGGGCAGAATGAGCGACCTCAAATGCGAGCGTCTGTTGAAGCATGAAGACTCCGCCAATGCCAACGCTGCCCACTGGCCGACGGCTCGTCCTCTGGCTCGCGTTGATTGCTGTGCTCATCGTGGCGATCTGGCTCGTCGTGCGCTATGTGAGTCCGCTGCCGCCGCGCTCGATCGTCATGAGCACCGGCGCCACCGACGGCGCCTATCACCGATTCGGCCTGCGTTACCAGGAGCTGTTGAAGGCCGAAGGCATCCGGCTTGAACTGCGACCGTCGAGCGGCGGGGTCGAGAACCTGCAGCGGCTCAATGACGGCACGGTCGAAGTGGCCTTCGTGCAGGGCGGCACGGGTATCCTCGCGCTTGATCCCGATGCACCGGCGGATTCGACGCCGCTGCGCTCGCTCGCGACGGTGGCCTTCGAGCCGGTATGGATCTTCACGCGCACGCTCGATGTATCAAAGGGGCTGGAAGTCCTGGCTGGCAAGCGCATTGCTGTGGGCGTGGCGGGCAGCGGCAACTATCAGGTCGCGCACCAGTTGCTGGCGGTCTATGGCGTCACCGTGCCCGACGGTCAGCAAGGCGCGGTCGACGGCACGACCTTCGTGAGCGCCGGTGGCCTTGCCGCCGCGGATCTGCTGACGAAGGGTGAGGTGGACGCGGTGATCATCATTGCGGCGCCGCAGGCGGCGGCGGTCCAGAAGCTGCTGGCCGACCCGGCCGTGCGGCTCGCGTCGCTCGATCACGTCGAGGGGCTGGCGCGCCGCTATTCGTACTTCCAGCCGGTCAGCCTGAAGCGGGGCTCCGTCAATCCGAAGCTCGACCTGCCTTCGCAGGACATCAAACTGCTCGCGACCACGGCCAACCTCGTGGTGCGCGATGAGCTGCATCCCGCGTTGGCCTATCTGCTGCTCGAAGCCGCGCGCCAAGTGCATCGCCAGCCCAGTCTCATCAACCGGCCGGACGACTTCCCGAGTGCGCAGGGGACCGACTTTCCCTTGTCGGACCAGGCGGAACGGTACTTCAAGCACGGTCGGCCCTTCCTCCAGAACTACCTGCCGTTCTGGGCCGCGAACTACGTGCAGCGCCTGCTTTTGCTGCTAGTGCCGTTGATTGCGATCCTCGTGCCGCTGGGGCGCGTGCTGCCGGGGCTCATCGGATGGCGGCGCCGAAGCCGGCTGTATCGGCGCTATGGCGAGCTGAAGTTTCTGGAGCAGGATCTTGCGTCGCGCAAACTCGACGCCGCAGAACGCAGCCAAGCGCTGTCACGCCTCGACCACATTGAGGAAGAGATCATCGAGACCAAGTTCCCGCTCGATTTTTCGGACCGCGTCTACACGCTGCGCCAGCATGTGGACTACGTCCGCGCGCAACTGAACCGGCAGATGGAAGCCGCCGGTGATCGCCGCGAAGCCCAATGAGCCCGCGCATGAAAAAAGCCGGGGCCGCGTTGCCGCGGTTCCGGCTTTCCTTTGCCCCGACTCTGATTAAAGAGCGGCTTGGCGGGTGAAGGAAACCTTCGGCTTCAGGTAAGCCGCCGGCACTTGGTCGCGGTAGAAGGCGCGACGGTCAAGGCTTTGCAGCGGGTTGTGGGCAGCTGCGACAGCCTGTTCCTTCACGACGGCGCGGTTGGTCGTCGATGCGACAGTTTCCACGCCTGCGTCGGCTGCATCACCGTACGCGTTGCCGGCACGGGCGGCAGCCACGGCGCTACCTTGAACGTCGGCGCGGCTGTTGGCCGTGGTCAGGGGATGCACGCCGTCATAGGTTTCAGCGTTGGCGCCAGCGACGGCCAGGAGGGAGAGAGCAGCCGCTGCGAGGATCTTCGAGGTGTTCATGTCAGGTTCCTTCAATGCGTTTTGGACGATTCCGAACCGGTCGCGGGGTGTGTCGCCATCCACTTCAGGGGCCACAGCGCTCAGTGCCTGTTCGTCCAGATCAGCTTGCTGGCTGGTCCGTGAGATGGAGTTTGCGCGCTTTTTCTAAGTAAAAACCCTCATAAAAAGAAGCGCGGCGTCACCAAATTGGAAACAATCGACCAGCGCCCCGGCGGTGCCGCCGGGTGCTCAAACGCATCGAAACCCGTCAATCGACGGCAACGCCGACCTTTTTTCCGGCTTCGACGATCTCGCGCCAGGTGGCGTCGTCGAGCCAGATCCCGTCGCGCTCGCGGGTTGCGCGCGCCTGACGTTCCGGCTCACCGGCGATCTGAACCGCCTCGAAGCCGGCGCCCGGCGGACTCTGGCGTAGCCACTCCACAAAGGCAGTGGCCTCCTGCTCGAAGGCCGCTTGCGTGCCAAGCTTCGCTGGATCGATGAGGACGGTGAGCATTCCGTTGAGCACCGTACGCGCCGTGTCGGCCGGCCGATGCCATGTACCACCCCCAGTGAGTGCGCCGCCGAGCAGTTCGCAGGCCACCGCCATGCCATAGCCCTTGTGCTCGCCGAAAGTCATGAGCGCACCGAAGAGGCCGTTGCTCTGCGGAACGACCACCACACCCGGATCGTTCGTCGGCGCGCCGTGTTCGTCGATCAGGTAGCCGGTCGGCACGCGCTCACCCTTGTTGTGCGCGACGCGCATCTTGCCCTGCGCCACGCGGCTGGTCGCGAAATCGAGGATGAATGGCTGTGCGCCCGCCAGCGGCACGCCGATGCAGCAGGGGTTCGTGCCGAAGCGCCCGTCGCCGCCGCCCCACGGTGCGACCACCGGTCGCGACAGGACGTTGACGAAGTGCATGGCGACCAGGCCTTGCGAAGTCGCCATCTCCGCGAAATGCCCGATGCGCCCCAGATGATGCGATTCGGCGAGCGAGACGATGCAGCTGCCGTTTTGCTTCGCGCGTGCGATGCCGAGCTCCATCGCCTGCACGCCGACGATCTGGCCGTAGCCGTGCTGACCGTCGATGGCGAGCATCGCGCCTGCATCGAGCTTGACCTTGATCGAGGCGTTCGGCTTGAGCCCGCCTTCGGCCACGGCGTCGACATAACGCGGCACCATGCCGACGCCGTGCGAATCGTGACCGCTCAGATTGGCGAGCACGAGGTTGGCTGCGACCTGTTCGGCCTCGGCCGCGGAACTGCCCGCGGCTTGCACGATGGCTGCGACTTGCTTTCGCAGCGTGGATGCCTGGATGGTTCTGGACATGGTCTCTCTTTCCTACATGACTGCGCCGACTTGCCACGGCACGAATTCGTTCTGGCCGTAGCCGTGTTTCTCGCTCTTCGATGGTTCGCCCGACGCAGTGGCCAGCACAAGCTCGAAGATTCTTTGCCCCATCTCCTGGATCGACACCGTGCCTTCGACGATCTCGCCGCAATTGATGTCCATGTCCTCTTCCTGCCGCTGCCAGAGCGCCGAGTTGGTCGCGAGCTTGAGCGAAGGGGAGGGCGCACAGCCGTAGGCCGAGCCGCGGCCGGTGGTGAAGCAGATCATGTTCGCGCCGCCCGCCACCTGCCCGGTGGCGCTGACCGGGTCGTAGCCCGGCGTGTCCATGTAGACGAAGCCGTGTGAGGTCACCGGCTCGGCGTATTCGTACACCGCCTCGAGGTTGCTGGTGCCGCCCTTGGCGACCGCGCCGAGCGACTTCTCGAGGATGGTCGTCAGCCCGCCTGCCTTGTTGCCGGGGGAGGGGTTGTTGTTCATCTCGCCCTCGTTGATGGCGGTGTAGTGCTCCCACCAGCGGATGCGCTCGACGAGCTTTTCGCCGACTTCGCGGCGCACTGCGCGGCGCGTGAGCAGATGCTCGGCACCGTAGACCTCGGGCGTTTCGGAAAGGATGGCAGTGCCGCCATGCGCCACCAGCAGATCCACCGCCGCGCCGAGCGCAGGATTGGCGCTGATGCCCGAATAGCCATCCGAGCCTCCGCACTGCAAGCCGATCGTGATGTGCGATGCGCTGCAAGGCTCGCGCTTCACCGCATTGGCGCGTGGCAGCATCTCGTTGATGAGCGCGATGCCTTTCTCGACCGTCTTGCGCGTCCCGCCGGTGTCCTGGATGTTGAAGACGCGCAGGTTCTCGCCTTCCTTGAGATTGCCGGTCGCAAGCCATGCATTGATCTGGTTCGCCTCGCAGCCCAGCCCGACGACGAGCACGGCCGCGAAGTTGGGGTGTGTTGCATAGCCTGTGAGGGTGCGTTCGAGGATCTGCATGCCGAGCCCGCCGGTGTCCATGCCGCAGCCCGTGCCGTGCGTGAGCGCGACCACGCCGTCGACGTTCGGATAGTCCGCGAGTGCCGCCGGATTGGTCTTGCGCGAGAAGTGATCCGCGATCGCGCGCGCCGCGGTGGCCGAGCAGTTCACGCTGGTCAGCACGCCGATGTAGTTGCGCGTCGCCACGCGTCCGTCTTCGCGGCGGATGCCCATGAAGCTTGCCTCGCGACGCGTGGGTGGCGTCTTCACATCGGCGCCGAATGCGTAGTCGCGATCGAAGTGGCCCTTGTCAGGCCCCATGTCGAGGTTGTGCGTGTGCACGTGTTCGCCGGGTGCGATCGGCCGGCTCGCGAAGCCGATGATCTGGTTGTAGCGCCGCACTGGTTCGCCCTGTGCAATGGCGCGCACCGCGACTTTGTGTCCCGGCGGGATCAGGCCACGCGCAGTCACGCCTTCGACGGGCGTGCCGCCGAGCACTTGCCCGCGTGCGATCACCACGTCGTCAGCGGGATGGAGTCGGATAAAGGGATTCATCGTGTACCTCGATTTTTGAAGGGCTCGTCCCAGGCCGCCGCGGAATAGGCTCCGCCGGGTCGCCAGCGGCGCCCCCGGGAGAGATCAGAAAAACATTTTGGGCAGCCAAAGTACCAGTGATGGCATGTAGGTGATCACCGCGAGGCTCACCAGCAGCGGCACCAGCCACGGCAGGATCGCCATCGTCGTGCGCTCGAAGCTGAGTCCGGCGACGCGCGCGAGCACGAAGAGCACCATGCCCATTGGCGGATGCAGCAGGCCGATCATCAGATTGAGCACCATCACGAGCCCGAAGTGGATCGGATCGATGCCGAGGTGCGTGGCAATGGGCAGCAGGATTGGCACCAGGATCGTGATCGCTGCCGTCGGCTCCAGGAAGCAGCCGACGAAAAGCATCAGCAGATTGGCAAGCAGCAGGAAGACCCAGGCTTGCTTGGTGAAGCCCAGCACCCACGCCGCGATGTCGGCCGTTACGCCTGTAGCGGTCAGCATCCAGCCGAAGATGGAGGCCGCAGCCACGATGAAGAGCACGGTCGAGGTCGTCTCGATGGTGTCCAGGCAGACCTTGACGAACATCTTCCACGACAGCGTGCGGTACCACGCGAAGCCGAGGATCATCGCCCACACGCATGCGGCGATCGCGCCTTCGGTCGGTGTGAAGAGGCCTGTCGACATGCCTCCGATGAGCAGCACGGGCGTCATGATCGGAAGCAGCGCTTCGAAGCGGAAGACCCTGTCGAGCACGAAGAGCGAAGCCAGCCCGAAGAAGACCGATATCTGAGCCGGTGCGCCGAAACGATCCACGATGAGCCACAGCAGCAGCGGCCAGCCGACCACCACCGCCAGTTCGCACAGTGCCTTGAAAAGACGCGTGCTGGAGAACTTCACGTCGCCGCCCCACTTGTTCCTGTGCGCGTAGTAGGCGACGGTCAGCATCATCAGGATCGCCATCAATGCACCCGGCAGAATGCCCGCGAGGAACAGCGCGCCCACGGAGACGTTGGCCATCATCCCGTAGATCACGAAGGGCAGGCTCGGCGGAATGATCGGCCCGAGCGTGGCCGATGCGGCCGTCACGCCGACGGCGAACTCCGTCTCGTAGCCATGTTCCTTCATCGCCTTGATTTCGATGGTGCCGAGACCCGCCGCATCCGCGATGGCGGTGCCGCTCATGCCCGCGAAGATCACCGAGCCGAGCACGTTGACGTGACCAAGCCCGCCTTTCATCCAGCCGACGAGCGCAAGCGCAAAGTTGTAGATCCGCGTGGTGATGCCGGCGTTGTTCATCAGGTTGCCGGCGAGGATGAAGAAGGGCACCGCCAGCAGCGGAAAGCTGTCGATGCCGCTCACCATGCGGTGAATCACGACGAAGGGCGGCAGATTGCCCGACAGCAGGATGAAGGTGAGCGAGGCACCCGCCATCGCGATGGCGACGGGAACGCCGCCCGCCATGAAGACAAGGAAGAAGATTTTCAGCATGGGTGGTGCTCGCGCCTCAATGGTCGGCCAGGGTGGATTCGGGGCGTTCGAGCACGCTGTAGCCGCGGCGCCAGTGGATGTGCGCGGTCTGCACCGAGCGCCAGGCCATTGCCGCGAAGCCGAGCAGGCAGACGCCGTAGACGATGTTCATCGGCAGGTCGACGATGGTCATCCGCGTACGGCTGCCGATCTTCAGCATCATCTGCAAGGTCATGATCACTGCCGCCACGAAGAACAGGATGCGCAGCACGTCGACCAGACGCGACATCCATCGACCCATCCCCGCCGGCATGTGGCGATAGAAGAAGTCCACCTGGATCTGGTTGTTCTTGGACACGCCGATCGCCGCGCCGATGAACACCACGCCGATCAGCATGTAGCGCGCAACCTCCTCGGTCCACGCGGCTGAATCGTTCATCACGTAGCGCGTGATGAACTGGTAGAACACCGTCAGACCGAGCAGCCAGAACAGCGCCAGTGCGATCCAGCCCTCGGTGATGGTGTCGGAGAGGTCGATCGCTTCGTCCTCAGCATGGAAGTGGCCCTCGTCGTCGATGATCTTCTGTTCGGTCAAAGTCTTCTCCTCTCCGATCGGATCGCGGTGGCGGCGCTGCCTACTTGATCGAGATGATGCGGTCGTAGTCCTGCTGGCGATAGCCCTGGTCGGTGGGCTTGGTGTTCTTGAGCACCGCCTCGCGGAATGCGCTCTTGTCGACCGTGATGACGTTGTTGCCCTTCTTCTTGAACTCGTCGACGAGGCGTGCTTCGGATGCGATGATTTCGCGGCCGGTCTTCTCCGCGGCTTCCTGCATCACCTCGGTGAAGATCTTCTTTTCGTCCGGCGTGAGCTTGTCCCAGAGTTGGCCGGACACCACCGTCAGCAGCGAGTCGATGATGTGCCCCGTCAGCGAAATGTTCTTCTGCACTTCGAAGAACTTCTTTGCCTCGATGGTGGGTAGCGGGTTCTCCTGCGCATCGACGGTGCCGTTCTGCAGCGCGAGGTATACCTCGGCAAACGCAATCGGCGTGGCATTGGCGCCGAGCGACTTGGGGAACGCCAGGTAGGCGGGCGCGTCGGGCACGCGGATCTTCAGGCCCTTCATGTCCTCCGGCTTGCTGACCGGCTTGGCCGCCGTCGAGGTCACATGGCGCGCCCCGTAGTAGTTGAGTGCGGTGATGTGATTGCCGCTCTTCTCGTCGTAGCCCTTGGCCAGTTCGGCGAAGACATCGCTCTTGGCGTACTTCAGCAGATGGTCCGAGTCACGGAAGATGAACGGGAAGTACGTCACCGCGAGCGGCTTGTACGTATTTCCTGCGAAGCTCGCGCCGGTGAGGATGATGTCGACGGTGCCGAGCGTCAGGCCCTGGTTGATGTCGGATTCCTTGCCGAGGCTGGACGCCGGGAACACCTGGATGTCGTACTTGCCGTTGGTGCGCTTCTTGATTTCGTCGGCAGCCCATACCGAGTACTTGTGAAAAGGTTCCGACGTTTCGTAGACATGCGCCCATTTGAGTTTGGTCTGTGCCTGCACGATGCCGAAGGCACCGAGCGCGCTGGCGGCGACGGCGCAGGCCGCGATGGATTTCAGGGTGATGCGTTTGCTGTTCATTGGCTTGTCTCCGTTGTTGCTTTGTCAGGAATGAACGTGCTGGCGAATCGGTCAATCAGGTCGTCTTCGCGCGGCGCCAGCTCGCGCTGAATCTCTGGTGCGACTTGTCCATGTGTTCGTGCATCGCGCGGCGGGCGGCGTCGGCGTCGCGGGCTGCGATGGCATCGCGGATCGCTTCGTGCTCGGCGATGGCGCTGCGCCACGATTTCACCGTCTCGAAGTAGCCACCGAGCCGCGTGAAGATCGGGCCCTTGCGCGAGTCCCAGAAGGCCTGCACGGTTTCCGACAGCACCACATTGCCGCAGGCGTCGACGATCGCGAGATGAAAGGCGCGGTCGCCTTCGAGCGGCATGACGTTGCGGTCGGCCATGTCGCGCATGGCGCTGATCGCACGCGTCATCGCGTCGACATCCTTGCGCTTGCCGAGTGTCGCTGCGAGCGCTGCGGTCTCGCCTTCGACGACACGACGCGCGCGAATGAGTTCGAGCGGACCCCATTCCGCGGCAGCCACCGGCTCGGCGGCACGATGCGCACGATCGAGGACATAGACACCCGAGCCCGTACGCACTTCGACCCAGCCTTCGACTTCGAGCGCGATGAGCGCCTCGCGCACCGAAGGGCGGCTGACGCCGAGCTGGTTGGAGAGATCGCGCTCGGCCGGCAGACGGTCTCCGACGGCGAACTCGCCGCTCGCGATCAATGCGCGAAGCTGGTCGGCAATCTGTCGGTAGAGGCGACGGGGCTCGACGGTCTGGAGGGGCACGGCGTGGGTCTGGGATGGGGCTCTAGGGTTGTCCCTGAATTGGACAAGTGGTCAGGCCAATTCAGAATACGGAGCACGACGCGCGGCAGCCATCGGGCGAAACCCTGAACGTTCCAGCCGCTGCGCCAGAAGGCCATTCCACAAGCTTCAACGAGGACACTCCATGAGACTCCAGGGCAAGACCGCGCTCGTGACCGCGGCCGGGCAAGGCATAGGCCACGCGAGCGCGCTCGCGCTTGCGGCAGAGGGCGCGCAAGTCTGGGCGACCGACGTGAACGAAAAACTGCTCGAACGCTTTGCCGGCATCGCCAACATCCACGTCGCAAGGCTCGACGTGCTCGACAAGGACGCGATCAATGCCTTCGTCAAAGGCGTCCCCGCGCTTGACGTGCTCTTCAACTGCGCGGGCGTGGTGCACAACGGAGCAGCGCTCCAGGCGAGCGACGACGACCTCGACTTCGCCTTCCATCTCAACGTGCGCGCACAGTTCCGCATGATCAAGGCGGTGCTGCCGGGCATGCTTGCGAAGGGGCAGGGCAGCATCATCAACATGGCCAGCGTGTGCTCGAGCATCAAGGGGTTGCCAAACCGCTGCGTGTATGGCACCACCAAGGCGGCCGTGATCGGCTTGACCAAGAGCATCGCCGCGGACTACGTGGCGCAGGGCGTTCGCTGCAATGCGGTGTGTCCGGGCACGGTTGACACACCATCGCTCGCCGATCGGATCAACGCCAATGCCGATCCGGTCGAAGCGCGCAACGCTTTCATCGCACGCCAGCCGATGGGCCGCCTCGCGCAGGCGGAGGAGATCGCGCCGCTGGTGGTGTTCCTCGCAAGCGACGAATCGCAGTTCGTCACCGGGCAGGCCTACTCGGTCGACGGCGGCATCACGATATGAACCAGCTCGACTTCTCCGGCCGGCACGCCGTCATCACCGGCGGTGCGACCGGGCTTGGCTACGGCATCGCGCAACGCCTGCTGGCTTCCGGCGGCAGCGTGACGATCTGGGACTGCAACGGAGAAGCCGCGACCAAGGCTGCCTGGTCGCTGGGCGCCAAGGCCTTTGCGCTGACCGTCGACGTGACGCAGCAGCCCTCGGTTGCGAAGGCGGTTGCCGCCACGCTGGCGCAGGCCGGGCGCATCGATGCGCTCGTCAACAGCGCGGGCATCACCGGACCGAACACCCGCCTCTGGGACTACCCGGTCGACGCATGGCGGCAGGTGATCGACGTCAATCTGAATGGCCCCTTCATCTGCTGCCGCGAAGTCGTGGGGCAGATGCGCTCGCAAGGCTTCGGGCGCATCGTCAACATTGCCTCGGTGGCGGGCAAGGACGGCAATCCCAACGCCAGCGCCTACAGCGCGAGCAAGGCCGGATTGATCGCGCTTACCAAATCGCTTGGCAAGGAGCTCGCCGACACGGGGGTGCGCGTCAACTGCGTGACGCCTGCCGCGGTGAAGACCGCGATCTTCGACCAGATGACGCCCGATCACATCGCCTTCATGCTGTCGAAAATCCCGATGGGCCGCTTTGGCAAGATCGAGGAGATCGCGGCGATGGTCGCATGGCTCTGTACCGAGGAATGCTCGTTCTCGACCGGCGCCGTGTTCGACCTCTCCGGCGGCCGCTCCACTTACTGACACCGATTTCACGCACAACGAAAGGACTGACTGATGAAACTCGTTCGCTATGGCAACCCGGGCAAGGAGAAACCGGGCCTCATCGATGCCGAAGGCAAGCTGCGCGACCTGAGCGTGGTGGTCAAGGACATCGGACCCGAGCAGCTCAGCGACGCCGCGCTCGCCAAGCTACGCAAGGTCAAGGTCGACAAGCTCCCGCTCGTCAAGGGCAAGCCGCGCTATGGCAGCCCGGTCGCTAACGTCGGCAAGTTCATCGCCATCGGCCTCAACTACGCGGATCACGCGGCGGAATCGGGCCTGCCCATTCCGGCGGAACCGGTGGTCTTCATGAAGGCGACGAGCTGCATCCAGGGGCCGGACGATCCGGTGATGCTGCCCAAGGGTTCGGTCAAGAGCGACTGGGAAGTCGAGCTCGGCGTGGTGATTGGTGCGCGAGCCCGCTATGTGTCGCAGAAGGATGCGCTCAACTACGTCGCTGGCTACTGCGTCGTCAATGACGTGAGCGAGCGCGAATACCAGATCGAGCGCGGCGGCACGTGGGACAAGGGCAAGGGATGCGACACCTTTGGCCCGATCGGCCCCTGGCTCGTCACGCGCGACGACGTGCCCAATCCACAGAAGCTCTCGATGTGGCTCGACCTCAACGGCAAGCGCATGCAGACGGGCAGCACGAAGACCATGATCTTCAATGTCGCCAAGATCGTGAGTTACCTGAGCCAGTTCATGACGCTGATGCCCGGTGACGTCATCACCACCGGCACGCCGCCCGGTGTCGGTCTTGGCATGAAGCCGCCGCTCTACCTGAAGAAGGGGGACGTGATGACGCTCGGCATCGAAGGCCTGGGCGAGCAGCGCCAGGAAGTGATTCCGTTCAAGCTCTGAGGCGCCTGTCGGCGACCGTCGTCAGGCCAGACGGTCTTCGAGTTGCCCGATGCGTGCGAGCAACGCGTCGTGGCGCTCCGCATGGCGGGCCGTCTGCGCGCTTTCCTGTGCCTGCAGGAAGCCGCGCAGCTCGGTGAAGCGCGATGCTTCCGCCTTGTCGGCCAACTCGCGCTGCGACTGCATCTCCTTTGTGTGGCGGCGGGTCTCGAAAAGGATCGAGCCCTGCAGGAAGATCACGTAGGCGAAGAAGAAGACGGCCATCACGGCGGTCAGCCCGAGCATGATCAATCCGAGCGGTGCGTGCACCTCGGTGAGACCGAGCGAAATGGCAGTCGGCGCGGCGAGCAACGCCCAATTCAAGGCGGCGAGCACCGACATCGAAAGCGCGACAACGAACAGCACGGCGGCAACGACACCCATGGGATCTCTTTCAAATGGACAAAGTCGTCTTTGGCGTTGTTCGATGGGGGAAGTTCCACGACCAGAAAGACCGAGCGCATTTAAAGGTCTTTCTGCTTTCTGAAGGCGGAAAAGTCCTGCAAAATAGAACGATCGTTCGTTTTATTTTTTGACGATTCAATGTCACCTCGTCCCGCCTCCGCCAAGACAGCCCGTGCTCCCCAGAAAGGGCAGCAAACCAAGGCCGTCATCATCGACGCGGCCCTGAATCTCGCCGCGCAGATCGGCCTGGAAGGCCTGTCGATCGGCGCGATCGCGGAAGTCACCCAAATGAGCAAGTCGGGCGTCTTCGCCCACTTCGGCTCGCGCGAGGAACTGCAGATTTCGGTGGTGCGCGAATACCACACCCGCTTCGAGCAGGAGGTGTTCTACCCCGCACTCGATGCACCGCGTGGTCTGCCTCGTTTGCGCGCCCTGTTCGCCAACTGGATGAAGCGAACCTCGGCGGAGATCGATTCAGGCTGCATCTATATCAGCGGTGCGGTGGAGTTCGATGACCGGCCCGGTCCGGTGCGCGATGCGCTGGCCGATTCAGTGAACACCTGGCTGGCCGCGATGTACCGCGCCGTTGTGCAGGCCAAGGCCGAAGGTCACCTTCGCGAGGAAGCTGACGAAAAGCAGATTGCCTTCGAGATCCACGCGCTGATCCTCGCCTTGCACTACGAAGCGCGCTTCCTGCGCTCGCCCGAATCGCTCGAGCGCGCCAATGCTGGCTTCGACAACATCCTCGCGCGCTCCGCATCGCCGGATGCGCCCGGTGTCGTTGCCGACGAAGCGGATCGCCGCCTCAAGACCGTCCGCTGATCGCGGCGTTCTCGACCCATTTCTTTCTCTTTCAACTTTCCACTTTCACTTCCGGAGATCTCCACATGCCCGCCTATACCCCTCCTCTTCGCGACATGCAGTTTGTGATGCACGAGGTCCTGAATGTCACCGAGGAGCTCAAGGCCATTCCCCGGCATGCGGAAGTCGACGTGGACACCATCAACGCCGTGCTCGAAGAAGGCGGCAAGTTCGCGTCCGAAGTGACCTTCCCGCTCAACATCAGTGGCGACGAGGAAGGCTGCGTCCTCGACAAAACCACGCACGAAGTGAAGACGCCCAAGGGCTTCAAGGAAGCCTATGCGCAGTACGTCGAAGGCGGCTGGGCAGCACTGTCGTGCGACCCGGCTTTCGGCGGCCAGGGCCTGCCGTTTGTGGTCAACCAGCAGTTCTACGAGATGCTCAACTCGGCCAACCAGGCTTGGACGATGTACCCCGGCCTTTCGCACGGCGCGTATGAAGCCCTCGCCGCGCACGGTACCGACGAGCAGAAGAAGACCTACCTGCCCAAGCTCACCACCGGCGAGTGGACCGGCACCATGTGCCTGACCGAACCCCATTGCGGCACCGACCTCGGCATGCTGCGCACCAAGGCCGAGCCGCAGGCCGACGGCACCTACAAGCTGACCGGCAACAAGATTTTCATCTCGGCCGGCGAGCACGACATGACCGAGAACATCATCCACCTGGTGCTCGCGCGCCTGCCGGATGCGCCGAAGGGCAGCAAGGGCATCAGCCTGTTCGTCGTGCCCAAGTTCAACGTCAAGGCTGACGGCTCGATCGGCAGCCGCAACGGCATCTACTGCGGCGGCCTCGAGCACAAGATGGGCATCCACGGCAACGCAACCGCGCAGATGGTGCTGGAGAACGCCGTCGGCACGCTGGTGGGTCAACCCAACAAGGGCCTGGCCGCGATGTTCGTGATGATGAACGCCGCGCGCCTCGGTGTCGGCAACCAGTCGCTGGGCCTCACCGAAGTCGCCTTCCAGAACGCGCTGGCCTATGCCAAGGACCGCATCCAGATGCGCTCACTCTCCGGCGTGAAGGCCAAGGACAAGGAAGCCGATCCGATCATCGTGCACCCCGACGTGCGCAAGATGCTGCTGACGGCCAAGGCCTATGCCGAAGGCGGCCGCGCGCTGCAGATCTTCTGCACGCTGCTGCTGGACAAGGCGCACCACCATCCCGACGAGAAGGTGCGCAAGAACAGCGATGAGCTGGTCGCGCTACTCACGCCCATCGTCAAGGCCTTCATCACCGACAACGGCCACATCAGCACCAATGCCTGCATGCAGGTCTTCGGCGGCCACGGCTTCATCAAGGAATGGGGCATGGAGCAGTTCGTGCGCGACAACCGCATCAACATGATCTACGAAGGCACC
>JAGIAI010000016.1 GCA_017744935.1 Variovorax sp.
ACCGAGGTGGCCGCCGAGGCGAGGCGCAGGCACCCGGGCCTGCCGATCCTCCTGATGTCGGGATACTCCCGCGAACTGCTCGACGACCGCCACGGCTGGGAAGTGCTGGCAAAGCCCTACACCCGCGCCGAGCTCGAGCGCGCCATCGGCCGGGCGCTCAACCAAACGCGATGATCCCGATGGCGTAGACCGCCCGGACTTGCGCGGCGTCAAGTTTCGCAACGCGCAGCCGGTGTAGCGTTCTCCACGTGACCATCTCTCGTCCTGCGCGACGTGCAGCGGATGACGCCTTGCCATCTGCCCGCAAGATCGCCACTCTGATCGCGACTGCCGACCATCTGCGGCTGTCTTCGGGTTCGCCGCTGCGCGGCCGAAATCTTGCCCTGCTTCGAGTGGAGGGCGCTCGACGCAATTCGCCGCTTCAAGGTGCTGCCGAAGAACTCGGCGCTCGGGTGGCCCTTTTGGATTTCGCTCCCAAGAAGGGGGCGGCGGATGCAAGCGTCGACGTCATCGCGTTTGCGCGCATGCTCGGTCGCATGTACGACTGCATTGACTGCGAAGACCTGGACGCCTCAGTGAAGCGCCTGGTCGAACTGCATGCCGGCGTACCCGTTTTCCCGGGCCTGGCGCTCGACACCCATCCGGCCCGCGCCATCGCAGACTTGTGGACGCTCTGCGAGCGACAGGCGCCGGCTGAGCGACGGATCGTCTTCATCGGTAACGGACGAGAGCCGCGCGCGCGACTGTTTGCGGCAGCAGCGCGCACCATGGGTGTTGCACTCCTCGTGAAATCGCGCGCCGTGCCGCGGGACAAATCAACGCCGGCCACTGCAGACGCCTCCCGACCCGGCCACTGGATCCTTTGGGTCGGCGATGCCGAGATCGACCGCGAGGCCGTGGAGGATAGCCATCGCCGGATCATGCAGGCCTTGCTGGTCCACACCCTGGTCGGCGCTTGAGGGCATGCCGGTTCGGGCGATTGACCTCCCTTGCGCCAGATCAAGCACTTTCGTGAGAGCGCTACCCATACTGCACTTGTCGCCCACACCATCTCGAAGGAGTCTCGATGTACCAACGAATCCTGGTCCCCATCGATGGCAGCCCGGTCTCCAATCGCGGTCTCGACGAGGCCGTTCGGCTGGCCAAGTTGACACAGTGACGCCTCCAGCTGGTGCATGTCATCGACGAATCGGGGAAAGACGATGAACGGCTTTCAATCCCTTCTTGTTCACCTTGACGGCACTCTGCGTGCCGGAACGCGCCTGGACCTCGCGCTGCGACTTGCGCCTGCCTGGCGAGCCCGCGTCAGCGCTCTGTTGGCGATCGAGCGAAGTCATCTTCCGTTGCTGCCCGTGGGCCCCGGCATTCCACCGCTGCCGCCCGACATCAGAATGGAGGCCGAGCACCGCCGGCATGCCCTGGCCGTCTACGACCAATCCTGTGTGCTGTCCGGCCAGCCTTGCGAATGGCTCGATTCAGACGGCGCGCCGGTCATCGAGACTTTTACACAACGGGCACTCCTCGCCGATCTTCTCTTCCTGGGGCAGCGAAATCCGGACGACCCCGAGGGCTCCGACGTACCCGGAGATTTCGTCGAGTCCGTCATCATTGGCAGCGGGCGCCCTGCATTGGTCGTTCCCCATACAGGCGAACTCGCCCGCTCGCCGGACGTTGTCTTGTTGGCATGGAAGCCCACCCGCGAGTGCGCCCGCGCGCTCGCAGCGGCCA
The DNA here is from genome assembly GCA_017744935.1 of Variovorax sp. Taxonomy (GTDB): domain Bacteria; phylum Pseudomonadota; class Gammaproteobacteria; order Burkholderiales; family Burkholderiaceae_C; genus Variovorax. The sequence goes on from JAGIAI010000016.1 coordinate 1,729, forward strand.
TTCCCTTCTTGCAGAACGCACATCACGTTCATCTCATCGAAGAGGAGGTGGACGAGATGCAGCCCATACCGGTGAAGGTCTGCGACTACCTCCATCTCTACGGCATTGAGCACGTGCATGAGCATGCACGCCTCACAGAGCAAGATGTCGGGGAGCAGCTCCTGTCGATCGCCTCCGACTGCGATGCCGATCTGCTGGTGATGGGGTGCTACGGACACAGCCGTGCGAGGGAGCTATTGCTGGGCGGCGCCACGCGTACGGTTCTGGATTCGATGACGCTGCCTGTGCTCATGGCCCACTGAACGGCAGCTGCGATGAATCAACCCATCTCGTCCCTCATGCAACGCCCCGTTGTCAGCGTCGGCATGGACGACACCGTGGCGCAGGTGGAGGCCATGCTGTCGGAACTGCATTTGACCTGGGTACCCGTACTGGAGCCGACGAAGCGCGACGTGGCCGGCGTCATCAGCGTCACGGACCTCATCGCCTTTCACGCGCAAGCCCGCGACGCCGGAGCGACGCGTGCGTGGGAGATGTGCAGTTACAAGCCCGTCATCGTCGATGCCGGGACGCCGATCACCATGGTTGCCGACCTGATGGTCGAGCGCGGCATCCACCACGTAGTCGTCACCGATCGCCAAGGCATCGCCGGTGTCGTGTCGTCGCTCGACTTCGTGCGCACCTTTCTCCCCGGCGGCCGGCGCTGATCGGGCTCGAGCATCATGCGACCGTCCGCATTGCGTCTCACGCTGGCCGTGCTCCTGAACGCGCTGTGCGCGTCCGCGCTGGCTCTGCAGGCCACGCCTCCACTTCTTGCTCCGGGCGCTCATGTCACCGGAGGCATCGGGGAGGAAGACCAGCAGCGCATGCAATTGAGCCGAACCCTCTACAACCTCCAGCTGACCTTCGCGGAAACCGGAACGGGCGCGTACCTCACCGGAGTGGATGTGCTCATCGAACCCCTGCGCTCCGGGGCTGCGCTCGGTCCCCTCAAGGACTGCGGCCCCCTCCTCTACGTGGTTCTGGGTCCTGGCGCCTATCGCGTGCGCGCGACCTACCGAGGCATCGTCCGCACGGCCAACGTGAAGATCGCCAACGGCACGACCGCGGCGACTCTCTACTGGCCGATCCTGCCCGACTGATCGGCCTTGTCGTCGCAGTCGCACCGCCTTGATCCAACGCAAGCCGCTGCGCTCCGAGGCTACCTAGAGTGGAGTCGAAGCGTGCTACTCCTATTTGGAGGTGCTTCAACTTGATTGAACGAAAGGAAAGTCACATGCGATCCGATGCACAACTCAGAGGTGACGTCGAGGCCGAACTTGACTGGGAACCGGCGGTCGACCCCGCGCATATCGGCGTAATTGCCGCGGACGGCATCGTCACCCTGACCGGCCATGTCGCCAGCCATGCGGAGAAGTACGCTGCCGAGGCCGCAGCCCGGCGTGTCAAGGGTGTCAAGGCACTGGCTGTCGAGATCACCGTCAAGCTGTCTCCATCCGACACGCGGTCCGACTCCGACATCGCCGTGGCGGCCGAACGCGGCCTCGAATGGTCGGTGCTCGTGCCGACCGGCAAGATCAAGCCGATGGTCGAAAACGGCTGGGTCACCCTCGATGGCGAAGTGGAATGGGACTACCAGCGCCGGGCGGCCGAACGCGCAGTTCGCTACCTCATGGGCGTCACCGGCGTCACGAATGCGATCAGGATCATTCCGAAGGTGAAGACAACCGACATCGAGAAGCGGCTTCACGACGCGCTCTCGCGGCAAGCCGACCGGGAGGCCGACCGCATTCAGGTCACCGTGGTGGGCTCCGAAGTCCATCTGAAGGGCAAGGTCCATTCGTGGGCCGAATTGAATGCTGTGCAGGGCGCGGCATGGTCGGCGCCCGGAGTGAGATCGGTGGTCAATGATTTGACAGTCGACTGATGGCCACCCGGGCCGGCCCGCCAGGGCCCGGCCCGCCGGCCTTTGCTCTTGCGGAAGTCATTTCAACCCGGTCCCGAAGGCGGGGAAGACCGGGCGCGGCCCGATGGGAGTGGAAGCCGGCTTGTGTTCCTTCTTTTCGCGCTCGATTCCGCCCCGCACGGCGCGTGCGAGCTGCGCAAGTTCATCCGCAATGGCCGCCATCAGATCCTCGGCAGCCACGAGGCCGATCACCCCGCCCGCCTCGTCGACCACGAGGACACGGCGCACGCCTGCCTTTTCCATGGCAGCGGTGGCCTCCTGAACGCCGGCGCTTCCAGGCACGGCGACGAGCGCCCCCCTGGCGAGATCGCCCGCGCTCAGATTGCTGCCCGACTGGCCACTTCCGACGACATCGAGCGCGAGATCACGATCGGTGAGGATCCCCGTGACGCGTGGCGGGTCATCACCCGAGACGATGACCACTGAGCCGACGTGCTCTTCTGACATACGTGCCGCGACTTGCGGGAGGGAGGCCACTGCGGGAACGGCAACCACTTCGCGGCGGCACAGACTGGCGATGTTCATGGGATCTCCGTGAGTGAAATGTTGGAGCCCCCACTCTAGGCAGCGCCTCCCGACATGCCATGACACAGATCAATCGGCACGGGCCATTCACACAGTGTTGCCTTCCGTTTCCCGCCATTGACGGCTCCGCCATGGGCGGCGACTAGATTGACTTCACGGGATCACTTCAATCAGGAGACTCAAATGGCCACCTCCTCTGCTGACGGCACATACGAACTCCGCTTCGACGCCCTGTTCTCCAATCAGCACTCCTACAGCTTTCCATGCGACGGAATGGGTCACGTCGATCTTGATTCGCTCAGTGAACGCGGACGCCTGAATTACCTCTACGCGCGCGCCATGATTGGCGTGGAGGTCGCCTGGCCTGCCGTGCGCGCAAGTCTGCCGCATTGAGACACGGTCGAGTCAATCACTTGACATGCGTCAACCCATCGCCGATCTCAGTTCCTAACATCGGGCAATCCACTCATCGCGCGAAGGACACCATGTTCGACCCCACGAAGGCACACCTCGTGGAACCGTCGCAAGCCAGCATGTCCCCTCTGGTTGACGGTGGATGGTCACTCGCCGGCAACTGGACGGTGCGCGGACTGGGCGACATGCCGAACGCGCTCGATACACACGCTTGTGGAACCGGCACGGTCGTCCTGGATGGTGCGTCGCTCGATGCCATCGACAGCGCGGGCGTATGGGTGCTACAGCGGTGGCTCCATCGCCACGGTGCCGCGCCTGCGCTGCGCAACTGGGCACCACGCATGCAGACGCTGATGACGCTGGTCAGCGAGCGGCCCGATCGCCCGTTGCCGCAACCGCCCGCACGATCTCCCCTGGAGCGATTGGGCCGCCTCGCCGAAACCTCGGCGCAGGAGACGCTCGGGCTGCTGCACTTCGTCGGACAGGCGGCCATGGCTGCGCTGGGGCTGCTGATGCGCCCGCGACATATCCGTTGGCGCACCGTGTGGCGCAATGTCCAGATCGACGGTTTCGACGCACTCCCGATCATCGGACTCACATCGTTCCTGCTCGGCGTTGTTGTGGCCTACCAGGGCGCGGACCAACTCCGGCACTACGGCGCCAACGTGTTCGTTGTCGATCTGGTCGGCTACGCCATGCTGCGCGAGTTCGCGCCGCTCATCAGCGCGATCATCATCGCCGGGCGCTCCGGCTCCGCTTATGCGGCCCAAATCGGCACGATGGTCGTCACAGAGGAAGTCGACGCCATGCGGACCATCGCGATCGATCCGATCGAACTGCTCGTGCTACCGAAGGTCCTGGCGCTCGCCATCGCGCTGCCACTGCTCACAGTGTTCGCGGACATAACCGGCGTCCTGGGCGGCATGGTGATGGCGCGCGTGCAACTCGACATCGGCTTTCCGGAATTCATCGATCGCTTCGGCCGCGAGATGCACGGGTCCACGCTGTTGGTGGGCGTGGGCAAGTCGCTGGTTTTCGCGGTCGTGATCGCACTGATCGGCTGCTACCAGGGCTTCCGCACCCGCGGCAGCGCCGATAGCGTGGGCCGACAGACGACGAAGAGCGTGGTGCAGTCGATCTTCCTGGTGATCGTCGCGGACGCGCTGTTTTCCGTCGCGTTCAACATGCTGGACCTCTAAGGCGCTTGCAAGCATGACGCTGCCAGCCGACACGGTGATCGCGATGAACAAGGTCTGCACCCGCTTCGGCAGTCATGCAGTTCACACCGATCTCGATCTCGATGTCCGGCGCGGCGAGATTCTCGCAATCGCGGGCGGCAGCGGATCGGGCAAATCCGTCCTCATGCGCGAGATGATCCTGCTGCAGCGACCTACGTCGGGGACGATCCAGCTGTTCGGCCACGACATCGCGACGCTCACATTGCAGCAGGCCCATGCGCTTCGGCTGCGATGGGGCGTCATGTTCCAGCACGGCGGATTGTTCAGCGCGCTCACTGTGCGCGAGAACATCGGGCTTCCGCTTCGCGAGCACAGCCGGCTCGATCGCGCGCTGATCGACCGCATCGCCGAATGGAAGCTGTCCCTCACCGGCCTGCCGCCCGATGCCGGCCTGAAGCAACCGGGCGAGTTCAGCGGCGGCATGCTCAAGCGCGCATCGCTGGCGCGGGCCATCGCGCTCGACCCCGAGCTGCTGTTTCTCGACGAACCCACCTCCGGGCTGGACCCGGACAGCGCTGCAGGCGTGAGCGAGCTGATCCTGCGCACTCACGCGATATATGGACTGACGATCGTGATCATCACGCACGACCTCGATCTTCTGTGGCAAGCCTGCGACCGCGTCGCGGTGCTCGGCGAAGGCCGGGTGCTGGCCAGCGGCTCGATGGAAGAGCTGTCGAGGCACGACCACCCGATCGTGCGCGGCTACTTCGAAGGCCCGCGCCAGCGAGCCGCCGCATCGGCGGCGCAGCGCCAGCGCGAAAAGGAGACGCCATGGACGACAAGGTGAACTACGCGCTGGTCGGCACGTTCGTGCTCCTGCTCGGCGCGGTGCTCGTGGCTGGCGTGCTATGGCTGGCCGCGGGCGCCCATGGCGGCAAGCACTACGGCACGTACCAATCGATCATGCGCGAGTCGGTGGCCGGGCTGAATGTGGATGCGCCCGTCAAGTACCTGGGCGTCGACGTCGGCAAAGTCAAGGAGATCGCGATCGATCCCGCGGATTCGAGCCAGGTCCGCTTGCGTTTCCTGATCGAGCAGGGAACGCCGATCAAGAAGGACACAGAGTCGGTGTTGAAGACACAGGGGCTCACCGGTATCGCCTATGTCGAACTCAGCGGCGGCACGACCGATTCGCCGCCGCTTCGCGGCGCCAATGCCGACGACATTCCCACCATTCCCTCCAAGCCCTCGCTGAGCACCCGGCTCGAAAGCGTGCTCTCAACGGTGCTCGCCAGCGTGGACCGCATGTCCTCGAACCTGAATGCAGTCTTCGATGCCGACACGCGGGTGGCGCTGAAGCAGATGCTCGCCGACACCGCGACGCTGACCCGTATGCTGGCGACCCAGCAGGCCGCGCTTGCCGGCGGTATCGCAGATGCGGCGCGCACCGCCCACAACACCGCCCGTGCGAGCGAGCAGCTCGGACTCGCCGTCGAGCGCGTCGCGAGGGCCGCCGACTCGGTCGACAGGATGGCCAGGAACGTCGACCTTGCGAGTGAACGTGTGGGTCGCAGCGTCGAGGTGGCGGCGGGCAGCATTCAGACGGTCAGTAGCGACGCCGCCCCCGCGCTGGCGAACCTGCTCAACGAGATGAATCAACTCGCTTCGTCCCTGCAGCGCCTGAGCGAACAGACGCAGCGCAATCCAAACAGTCTGCTGTTTGGTGCTCCCCCGAGAAAGCCCGGCCCCGGCGAAAGGGACCAGCCATGATGCGCCGATCCCGTCGCGCCGCCCTCGCCGCACTGGTCGCGGCTTTGCTTCCGGGCCTGCTTGGCGGTTGCGCCAGGTCGCTTCTGCCGGAACCGGTCGCCGCGCCCGCACTCTTCACGCTTTCAGGCGACATCGATGCGCCTGCCGCGACGATGGCGCCGACTGCAACTGCGCGTACATTGATCGTCAACCTGCCACGCGCCGCTCCGGGCTTCGACACTTCGCAGATCGCTTACGTGCGGCGGCCCTACGAAATCGAGTACTTCGCGCACAACCAGTGGGTCGATACACCGTCGAACATGCTCGCGCCAAAGATGGCGCGCGCCATCGAACGCACAGGCGCGTTCCACGCCGTTCTTGGGAATTCCACCTTGGCAATGGGTCAGTTCAGATTGGAGACCGAGATCGTGCGACTTCAGCAGGACTTCTCGACGACACCGAGCCAGGTACGCCTCACACTCCACGCAATGCTCATAGACACCGCAACACGCAAAGTCGTCGCGAGCCGTGAGTTCGACGCGCGGATCGATGCGCCTACCGACGATCCCTACGGCGGCGTAGCCGCAGCGCAGAAGGCGGCCAGTCAGGTAGTGGCCGAACTGGCGTCGTTCTGCGCCGCTTCGGTGCGCTGAGCGCCGGCGGGACCGGACGGCTCATTCAGCGGCCATGGAGAGTGCGGATGCGGTCGCACGCAGCATGTCGCCCGAGGCGCATTTGTGGTCCGCCGTTCGCACCAGCAGAACTGGCACGGGCGCAACGCGCAGGATGCGCTCCGCGCCGCTGCCCAACACCAGCCGCTTGGCGCCCCGCCGCCCGTGCGTTCCAAGAACGATCAGATCTGCGCCCCACTCGCGCGCCTCCGCCGCGACCCCTTCGGACAGCGTGCCCGGAAAAGTTTCGCTAAGCCGCGTATCCGCTTCCACGCCGGCGGACTGAGCCAGGGCCAGCGCGGTATCGAGAACTCGCTGGGCTTCGACGCGCATGCTCTTCAATGCCTCGTCGCCGTAGGCCGACTCGCTTCCCATCGCGAGGGCAAACGAAAGCTCGTCGACGACATGCAGCAGTCGCAGTCGCCCATGGGTCATCTTCGCGATCCGGATGGCTTCATCAAGGCCACCTATCGATGTCGGGCTGCCGTCGACGGGAATGAGGATTCGCTGATACATGGCATCTTCCTTCAGAGTCGATCGAAGACCCCCAGTATTCGCATCCTCTGCGCAAACGGCTTGACGCAGCTCAAGGCCAGGGAAGATCCTCCAAGCGATGCCGATGACAGGACGAAGCGCAGGGCTGCTCATGTACCGACGCAAGGGCGGCTCGACCGAGGTGCTGCTCGTGCATCCGGGTGGGCCGTTCTGGGCGAACAAGGACGTGGGCGCGTGGTCGATACCGAAGGACATCAACCCGGCGCAGCGCGTGTTCATCGAACGGCTCGAAAACTTGCGATAGCTCAAACGCCCCTGGCGTTTCCCACGTGAAGCTAGCCGTGTGGACCTCTGGAGAAAGCCATGCGGACGAAAGCCCTGATTCCTCTTCTTGCCCTGACGGTCGGCATCGCCTGCGCCGCTGGCCTGGATCCTCCAGGCCAACTCAGCCCGGTTTCGACGCCCTCCCAGAAGGCAAAGGACGCCGCCAGCAAGGCCGCCCAAGAGGCGCAAAGCGCGGCGAAGAAGGCGGCCGACGCAGCAAATGCTGCGGCCGAGAAAGGCAAGATCAACGCGGGAAAGATCTCGAAGGCGTTGGCGGAAGGCATTCGGCGGGCCGCGCAGAAAGCCGCGGAGGCGGCCCACCGCTTCGAGGCCAAGGCCTCGGCTTCGTCGGCACTTGCACTGGACGCCAGCAAGGAGGCCGCCAACGCGGCGTTGGAAGAAAGCAGGAAGGCGACGAAGGCCACGGAGGAGGCGCTGAAACGAGCAGAGGAAGCGGTCCGAATGGCTGCGCAGTCAACCGAGGCAGGAGCCGAGAAGGCGGCCAAAAGTGCGCGGGATGCCCTCCAGACTGCTGCCGAAGCGACGCGAAAGGCCGCTCAAGCCGCCCACGAGGCCGCAGCCAGAGCGATCGAGGCGGCGCACGGTGCGGATTCATCTGCACAGCAGTCGTCGGGCAAGTAGAGGCACCTTGCGCCAGCGCAAAGGTCCTGCGCCGCAGACGCGCGATCGTATCGACATGATTTCGAAAACCGACATGAAACTCGCTTTCACGCTCCAGTTCGACGGCATCGCTCGCTCGGACGCGGTCGAGGACTTCGCCCGATCGCGCGTCGAGTATCTCGAGCGGCACTTCGCGGACCTGACCAGCTGCCGCGTGACCCTCTCTCGCGAATCGCGGCATGGGCAGACGGGTGGCGAGTTCTTTTCCGCCCGCCTCGCCATGACCTTGCCGGGCCGGGAGCTCATCGTCTCGCATGCGCACGAGCACGACGCCTGCATCGCGCTGCGGGACGCCTTCGACGCGATCAACCGACGGCTTGAAGACAGCCAGCAGATCCGCCGCGGCCGGGTCAAGCACCACGCCACGCTCACGCACCGCGACGGCGGCGAATGAGATCCCTGCTCGATCGTCACGACATCAAGTGAGGCGGGCCAACGGCCGCCAATCCGGGGGCGGACAGTCCTTCGGCATTGACCAGATTCCCAAATCATTGCTGCCGCTGCTGGCGCTGCAACACACGCTGGCGACCCCCTGGCCGGTAGTTGCCGGCGTAACGCTGGCATTCCTGCTGATGGAAACGCCGGTGGCCTGGCTGTTCCACCGCATGGGCTTGCGCGACCGCCCCTACTAGGTCATGGCCCCATGAAGCACATGCACCGTGACTTCGGGCGGGCAGTGAAAGCGCGCGTCGATGATCGAGCAGCCGCAGCCCACCGAGGTAAAGCCCTGCATGTGGCCGCAGCGCCACGCCCCCCGCGCCACGCCTCGCGGCGCGGGGCAGTCGGTGAGCAGGGGAATGCCGCCGGGCAAGCAGATCTGACCGCCGTGCGTATGCCCGCTCAGCATCAGGTCGAAGCCGTGGGCTGCTGCGACGCGATAGGGCTCCGGCGTGTGTGAAAGGAGGATCGCGCACGCCTCCGGGGGCAGTCCGTCCCGCGCGCGGGCGATGTCGTGCGTCCGGAAGTAATGGGCGTCGTCGATGCCGGCGATGTGCAATTGCGCACCGCCGCGCTGGAGCGTCGTGCGCTCGTTCATCAGCACGCGAACACCCAGGTGCTCCAGGCCCTCGACGAGCGCAATGCCGTCGTGGTTGCCCAGCACCGCGAACACCGGCTGTGGCAGCACCGGAACGAGCCGCTCCAGCGCCGCGATCGCCGGTGCGCACGAGCCCTGGATGCCGAAGCGATAGTCGCCCGTGAGCACGCAGGCGTCGCAAGCCAGCCCACGGACCGTGTCCACCAGCGCATCCACGTAGGGCCGTCCCACATCCAGGTGCAGGTCGCTCAGGTGCAGCAGCGTGCAGCCCTCGAAGGCTTCCGGCAGCCGGCCCAGATGCACCCGGTTGTGTCCGACCCGGATCCGCCGGGCATTGCGGCGGCCACGCGCGCGCAGGCCCACGGCGGTGAGCACGCGATGGATCATCCGGCCCGCGGAGGGCAGATGCTCCGGGTGCAGGAAGTCCTCCACGTGGCGGTAGTGATGGCTGTCCTGCTCCTTCTCCATGGCGAGCCGCTGCTTGAGCGCCTCCTCGCCCATCCTGGCCGCCAGGGCGGTCATCCTTCGCAGGGACATCGCACTCAAGTGATCACGGCCTCCGGGACCTTCCCAATCTTCAGCAGCGAGAACCGTCGCACGGTTTCGCCGCGGGGGTGAGCACCATCGGCGCGCCGCCGCGCGGCTTGAAGCCGTAGTAGCTCTCGTTGAGGTACTTGGTGACGGCGGCGATGTCGTCGTCGCTCCATCCGAGGAAACCGATGGCCTGCCAACGCGACACCTGCGCCTGGAGGCTGTCCCAGTCCGTCGCCAACCGGCGGTCGCGCCAGTGAACTTCCGTCGTGTGGCAAGCCACGCAGTGGGTGGTGTAGAGGAGTTCTCCGCGCGACTGCGCCGCGGCGGGCGCGCCGCACAGAAGAAGCCCCAGCAGAACACAAGCGGCCGGCAGTGTGAATCTCATGACGCGCTCCTCAGAGGTCGCCCAGCATCGCGCGGGAGCAACTCCGTTCGTTTGACGTAGCGCAATACAGCCAGCCATTTACACGGCATTCACGCAGCGTTACCCACTCGGCCGGCGCATTCAGCGAACTGTTTCACACCGCGCCTACGCTGACAACTAGCCATTCAACAGAGGAGCAGGCTATGACAAGCGATTCCGGTCGGCGTGTAGTGGAAGAAATCTCCTTCGGGCAGCGAATTGCCGACATGCTCCACCTGGTCCAGGCCACCCTTCCCGTGCAGCGGCGGCTGGTTCATGCCGGGGACACGATCTACCGGGTCGGTCAGGAGTTCGGTTCGCTGTACGTCGTGAATTCAGGCCTGGTGAAGATGGTGAATCTGTCGAACGAAGGCCGCGAACAGGTGGTCGCCCTGCACTTCCGTGGCGACTGGCTGGGTCTGGACGGCATCGCCAGCGGGCATTACGGATGCGACGCGGTCGCCATGGACACGGGCGAGGTCTGGTCGTTCCGCTACGAGGACCTCCTGCATATCGCCCTGCGCACCCCCGCCCTCCTCAGCGCACTGCACCAGGCGATGAGCAGACAGCTCGCGCGCGATCACGAGTCCCTTCAGTCCCTGTGCGCGCTCCCTGCGGATGCACGGGTCGCGGGCTTCCTCCACTACTGGGCCGAGGCGATGGAAAAGCGGGGACTGCGCACGGACCAGATCTCCCTGCGGATGACGCGCGCGGAAATCGGCAACTACCTCGGCATGACGCTCGAAACTGTCAGCCGCGCCCTGTCCCGCCTGGCGCGCGGCGATGTCATCCGATTTGTCGAGAAAGGTCGTCGCGACATTCACATTCCCAAGGTCGACGCACTGACGACCTTCATGAGGCAGGTCGCGACGCCTGAGAATGCCCGGGCTTTTCACTAGCGCTCGTGGGACTCATTGCTGCTGGGATACCCCGAGCCATCCGACCCTCGGCCTCTGATCCATCTCCCCCAATCCGGCGACGATCAGGATCAGGGTTGCGAGGACGTGCGACGTCCAGCGGCACCCCATCAAATAAGCGCACGTCGCGCCGTCGGGCGAAATCCCCGGCCCGATCGGGCATGATGATCCGCCAATGTCCCTTCCCGCTTTCTTGCTCGGCGCCATCATGGTGCTGGTGACCCTGCTCGACGCCTTCGAGGTCGTTCTTCTGCCTCGCCCCGTGCGTCGGCGGGTGCGCCTGAATCGCTACTTCTTCAAAGTCACCTGGGACGTCTGGGCTGGGTGCGCCAGCCTCTGGCCTGCCGGCCGTCGGCGCGAAGATTTCCTCGGGGTCTTCGGGCCGCTCTCGATGGTCATGCTGTTCGGCCTGTGGGCCGCGTCCCTGATCATCGGATTCGGGCTGATGCAATGGGCGCTACACGGACTGGTGCCCGGCCGCGCCACCGGCGTCGATACGCTGGTCGGCGACATCATCATCAGTGGCGACGCCTTCTTCACGCTCGGCTATGGCGACAACGTACCGACCCATTGGGTCGCGCGACTGCTGGTGATCCTCGAAGCCGGAACCGGCTTCGCCTTCATCGCGCTGACCATCGGCTACCTGCCGGTGCTCTATCAGCACTTCACCCGCCGCGACCTCCAGCTCATCGAGTTTTCGGCGCGGGCTGGGTCACCGCCGACCGCTGCCGCCCTGCTCGTCTGGCACGTCCATGGCGGCCCCGAAGAACTGGAACGCTGGCTGAGGGACTGGGAGATCTGGGCCAGCGACCTGATCGAAAGCAATGCCGTCTATCCGATGCTGGCGTTCTACCGATCGCAGCACGAGGGCCATTCGTGGCTGGGATCGCTGGCTGTGGTGATGGATGTCTGCACACTGCTGATCGCCGGCGCCGACGATGCGCGCCGCCAGCAGGCTACCGCCACATTCACGGCCTTGAGGCGCGTTCTTGACGAAGCCAGCGAGTCGCTGCGCGTAGCGCCGGTGCGGGACGTATCGGCACGCCGGCTCGACCTCGCTTCGCTGCAACTGCTTACGCCCACGATCCGGCGCATCCTGCCGGGCTGGCATGACGACGCCAGCGCATCGAGCGCCATCTGGCAACTGCGACGAACCTACGAGCCGCGGCTCGAGGGGCTCGCCACGTACCTGCTTCTGGACTTGCCGGACTGGATCGACCCCGAGGCCCCGACCGAGCGATTCGGCCGCGATGTCATCGTCCGGCAGCTGACGCAGGGGCGCCAGGACTGACGCCGCTTCGCCCGCAGCGTGGCCTTCCCAGTCCGTCAAAACGGCAATCCGAGATAGTTCTCGGCGACTGAAAAGGCTCCCTCACGAAGCGCCTTTTCCTATGCAAAGCGACGGCGGAGTCCGGCCGACAACTTCAGCTGAAAAGCCGCCTCATCATCCCTGCAGTCGAGGCATCCAGCCCTTCCGTGTTGCTGCTCGCAATACGGGGCAGCAGGTCGTTGCAGAGCGCCTTGCCAAGCTCGACGCCCCACTGGTCGAAGCTGTTGATGCCCCAGAGCGCGCCGCTCGTGAAGACGCGGTGCTCGTACATCGCGATCAGTGCGCCGAGGCTGCGAGGCGTCAGCCTGTCGAGCAACAGCGTCGTGCTGGGGCGGTTGCCGGGAAAGGTCCGATGCCTCGCGACGACTTCCGGCGCCAGTAACTTCGCGGCCGTCGGCGCGCGCTCCGACAGGGCCTGATCGGTCCGCTTGCCGAGCATCAGGGCTTGTGCCTGCGCGAGCCCGTTGGCCAGCAGCTTGGTGTGCTGATCCTTCAGGTCATGCGTCGGATGCTTGACCAGCACGAATTCGACCGGGATCACATCGGTCCCCTGATGCAGCATCTGGAAGTAGGCATGTTGTCCGTTGGTGCCCGGCTCGCCCCACACCACCGGGCTCGTCGCGAAGGGCAAGGCGTTGCCCTCGAGATCGACACACTTGCCGTTGGACTCCATCTCCAGTTGCTGCAGGTAGGCCGGCAGCCGCTTCAACCCCTGGTGATAGGGCGCGATGCTGCGGGTCGAGAAGCCGTGGAAGTTGCGGTACCAGACGTCGATCAGTCCCAGAAGCACCGGCAGGTTCTTCGCGAGAGGCGCAGTGGCGAAGTGCATGTCCATCTCATGGGCGCCGGCCAGCAGCGCACGGAAGTTGTCAGCGCCGATGGCCAGTGCGATCGGCAGGCCGATGGCCGACCACAGCGAGTAGCGCCCGCCGACCCAGTCCCAGAAGCCGAAGGTGGTCTCGATGCCGAACTCGGCCGCCGCGGCGACGTTGGTGGTCGTCGCCACGAAGTGCTTCGCCGTGTCGGCGCCGCCATTGGCCACGAACCAGGCCTTGGCCGCGTGGGCATTGGCCATGGTCTCCTGCGTCGTAAAGGTCTTGCTCGCGATGACGAACAGCGTGTCGGCTGGATGCAGATGGCGCAGCACCGAAGCGATGTCGTGGCCGTCGACGTTGGAGACGAAGTGGAAGCGCAGCTCCGGGTGCACGAAGGCCTCCAGCGCCGGCACCACCATCTGCGGCCCGAGGTCGCTGCCGCCGATGCCGATGTTCACGATGTGGCGGATGCCGCTGGCGCGGGTGTCGCGCACCGATTCGACATAGGCGAGCATCGCGTCGAGCACGCCATGCACGTCGTCGCTGAACGGCGCCTCCCCGCGCGGCGCGCGCAATGCGGTGTGCAGTACGGCGCGGTCTTCCGTCGTGTTGATCGCGGCGCCGGACAGCATCGCGTCACGCCGCTGTTCGAGTTCACATTCGCGTGCCAACTCAAGCAGCAGGCGCAGCGTCTGGGCATCGACGAGATTCTTCGACAGGTCGGCAAAGATGCCCGGCGCCTCGAACGAGAGGGCCTGGAAGCGCGCGGGGTGCCGGGCAAAGGCATCGCGCAGATCGAAGCTGCTGCCTTGCGACTCGTAGTGCTCGGCAAGGGCGCGCCAGGACTGGGTTTGATCGCAGCGGGGGGTGTTCATGATCAGGACTCCTCGCGCCAGGCCGCGCCATCGCGCCCGACGAGTGCACTGGAGGCAGCAGGCCCCCATGAACCGGCGCCGTAGGGCCGGGGCATTTCACCGGAAGATTGCCAGCCGTCCAGGATCGGCTCGCACCATCGCCACGCGGCATCCAGTTCGTCCCTGCGCATGAAGAGCGTCAGGTTGCCGCGGATCGCGTCGAGCAGCAGGCGCTCGTAGGCCTCCATCGGCCGCTGCTTGAACTGCTCGGCAAAGTCGAGGTTCAGGCCCACCGGCCGGAGGTTCATGGTGTCGCCAGGCACCTTGGCCATCATGAACAGCTTGAGGCCCTCTTCCGGCTGGAGCTGGATCACGAGCTGGTTGCCGAGCGTCTCCTTGCCCGCCGACGGAAAGATCGAATGCGGCACGCTGCGGAAGTTGACGACGATCTCGGCCACGCGATCGGCCATCCGCTTGCCCGTGCGCAGGTAGAACGGCACGCCGGACCAGCGCCAGCTTTCGAGCTCGGCGCGGATGGCCACGTAAGTTTCCGTCGACGTGTCGGACGGGATGCCGGCTTCTTCGAGATAGCCCGGCACGGCGACACCGTTGACCGTTCCCGCTCGGTACTGGCCGCGTACGGTGCACGAGCCCACGTTGGCGCGCGTGATGGGCGCGAGCGCGCGCAGGACCTTCAGCTTCTCGTCGCGAACCGCGTCCGGGTCGATGGAAGTCGGCGGCTCCATCGCGACGATGCACAGCAACTGCAGCAGATGGTTCTGCACCATGTCGCGCAGTGCACCGGTGCGGTCGTAGAAGTCGCCCCGGGTCTCGACGCCGACCTGCTCGGCGATGGTGATCTGCACGTTGCGCACCCAGGTGCGGTTCCACAGCGGCTCCAGCAGCGCGTTGGCGAAGCGCAGCGCGAGCAGGTTCTGGACGGGTTCCTTGCCGAGATAGTGGTCGATGCGAAAGATCTGCGGCTCGGCGAAGACGCTGCCGACGTCTTCGTTGATCTTCTGCGCAGAGGCCACGTCCCGGCCGAGCGGCTTCTCCAGCACGACACGCGAGTTCGCGTCGACCAGCCCGGCCGCCGCCAGGTTCTTGCAGATGGGGGCGAAGAAGTCCGGCGCGGTGGACAGAAAGAAGACACGCACTTCAGCCGGCGAGTTCTTCAGCGTATCGGCGAGCGTGCCGAAGTCCTGCGGCGTGTTCGCTTCCACCTTGGCGTAGTCCAGTCGCTCGGCGAAGGTCTCGAACGTCGCCTTGTCGATGTCGGCGGCGGGCACGAACCTGTCGAAGCTCGCTTCCACCTTCGCGATGAATTCGGCGCGGCTCAGGGTTTCGCGCGCCAGGCCGAGGATGCGGCCATGCGGCGGCAGGTCGCCATCGCGATGACGGAAGTACAGGGCGGGAAGCAGCTTGCGCATGGCGAGATCGCCGGTGCCGCCGAACAGGAGCAGATCGAATGAATTGACCTTGGGCATGTGGATTCCTGGTGTTTCTTCAGTGGGTGGGTCGCTGCAGGCCGGCGGTCTCTTGCGCGAGCGCCGTGATGCGGCGCCAGTCCCGCGCGGCGACCGCGTTGGCCGGGGTCAGCCACGAGCCGCCGACGCAGGCCACGTTGGGCAGGCAGAGAAAGTCCGGCGCGGTGGCGGCGCTGATGCCACCCGTCGGGCAGAAATGCAGCTCCGGAAATGGACCTCCCAGCGCCTTCAGCATGCCGACGCCGCCGGCCTGTTGCGCCGGAAAGAGCTTGAGCTCTGTGAATCCCGCAGCGCGCGCGGCGATGACGTCCGATGGCGTCATCACGCCGGGCAGCAGGGGCAGTGCACTGTCCTTGGCCGCAGCGATCAGCTCCGGCGTCAACCCGGGGCTCACGCCGAACAGGGCGCCGGCCTTGAGCGCCGCGTCGAAGTCCTTCGGTTGCGTGATGGTGCCGACACCGGTTATCGCACCCTCCACCTCGTTCGCGATGGCTTCGATGGCCTTCAGCGCCACCGGTGTCCGCAGGGTCACTTCGAGCACCCGGATGCCGCCCGCCACCAGCGCGCGCGCCAGAGGCACCGCGTCTTCGATCTGGTCGATGACGATGACCGGGATCACCGGTCCGGTGCGCATGAGGGTCAGGACGTTCATGCGGTCACTCCTTGTGCGAATGCGAAATGGTCGTGGACGGGCGCGGCGTGTCCGCCCTGCGCTCCGGTGTTGGATGCGCCGGGCTCGGCCGCATGGAAGGTGATCGCGCCCTCCTCGGCACCCAGCGCGTTGGCGCGGAAGGCCGCGAACAGCTCGCGGCCCATGCCGTGGTGCGATTCGCCGAGATCGGCGCCGCCGGGCTTGCGGGCCCGCCACTCGGCGTCGACGACGCGAACCTCGAGCACACCGCGCTCGCCGTCCACCACGACGAGGTCGCCGTCGCGCACCCGCGCCAGCGGTCCCCCGGCAAGGCACTCGGGCGTGAGGTGGATCGCCGCCGGCACCTTGCCGGAGGCCCCCGACATGCGGCCGTCGGTGACCAGCGCGACGCGGAAGCCCTGGTCCTGCAGCACACCGAGGATGGGGGTGAGTTTGTGCAGTTCGGGCATGCCGTTGGCGCGCGGGCCCTGGAAGCGCACCACGGCCACGAAGTCGCGCTGCAGCTCGCCGCGATCGAAGGCGGCGATCACCGCTTCCTGCGTGTCGAACACGATCGCCGGCGCTTGCACGATGCGGTCTTCCGGCTTCACGGCCGAGGTCTTGATGACGGCGCGCCCGAGGTTGCCCGTGAGCAGCTTCAATCCACCATCGGCGCTGAACGGTTTGGAGACCGTCGCCAGGATGCCGGCATCCGTGCTCACCCGTGGCGCATCGCGCCATGCCAGGCGGCCGCTGTCGGCGAGGTACGGCAGCTGGCGATAGCGCGCGAGGCCACCGGCCCCGGCCACCGTGAGCGTGTCTCCGTGCAGCAGTCCCGCATCGAGCAGCTCGCCGATCACATGGGCCATGCCACCTGCTGCGTGGAACTGGTTGACGTCGGCCTTGCCGTTCGGATAGACGCGCGCCAGCAGCGGCACCACCTCGGAGAGATCGCGGAAGTCGTCCCAGTTGATGACGATGCCGGCGGCACGCGCGATCGCGACGAGGTGGATCGTGTGATTCGTCGAGCCACCCGTCGCCAGGAGGCCGACGATGGCATTGGCGATCGCGCGCTCGTCGACCACGTGGCCGATCGGCGTGTATTCGGCGCCCTCGGCACTGATCTCCGCAGCGCGTCTCGCCGCCGCCGCAGTCAGCGCATCGCGCAGCGGCGTGTTCGGATTGACGAAGGCCGCGCCCGGCAGATGCAGCCCCATCACCTCCATCAGCATCTGGTTGCTGTTGGCCGTGCCGTAGAAGGTGCAGGTGCCCGCGCCATGGTAGGACTTCTCCTCGGATTCGAGCAGGGCATCGCGGCCCACTTCGCCCTTGGCAAAGCGCTGGCGCACACGCGCCTTCTCGTCGTTCGAGATGCCCGAGGGCATCGGGCCGCCGGGCACGAAGATCGCCGGCAGGTGGCTGAACTGAAGCGCACCGATCAGGAGGCCCGGGACGATCTTGTCGCATATGCCGAGACACAGCGCCGCGTCGAACATGTTGTGCGACAGCGCCACGGCCGTGGCCATGGCGATCACGTCGCGGCTGAAGAGCGACAGCTCCATGCCGGGCTCGCCCTGCGTGACGCCGTCGCACATCGCGGGCACACCGCCTGCGAACTGCGCCGTCGCACCGGCCTCGCGCGCCGCCCGCTTGATGATCTCTGGGAAGCGCTCGAAGGGCTGGTGCGCCGACAACATGTCGTTGTACGACGAGACGATCGCCAGGTTGGGCCGCCGCATCTCGCGCAGCATGATCTTGTCCCCGGCTGGGGCCGCGGCATAGGCGTGGGCCAGGTTCGTGCAACCGAGGGCCTGCCGGATCGGTCCCTTGGCGCGGGCACGTTCGAGCCTGGACAGGTAGGTGGCGCGCGATGCCGCGCTGCGGATGCGGATGCGGTCGGTGACCGCGGCAAGCACTGGATGGAGATTCATCATGGTTGTCTCGAACAAAGGTGTTGCGCCTTCAGGCGCGTGCGATATGCAGCAGGTTGGTCGTCCCGGCCTTGCCGAAGGGCATGCCGGCTGCGATCACGACGATGTCGCCGGGCTTGGCGTAGCCTTCGTCGCGGGCCACGGCGCCGCCTGTCTCGACCATCCCCGGCACGTCGATGACGTCGTGTTCGACATGTACGGAGTGCACACCCCAGGCCAGCGCGAGCCGGCGCGCAACCGGTAGTTCGGGCGTGATGCTGACGACCGGCACCACGGGGCGCTCACGCGCCGCGCGCAGGCTCGTGTAGCCGGAACGCGTGTAGGTGACCATGGCCGCGACCGGCACCAGGCTTGCGGTCTGACGCAGCGACGAGCAGATCGCATCGGCCACCGTCGGCTGGGGCGCGCTGTGCGATGCGTCGATCACCGTGCGGTAGTGCGGGTCGCGCTCCACCTCGGCAATGATGCGGTCCATCATCGCGACCGCTTCTCGCGGGTACTGGCCCGACGCGGATTCGGCCGACAGCATCACCGCGTCCGCGCCGTCGTAGATGGCCGTCGCGACGTCCGACGCTTCGGCGCGCGTGGGCACCGGCGCGCTGATCATCGATTCGAGCATCTGCGTCGCGACGATCACCGGCTTGCCGGCATCGCGGCACGCACGCACGATGCGCTTCTGGATGCGCGGCACCTGCTCGGCGGGCATCTCCACGCCCAGGTCGCCACGCGCGACCATCACCGCGTCGGACAGCGCGACGATGGCGTCAAGGCGTTCGATGGCCGCGGGCTTCTCCAGCTTGGCAAGCACGCCCGCGCGACCCTGCACGATCTCGCGCAGCGCCTGCATGTCCTCGGGCCGCTGCACGAAGGACAGCGCGACCCAGTCGACGCCGAGTTGCAAGCCGAAGTCGAGGTCGGCACGGTCCTTGGCCGTCAGCGCCGAGATCGGCAGCAGCACCTGCGGCACGTTGACGCCCTTGCGCTCGGAAAGGACGCCGCCCGCGATGACGGTGGTGTCCGCGAAGTCCGAACCGCAAGCCTCCACGCACAGGCGGAGCTTGCCGTCGTCGAGCAGCAGGTCGGTCCCGGCCTTGAGCGCCGCGAAGATCTCCGGATGCGGCAGCGATGCGCGCCTTGCGTTGCCCGGCGCGCTATCGAGGTCGAGGCGAAATGCGTTGCCGGCGACCAGCGTGACGGGACCATCTGCAAAGCTGCCGACCCGCAGCTTGGGCCCTTGCAAATCGAGCAGGATGGCGATCGGCCTGCCGGTCTCCTGCTCGATGCGCCGCACGATGTCGTAGCGGGCGCGGTGCTGCTCATGGCTGCCGTGGCTGAAGTTGAAGCGGAACACGTCCGCACCGGCATCGAACAGTGCGCGGATGGTTTCGGCGTCGGAGCTCGCCGGCCCGAGGGTGGCGACGATCTTGGCGTGGCGTTGGCGATGCATGGCCCGCCCCTCAGAGGATGAAGCCGGTGTTGATGAAGCTGGACTGGTGGTCCTGCACGATCGCGTTGAGCAGCTTCTTGCTCGGCTCGGTCTGCTTCGCGGCCACCATCGAGCGGATCGAGAAGGCCCGCAGCGCGTCGGCCACCGACAGCGTCCCCTCGGCCGAATCCTTGCGGCCAGCAAAGGGAAACACATCCGGGCCGCGCTGGCACTGGCAGTTGATGTTGACGCGGCACACCTGGTTGACCAGCGGATCGACCAGTGCACCGATCTGGCCGGGGTCGGAGCCGAAGATGCTGACCTGCTGGCCGTGGTCCGAGGTGATGACGTAATCGAGCGCGGTCTCGATGTCGTCGAAGGGCATCACCGGCACCAGCGGGCCGAACTGCTCCTCGCGGTAGAGCTTCATGCCTTCGGCGACCGGATACACCACCGCGGGATGGAACAGCGTCTGGCAGAACTCGCCGCCGCCCGCGTTGACGATGCGCGCGCCCTTCGCGCGCGCATCGTCCAGCGCCTCGGTCATGTAGGCCGTGCGATGAAGTCCCGGCAGCGGCGTGATGCTGACCCCGCCCTC
The DNA here is from genome assembly GCA_017744935.1 of Variovorax sp. Lineage (GTDB taxonomy): Bacteria > Pseudomonadota > Gammaproteobacteria > Burkholderiales > Burkholderiaceae_C > Variovorax. The sequence continues at coordinate 21,694 of JAGIAI010000016.1, forward strand.
CCACGGCATGCCGATCTTGAGCTTGTCGAGCTCTTCGACGAAGCGCTGCAGGAACCGATCGGCGATCGAGCGGTGCACGATCAGCATCTTGAGTGCCGTGCAGCGCTGCCCGTTGAACGACAGCGCGCCCAGCAGGCACTCCTTGACCGTGAGCTCGATGTCGGCGTCGGGCAGGATGATCGCGGCGTTCTTGGCGTCGAGCCCGAGGATCGCCCGCAGGCGGTGCGACTTCGGATGCTGCTTCTTCAGGTGGTCGGCCACCTTGCTCGAACCAATCAGCGCCAGCACGTTGACCTTGCCGGAAGCCAGCAGCCGGGGCACCACCAGCGCGCCGGGCGCGTAGATCGTGTTGATCACGCCTGCGGGAAAGGCCGAGCGGAAGGCCTCCAGCAGCGGATGAAACAGCAGCGTGCCGTACTGCGGCGGCTTGAAGACCACGGTGTTGCCCATCAGCAGCGCCGGGATCAGCGTCGCGAACGTTTCGTTCAACGGGTAGTTGTACGGGCCCATGCACAACACGACGCCGAGCGGCGTTCGCCGGATCTGTCCGATGGTGCCTTCGGCAATCTCGAAGCGCGAGCTTGCGTTGTCGAGGTCCTTGAGCGCCTGGATGGTCGCCTGGATGTACTCGACGGTGCGATCGAACTCCTTGCGCGAATCGGCGAGGCTCTTGCCGATCTCCCACATGATCAGGTTCACGATCAGCTCGCGCTGCTGCGCCATGCGGCGCACGAACTCTTGCATGCAGGCGATGCGCGCGGCAACGCCCATCGTGGGCCACTGGCCGCGGCCGTTGGCATAGGCGGCCACGGCCGCGTCGAGCGCGGCATCGCTCTCGGCCTCGCCCATCACCGGATAGCTGCCGATCTCGACCTGGCGCGGTTCGCCGGTGGCGTCGCGCGTGCACACCGGGGACAGCACGGTCTTGCTCGGCCCGTTCCATTCGACCAGCCGTCCGGCGACGAGCGAGTGGCGCTGGTGCACCTGTTCGGCCAGGCGGTATTCGGCGGGGATGTCTTCGAGGGCGGGAAAGTGCTGTGCGAGCTGGGCGCTGCGATCGGTGGTCATGGAGTCCTCGTGAGGTGGGTGTGGTTCAGCGATCGAGCTTGAGAAACAGGTCTCGATCGGGAGCGAAGTTGGCGTACAGCGGCAGCAGGGCCCCGCCAATGGCCCGTGCATCGGCGCCGACGGCGCCTGCGAGCAGCTCGGGACGGACGATGCCTTCCCAGCTGAATCGGTCGAGTGCCCCGTTGGTTTCGGCGAGCACCGCCTCGAGCATTTCGCGGCTGAACGACCCGTCGACGATCACGCCGTCGAGTTCCAGCAGCGCCGTTGCGCTGTGGATGGCCATGGCGATCGCCGGGGTCGCCTCCCGCATCCATTCGCGCGTGACCGGCAACCATGGCGCCTCGACCGCGCGCGCATCGGCAACGGCGCGAGTGTCGAGCCGGGCCTGCGCGTACATCTTCTCGAGCGTGAACAGGGACGCGACGCTCAGGAGCTGGCGCGGCGGTGAGCCGTCGCCGGTCACACCGAGCGACATCGATGCGAGGGCGCCGGCATTGCCCGTGGCGCCGGAGCGCAGATGGCTGTCGATCACCAAGCCTCCGCCGATGAAGGTGTCGATGAAGACATAGAGAAAGGTGCGCAGCCCGCGCCCGCGACCGGCCACCAGTTCCGCGACGCATGCTGCTGCCGTGTCCTTGACGAGTTCGACCGGCAGAGTCGTCATGGCCGCCACCCGTGCGCGGATGTCGATGTCGTTCCATTTGGCGGCCTGCTCCGGTGCGACGCCAAGCAGCGACTGCCAGCCGCCGAGCGACAGCGGCGCCGCGATGCCGATGCCGTGCAGCAACTGCGCACGCGTGGGACCGAGCGAACGGCGCAACGCCTTCAGGCGAAGGCGGATTTCGTCGAACAGCGTGTCGGGGTCGGGGAACTCATAGGTCAGCGAGAGGCGCTCGCGCACCTGCGCAGTGAAGTCGACCAGCAGCACATCGAGGCTGCGGCGGCCGATCTTGATGCCGATCGAGTACGCGCCTTCGGGATTGAGCGCCATCGGCACCGATGGCTGTCCGATCTTGCCGCGCACCGGCGCCCGCTTGACCACCAGGGCATCGGCCTCCAGGCGCGAAATGATGATCTGCACGGTCTGCGCCGTGAGATTGGTCAGGCGCGCGATCTCTGCCTTCGGCAGCGCGCCATGCAGGCGGATCGCCTGCAGCACCACCCGCTCGTTGAACTGGCGCATGCCCACCTGGTTGGAGCCGCGCGGATCGATGTTTTTCGGCAAGGCTGTTGTCTCCACTACGCGATCGCGATGGCGGGATTATGGGACGATTTTTTTAATAAATCAATTGCATTTAGTTAATACGAGACGGGCACTTGTCGAGGAGGCCAAGCTGAGTGAGCGACCGCCGATTCGACAGATCTTGGGGAAATCCCTGATCGCACAGATCGATGGGAAGCCTAAACTTTCTTCAACTTGAATTAATTAATTGCCCAGAACGGCGCGAAGCCGGAAGCGGCACCCAAGGAGACATGTGGTGAGACCCAGCGGCCCTGGACGGGGTACGAATTCGATCAACCTCCGGCTCTACAACGAGCGGACCCTGCTGCAGCGCCTGCGCCGCACGGGCGAGGCCTCGAAGGCCGATCTCGCGCGCTGGGCCCAGCTCACGAACACCGCCGTGGGCAGCATCGTCCAGTCCCTCGAGGAGTCCCACCTGATCGAAGCGGCCGGCCGCCGCCAGGAAGGCCAGCGCGGCCAGCCCGCCGGGCTGTACCGCATCAATCCCGAGGGCGCCTACGGCATCGGCGTGCGACTCGACCGGACGAGCATCGAGACAGTGCTGATCGACCTCGGCGGCCGCATCCTCGCCCGCGAAGCGCACGACCTGCTGCTGCCCCATCCCGACGAAGCCCTCGCGCTGGTGCGCAAGAGCGTCACCCGCGTGCTCGGCGTGCTCGAGGGCGCGCAGCGCCGCCGCCTCATGGGTGTCGGTCTGGCCCAGCCCTACAACCTCGGAAGCTGGCTGCGCGAACTCGACCTGAAGGCCGACTTCCGCGTCTGGGACGACGTCGACTTCGGCACCATGCTCTCGCAGGCGGTGGGCCACCCGGTATTCAAGGAAAACGACGGCAATGCCGCCGCGATCGCGGAGCTGTTCTTCGGCGTCGGCCGCGAGGAAAACGACTTCCTCTACGTCTTCATCGGCGCGGCGCTTGGCGCCGGCGCGGTGATCGGCGGCGAGAGCCTGCGCGGCAGCAGCGGCAACGCGGCCGACCTTGGCCTGATGCCGGTGCTGCCCAGCCGGCTGGCATCGGCCCCGCCGCTGGACCGCCGCTGGGACATCCTGCTGTCGCGCGCCTCGCTCAACGCGCTCACGCGCCATCTCCGCCACTGCGGCCTGCCGGTGCGCAACCACGATGACCTCGAAGCCCACGTCAAGTCCGGCAGCCGCGAGGTCGCCGAATGGCTCGACGACTGCGTGGATGCGCTGGTGCCTTCGCTGCGCGCATCGCTCGCGGTGCTCGACCTGCCCGCCGTCGTGATCGATTGCGACGTCGACAACGGGCTGGTCGACGAACTCATCCAGCGCGTCGATGCAGGCCTCGGGCAGATCGCCCCCGAAGCTCGTCAGACGCCCCGGCTGCTGCGCGGAAGCTTCGGCGCCAACGCCGGTGCCGTCGGCGCGGCCAGCCTGCCCATGTTCTTCAGTTTCTCCCCGCGCGCCGACGTGCTGCGCGGACAGCCCGCCTCCGCTTTCTCCCACACCGCCAAGGAGACCTCACATGCCTGAAGGCACACCTCACCTGCTCGAGCTGCGCAACATCTCCAAGACCTTCCCCGGCGTGAAGGCCCTGCAGAACGTGCAATTGCACGCCAACAAGGGCCTGGTGCACGCCCTGATGGGCGAGAACGGCGCCGGCAAGTCGACGCTCATGAAGATCCTCTCAGGCGCCTACATGCCCGACCCGGGCGCCGAGATCCGCATCGACGGCAAGCAGGTGACCATCGACGGCCCGCTGGCGGCCAAGGCGCTCGGCGTGTCCGTGATCTACCAGGAGCTCAGCCTCGCACCCAACCTCACCGTGGCCGAGAACATCTACATGGGCCGCCCGATGGTCAAGGGCGCGCTGGTCGACCGCGCGGGCATGTCCGAATCGTGCGCCGCCACGCTGCAGCGCCTCGGTGCGGACTTCGGTCCGAGCACGATCGTCGAATCGCTTTCCATCGCTCAGCGCCAACTCGTGGAAATCGCCCGCGCAGTGCACTTCGACTGCCGCATCCTCGTGATGGACGAGCCGACCACGCCACTGTCCACGCACGAGACCGATCGCCTCTTCGCACTCATCAAGCGCCTGCGCAGCGAGGGCATCGCGATCCTCTACATCAGCCATCGCATGGACGAGATCGACGAGCTGGCCGACGAAGTCACGGTGCTGCGCGACGGCACCTACGTCGGCACGCTGAAGCGCGCGGAGCTGTCGCGCGACAAGCTCGTGAAGATGATGGTGGGCCGCGATCTCTCGGGCTTCTACCGCAAGGAGCACCAGGGCCTGCACACCGGCGGCCGCACGCTGGCGGTGCGCAACATGTCCGACGGCCGCCGCGTGCGCGGCTGCAGCCTGGAGCTGTTCGCGGGCGAGGTGCTCGGGCTGGCCGGCCTCGTCGGCGCCGGGCGCACGGAACTGGCGCGCCTGATCTTCGGCGCCGATGCCCGCACCAGCGGCGAAGTGCAGATCGGCAACACGCCCCTGAAGATCGAGCAGCCGCTCGACGCCATCCGCTCGGGCATCCTCTACCTGACGGAAGACCGCAAGGGCGAAGGCCTGTTCCTCGACCTGAGCGTGCGCGACAACATCAACGTGATGGTGTGTCCGCTGGACGCCCAGAAGGGCGGCGTGATGGACGGACGCCGCGCTTTCGAGCGGGCCCGCGACGCCATCAAGCAGCTCTCGATCCGCGTGGCCTCGCCGCGCGTCAACGTCGGCTCCCTTTCGGGCGGCAACCAGCAGAAGGTGCTGTTGGCGCGCCTGCTCGAACTCAAGCCGAAGGTGCTGATCCTCGACGAACCGACACGCGGCGTCGACATCGGCGCCAAGAGCGAGATCTATCGCCTGATTGACGAACTCGCGCGCAGCGGCGTCGCTGTGCTCGTGATCTCGAGCGAACTGGCCGAAGTGGTCGGCGTCTGCGATCGCGTGATCGTGATGCGCGAAGGCCACCTTGTTGGCGAAGTCGGCGGCGACACCGGCATCGCGATCACCCAGGAAAACATCGTGGCCCTGGCCACCGGCGCCACCACCGGCACCGTCCCGACCGTGCACTGACCCTCACCCCTACGCCCCGGAGACAAACCATGAACGCCTCGCACCCGGCCGATCCGGCCCTGCCCGACCCCTTCCCGGCCGCTGCCCCGATTGCCGACGGCAGCACCGCGCCCGCTGCCTCCACCACGGAGCATGTGAAGCCCATCGCGCCGGCATCGCGCGGCAAGGACCTCCTGCGCGCAATCGGCATGCTGCCGGTGCTGATCCTGCTGTGCATCGGCTTCGCGGTGTCGAGCGAGAACTTCGCGAGCTGGCAGAACTTTTCCATCATCACGCAGCAGGCCTCGATCAACATCGTGCTGGCCGCAGGCATGACCTTCGTGATCCTCACGGGCGGCATCGACCTCTCGGTGGGCTCGATCCTCGCGGCCTCGGCCGTGGTGGCGATGCTGATGTCGAACGTTCCCGGCCTGGGCATGCTCGGCGTGCCTGCGGGCCTCGCGTGCGGGCTGCTCTTCGGCCTGATCAACGGTGTGCTCGTGGCCTTCGTGAAGCTGCCGCCGTTCATCGTGACACTCGGTGCGCTCACCGCGGTGCGCGGCATCGCACGCCTGATCGGCAACGATGCCACCATCTTCAACCCGCAGCTGCCCTTCGCCTTCATCGGCAACGGCGACGTGCTGGGCGTGCCCTGGCTCGTGATCATCGCCTTCGCCGTCATCGCGCTGTCGTGGTTCATCCTGCGCCGCACGGTGCTCGGACTGAACATCTATTCCGTCGGCGGCAATCCGGAAGCCGCGCGCCTCGCGGGCATCAAGGTCTGGGCCGTCTTGCTCTTCGTCTACTGCACCTCAGGTCTGCTCTCGGGCCTCGGCGGCGTGATGGCTTCCGCACGGCTCTACGCGGCCAACGGACTGCAGCTTGGCTCCTCCTACGAACTCGACGCGATCGCGGCGGTGATTCTTGGCGGCACCAGCTTCGTCGGCGGAACGGGTTCGATCATCGGCACGCTGGTCGGTGCGCTGATCATCGCGGTGCTCACCAATGGACTGATCCTGCTGGGCGTCTCCGACATCTGGCAGTACATCGTCAAGGGCCTCGTGATCATCGGCGCCGTGGCCCTCGACCGCTATCGCCGCAAGGGTTCCGCAAGGACCTGAGCCCGCTTCGACCGAATTTTCTCGACCACCAACCAAAGGAGACTTTCATGCGCAACCAACTCTTCGCCCTCGCCGCCATTGCCACTGCCTTCGCGATGCCCGTGGCACACGCCGCGGACAAGGAATTCAAGAACGTCGGCATCACGCTCGGCTCGATGGGCAATCCCTTCTTCGTCTCGCTCGCCAAGGGCGCCGAAGCGAAGGCCAAGCAGTACAACCCGAGCGCGAAGGTCACGGCGCTGTCGGCCGACTACGACCTCAACAAGCAGTTCTCGCAGATCGACGGCTTCATCTCCGCCGGCACCGACCTGATCCTCGTGAACGCGGTGGACGCCAAGGCGATCGAGCCGGCGCTCATGAAGGCGAAGAAGGCCGGCATCATCGTTGTCGGCGTGGATGTGGCCGCCAACGGCGCCGACGCCACCGTGCAGACCAACAACGTGCAGGCCGGCGAGATCGCCTGCCAGTACATCGTCGAGAAGCTCGGCGGCAAGGGCAACGTGATCATCCAGAACGGGCCGCAGGTCTCGGCCGTGATCGACCGCGTGAACGGCTGCAAGACGGTGCTGAAGAAGAGCCCCGACATCAAGGTCCTCTCGGACGACCAGGACGCCAAGGGCTCGCGCGAAGGCGGCCTGAACGTGATGCAGAACCATCTCACGCGCTTCCCGAAGATCGATGCGGTCTTCGCCATCAACGACCCGCAGGCGATCGGCACCGATCTCGCGGCCAAGCAGCTCAACCGCAAGAACATCATCATCACCTCGGTCGACGGCGCACCGGACATCGAGACCGCGCTCAAGGGCGACACGCAGGTGCAGGCCTCGGCCAGCCAGGACCCGTACATGATCGCGGTGAAGGCGGTCGAGATCGGGCACGACATCCTCAACGGCAAGAAGCCGGATTCGCCGATGACGCTCTTGCCCTCGACGCTGATCACGCGCACCAACGTCAAGGACTACAAGGGCTGGCAGGCGCCGCGCTGAGCGAGGAGAACACGTCATGTTCGTGGTCTGCGGCGAAGCGCTGATGGATGTCTACATGGGGGCATCGACGCCCACCGGCATGACGCTGGATGCACGCATCGGCGGCTCGCCGCTGAATGTGGCGCAGGGGCTGGCGCGATTGGCGCGGCCCTCCGCGTTCCTCACCGGCCTGTCGACCGACGCGCTCGGCGAGCGGCTGCTCGCCTCGCTGCAGGCCGAAAGCGTGGACACCTCGCTGATCCTGCGCAGCGACGCCCCGAGCACGCTGAGCGTGGTGAGTGTCGATGCGAGCGGCGTGCCGCGCTATGCCTTCCATGGCAACGGTGCAGCGGACCGGCAGATCACGCACGACACCTTGCCCGCCCTCCCGCCGGCGACGCGCGTGCTGCAGTTCGGCTCGTATGCGCTGGTGGTCGAGCCGGTAGGCAGCGCGCTGCGGGCGCTCGCTGCGCGCGAGCGCGAACGGCGCTTGATCGCCTACGACCCGAACGTGCGGCTCAACGTCGAGCCTGACCTCTCGCTTTGGCGGGCGATCGTCGAGCAGATGGTGTCGATCGCACATCTGGTGAAGGTGAGCGACGAGGACCTGGGCCTGCTCTTCCCGGGCGAAACGCCGGAACAGGTTGCGGCCCGCTGGCTGTCGCAAGGGGCTTCGCTGGTCGCGGTCACGCGCGGCCGCAATGGTGCGAGCGCATGGACGCGTACCGCGCAGGCCAGCGTTCCCACGCCCGAGACGAAAGTCATCGACACGGTCGGCGCCGGCGATACCTTCCAGGCAGCGATGCTGACGTGGCTGGACGAGCACGATGCGCTCACGGCCGAAGCGCTGGGCAAGATCGATGCAGCACAGCTCGATGCACTGTTGACCTTCGCCGCACGCGCGGCCGCGATCACCTGCTCCCGTCGCGGGGCGGACATGCCGCGGCGTCACGAGCTCGCGTAAATGAGGCACTTCGTCTCGAAGCACGATGGACATCGAACGCCTACCCGTCGAACCCAGCCTGCTCGGCGAATCACCACTGTGGCATCCACAGGAGAAAGTGCTGTATTGGTGCGACATCCCGGGCCGTGCCCTGCATCGCTACGACCCCGACAACCAAACGCATGCGAGCTGGGACTTCGCGCACGATCTCGGCTGCTGCGCCGCCTGCGACGACGGTACGCTGATCGTCGCGCAACGCGACGGCCTGTTGCGCCTGGATCCGACGACCGGCAGGCAAACCGCGATTGCCAATGCACCCTACGACATCGCTGTCGAGCGCTTCAACGACGGCAAGACCGACCCGCAGGGTCGCTTCTGGGTTGGAACGATTTATGAACCGCGCGATGCGCCCCAGGCATCGCTGTATCGGCTCAATGCCCAAGGGCTGCAGCGCGTCGCTGGCCACATCACGACCAGCAACGGACTTGCATGGAGTCCGGACGGCCGCACCATGTACTGGGCTGACACAAAGGACCACACCATCGCAGCCTGGGACTACGACCCCGAGCGCGGCGAGCCCTCGAATCGTCGCATCTTCGCCCGGTTCGACCCGCCGGAAGCACATCGACCTTCAGGGTACGACGGTCGGCCCGATGGCGCTGCCGTGGATTCGGAAGGCTGCTATTGGGTCGCGATGTTCGAGGGGGGCCGGGTGCTGCGTTATTCCCCGCAAGGCGAGTTGCTGCGCACCATCCACCTACCCGTGCGTTGCCCGACCATGCCCTGTTTCGGGGGGGCCGACCTGCGCACCCTCTACATCACAACCGCGAGAGAGACACGGCCGCCAGACGAGCCTGCGGCAATGCCGTGGTCCGGTTGCGTTCTGCAGATGCGCATCGATGTGCCGGGCCTTCCAACCCAGTTTGTGAGACAGGGATTGCAGTCGATGCGAGCGAGCCCTTCTGCATGACTCAGAAATCGGCATCGGATCTGCCCTGCCCCTTTCGGCCGGCTGAAGCGCCGTGAAGCTTTCTGGTCGTCACGGCCGATCGGCCGACGCACTCAGATGGAGTGCTGCAGGTGGAACGGACGCTGAGCGGTTCGCTGGTCGAGATGCTTCATGCGGCGTTCGAGGTCATAGATGTCGACCGCGCCGGCGAGGTAGGTCTCTTCGAAGTTGGGCTGGGCGGGAAACTGGCTCTTAAGCGCGGCCATGGCGCTTTGCAAAATTTTCTTCATGGTGAGGTCGATTATAAGGGTTAACCCCTATATCTCGCAGGCAGGGTTCCGATGCCGAGCCTGGACAAAGTCGTACGCGTCAACGCGCACTTTGTGGGGAGCGAGCTACTTCTTCCTGAACGTGTCGTGGCAGGTCTTGCAGGTCTCGCCCAGGGGCCCCATGGCGGCTTTCAGCGCGTCGAGGTTGCCGGCTTTCGCGGCGCCCAGGAGCTTTTCGGTGTCGGACATCAATCTCTCGCTCAGTTCTTTGAATTTCGCCTGCTCCTGCCAGATCTCCGGCTTGGCCTTTCCGCCTTCCGTCCCAGGCCCGAATCCGGCCCAGGGAAGTTTTGATATTTCGGCGACAACTTCCGCGTTTGCCACTGCGGCCGTCGCGTCGTAGGGTGCCCTGCCGCTGGCCATGGCACCCAGGCGGGCGACGTGCTGGCTCTGAATGAACATCGCGCTCTGCCGGTATTTGATGGCATCTTCGGTCTTGACGAACTGCGCGCCGGCCGACACGGAGAAGCCGCAAGCGGCAACCAGGACGAGGGGGATGGAGGCTTTCATTTGTTGATCCTTTTGGTTCGCGCACCCACGGGACGACGCCCCCGCTAGAGCAGAACGTTCATCCCCAAAAGCGCACGATCGGTTCAATACCCATGAAGTCATGGTGTGCACCGAATGTCTTCTCCACGCCGCCTCGGCAGGGTACGGTCTGAGCGTCTCCTGGCACCTTCGGCGCGGATCGCCGATAGATCGAGCCGCCGTTTCCATGGAGGTCCGGGCGTGCGGGCTCCATCAGCGCCCGAGAAATCCCAAACAACGCCACCCCGAGCACGGCCGCAGGACTCAGGGAGTGTTTCCGTCTTTCCCATCGGCAAGGACCACCACACCGTCTGCAGCACGGACCCCACTGCTCTCTGCCAGCACGAAGACCGGATTGATCTCCGCCTCGATCAGGCGATCGCCAAGTTGCGCGGCCATGCGAGAGAAGGCAACGATGGCATCGACCAACGCTCCGACATCGGCCTTGGGGCGCCCCCGAAAGCCATCGAGCAACGGCCAGGTCTTGAGCTCGCGCGCCATGGCCAATGCTTCGCTTCTGGCGAGGCCGCCTTCCGCCGGCAAGAGGCGCATCGTTGTGTCTTTGAAGAGTTCGGCGGTCACGCCGCCCATGCCCAGCAGGATGGCCGTTCCGAGTGCATCGCGGTGCATCCCGAGAATCAGTTCGGTCCCGCCACGCACCATCTCCTGCACCAGGAAGCGCGAAGGCCGCACGCCAGCACTCCGCTCGACCTCGCTGGCCATCGCATTGAGACGCGCCGCAATCTGCTCTGCAGACACGTTCACGGCCACGCCACCGACATCGCTCTTGTGCGTGATTTCCTTTGAAAGGATCTTCAGCACAACGACGCCGCCGAGTTCGCGCGCCGCATGTTCCGCTTCAACGCCGCTCTGGACGATCACCTCGCGTGTGCACGGTACGCCGAACCGCGAGAACAACTGCTTGGCCTGCGCCTCGTCGAGCGACCCTGTGGGAAGGTCCTGCGTAGCCACCGGTGCGGTGGATCGCAAATCTAGCTCTGGCACGTGCCATTGGCTTGCCTGCAGCATGCCCGCCAGCGCCGCCGTGCAGCTCTCCGCGGCAACGAACGCGGGCACGCCGCGTTGCGTGAGCAAGGTGGCGGCCTCGGGCGCATGCGGGCTCACGTACGCCAGCACCGGCTTGTCGGACAGCGACAGGCAATCCTCGATTGCACCGGCCATGAGTTCAGGCCGGCCGACACCCGAGGACCCGACGATGACGACCAGGGCGTCGTAGGTAGGACTCGCCAGCAGTGTCTTGATCGCCCCACGCAGCAGGTCCGGCTGCAGTCCGGCCAACGTGACGTCGATTGGATTTCTATCCAATGCTGCATGGTCCCCACTCTGCAGTGCACGCAGCGCGGCCGCAGTGGGCTCGTCGGGCACAGGCGTCTCGAACCCGGAAACACCCAGGCTGTCGGAAACGAGCGTGCCCGCACCGCCTGTCGAAGTCAGGATTGCAACTCGTCTGCCGCGCAGAACGCGCCCGGTTGCAAGCGCTGCGGGGATGTCCAGCAAGTCGCCAAAGGTCTGCGCGCGAATCACGCCGGTTTGCCTGAACAAGGCGTCGTACATGCGGTCCGCGCCAGCCAGCGCTCCCGTATGCGAGACAGCGGCCTTGGCGCCCGCCTCGGAGCGACCGATCTTGAAAGCGACGATGGGCTTGCCGGCACTCGCTGCCCTCAGTGCAGCGGCCCGGAATTTCTCCGGATGGCGGATCGCCTCGATATACAGCGCGATGACTCGCGTCGCCGGATCGTCGACGAGTGCGTCCACGAAATCTGCGAGTTCGAGGTCCACCTCGTTGCTGGTGGAGATCAATTTCGATAGCCCGATACCGCGCGCGGCAGCACGAGACAGGAGCGCACCGAGGATGCCGCCGCTCTGCGAGACCACGCCGATCGCGCCAGCGTGGAAATGATCCATCTCGAGCGCGCCGCTGGCCGACAGCACGATGTCATCGGTCAGGTTCACGAGGCCGATGGTGTTCGGACCGAGGATGCGCATGCCTCCTGCCGCTTCGAGCAATTGCTGTTGGCGCCGCGCGCCTTCGTCACCCGTCTCGGTGTAGCCGCTCGCCAGCACGATGGCCGCTGCCGTGCCGCGCTCGGCGAGTTCGCGGACGGCCGTGTGGGCTCGCTCCGCGCCCAACAACACGATGCCGACGTCAGGCACTTCGGGCAGCGCTGCCACATTGCTGTAGCAAGGCAGTTCGCCGATGCGATCGAGCTTCGGATTGACCGGGTAGATCGCGCCCGAGAAGCCATGCTTGAGCAGATAGGACACGGGACGCCCAGCCGTCTTCGCCGGGTCGCCCGAGGCGCCGATCACGGCGACGCTACGAGGCTGGAGCAATCGGGAGAGCGTTTCCATGTCGCTTACTCCTTCGCGCCCTTGGCGCTGCTTTGCGCCAGGAAGGCCTGGACCGACTCGCGATGTTCTGTGCTTGTGTAGCAAATGCCCTGCGCCTGGCTGCCCTGCGCGAAGACTTGCTGGGCCGGCAGCTCAAACGTCTGGTTGAGGATCGTCTTGGAGAGCGCGAGTGCGGTGGCGGAGCCTTTGCTCAGGTCTGTCGCCCAGGCCAGCGCATCGGCGATGAGCCGATCCGCCGTGGTCTTGCGATCGACGATGCCCAAGGCAAGGGCTTCATCAACGTCCACCTTGCGCCCGGTGAAGATAAGCTCCTTCGCCTTGGGCAAACCGACACGGCGCGGCAGAAAGTACATGCCGCCGCCATCAGGGATGATGCCGCGATGAATGTAGGACCAGCTGAAGTTGGCCCACTCGCTCGCGATGATGAAGTCGCAGGCGAGCGCGGTATCGGCGCCAAGACCAGATGCTGCGCCATTGACCGCGGCAATTACCGGCTTGGGCATCGTATGCAGAAGTGCCTGCGTGTGGTGCACGCGCTGTTGCCGATGCCAGCCGTTGAATGCAACTTCGCCAGCTGGCGCGTTCATGCGGCGTTCCATGCCCGCGATGTCGCCGCCAGCGCAGAAGCCCTTGCCTGCGCCCGTGAGCACCAGGGCGCGAATGGCCTTGTCGGAAGCCACCCGTTCGAGTGCGTCGGTGAACTCGTTACGCAACTCGTCGCTCATCGCGTTGCGCTTCTCGGGGCGGTTGAAGGTGATCGTGGCGATGCCGAGCTCGACCTGCAACTGGATCAATGCGTAGTTCATGGGGATGTCCTTCCTCGGCCTCAATCGACCTTGACGTTGTTTTCCTTGACGATCCGCGACCAGCGAGCGGTCTCGGTGCCGACGAATTCGGCGAGTTCGTCCGGTGCGCCAGCGCTGACCGAAAGGCCTTCCGGTTCGAGCATCTTGCGGAACTCGGCGCTCTCGGTTGCCTTCTTCGCGGCCGCGTTGAGCTTGCCGACCACCTCAGAGGGAGTTCCTGCGGGGACGAACAGTCCGTACCAACTCTCGACCGCGTAGCCGGGGACGGTTTCCGCGACCGCGGGAATGTCCTTCAAGGCCGGCGCGCGACGCGGTGTCGTGACGCCAATCGCACGCAGCTTGCCGCCGGCAACCTGCGACGAAGCCGCTGCAGCAGTGGCAAACATCATGTCCACCTGACCGCCGAGCAGGTCGGTCAGGGCCGGTCCGGCGCCCTTGTAGGGGATGTGCGTCATCTTCACCTTCGCGAGATTGGTGAACATCTCGCCTGCGAGATGCGCCGAAGTGCCGTTGCCCTGCGAGGCATAGGTGAGCTTCCCGGGATTGGCGCGCGCAGCCGTCACCACGTCCGCCACCGACTTGTAGGGACTATCGGCGCGCACGACGAGCACGTTCGGCCCACGGGCGAGGAGGACCACCGGTGCGAACGCTTTCTGCGTGTCGTACGGCAGCTTCGCCATCAGGCTCGGGTTGACGGCATGAGCGAAGGTCGACACCAGCACCGTGTAGCCATCCGGAGCGCTCTTGGCCACGAGATCGCTCCCGATGATGGTGCCGGCGCCCGGCCTGTTGTCGACGATGACCGGCTGGCCGAGTACCTGGGACATTCCGACGCCGAGCGCACGTGCAATCGCATCCGTGCCGCCGCCGGGCGAAAACGGAACGACCAGCTTGATGGGTTTGTCCGGAAATGCAGCGAGGGCCGCGGGCGTTGCGAGCACTGTCGCGGCCAGGATGGCCAAGAGGCACAGGAAGGAGCGAAGGGATGGTTTCATGGGTTTGTCTCCGGATGCGTGGGCTCTGAGGTTGGCGTCCTCGTTGAGATCGCCATGGGAGGTAGCTTAGGAAGACCGTCGTCGTTTAGCATCCCTCAAATTCCAAACAGTGGAATTGACCTCTGAGCAAGCCTTATCGACAACTGATGAGTTCCTCGACACAACCGGGGTCCCTGGGGGCCGAGAAGCCGGGCATCTCTCCCGCGAACAGGTCGCTGGAGCGCGGCATCGAGATCCTGCGATCATTCCGCCCAGGGTCCGAACTGCTCGGCAATGCGGAAATAGCGGAGAGGACGGGGCTCTCGCGCTCAACGGTAAGCCGCCTCACGCAGACGTTGGTGGGATGCGGCTATCTCGAGGTCGAACCGCGCACCCGGGCCTATCGCCTGGCGCCGGCGGTCCTCAGCCTTGCGCATGCAATGCGCACAGGCTCGACGGCATTGGCCATCGCCGCCCCTCTCATGCGCGAAGCTGCACAAGCTGAGCAGATCAATGTGGGCTTGGCCGCACCGGATCGCGACGAGATGGTCTACCTCGAATCGATCCGATACAACCGCAGGGCATCGCTGCGACGGGTCGTTTCAGGTCAGCGTGTTCCGATGGAGCTGACTTCCCTCGGGCGTGCGTATCTCGCAATCGCACCGCAGGGTCAACGCAAGGCACTCCTCGCGCACATTCGTCGGATGCGGCGTTCGCAGTGGGCAGAACTCGAACCGGCGCTTCTGGGCGCCATCCGCGACGTGGAGGAATCGGGTTTCTGCGCGGCCGCGTGGCAACACGAGGTCGTCGCCGTGGCCGCTCCGCTCTTGTTCAAGGGAACGCCCTATGTGTTGAACGTGAGCGTGTCGACGGCGGAAGCATTCCTGGAAACCGTCGACAGGCTCGCGCCGAAGCTGCTCGACTTGCGCGCACAGATCCAGAAAGCGTTCGACACCGCAACAGGCCCTTAGTGATTCGCGCGACTTGCGGTCGGCACGAAATCGAGACTCATGACGTGGGCGCCCCGAGATGGGCAGCGCAACGCAACCAGCCATCGACGATGACCGTGACTTGAGGCGCCGCCATGGGGACTTCCAATCGCCGCTGCCTTCTGGACACACGCCCTTCTAGTTCAAGTCCTTGTCCTTCCAAACCTTCGAACCTCCCAAGGCGACTCCCGCCTGCAGGCCGGTCTTGGTCAGCACGTATGCATGGCCGCCTGTGAATGCGATCGCACCTGCCTTCACATTCGCATCTTCCTTTCCGGTGCCAGCTCCCGCGCCAGCGCCGGCAGAGGCGTCCCACCCTTGATCGATAAAGTCGGCCAATGACTTGGCATTGTCGAAAACAAAAAGATAGCGCGTATCGGAAGCCCCGATCTGCAGGCCCGCGCTCGCTTGCGCGATGGACATGTACGTGTCCTTCTTGGACATGCTGTCGTGCGCTACGCCCTTGCCGCCAGCCCCACCAAGGCCAAAGCTCAAGCCGTAGGTTGTGAACACGGCGTAGCCCGGTGCCTTGCCGATCTCATCCTTGATCTTGGGATCGGCCTTGTAGAAGTCTTGCAATGCGTGCATGGCCTTGGACTTCACCTCGGCCTGGTGCGCCGCCTTGTCCTTGTCTTTCGCATACGAGACGCTGACCAGCAGCGTAGCCATAGCTGCACCGACGAAGAGTATCTTGCGACGTTTCACAATTTGCTCCTTTCACTTGTTTTGAGGACCAAGCGCGGAGGGCATCGGTTCGGAAGCACGTGGACCCTCGCGGGGATTCCCATGCTGACACGATTCAATGAATTTTTCCATCCGTCACTGCCACGGAGCTTCGACCAATGCGCCGCAACAACGCAGAGCCAATCCATAGCTGTCTGGACACCCAAAGATCTCCTTGCGCAGGGCCTCAACCGTGCCGAGGGCAGGGGTGACGTTCGCTTATGTAGGAAGTCATCCGGACGCTTTAGCGGCGAAATCGGATGCGAACTGAGCAGACCTCGATGCAGACTTCTCGCGATGAGTTCAGCGGATTCCCGGAGGTCCAGCATGTCCAATCCCTGGTTCAAGAAAAATCCCCTTCTGAGCGTATGGCTCAGCGCTGCCAATGCCGCCGCGGGGACGACGAAGGCGCACGCAACCATTCAAGCGAAGCGCGCGACCCGCGCCGCGGCCAACAAGGCCGCTGCCGAGTTGGTTGACTTCTGGTCGGCGCCGTACAGGCCGGCTGGCAAGAACAAGCGTCGGCGTTGAAGCGACGAGCTCTTTGCGCAAATCAACTTGCGTGCTCATCGGAGTCGCCGGGCTCTTCGTTGGCTTGATCCTTAGACGAAACTGCTACTGGCGCAGCGTTCGCGTCATCTTGCTGCTTCAGCCAATCAGCGGCGCTAGGCTGTGTCTTCGCTTCCTCGCTCGACAGCGTCTGAATAGCATGTACGAGTTCTTCTCGTCGGGACATTCAACCCTTCTACGCGGGCCTCTTCGCGCGTGTGTAGGCGCAGCCAGATTTCTGCACCTGCCGTCGCCTACAGGCGACCGCTTGGCAATACCGCTCACAGGGTCGGCGAACTCTGCCGTGCAGGGGCCGCATAATGCCTTGTTGGCTCATTCCACGACTTGAAGGTGGCAGAGCCGTCCAGCATCTCGGCAGAGGCGCGCGCCGGAGCGGCGATCAACGACGTTCTGAAGATCTTGGCTGCGCGCTCCGGTAACGACTTCCGGCACTACAAGCGCGGCACGGTGCTGCGCCAGGTCGAGCGGCCGATGCAGGTAACGCGCCAACCGAACTGCTGCTTCAGGACATGCTGATCAGCGTGACGAGCTTCTTTCGCGATCGCGAGGCCTTCGAGACATTGGAGCGCGAGCTGCTGCCAAGCCTGCTCGATCGCCAACCCAGGCCGACGCAGGTGCGGGCCTGGACGGTGGGATGCGCAACCGGCGAGGAAGCCTATTCGCTGGCGATTGGATGCGCTCAGGTCCAAGGCGGCGGGGTTCGATGCGCATCTCACCAAGCCGATATCGCTGGAAGCCGTTCTCCTGCAACTTGCATCACGCAAGGCTTAGCCGACAGAGAGTGCATCGAACGGGGCGGCGTGCCTGCGATGCCTCCGCTGCGGGCGATTCTGGGGCTAGGCGCGAACACCTTGTCTTGCCCGCGCCACAGGACCGCTCATGGCTACAGTCAGCCCGAAAGTTGTTTGGCCACCCCGCGCGATGGTGGGCTTGAGTCCTCGGGCCATGAGGGCATGGGCCACGCAAATGACATTCATTCGCATTTGACGTCTAGAATGGCGGGCTCAGATGACCTCCGCTCCCAACGCCCGCCGCCGCGCCTACTGGCTGAAGACCCTGCACGAATGGCACTGGATCAGCTCCGCGGTTTGCCTCGTGGGGATGGTGCTGTTCGCGGTCACCGGCTTCACGCTCAACCATGCGGCCAGCATCGAGGCCAAGCCCCTGGTCACCCATCGCACGGCGAAGATCGATGCGCGCCTGCGCGAGCAACTCGAGCAGGCGGTGCCCGCAGCCAAGGCGAACAAGGGCAAGGCCGAGTTGCCCGAGGCGCTCCAGGCTTGGGTCAAGCACGAATGGTCGATCCAGACCTCCGACCGCGAGGCCGAATGGTCCGACGACGAAATCTATCTTTCGCTTCCGCGTCCGGGCGGCGACGCCTGGCTTCGGCTTAGCCTCGACGACGGCGAGATCGAGTACGAGCGCACCGACCGCGGCTGGCTGTCGTACTTCAACGATCTGCACAAAGGCCGCAACACCGGCGCGGCCTGGGGCTGGTTCATCGACATCTTCGCCGTGGCGGCGCTGGTGTTCTCGATCACCGGCCTGTTCATTCTCAAGATGCATGCGGGCAACAGACCCTTCACCTGGCCGGTGGCCGGGATGGGGCTCGTGATCCCGGTGCTGCTTGCGTTGCTGTTCATTCATTGATTCAAGGAAAGAGGCTCTCGTGCAAGTTCGCTACTCCCTCGCTCTCGTTGCGCTGCTTGGCGCACCGGCCTTCGCCGGAGGGCTTTCCGTGAACATCGAAGTGCCGCGTCTCAATGTCGCGGAGTACCACCGCCCCTACGTCTCCGCGTGGATCGAGCGGCCCGACCAGTCGGTCGCGACGACGCTGGCCGTGTGGTACGACGTCAAGAACAAGGGCAACGCCGAGGGCGAAGGGACGAAATGGCTCAAGGACATGCGGCAGTGGTGGCGCCGCACGGGCCGCGAGCTGCAGATGCCGGTCGATGGCGTGAGCGGCGCAACGCGGCCTGCGGGCAAGCACCAGATCGCCTTCACCGAAGGCTCGGTCGCGCTGCCGAAGCTGGCGCCGGGCGCCTACAAGCTCTATGTCGAGGCGGCCCGCGAAGTCGGTGGCCGCGAGATCGTGAGCATCCCCTTCCAATGGCCGCCTGCAAAGGCAGAAACCGCAACCGTCGCCGGCAGCAGCGAACTCGGCGAGATCAAGCTCGATCTTGCGCCCTGAACCTTTTTCATCCTCGACACCGGGAATTCATCATGAAAATTGCCACCCGCATTGCCTCGATCGCCCTGGCGCTTTCTGCCAGTGCCGCTGTCCACGCACACAACGTCTGGCTGCTGCCGTCGAGCACGGTGCTGTCGAAGGGCGACTGGATCACGGTCGATGCCGCGGTCTCGAACGACCTGTTCTTCTTCAACCATCGCCCGATGGGCCTCGACAACCTCGTCGTCACTGCACCCGACGGCAGCACCGTCAAGCCGGAGAACGTCCATGAGGGCAAGCTGCGCAGCGTGTTCGATCTGAACCTCGTGCAACCGGGCACCTACCGGGTCGCGGTGCTCAACGGTGGCGTCTTCGCGCGCTGGAAGGACAAGGCCACCGGCCAGATCAAGCGCGCGCGCGGCACGCCGGAGAACATCACGAGCCAGATCCCTGCCGATGCGCAGGAGGTCGAGGTCACGCAGTCCGCGGGCCGCATCGAAACCTTCGTCACCGTCGGCAAGCCCAGCGCGCTGAAGCCGAGCGGCAAGGGGCTGGAGCTGATCGCCGCCAACCCTACCGATCTAGTGAAGGGTGAGAAGGCCACTTTCGCGCTGCACATCGACGGACAGCCGGCCAAGAACTTCGACGTGACGGTCACGCAGGGCAACACGCGCTATCGCGACAAGATCAACGAACTCACGGTCCACACGGACGCCAACGGACAGTTCTCGGTCACCTGGCCCGAGGCGGGCATGTATTGGCTCGAGGCCACCGGAAAAGACGCGAAGACATCGGTGCCCGCCGCCAAGGAGCGGCGCCTCACCTACGCCGCGACTTTGGAAGTGATGCCCTGACTTCCCGGGCGGACCAGACATCCCCGCGCGTTTCCTTCGCGACATGGGGAGCCGGTGGCTATGCAAACAGCGCCGCTCCGCGTCTCGCGGACCCGGCGCGCCTGCAAAGCCTGAGCGGCCGCACGATGGGGACCACCTGGAGCGTCCGTCTGGACAATCCGTCGATGGTGCCGCTCGAAGCCATCCGCGCAGCCATCGAGGACGCGCTGGACCTCGTGATCGCGCAGATGAGCACCTGGGAAGCCGACTCGAGCGTCACGCGCTTCAACGAAGCGCCTGCGGGAAGCCGCCATGCGCTAGAGCCGGAATTCGCCGAGGTGCTCGCCTGCGGGCTGCGCTGGGCGGCCGCGAGCGGCGGCGCGATCGACCCGACGATCGGACCGCTGGTTTCGCTCTGGGGCTTCGGCTCGCACGCCACGCCTGTGATGAGCCCGCCCTCACCGTCCGAGCTCGCTGCCACGCGCTCGCGCGTCAGCTGGCAGAAGCTGCAGTTCGATGACGCGACACGCACGATCACGCAGCCCGGCGGTGTGCGGCTCGATCTGTCGGGTATCGCCAAAGGTTTCTCGGTCGATCAGGTTGCCGAATCGCTGAAGGCCCACGGCCTTCGCGCCTTCCTCGTGGAGGTCGGCGGCGAGGTGCGTTGCCTCGGACGGCGTCCGTCCGGAGAGCCCTGGCGCGTGCTTGTCGAGGCCGGCACGCAATCCGTGCGCGTGGCGCTCGCCGACACGGCCATCGCGACATCCGGCAATCGCTGGCATGTGCATGAAGTCGATGGGCAGCGCTGGTCGCACACGATCGATCCGCGCACGGGGGAGCCCGTCAGGCACTCGCTCGTTTCCGTCTCCGTGATCCATCCGCACTGCATGCATGCGGATGCGCTCGCCACGGTGCTCACGGTACTGGGGCCGGAGCACGGCTTCGCCTTTGCGCAGCGACACAAGATTGCCGCACTGTTCGTCAAGGAAGACCCGGACGGCCGTCTTTCTTGCGCGACCGACGGCTGGACTTCGCAAGTCCTCGCCGCATGAACGACACCGCGTTGCGCGCCGTCGGTGCCGGCATGACGGTGCTTGCCTATGCGGCGCTCTGCATGAGCGTCTATTGGCGGCAGCGCCGGATTCGCCTAGAGAACGTCCGCGCGAGCGCGGCACTGGCTGGCGGCGGTGCGGGCAGGCCGGCCCTGGTGATTTTCGCGAGCCAGACCGGAAATGCGGAGACCCTGGCGTGGAAGACGGCGCGCTGGCTCCATGAACGCGGCACGCCTTCGCGGCTGATGCCGCTCAACGATGTCGATGCAGAGACCTTGCGCGCTGCGGGTAGCGCCTATTTCATCGCGAGCACGTATGGCGAGGGCGACGCGCCGGATGGCGCGAGTCTCTTTGCCGAGCGTGTCATGGGCGACGCTGTCGCCGATCTGTCGCCGCTCCGATATGCCGTGCTCGCCCTTGGCGATCGGCAATACGCCAACTTCTGTGCATTCGGCCGTGCACTCGATGAGTGGCTTCACGCGAAAGGCGCAAAGCGCCAATCCGCACGCATCGAGGTGGACAACGGCGATGCAGCCCAGCTTGCTGCATGGCAGGCTCACTGCAGTGGCAGCGATGCAGAAACCGTCACGGAAACTCCCGCTTCGGCACCGCAGCCGTGGCGACTTGTGCGGCGAACGTTGCTCAACGAAGGCAGCGTGGGCAGCCCGATCTTCGAACTGGCTTTCACGCCCGCCACGGGGCACGAAGCGAAGTGGGAGTCCGGCGACACGGCGCAAATCACGCTCGACAGCGATCCGGGCCGGCCGCGCGAATACTCGATCGCATCGATCGGCGCAGACGGGGAAATGCATTTCCTCGTTCGACAGGAACGACATCCCGACGGCTCGCTGGGCGCCGCCTCCGGGCTGTTGACGTCGACTCTCGTCATCGGCGAGACCGCGACCTTCCGCATCCGCCCACATCGCGGTTTCAGGCTCGGGAGCAACGCCGACCGCCCGTTGATCCTCATCGGCAACGGAACGGGGCTCGCGGGACTTCGTAGCCATCTGCGCGCCAGAGCAGCGATGGGCCAGCGCGAGAACTGGCTGGTCTTCGGCGAGCGCAACGAGCGAAGCGATTTCCTCTGCCGCGACGAGATCGAGACATGGCACCGCGATGGCGTCCTCAGTCGGCTCGACCTGGCCTTCTCGCGGGACCAGGAGGAAGCACGCTACGTGCAACACCGTCTGCTGCAGGCCCATGAGGACGTCTCGCGATGGGTCTCTCACGGCGCGGCGATCTATGTCTGCGGCAGCCTGAAAGGCATGGCGTCGGGCGTCGACGCGGCGCTCAGGCAGATCCTCGGCGTCGAGGCGATGGGTGAGTTGTCCGCCAGCGATCGCTATCGACGCGATGTGTACTGAGCGGACCCCCCTCTCTTTCACTTTCTCGCTTTCGTTCGTCTGTTGATTGAGCTTGCTTGAGCGCGCGTCGTTGCTGCATTGCGACGAAATTGAGGATTTCGCGTTACATTTGTATTGCGATTCATTATCATTTGAGAGGTTTCGCAACCCGCGAATCTCAGACTTCAACCAGCCAATCGCCGCAGCCGCCGGGCTCCATGCGACCAGCCAGTCGAGTTCTCTCTCATTTGCTTCTTCCAGGAGAACCTTCATGGCTTACATCAAGAGCCGCAAGCATGCGCGCGGCTTGCCGCCGCTGGGCAGCGCAGCCGCCGCCACTCTCGTCGCACTCACCCTCCCCGTCTCGGCCCAAACCTCCACGAACACCCTCAAGGAAGTCCGTGTCGAAGGCACTGCGTCGGACGTCAAGGTCGACAACTCGGCCAACCCCAAGTTCACCGCTCCGCTGGTCAACACCCCGCAGACGATCCAGATCATTCCTGAGACCGTCATGCGCGAGCAAGGCGCGACGACGCTGACCGAAGCGCTGCGCAATTCGCCCGGTGTCGGCACCTTCTTCCTCGGCGAGAACGGCACCACCAGCACGGGTGACTCGATCTACATGCGTGGCTTCGACAGCTCGAGCAGCATCTTTGTCGATGGCATCCGCGACACGGGCTCCGTCTCGCGCGACACCTTCAACATCGATCAGATCGAAGTCGTCAAGGGTCCGGCTGGCACCGATACCGGCCGCACGTCGCCGACGGGCTACATCAACATGATCACGAAGAAGCCGCAGCTCTCCGACAGCTTCCTCGGCTCCGTGAGCATCGGCAGCGACGACTTCAAGCGCACCACCATCGACTGGAACAAAGTCCTGAGCGGCCCCGATGGCATCGGCTCGGCCCTGCGTCTCAATGCGTTCGCGCTGGATGCGGACGGGCCCGGTCGCGACGTCGTGAACAACAAGCGCTGGGGCATTGCGCCATCGCTCGCCTTCGGCCTGAATTCGCCGACGCGCTTCTACTTCGATCTGGTCTACGTCAAGCAGAACAACATCCCCGACGGCGGCGTCCCGACGATCGGCCTGCCGGGCTACACGTCGCCCGATCCAACCCGCCGCTTCCTGACGACCGCCTCGCCCGTGGCTTCGAGCAACTTCTACGGAACGCAGTGGGACTTCGACAACGTGACGCAGACCATGTTCACCGCCCGGTTCGAACATGACTTCACGCCGGACGTGACCCTGCGCAACACCTTCCGCTACGGCAAGACCGACCAGGACTACATGCTGACGTCCTTCATGGGCACTTCGGCGAACCTGGTCACACGCTTGCCCACGCAGCCGCTGACCTGGACGATCGCGCGCAGCAACCCGACGAACAAGGATCAGGAAAACTCCATCCTGACCAACCAGACCAACGTCAGCGCGAAGTTCAATACCGGCAGCATCAGCCATACGATGAACGCCGGCGTCGAACTGATTCGCGAAGAGCAGGACTCGGTGGGCTACTACGCCCAGAACTCGACCGTCTTCGGCATTCCGGGCATCCGCAACAGCGGCAGCTGGCCCGCGGCCAACCTCTACTCGCCGAACCCGTACGTCAGCGGCTACCTGCGCCTCCCGAACGGCACGACCACGGCCGGCACGACCGACACCGTCGGCGTGTACGCATTCGATACCGCGAAGCTCAGCGAACGCTGGATGCTGACCGGCGGCGTGCGCTTCGACCACTATTCGACCGACTACGCGTCGAGCGCCCTCAATGCGACCACCGGCGCGCTCACACCGTCTTCATTCGGCGTGTCGGGCAGTGAATGGACCGGCAAGCTCGGCGCCATCTACAAGCCGACCGAGAACAGCAGCGTCTACCTGGCCTACGGCACCGGCGCGCAGCCGCCCGGCGGCAACAACTTCACCCTCGCGGCGGGCGGCACCGGCAACAACGCGAACCGCACCGACTTCCTGCCCCAGAAAACCAAGACCTGGGAACTAGGAACGAAGTGGGACGTGCTTGAGAAGAGGCTCGCCCTCTCCGCAGCGCTCTTCCGCACCGACGTCAGCAACGAAGTGGTGCAGGACGCCGTCAGTGGCAACTACTACCAGACCGGCGAGAAGCGCGTGGAAGGCATCGAGCTTGCCGCGGTGGGTGCGATCACCGACCGCTGGAGCGTGACGACCGGTTTCACGCACCAGAACGCGAAGGTGCTCAGCGGCCCGTCGGTCCTCGCGGATGGCGGCTCGGTCCTGGCCTACACGCCGGAGAACGCGTTCACGGCGTGGACCACATACCAGTTGCCCATCGGCCTGAGCCTTGGCATCGGCGCACGCTACAACGGCAAGATGCATCGCGGCACCGATGGCGCCATCGGCACGCCGGCGTATGTCGAGGACTACTGGGTCTTCGATGCGATGGCTGGCTATCGCATCAACAAGAACCTGGACCTTCAGTTCAATATCTACAACCTGACGGACAAGGAGTACGTGGCGGCCATCAACAAGAGCGGCTACCGCTACACGCCGGGCGCACCTCGGACCTACCGCCTGACCGCGAACTTCCAGTTCTAACCACTACTACTGCGGCGTCGCGCCCTGGGGCGCGACAATCCAGCCCCACCGTCAGGCCGGGGCTTTTTGCTTTTTGAAGGATCGACGAAATGATGCTGCACGTGCCCCAAGTACTGAGTGCCGACGAGGTACGAAAGATCCGCACGGCGCTGGACGCAGCCGACTGGATCGACGGCCGCGAGACCGTCGGTGCGCAAGGCGCGCAGGTCAAGCACAACCGGCAGTTACCGGAGCACTCCACAGTCGGCCGCGAACTCGGCGCGAAGATCCTTGCCGCACTGGCACACAATCCGCTTTTCTTTGCAGCGGCCTTGCCGTTGCGCTTCGTTCCGCCGCTGTTCAACCGCTACGAAGGCGGCGAGCACTACGGCTTCCACATCGATGGTTCCGTGCGTTCGATACCCGCAACAGGGCAGCAGCTACGCACGGACCTCTCCTGCACGCTGTTCCTCGGAGAGCCCGAGGAATACGAGGGCGGAGAACTCGAGGTAGTCGACACCTACGGCACCCACGAGGTCAAGCTGCCGGCGGGTGACCTGATCCTGTATCCATCCACCAGCCTTCACCGCGTACAGCCTGTGACGCGCGGGGCGCGCGTCTGCTCGTTCTTCTGGCTCCAGAGCATGATCCGCGACGATGGGCGCAGGAGCATGCTCTTCGAACTCGACCAGACCATCCAGAAGCTTCGCGCCCGGCACGGGGAGAACGACGAGACCGTTGCACTCACCGGCCACTATCACAACCTCTTGCGGATGTGGTCGGAGGTTTGAGCGCGCGTCGTTGCTGATCTTCCCGGCCGACCCACTCGCGTTCGCGAGGCATTTATTCATGATATACCGTGCCATACACTTCTCTCCATGGCCCGCACATACGCATTCACCGTCACGAGTGGCACCGACGAGTTGCCTTGGCTGAAGGATCCGATCGAGGCACATCGCCGCTGGCGCGCGACCCTGAGCTGGAAACGCGACGTCTCGACCAGCGATGCCGACGCCCCCTTCTATGCCGAGCACAGCAACAACCTCTACCAATCGCTTTGGGGAAAGTTCTGCCGATGGCTGGCCAGCCGTTCGCTGAAGCTCGACGAAGTGCGGCAAACGCACATTGAAGCCTTCCTCAAGTCGCTGGAGGGACGTCGCGGTGCGCCGGCCAGCGTCCGCACCATGCGTACCTACCTGGCCGAGATCAATCGCGTATTCACGCACCTTCACGAGATCGGCATCCTCGACGTCAACCACGCAGCCACGGTGCTCAGGCGGAAACGCCTCACGCCCGAATCGCAGTTCGAAACCGATCCGCCGCTTCCTCCAAGCCCGGGCTTCCTCAAGGCCTACGAAAAGATGGCGCAGCGGATGTTCAAGGAAGAACGCGCCGAGCTGCCCGAGGCTTGGACGCCGGCACGCAATCTCGCGCTGCGGTTGATCGTCGCCGAGTGTGGATTGAAGCTGTCCGAGATCTGCAAGCTGATCCCGCGCAACGTCACGATCCAGCCAAACGGCACGGTGGTGATCCGGTCTCCGGGGCATCGCCAGGTGGTGACGCGCCCGCTTGTCGGTCGGCCGATGCTGGCCAGGGCGATGCAGGGCTGGCTCGACGCCCGGCGCGGCCTTCGCATCGTCCAGATGCGCCGCGCCCACGACAAGGAGGGCCGCCGGTCCAACCGCCTCTTCCTGGGCCAGGCTGGCAAGGTCATGTCAGCGGAACTTGTCGGCGGCGGCCTCGGCGATGCCTGCAGTCCGGTGGCGCCCGATCTGGCGGAGCGCGTGATCACGAGCTGCGTCAAGCGCACCCTCGAATCGCTGGGTCACGAGGCCGCCTTCCACGGCCCGCAACTGGTGCGCAACGCGTACGCTGCACGGCTGATTCAGGACGGCATGAACGACATCGATGTCTCAGATCAACTCGGGATGAAGACGACCTTCACCGCCCGAACCATTCGCGCAAAGCTCGGGCTTCCGGACGGGGCAGGTCAATAGGCCACCCCACACAAAGTTTGTCAACGCGAACACTCGGCGCTTGAGCGGCGGGCCGACAGGGCCTATCCTGCGGCAAATTCGTCAGGCGACGCCGCGTCGCCGTGCCAAGTCGAAGGAGGAAGGAGATCGCGATGCCCGACTTCCTGATTGCCTACTGCGGTCCAGCAGCGCTGCCCGAGAACCTCTGGCTTCGCTGGAATACCGATCCGCTGCTCATCGCTGCATTGGCTGCGTTGGCTGCCGTGATCGGCACCGGTCGCTCGTCCGATTCGCGGGCGGGATGGGGCGCGGTGACGCTCATGGTCCTGGTGTTCGTCTCGCCGCTTTGCGCGCTGTCCTCGGCGCTGTTCTCTGCGCGGGTGTTCCATCACGTCGTGCTGGTTGCCGCGGTGGCACCGCTTCTCGCGAGGGCGTTTCCGCTGCCGCGTCTCGGCTATCCACCTCTCGCGATGGTCGTGGCCGCGCACGCGGTCGTCCTCTGGCTCTGGCATGCACCGGGGCCTTATGCGTGGGGCCTTGCAAGCGTGCCGACGTACTGGCTGATGCAA
The DNA here is from genome assembly GCA_017744935.1 of Variovorax sp. Taxonomy (GTDB): domain Bacteria; phylum Pseudomonadota; class Gammaproteobacteria; order Burkholderiales; family Burkholderiaceae_C; genus Variovorax. The sequence goes on from JAGIAI010000016.1 coordinate 48,771, forward strand.
CTCTCTCTGCTCGGCAGCGCATGGCTCATGTGGCGTGCGATCCTCGCGCCCGCAGAGTCCTCCGGTCCTGCGCTCATTGCGCTGGTCGCGACCGTCGCGCAAATGGGCCTGCTCGGCGCGGTGATCGTCTTTGCATCGGTGCCTCTCTATCCGGTCCACCTCACGAGCACTCTGCCATGGGGCCTCACGCCACTGGCGGACCAGCAACTTGCCGGCCTGCTGATGTGGGTGCCGGCGATGCTGCCCTATCTGGCTGTCGGTCTCTACACGGCATGGGCGAGCCTGCGACCTAGCGAGCCGGCGCTGTGACGACGTTTCTCAAGTTCCTGCATCTGGCCGCCATCGCGGTGTGGTCTGGCGGCTTGATCGCGCTGCCCTACCTGTTCTGGCAACGTCGCCTGCTCAGCCCCGGGGCGGAGTTCGATCGCCTGCACCGCGTCACACGCCTGGTCTATGTCGACCTGACCTCGCCTGCTGCCTTCATCGCCATCGCAAGCGGCACCGCGCTCATCTTCCTGCAGACCACCTTCGTCGAGTGGTTCTCCATCAAGATGGTCTTCGTCGGATTGATGGCCATGTTGCACGTGGTCGCCGGCCTGGTGATCCACCAGCTCTTCCTGCCCACCGGCCGCTTCGGCCGCGTCTCGTTCGTGACGCTGACGGTCGCGTACCTGGTGCTGATCACCGCGATCGTCTGGGTGGTGCTGGCCAAGCCACACATCGACTCGAACCAGTTCGCGGTGCGGCTCTTCGAGCCCGGCGGCCTCTCACGCCTGTGGCATCAGTCCTTCGGCGAGACCAGGATGCCGATGCCATGATCGAACACGAGCTTGCCCCCATGCCAGCCGGCAAAGCCCACCATGACCGACCCGAGGACGGACAGCATCAACCCGTGCGGCAGGACCGAAGCGGGATCGGTCAACCGGACACCCCAGCTCGCGCCCGCGATAGCGACGAGCGTCATCGCGGCGACCGCGTGCGACCAGCTTGCCTCGTGCGCCCGAATGCCGCGCACCAGCAGCAGTTCGCCGGTGCCGACGATGCTCGCGGCCACGCCGCTCCAGAACGCCATGCCGGCCGCCCAGAGTCCTGCACGCAGCCAGAAGGGGTCGCCCGACCACCAGTAGAAGACATCGACGCCGAGGGTCGCCACGACGAAGGCCACCGGAAAGTGCACCAGCATCACGTGAAGCGGATGGCCGACCACAGCAACCGCGGAGCCGACATCGAGACGCTGGAGCTCGAGCAGGACTTCGCTCTTGGTCGAGGTCGCGTTGCCTTTGTTCGCCATGGTTCTTCTCCTTTGAAGCGCATGCCGTTGTCGATGGGCGGCCATCCTAGCCTCATGCGCGCTGCGCTCCAAGCCGGATCGTTGATGGCCTTGTCGGGCTGCCGCGGCCCGCTGTCCGCGCTCGATCCTTCAGGTCCCGCGGCCGCCTCGATCGCCACCATGTGGTGGGTGATGCTGATCGGCTCTGCAGTGCTCTTCCTGCTGGTCGTCGGCATCTTCATCCAGGTCGTTCGACGTCCGGGCTGGGGGTCCAGCGTGTCGCCGACCCGCTGGATCGTGATGGGCGGCCTGGTGCTTCCGGCCATCGTGCTCCTGCCGCTGCTGGCTTACGGGCTGGTCACCGGCGAACGCCTTCTGCCCCTGTCCGGCGCCGCGCTGCCGCAGCGCGTCGAGGCCATCGCGGCACAGTGGAACTGGACCTTCCGCTATCCCGACCATGGCGGCGTCGAGACGCGCAACATGCTGCTCCTGCCCGCTGGCACGCCGGTCGACATGGTGGTGACCAGCAAGGACGTCATCCACGCCTTCTGGGTGCCGCGCTTCGCCGGCAAGGTCGATGCGGTCCCCGGCCGGGTCAACCGCCTGCGCATCCAGGCGGACCAGCCCGGGCGCTACGAAGGCACCTGCGACGAGTTCTGCGGCCTCGGGCACGCCGGCATGCGTTTCGGCGTGATCGTGTATGCGCAGGGCGAATTCTCAGCCGCGCTCGAACAGGCACGCGCGGCACCGGAGGCAAGGAAATGAGCGGACCCGTCGATCCCCAGCCGGAAGGCGCGAAGGCGCTGCGGCTGCACCGGGAACTCACCCGGATCTGGGCGACCGGCCCGGGCTGGCAGCGGCTTGCCTCGGTGAATCACTCGGTCATCGGCATGCGGATGTTCATCACGTCCTTCGCGTTCTTCCTGATCGCGGGCGTGCTCGGCATGCTGACCCGCGTGCAGCTCGCGACGCCTCATTCCGGCTTTCTCGATCCGGCGACCTACAACCAGGTCTTCACCATGCACGGGTCGATGATGCTGTTCTTCTTCGCGATCCCGATGGTGGAGAGCTTCGCCGTCTACCTCACGCCGAAAATCCTGGGCACGCGCGATTTCGCGTTCCCGCGCCTGACCGCCTACGGCTACTGGTGCTACCTGTTCGGTGCATCGATCGTCACCGCCTCGCTGCTTCTCGGCGTTGCGCCGGACAGCGGCTGGTTCATGTACACGCCGCTGAGTTCGAACGTCTTCACGCCCGGCCTCAACGCGGACATCTGGCTGCTCGGCATCACCTTCGTCGAGATTTCGGCGCTCTCGCTTGCGATGGAGATCGTGGTCTCGGTGCTCAAGATGCGCGCGCCGGGCATGTCGCTCGACCGCATGCCGATCTTCGGCTGGTACATCCTCGTCACCGCGCTGATGATGATCGTCGCCTTCCCGCCGCTGATCCTCGGCTCGATCCTGCTGGAGATCGAGCGTGCCTTCGGCCTGCCCTTCTTCGACCCCACGCGCGGTGGCGACTCGCTGCTCTGGCAGCACCTGTTCTGGCTGTTCGGCCACCCGGACGTCTACATCATCTTCCTGCCGATGGCGGCGGTGCTGTCAACCATCATTCCGGTCTTTGCCAAGCGCGAACTGGAGGGCTATCGCATCATCGTGGTCGCGATCATCGCGCTCGCCTTCCTGAGCTTCGGCATCTGGGTGCATCACATGTTCACGGTGGGCATTCCGCACCTCGCGCTCGCGTTCTTCTCGGCCGGCTCGGCGATCGTCGCAGTGCCGACTGCGGTGCAGGTCTTCGCGTGGCTCGCGACGCTGTCGCACGGCAAGCCGCGCTGGGACGTGCCGATGCTCTACATCTTCGGCTTCTTCTTCATCTTCGCGATGGGCGGGCTCACCGGCGTGATGCTCGCCATGGTGCCCTTCGACTGGCAGGCGCACGACACCTACTTCGTGGTTGCGCACATGCACTACGTGGTGGCCGGCGCACTCGCGTTCCCGATGATGGCCTCGGTCTACTACTGGCTGCCGCTGCTCACCGGGCGCACCGCGGTGCACCAACTCTCGGTGCCTGCGTTCTGGCTGATCTTCATCGGCTTCAACATGACCTTCTTCATGATGCATCTCACCGGCCTGCTCGGCATGCCGCGGCGCATCTACACCTACCAGGGCGACGAGGGCTGGAACTGGCTCAACCTGCTCTCGTCGGTCGGCGGCTTCGTGATGACGATCGGCTTCGGTCTGCTGGTGATCGACCTCGTCGTGCAGCTTCGCCACGGCCGGCGCGTGCGGCGAGACCCCTGGCAGGCGCAGACCCTCGAGTGGGCGATGCTGATTCCTCCCGCGCCCTATGCCTTCGCGTCGATCCCGCACGTGGGGCCGGAGACCGAGGGGGTGCCCAAGAGCGAACTCGCCCTCACGCTCGCGCGCGGCGAAGGCTACCTCGGGTCGACGCGCAACGGCTGGCAGGAAGCCCTCGGCGTGCACGCGACCAGCGGCAAGCCCGAGCAACTGATCGTGCTGCCGAACCCGACCTATCTGCCGCTCGTCACGGCGATCGTCACTGCGGGCGTGGTGCTCGGCTTCCTGTTCAAGGCCTACTGGGTGTCGGCGGTGCTTGCGCTGGTCACGCTGGGCCTCTTCGTCTACGGCGCTCGCAATGCGGGGTTGCCCCGCGACTACGGTCCGCTGCCGGTGGGCCGCGGGGTCGAGGTACCGCCGCACACCGAATCGCCGAGCGCGCCCTCGTGGCTGTCGCTGATCTGCGCGCTCGTGGCCGACGGCACGCTCTTCACCTCGCTGGTATTCGGCACCTTCTATCTGTGGCTGGCAGGCGCCGACTGGCAGAAGATGACGCCGCCCGAGCCGAGCAAGATGCTGGCCTTCGGCGCGATCGCCTGTCTCGTGGTCGCGGTGGTCACGGCGCGCGGGTCGCTCCGGATCGTGCAACGCGGGGGCAAGCCCTGGGGGTGGATCGGCCTCACCGCGATCGCGCTGCTCGCGGCCATCTCGCAGGTGGTGCAGCTCATCTTGGGCGTGGCACCCGATCCGACCAAACATGCGCTGGGTTCGACCGCATGCGTTCTGCTCGGCTACGTGGTGGTGCATGCGGGCGTGGGCCTGTTGTTCCTCATCAGCAATGCCCAGCGCATCGGCAGCGGCCATGTGTCGCAGCGCCGCTTCAACGATCTGCGGCTCACGCGGCTGTGGCTCGACTACACATTGGTCACAGGCATCATCGCGATCGGGCTTGTGCTCTCGCTGCCCGCGCTGGTGACCGTCCTGGGAGCCCGTCCATGAATGCAGTCCTGGTGCCGCCCGGCCGGGTGTGGTGGCTCGCGGCGGCCTTCACCGTGTGGTGCGTGGCGCTGGTGGTTCTGTATGCGCTGCATGCCATCGGATGCGCGTTCGGCTGGTCGACCGGCGCGCTACGCTGGAGCCTCGTGCTGGTGCTCATCGCACACCTGGTGGTGATCGGCTGGATGTGGAGCAGGTTCGCGCGCGGCCGACCCGACCCGGCCACCGGCAAGACCGGCAGCTTTTTGCACCAGGCCATTCTCTGGACCGTCATCACGGCATTCGCGAGCACGGTGCTCGTGCTCGGCCCGCCGCTCCTTCTCACGACCTGCATCTGAGGCCCCATGCGAAGCAGGACCATCTGGGCCGCCATCTACCTGCTCTTCATCCTCGCGCCGCTGCTGGCACTGCTTGCGGGCGCGATGCCGCCCGCCCGCGATTTCTGGACCGAGTTCTCGGTCGCGCTCGGCTACAGCGGGCTCGCGATGATGGGGCTCCAGTTCGGGCTTACCGCGCGCTTTCGCCATGTCACGGAGCCGTGGGGCGAGGACGTCATCTACCACTTCCACCGCCGGATCTCGCTGACCGCGGTGGCACTGGTGGTGGTGCATCCAGCCATCCTGATCGCAGCAGGGTCGGACAAACTTGCGATGCCCGACTCGCTCGCCGAAGTGCCGATGGGCGCCGTCTTCGCCGTCGTGTCGCTGGGCTCGGTGGTGCTCCTCGTGATCATGGCGCTGTGGCGCACGCGACTGAAGATCAGCTACGAGTTCTGGCACATCAGCCACATCGTTCTCGCGGTGGCTGCCGTCGGGGGCGGGCTGCTGCACATGGTTGGCTGGGGCTTCTATCTGTCGGACCCATGGAAGCGCTCCCTGTGGATCTGCATGACGATCTTCTGGATCGCTCTGCTCTTCTACGTGCGCGTGTTCAAGCCACTCTTCATGCTGCGTCGTCCCTACCGGGTGACGGAAGTGCGACCCGAGCGCGGCGACACGACGACCCTCGTCATGCACCCCGACGGCCATGCAGGCTTCCGCTTCAGGCCGGGCCAGTTCGGCTGGATCACGCTATGGGGCAGCCCCTTCAAGATCACCGGCCATCCGTTCTCGTTCTCGTCGAGCGCCGAGGTGAACGACGGCCGCGTCGAGATGACGATCCGCAACCTCGGCGACTTCACGCGCAACATCGCGAAAGTGCCTGTGGGGCGACGCGTCTACCTCGACGGGCCTTACGGCGCATTCACCATCGGCAACCCGGCCGACATGCACGTGCTGATCGCGGGCGGCATCGGCATCACGCCGATGATGAGCATGATCCGCACGCTCGCCGATCGCGGCGACAAACGCCCATTGATCCTTCTCTACGGCGGCAAGGACCTTGAATCGATGACCTTCCGCGAAGAGTTGGACGCACTCTCGCGGCGCATCGACCTCACGGTGGTGTACGTACTTTCGCAACCGCCAGAAGGCTGGAGCGGCGAGACCGGCTACATCAACGCCGACCTGTTCAAGCGGCACCTTCCGCCGCACTATGCGGACCACGAGTACTTCATCTGCGGGCCCGACGTGATGATGGACGCGATCGAGGCAGCGCTCGGCGAGATGAGGGTGCCTCTTGCCAAGTATCACTCGGAGCGGTACAGCTTTGTCTGAAAACCAACGCTCAAATCATCTCCGTCTGCGCGAGCCCAGACAGGAACTCACGCACGAGGCCCACCGCTATTGCCTCGGACGAAGCCATGCGGCGCGGATGGACAGAAAACAGTCAACGACGCTCGACGATCGGGCCTTCGGCATCGATACTGCCGACTGCTCCGACAGGGCCATCCGACGTGAGTGGCCCGCGCACTTCGAGGTCGCCCTGCACAACGAGTGAGCCGTGCACGGTAAGAGGGCCACGAATCACCTTCTTGCCACGATATGCCTGCGCCGGGGGCACCCGGGCAAGCCAGGCGGCCGTCAGCGGACCACGAACGTGGACATTCCCAGCGACGGTGACGGATCCGTCCACTGTGACGGGCCCCATCACGAGGAGAGAACCGCTGACGGTCATTGGCCCGGCCTCGACCGGCTGAGCGTGCGCAGGCGGAAGCCAGATCGCTGCCGCAAGGGTCAACAGGCCAGCAACGGCTCGTGGCATGAACAAGACAAAGATACGTTTCATGCTGCTGTCTCCGGCGAGAGACGGTACGCGTTCGCTCTCGAGATTCCGTCGAGGTGGAGTGAATCTTCGAGGGATAGTGCCACACCTGGTGGCAGCGCGGCCCAGCCCAGGTCGCAGGCTCTCGGTCACTACAGAAGGAATGGCACGAAGCGATGTGTATGCCGCATGTAGTTGCGGTAGGCATCGCCGAAATGCTCCAGGCATTCCTGTTCCTCGCGCTTGGCAGTAACGAAGAGCAGCGCAGTCGACACCAGCACCAAAAGCAAGCCCAGCCAGGTGAAGCGCTGCAGGAAGACGCCCCATGCAAGGCAGATGAGCGCGGCGTACATCGGATGGCGGATGTACTTGAAGGCTCCGGTCGTCACAAGCCGGGTGGTCTTCTCGAACCTGAGCAGCGCCTCGTCCTTGCGCGCGCCGCCAGGTTGGCCCACTCTCCTCAATTGGTGCACCGCGTGCAGCGGCAGCAAGACGGATGCGGCGAGCAGCAGCGATGCCAGCAACTGGCTCGGTGCCAGCAGAGGATCGTCACCCCAGACCGGCAGATTGATCCAGATCAGGCCGAAGATGCACTCCACTGCGAAGAAGCGATAGAAGCCATGCGAGCGCGGCCTCGCAATCGCTCTGCGCGAGATGTAGAGCACGATCGAAGTGGCGATCATGAACGTCGCGGGGTAGGCCTGAAGGGGCAGAAGCATCGATGGGACTCTACATTGCAGTAGTCACCGACAGACGCCGTTCGGAATCGTCAGCCACGATCCGGGAGCATTTTCCGAAGGCGCTAGCGGGTTGCGTTTGCAATTGGAGAGGGTGCAGTTGCTGGGTATGGCGATTGAAAGCGACCGTACGCAGCCGGTCGATGAGGCGTCCCCCACGGGCGGGTGACCGCCAGGTTGCCGAACTTCGAGCGGTCACGCGACCGGCCGCCACGACGGCCCGAGCCCCGCGTCATTGACTGGGCTTCTCATCGGGCGCATATTGTCTGCCCGATTTTTTGCAAGAGAAACGGAGGTGCGGCGATGACAACGATGGCCAAGCCGACGATCGACGGTGTTCGGGAGCGCGCTCGCGGGCAGGTGATCGCCCCCACCGACGACGGCTACGAAGAGGCGCGCAAGGTCTACAACGGAATGATCGATAGGCGACCCTCGGTGGTGATCCGTGCGGTCGACGTTGGCGACGTGATGGCGGGCATCGACTATGCGCGCGAGAACGACCTCGATCTGTCGGTGCGCGGCGGGTCGCACAGCGTCCCGGGCTTCGGGACATGCGACGGGGGCGTCGTGATCGACCTGTCGCAGATGAAAGGCGTGCGGATCGATCCGAATCGTAAAACGGCGCGGGCAGGCGGCGGCACCCTGTGGGCCGACTTCAATCACGCGACATATCCGTTCGGCTTGGCGACCACCGGCGGAATCATCGGCTCGACCGGCATCGCCGGGCTGACGCTTGGCGGCGGCATCGGCTACCTTACGCGCGGGTTCGGGCTGTCGCTGGACAACTTGCTCTCGGTAGACGTCGTAACCGCAGACGGGCAATTCCGCGTGGCGAGTGCCGCGGAGAACGAGGATCTCTTCTGGGCGATCCGCGGCGGAGGCGGGAACTTTGGCGTGGTGACCTCGTTCGAGTACCAACTGCACCCGGTGAAGGACATCACTGCGGGCATCTTCTTCTATCCGATCGAGAAGGTGCGCGAGGTGCTGCGGTTCTACCGCGACTATGTGGCCAAGGCGCCGGAGGAGATGGGGCTGTTCCCAGCGTTCCAGATTGCCCCGCCACTGCCGTTCATCAAAGCAGAGGACCATGGCAAGACGTTCATTGCGATCGTCTCGTGTTGGGCGGGGCCGATGGACAAGGCCGACGCGGAAATGGCGAAGATACGCGGCGCGGCGCCGGTCGTTGCTGAGATGGTCGCGCCGATGCCGTACTACGTGATCAACGGCCTTTTCGATGCGCTGTTGCCTCCGGGCCTGCAGCACTACTGGAAGGCTTCATTCGCGACCGAGTTGACGGATGGCGCGATCGAGGTCCACGCCCAGTTCGGGCCGCAAGTGCCGGTGGTGAACTCCACGATGCACATCTACCCGATCAACGGCGCCTGCCACCGGGTGAAGCCGGATGCGACCGCTTGGGGCCATCGCGACGCGAGCTTCGCCACCGTGATCGCTGGGATGTGGCCGGACCCTGCTGACAACGCCAGGAACACGAAGTGGGTGAAGGACTACTACAAAGCCCTGGAGCCCCACTCGCAGGCAGGCGGCTACATCAACTTCATGGCCGAGGACGACCAAGGTCGGGTCAAGGACAATTTCGGACCGCACTACGACAAGCTGGCGTCGATCAAGCGCAAGTACGACCCGGGCAACCTGTTCCACATGAACCAAAATATTCAGCCTTAGCATGGAGTCGACGGCGACGCGGGGTGGCATCTGAATCGTCCACCTCGGATTGAGCGTGCCGCGAGTGACTGCTACTGGCACTAACGGCGACCGACGGCGCCACTGCTTGTTGGCTCGAAGGCGAAATGGCACTCCATCACGGACTCTTTGCCGCAGTTCCATGAACAGGCGGAGGCTCCAAACGAAGGCGATTTCAAGGGGACACCAACAGCGATCAAATAGCAGGGCGACCACAGCGTCCAGATGCGACGCTGCGTTCCGGTCGCATAGTGCCGCCTGGGGGCGAAGGCAAACCTTTCCACCCGTCTTGTGGGGCGCTTCAGGCGAGCGCCCATACTGAAATTCGCCTGAATGGTTGAATTTAGCAATGATTCCACTATGATGGAATCATGGAAGAACAAGATGTCGTCCGTTCCCTCGCCGCACTCGCCCAGGCCGCTCGCCTGCAGGTCTTTCGCGCGCTCGTCATTGCTGGCCCTCGGGGCATGACTCCCAGCGTCATGGCCGAGGGCTCCGGCATCCCTGCAAACACGTTGTCGTTCCACCTCAAGGAGCTTCTCAACGCCGGCCTTGTCACGCAGGAGCGCCAAGGTCGCAATCTCATCTACCGCGCCTCGTTCGAGCACATGAACGCGCTGCTCGGCTATCTCACCGAGAACTGCTGCCAGGACGAGGCGTGCGCCGTCGATGCATCGGTGACCTCCTGTTCGTGTTGAAGGACCTTTCCCTATGAAGCGATTCCATGTGCACTTGAAGGTGCAAGACCTCGCGGCGAGCATCGCCTTCTATTCCAAGCTCTTTGCTGCCGAGCCAGCGCGCGTCGAATCCGACTATGCCAAGTGGATGCTGACCGACCCGCCGGTGAACTTCGCCGTCTCCACGGGTGGCGAGCCCGGCATCGACCATCTCGGCCTGCAGGCACAGACACCGGAAGAGCTGACCGAACTCAAGGGCCGTGCCGTCGCAGCCGACGCTGCGTTGCTGGACGAAGGAACCACGACCTGCTGCTATGCGCGCAGCGAGAAGCACTGGGTCACCGACCCTCAAGGCATCGCCTGGGAGCAGTTTCAAACCTTGGACAACATCCCGACCTTCCGGGAATCGCAACCTGTCGGCCAAGCCGTTTGCTGCACGCCTCGCGCCCCGAGCGGGCGGCCCATGAGCATCGCCGTCAAAGCCCAGGACGGTTGCTGCTGAGACTTGCGATGGCTGACTCAAAACCTTTCAACGTCCTTTTCCTGTGTACGCACAACTCGGCGCGCAGCATCCTGGCCGAAGCGATGTTGAATCATCTTGGTCAAGGGCGATTCAAGGCGTACTCCGCAGGCAGTAGCCCGCGCGATTACCAGCAACCCAACCCGAAGGCCCTTGAAGTGCTGCGCAACGCGGGTGTCTCCACCGAGGGGCTTCGCAGCAAGACCTGGGATGAGTTCGGCAAGCCCGACGCGCCGCACATGGACCTGGTCATCACCGTTTGCGACAACGCCGCCGGCGAGGCCTGCCCGTTCTGGCCTGGTCATCCCGCAACTGCGCATTGGGGCTATCCGGACCCATCGGAAATCCAAGGGTCCGAGGAACAGAAGCTGGATGCGTTCAGGCAGACGCTGCATGCCATTCGGCGCAGGCTGGAGCCACTGGTCGATCTGCCGCTTGAGGGCATCGACAAGCTCTGGTTGCAGACGCAGGCGCGCGAGCTGGCCGCCGAGTCATGACGCTTTGGCGCAAGGCGCTGGCCGAACTGTTGGGTACGGCCGGCCTGCTGTGTGCAGTGGTCGGCTCCGGCATCATGGCCGAGCGCCTTGCCGGCGGCAACGTCGCCATGGCCTTGCTGGCGAACACGCTGGCAACAGTCTTCGCGCTGTATGTCCTCATCGAGGTCTTCGCTCCATTGAGCGGCGCGCACTTCAATCCCGCCGTCAGCGCTGTCATGACGCTGCGCCGCAAGCTGCCAGCGAACGAGCTGGCACCTTACATCGCTGCGCAGTTGGCGGGGGCCATGTTGGGTGCGTGGCTGGCCAACGCCATGTTCGACCTGAGCATCTTTCAGTGGAGCAGCAAGCTTCGCGCTGGACAGGGCCAATGGCTTGCCGAGCTTGTGGCGACGGCAGGTCTGGTGCTGGTCATCCTGCGCTCGCCAGCTGGAAAGACGTCAGCGCTCGTGGCCTGCTACATCGGGGCCGCGTACTGGTTCACAGCAAGCACATCGTTCGCCAACCCCGCAGCAGTGTTCGGCCGCATGTTCAGCGATACCTTTGCCGGCATCTCGCCGTCGAGCGCATTTGGATTCACGGCTGCCGAACTACTGGGCGCTGGTCTTGGCGCAGCTGTTCACAGGTTCATTCGCTAAAAGCGGTCCACCTCGAACTTTCTTTCCGGAGTACGAGGCGGGCAGTGACGTCACGCTCCGTTGCTTGTGATTCCACCGGGCGCTGCGCCGGCAAAGCGCCGTTCGATCCGGAAGTTGACGCCCTCGACAAGGTTGACCAAGCAGGTGCACGAGTTGCAAGGCTCCCTGGCGGAGCGTGATGATTGGAATTAAGTGCGCCCGATGCTGCGCCAATTCACTGAAAAGTAGCTCGATCCAAGGGCTGTCGCCCTAGGGCGCCACTGAAAACTTCGGTGGGTTCCTACGCTGACTGACTGAGACTGAGACCGCAGGGACACATTGAAATCAGCTGGATGAATCCGCGGACAACGACAGTCATATACTGCCCTTATTGGCCAAGCGATTAATTCTTCATGAGTGAGACCACGGGCACGCCCCACCGCACCAAGCGGATCAAACAAAGAAAGCCTGGCCGGCCGGAGGGAACCAGCGCTGTCCGCGAGGAGATCATGGATGCCGCCGAGGCGCAGTTCGCTGAGCTGGGCTACGCCGGCACCACGCTGCGCGAGATCGCCGCTGCCACCAACGTGACGCAGGCGCTGATCAGCTACTACTTCGGCTCCAAGTACGGACTGTTCGAAGAGACCTTCCTGCGACGCGGACAGGTCATCTCCAAGCAGCGGGTCGACCTGCTCGAAGCGCTGCTCGAAAGAGGCAAGCCCACGGCGCGCGAGATCGTGCATGCCTTCCTCTCGCCGACCCTCGCCCTGCGCTCCACCCCCCAGGGGCGCTCCTTCCTGCGCCTGCAGGCCCGGCTGCACACCGAGCCGCCGGAGATCTCGTACAAACTGCGCACACATGCCTACGGCTCGTCGACGCAACGCTACGTGGAGGCCCTGCGCCTGGCCCTGCCGAAGCTGGGCGAACTGGATGCCTACTGGCGCATGACGCTGATGGTCGGCACGTATCTCTACGCCTTCTCGGACACTCACCGCATGGAAGAGATGACGCCCAAGGGCCTGTACGACCCCGAGGACACCGAAGCGCTCATCGAACAGGTGACGCGCTTCGTTGTGGGCGGCTTCCAGGCGCCCTGAAGGCGCCTTCGCCGTCCGGTTCCGCTGCTAGGACGGCAACTGCTGGTACAGAGCCCGCAGGCTCAGTACGTCAGCGTACTTCTGCCGCATGTCGAACAGGCTCGCCTCGTGCGGGCCGATCGCCCGGTCGCCCGCGCAGTCCTCCACCACGACTGGCCTGAAGCCCCAGCACATGGCATCGACCACGCTGGCGCGCACGCAGCCACTGGTGACGCAACCGGCCACCAGCAGCGTGCGCACGCCGCGCTGCGTGAACCAGGGCGCGAGGTCAGTACCGAAGAAGGCCGAGGGCACGTTCTTGCGCACCACGCGCTCGCCCGGCGCGGGCGCCAGCACATCCACAATGGCACTGGCCGGCGAATGCTCCTTCAGGCCCAGCATGCCGGGCACCTTGGTGCTGAAGATATTGGCGTCACTATCGTCGTCGGCATAGACGATGCGACTATGCGCCACCGGCCAGCCGCGCTCGCGCGCGGTGGCGAGCAGTCCCACGGTGCGGTCGATCGCGGCAGGGATGTTGCCGCCGCCAAAAATGCCGGGGTCGGCGAAGCCGTTCACGAAATCCACGATCAGGAGGCCGATGGGCGGCAGCACGCCCAGGCCTGCACCGAAGCCCTGGCGCCGATAGACCTGCGACTCGTCACGCATGGGCCGACTCCTTGTGCACCTCGGCCTTCGCCGGCTTCATCAGCGACTCCACCACCTTGCCATCGTTCACGACCTGCAGGCCGTCCACGAAGACATTGCAATGCCGCATCGGGATGTCGATGTGGCAGGCGGTGGTGCGGCTGCCACCGGCTTCGTTGTTGGGGCCGAGCGAGAACAGGAAGTTGCCGCTGACGGCACGCGCATCCATGCCCAGCGTGGCCTCGCGGTCGTACAGGCCGAGCGTGGACCAGAAGGCGCGCTTCTGCAGTCCCCAGCCTACATGCGAGATGGCATAGGCCTCGCGGTCGTCGAAGGACTCGATGTATTCGCGCAGCAGTTCGGCCTCGGCGTCGCCCTCGATGGCGGTGACGAAGCCCTTCTCCACCGTGAGCGTGATGGGCTCGCCGACGTAGTTCTTCATGGGCAGCAGCACGTCGCCCTTGGCCAGCACGATGCGGCCCTGCGCGCCGCCCTCGTTGGGCCAGGTGAAGGCAAAGCCGCTGGGCCAGTGGTCCCAGCGGCCTGGCTGGTCGACGAAGCCGTACTCGGCCGTGATCGGGTACTCGCCCAGCGGCAGGCGCAGGTCGGTGCCGACGGCCGAGGTCACGTGCATCTCGCGCTTGCCCTTGAGCAGCGCGACGCCAGCCTGCACACGGTGGTAGTCCTCCATCGTGGGCACGAGGCGCGCCAGCACCTCGGGCGGTTCGACCGCCAGCAGGATCTTGGTGCCTGAGGCCAGGATCTCGTGCTGCTCCGGCGAAAACAGCAGCGTCATCAAGTCCAGCACCAGATCACTGGCCTTGAGCGCAGCGATCGCGGCGCGATTGCCAGTCAGCGGCGTGGTGCCGAGGTAGGCGAGCGTGTCGCGGCTGAGCGCCTTCTCGCCGTTGACCGGCGGAAGATCCAGCCGGCTCACGCAAGCGCCCATCATGGTGGCGGCGGTGATCGCGCAACGCAGCGTCTGCGGATGCGTGTGGTCGCTCGTCAGCACGGTGACGGCGTCGCCGGCCTTGAGCTTGGAAAGGGTGAGCACCTGGGTCCAGGCGCGGATCAGATCGGTGTCGCAGATGGCCATGGCCAGTCTCCTGTGTCGAAGGGGTTGATCAGTCCAGGGCCGCGCCGAGGAAGTCGCCGAAGGCGCGATAGAAGCCTTCCTCGTTGTCCCAGGGAATCATGTGGCCGGCACCAGCCACGCGGTGCTCGCGCAGGCCGGGCACCAGGGTGCGGATCTCGGCCACGTCCTCCTCACGGATCACGTCGCCGCGCTCCGCGCTCATCAGCAACAGCGGCACGGCGATGCGCGGCAGGTCCGCGTGGATGTCGTCGGTCTGGAAGGCGTCAAAGCTGGTGACGATGGCGCGCTCGTCGCAGGTGTGCAGCCACTGGGCGCGCAGGCGCAGTTGTGCCTCGGTCCAGGTGGGGCAGAACTCACGCATCTGGTCGAGGCTGATGCCGTGGCGGGCCATGCGGATCGAGTCCACGTACCAGGGCAGCTTGGCCGGATAGGCACGTCGACCGGGGCCGGACACCGGCGGATCGACCGCGACCACGCGCGTGAGCCCGGTGGGTTGGCTGGAAGCGGCGCGGATGGAGATGCGCCCACCCATCGAATGGCCGACGAAGGCGTATCGATCCAGGCCAAGCGCGGCGGTGAACGCGTTGAGGTCGGCCGCTTGCGCGTCGAGGCTGTAGTCCAACGTGTCCGAGGCTTCGCTCAGTCCACGGCCGCGCACATCGAGCACATAGGTGTCGAATTGGCGCCCGAAGCGCTCGGCGACGAAACCCCAGGTGACGGCCGGGCTCGTGATGCCGGGGACGATGACCACCGCATCGCGGCCGCTGCGCGCGCCCTCAATGCCGCCATAGCGAAGATAGTGCTGGCGGATGCCGTTCGCATGCACGTGGCCGCCATGGAGATAGGTGCTGCCGCTCATTGGCGCACTCCCTTCTTCGAGTACGCACCGGAAAGCAGCGCGCCGGCCCCCGGCACGACTTGCTCCAGTCCGAGTGCACCCAGCATTGCGTAGGTCGTCGCCACGGCAGCGGTCACCACCGGCTTGCCGGTGGCAGCTTCCACCTGCGCGATGGCCGGCAACGACGGCATCTGCACGCAAGCCGACAGCACGATCGCATCCACGTCGTCGGTCTTCATGCCCGCGACGATGGCCGGCAGCTTGGCCGGGTCATGACGGCCCACCTCGAGGTTGTCGGGGATCTCCAGCGCGCGCCAGTCGGCCACCTCGAAACCCTCGTGCTCGATGTAGTCGATCACCAGCCGAGTCAGCGGCACCATGTACGGCGCCACCAGCGCGATGCGCTTCACGCCCATCAGCTTGAGCGCATCGACCAGTGCGCCGGCGCTGGTCACGACCGGCGCTTCGCCTGCGTTGCCGGCAGTGGCGGCACCAAGCCGAGATTGCGACTGGCGGTGGTAGCCGCGGCCCATGGCCATGATGGCCACCAGGCAGGCGTAGCCCAGCACGTCCACGCGTGCGTCGCTCAACTCGAGCGCGCAGCGGTCGGACTCAGCGTCCATGGCCGCCAGCTCCTCCTTGTTGACATGCTTCATGCGCATGCGCGCCGAGTGAAAGGTGAAGCGCTCGGGCCGCACCTGCTCGCGCAGGCGCAGCATGGCGGGGATCTCGGTCTCCATCGTGGTGTTGGAGCTGGGCACGATCTGCCCGATGCGGAATTGGGTCTTGCTTGTCATGTCAGTGCTCCCTGTTCAGGCGACGGCCGCCTCGGCGCTCTCGTCGAAGCGCTCGACGCAGGCAGTGGCGTCGTACGAATAGACCCACTCGGCCTTGATGCCGACCGCGTTCGGGTCCTTGGCCTGAGCCTTCTGGAATTCCTCGTCGCGCTTCTTCTGCTCGTCGGGCGTCGAGAGGTGATAGGTGCGGCCGCGCTCACGCGCCTCCAGCTGGACACGGGCAGTGCGCGGACGGCGCTCGACCTCGTAGGCTCGAAGGGCTCCATTCAGGTCACCACCGAAATGCGACAGCGCCGCGGCGAGCACGTAGGCGTCCTCGATGGCCATGGCCGCGCCCTGCGACAGGAAGGGCAGCATGGGATGCGCCGCGTCGCCCAGCAACGTCACGCGGCCTTGCGACCACTGCGCCATCGGGTCCCGATCGAACAGGCCCCACTTGAAGATCTGCTGCGCGTCGGTCTTCTCGAACAGGCGCACGATGTTCTCGTGCCAGCCCTCGTAGGCGGACAGCAGTTCCTCGCGGGTGCTGGGCTCGGTCCACGACTCGGTCACCCATTGCGCGCTCTCGTTGACCGCGACGATGTTCACCGCCGCGCCGCCTTTCACGTAATAGGTGACGATGTGCGCCTTCGGGCCCATCCAGAAGGAAGCATCCGGGCTCACGAATGGCAGTGGATGCTGCTCCACCGGCACCAGCGCGCGCCAGCACATGTGGCCGGTGTACTGCGAGGCCGTCTTGCCCCAGAGCGAATCGCGCACCGCCGAATGGATGCCGTCGGCGCCCACGATGAGGTCGGCCTCGAACCGCGTGCCATCACTGAAGTGCGCGACGGCCTTGCCGGCGTTCTGGGTCACGCCCGTGCACGACACATTGAAGCGCACGCGGTCGGCCGGGATGCCTTCGCAGAGGATGGCGTGCAGGTCCGCACGGTGCACGTGCCAGAAGTCGGCACCGAAGAGGCGCGGGCACACCTCGCGCAGCGGTGTGTGGAACAGCTCGCGCGCATCGTCCCAATTGCGGCCCACCATGGCGTTCGGCAGGAAACCGATGCGCGCGAGCGCATCGCCAAGACCCAGCGCATGCAGCACCCTGGCCGCGTTGGGTGTCATCTGTACGCCCGCGCCGATCTCGCCGAAAGCGCCTGCGCGCTCGAACACATGGGCGTCGATGCCGCGCAGCCGCAGGGCCCGTGCCAGGGCCACGCCACCGATGCCGCCACCGACGATCCCCACTCGCATAGTCTTGTTCATGTCTTAGCTACTCCTTGATCCGATGGGCCGGCGGGGTGCCGCGCCCTGTTGTTAAACGCTTGTTCAATTAATCGATGAAGACAAAAAGAGGGTGCGCGAAGGCACCCTCTCTTCGAGGTCAGCCGCCCAGGTAGGCGCTGAGCAGTTCCGGGTCGCCGAGCAGGCCGGCCGCATCGCGCTCGGCCACTACGCGGCCGGTCTCGTAGACGTAGGCGCGGGTGGCCACCGACAGCGCGTTGTGCACGTTCTGCTCCACCAGCATCACCGTCACGCCATGCGCGTTGATCTCGCGCACGAAGTCGAAGACCTCCTCCGCCATGCGTGGGCTGAGGCCCAGACTGGGCTCGTCCAGCAACAGCAGGCGCGGCTCGGACATGAGCGCGCGGCCGATGGCGAGCATTTGCTGTTCGCCGCCGCTGAGCGTGCCGGCGAGTTGCTTGTGCCGCTCTTTCAGGCGCGGAAAGCGCTCGTAGACAAGGCCCATGCGCCGCTCGATCTCCGCCTTGCCCTTGCACAGGTAGGCGCCCATCGAGAGGTTCTCGTCCACCGACATGGTCGGCCACACGTGCCGCTCCTCGGGCGACTGGGCGATGCCCTGCGCCACCACGCGGTCGGCGGCCAAACCACCGATGCTGCGACCCTGGAAGACGATCTCGCCGCGCGCGGGCTTGAGCAGACCCGAGATGGCGCGCAGCGTGGTGCTCTTGCCGGCGCCGTTGGCACCGATGAGCGCGACGACCTCGCCGGGCATCACCCGCAGGTTCACGCCGTGCAGGGCCGCGGTCTTGCCATAGCTCACATGCAGGTCGCGCAGTTCCAGCACGGGCTGTGCTGTCGTCGCGTCAGTCAGGCGGCGGCCTGCCACATCACTCTTCAGCACTGCGCTCATGTCTTCTTTCCTCCACGGCCGAGGTAGGCCTCGACCACCTTGCTGTCGGCCTGCACCTGTGCCGGCGTGCCCTCGGCCAGCTTCTGGCCGAAATGCATCACCACCACGCGGTCCGAGACGCCCATCACCAGACTCATGTTGTGCTCCACGATCAGGATCGAACTCACCAGCTGGCCGCGCACCGTCTTCAGGATCTCGCCGAACTGCCGCGCCTCCTGGCTGTTGAGGCCAGCGGCGGGTTCGTCGAGCATCAGGATCTCGGGCTTGGCGGCCAGCGCCAGCGCCACTTCCAGGAGCCGCAATTCGCCGCAGGAGAGCACCGAGGCCGGCGTGTCCATGCGATGCGCCAGGCCCATGGTGCGCACGATGCGCTCGGCGCTCTCGCGCGCCCCTGCTTCCGTGGCGCGCACCGCGCGACCCGGGAAGAAGGTGCGCCACAGCGGCTGGCTTGCCTCCATGTAGTGGCCGGTGAGCACGTTCTCGAACACCGTCAGCGACTTCAGGATGTTGGTCTTCTGAAAGCTGCGCACAATGCCCATGCGGGCCATGTGATAGGGCTTCCGGCCCGTCACGTCGCTGCCGCCGAAGCGCACCTGGCCCGCGCTGGGCGTATAGAAGCCGGTGATGAGATTGAAGCAGGTGGTCTTGCCTGCGCCGTTGGGCCCGATCAGGCCGACGATCTCGCCCGGATGCACATCAAAGCTGATGTCCTTCACCGCATGAATGCCGCCGAAGGACTTGCCGAGGCCGCGCACCTCCAGCGCGCGCGAGGTGCTCATGGCTTGTGTCGCGCTCATGCCGCCCTCCTCTCAGCCTTGACAGCGACCTTGGGCGATTCAGTCTTGCGCAATTCGCGCCACTGCACGACGAAGCCCATCAGGCCGCGCGGCAGGAAGAGCACGATCGCGATCACGGCCAGGCCGAAGATCGACAGGCGCAGCTCCTTGGCCTCGCGCAGGTATTCCTCCAGGAAGGTCACCAGCAGCGAGCCGATCAACGGCCCCACCAGCGTGCCTTTGCCCCCAACGAGCACCATGATGATCATGCTCACCATGAAGGCGAAGCGGAACACTTCAGGCCCGACGAAGGAGATGTAGTGGGCGTAGAAGCCGCCCGCCATGCCCGAGAGCAGCGCACCAAGCACCAGCGCCAGCATCGAATAGCTCAGCGGACGGATGCCGATGGACTGCGCCACGTAGCGGTTCTCGCGCACTGCCACCGCCGCACGCCCCGCGTTGGAGTACACGAACCGGAAGCTGAGGTAGAGCGTGAGCGCCAGCAGCATCCACGCGATGCCGTAGTAGAACTGCTTCGCGCCCAGGTTGCCGGCCTCGCCGAGCCACGTGGGCTGCGGGACGCCTGCAATGCCCATGGGGCCGTTGGTCAGTGCAATCCAGTTGTCGGCGACCAGGCGAAGCACCTCCGCGAAAGACAGCGTCACGATCACGAAGAACGGACCCTGCAAGCGCAGCGTGATGGCGCCGATGACCACGCCGACCACCGCTGCCAGCAGACCCGCCACGGGCACGGTGGCCCACATCGGCCAGCCGTACTGCGTGGAGAGGATGGCCGCCGCGTAGGCGCCCGTACCCAGGAAGGCCGTATGTCCGAGCGAGAACTCGCCCACGTAGCCGACCACCAGGTTCAGGCTGCTGGCCAGCACCGCGTAGAACAGCACCATGATGGCGATGTGCAGCACGTATTGGTCGCGCACGACGAGCGGCAGCAGCGCGGCCAGCACCATGAGGACCAAAAGACAAAGCTTCTCGAATTTCATGCGCGCTCCGCCCGTCTGGAAAAGAGGCCGTAGGGCCGGAAGACCAGCGTGAGAATCACCAGCGCGAAGCCGATGATGTCCACCCATCCGGTGGCCACATAGCCGCCCCACAGGGCCTCGACCACACCAAGCAGCAGCCCACCGGCGATGGCGCCCGCGAAGCTGCCCATGCCGCCGAGGATCACCACTACGAAGGCCTTCATGCTGACCAGTCCACCAACGGCCACCTGCGCCGAATAGATGGAGCCGAGCAGCATCCCGGCCATGGATGCGATCACCGTGCCCAAGGCGAAGGTCGCCGCATACACATTGGCGGTGCGCACGCCGACGAGCTGCGCAGCCATCGGGTCCTGGAAGGTCGCGCGCATGGCTCGCCCCAGTCGGGTCTTGTGGATGACCAGCCAGGCCGCCACGATCAGCAACGCGCAGACCACCACGGCGAACACGCGCAGCTTGGTAAGCACCACCGTGCCGAAGAACATCGGGCCGGCAGAGATCGGTGCCTCCACCTTCAACGGCGCAGTGCCGACCGCGAGCAAAGCGGTGTTGGCCAGGAAGATCGACAGGCCGATGGTCAGCAGGATGCCGGGCTCCTCGCCTTGGTCGCGGATGCGCTCGATCAGAAAGCGATCGACGAGCCAGCCAAAGGCGCCCATGGCCACCGCCACCAGCACAAGGCCGCTGAAGAAATCCAGGCCCAGGCGGGTGGTGGCCCACCAGCCCATCACGCCGCCGAGCATGTAAAGCTCGCCATGGGCGAAGTTCACCACGCGCATCAGGCCGAGGATCAGGGTCAGTCCCAGCGCAGAGAGCGCATAGAACGAACCCGTCACCAGTCCGTTGGCGAGGTACTGGGGAAGTAGTTCCATCGTGGAAAGTCCTGCTTCTCTCTGTCTCGCTCAGGGCTTCTCGGTGGCCGACTGCGCGACCACGTTCGCCTCACGGTTGCTGATCTGCACCAGCACCACGTCAAAGCCGTAGCCCTCGCCCTTGTCGGTGAAGCGATAGCGGCCGTTGGGCGCCGCGTAGTCGGTCTTTCGCAGGGCATCGCGAATGGCCTCGGGCTCGGCCTTGCCGGCGCGCTGGACCGCGTCGAGCATGATGTTCATCGCGTTGTAGCCGGCCGCGCCGTACTTGCCAGGCTTCTCCCTGTAGGCCTTGCTGTACTGCTCGACAAAGGCCTTGTTGCGGTCGTTCGGCAGGCTCGACGCATAGGGCACTGCGGCATAGATGCCTTCGGACGCTTCACCCGTCAGGCCAATGAAGTCGGAGGTGGCCCACGAGCCCACGCCGAAGATCTTGGTCTTTAGGCCGAACTCCTTGAACTGCTTGACGAGGATGGAGCCGTCCTGCGTCTCGGCGGCCACGAACACGCCGTCGGCCTTACTCGCACGCAGCTTGGTGAGCAGCGTGTAGAAGTCGGTCGCACCGTGGTCGAAGTACTCCTTCATCACGGTCTTCACGCCGAGCGCCTCGAGGTCCTTGGAGAAATCCTCCACGCCGCCGCGGCCCCAGTCGTCGTTGACGCCGATATAGGCCACGGTCTTGAGCTGCAGCTTGTCCGCGAGGATCTTGCTGAAGGTCTTCGACATCAGGCGATCGGTTTCGGCCGACCGGAAGAAGTACTGCATGCCCTTCTCCGTCAGGTCGGCCTTCGACGAGACGCCGGTGACGAAAGGCACCTTGTACTTCTCGGCCACTGGCATCACGGCCGCGGTGGCCGAGCTGCAGAAGGCCCCTTGCAAGGCCACCACCTTGTCGCGCTGGACGAGCTTCTCGGCAGCATTGACCGAGTTGGCGGGGCGGCACTGGCCGTCCTCGATCACCAGTTCGATCTTGCGACCCAGCACGCCGCCTGCAGCGTTGCGCTGCTCGACGGCCAGCTTGGCGCCATTGACCGAAGCCAGACCGTTGTAGGCAACCGAGCCCGTCAGGGGCTCGATCACACCGATCTTCACCGTCTCCTGCGCGCTCGCCAAGGCCGATACGGCCAGGAGGCCCGCGAAGGACATCACTTGAGACCACTTATGCATTTCACTCTCCAGTTGCGGATGGACCAGCCGGCACCTCACCTTCGAACGTTTCGTGCCGGCACTAATAAATTAAACGATCAATTAATTAATAAACGAAGAATAGACCCGCGACCTTCATCTCGTGTTGGGGTTAACCCTCGCAATTAATTGAACAACTGATTAGCAAGCTTGATGCCAGCCCACGCGCGGCTTTCAGCATCGAAAAGCGCCGGGCCACGCACCACACTGAGGCGGCTCACTGGTCAAGTGCCTGCGCAATCCGCGCAAGGGCCGCCTCCCCGATCAAATAGATAGCAAGCTATCTACAATCATGAGATGACTTCTTCAAGAAGAAAGACTCGGCCGACGCGTTCAGCGAAGCTGATGACCGTGACGACATTGCTCGGCGTTCTCCAGAGGTCCTTTCGCGGGACTGCGGATCGCGCGGTCGGGCACCTCGGCATATCGCAGGCTTCTGCATGGGCCCTCGTCATCATCGGTCGGCAGGGTGATGGCGCGAGGCAGGGCGTCGTGGCCGATCTGCTCGGCGTCGAAGGGCCTTCGCTCATTCGCACGCTGGACCAGCTCGTCGGGGCTGGGCTCGTCGAGCGGCGCGAAGACCCAAATGACCGCCGTGCGAAGACGCTGCATCTGACACCCGAAGGCCTGAGCATCCAGGAGAAGGTGGAGGCCACTCTCCACGCATTGCGGGCGGACCTGTTCAAGGGCGTCACCGAGTCGGACATCGACGCCTGCCTGAGAGTCTTCTCGGCGCTCGCCCAGCAATTGGGCAAGGCCGATTGCGCGGCCTTCGAAAGCGGAGCGGACTGAATCATGCTTTCGTCGCCCTCCCCTTCGCGCCCGCCCATGTGGCTGCTGGTGCTCATCACGATCAGCGGCACCATGGCCATGCACATGTTCGTGCCGGCGCTGCCGGTGATGGCGCAGGAGTTCGGTGCCACGCCGGGAGAGGCCCAATTGACCATCAGCGCCTACATCCTGGGCCTCGCGGCCGGGCAGCTCTTCTATGGGCCGCTGTCGGACAGCTTCGGCCGGCGCCCCTTGCTCATGGTGGGTCTCGCCCTCTATTCCGCCAGCGGGGTCTTGGCCGCGCTCGCCCCGAACGTGCACTTGCTGGTGCTGGCGCGACTCCTACAGGCGCTGGGCGGCTGCGCGGGGCTGGCCCTGGGCAGAGCGATGGTGCGGGATTCGTCCGCGAGCCACGAAACCCTCAGGAAGCTCGCGACGTTGAACCTGATGATCATGGTCGGCCCCGGACTGGCGCCGATGGCAGGCAGCATGCTGGCCCATGGCTTCGGCTGGCGCTCGGTGTTCTGGGTGCTGGCCGCGGTTGGCACCACGACGCTCTTTCTGGCCGCGCACAGGCTTCCCGAGACCGCTGCCGCCAAAGGCGCATTCACGACGCGAACGTTCCTCACCGACTACCGCAAGCTGCTAACGTCGCGTCCATTCGTCTGCTATGCACTCGGAGGCGGATGCGCCACCACCGCCGTATACGCCTTCATCGCGACTGCGCCCTTCTTGTTCCACAACGAACTGAATCGACCGCTCGGGGAAGTCGGCCTCTACCTGGGCATGATCGTGTTCGGGTTGTCGCTGGGCAATCTCATGGCGGGCCGATTGAGCACCCGCCTCACCGCGGATCAACTGCTGCGAGTAGGAAGCGCCTTGGGCCTGCTCGGCTCGCTGATCTTCCTCGGCTTGAATCTCACCGCCTCGCTCAGCGTCGGTTGGATCATCGCGTCCATGCTCGTCTTCACCTGTGGCGCGGGGCTGTCCAGCCCCGTGGCGCTGGCCCGGGCGGTCAGCGTTGAGCCGGCTCTTACTGGTTCGGCCGCGGGCTTGTACGGCTTCACCCAGATGCTGATCGGCGCCGTATGCACCAGCCTCGTGACGATCGGCAGCAACCCCGCCTTGAGCGCTGCATGCGTGATGGTCGCGGCTGTCCTGCTTGCAGCGGGAGGTTTCGCGTATGCAAGGTCACGAAGAACTGCCTCGGCCCCTGAGGGCGGTAGCGGCGCATAGGAAGACGAGGGTCGAAAGTCCGATTCGAACTACAATATTACTTAGCTTGCTATGTAATTGGCAAAGGAGTCTTCGATGTCTACTTCACGAAGCGCATCACGTCGCCGCGAAGCGGCCCTTGTCACGTTGGGCACGGCCTTTGGTTCGCTGGAGCGCGCCTATCGCGCAGCGGCCAACCGTGCCGTTGCGCACGTGGGCCTGTCGCAGGCACTGGCCTGGCCCTTGGTAACCATCGGGCGGCTTGGCGACGGCCTTCGGCAGGGCGTCCTGGCCGATCAGTTGGGGATCGAAGGCCCTTCTCTGGCACGTTCGATCGACCAGTTGATGCAAAGCGGGTTCGTGCAGCGCCGCGAAGATCCCGACGATCGCCGCGCCAAGACCCTTCATCTGACGAGACTGGGCACGGAGGCATGCGAGCACATCGAAGCGGCGCTTGCCGTGATGCGCAAGTCGTTGTACCAGGGCATCCCGGACGAGGATCTGTTCGCTTGCCTGCGCGTGTTCGACGCCCTGCGAGAACGACTGGGGTGTCCGTCCCCCGCACTACCCCAGGCCAGGTCCAGGCACGGCAGCGAACCGGGCGACTCATGAACGCTATCGGTCTTTTTCGCTTCAACCGCGCCGAACTGATCTTCTCCATCAAGTGCTTCGTCGCAGCGATGCTCGCGATGTACGTCGCGAGCCGCATGGGCCAGCCGCGACCCTTCTGGGCGCTGATGACAACGTACGTCGTCGCCAATCCGCTGGCCGGCGCCGTGCGCTCGAAGGCCCTGTTCCGCCTGCTCGGAACACTGCTCGGCTCCGCCGCCGCCTTGTTACTCGTCCCGGCGCTTTCGAACACGCCCGAGATGCTGACGCTCGCACTGGCCCTGTGGTTGGGCGTGTGTCTCTACTTCTCGCTGCAGGACCGCACGCCACGGTCCTACGTCTTCATGCTCGCTGGCTACACCGCGGCGCTGATCGGCTTTCCGGCCGTGGATGCACCGCAGACCATGTTCGATACCGCCGTCGCGCGTGTCGAGGAAATCGGCCTGGGAATCCTGGCCGCCACGGTGGTCCACAGCATCGTGCTGCCGGCCGGACTCGGCGCCACTGTGCTCGGCTTGCTGGACCGCAGCCTTCGCGATGCCCGCCAGTGGCTGCTCGACCTGATGCAGCCTCCACTGCGCGAGGCGAAAAGCGGTGCGCTGGCGGCCGACCGCGGGCGCGTTGCGGCCGACATCACGCAACTCAGACTCCTGTCCACACACATCCCCTTCGACACGACCCATCTGCGCTGGACGGCCGGTGCCGTTCGCGCGGTGCAGGACCGCGTCGCATCGCTCACGCCCGCGCTGTCTGCCGTCGAGGATCGCCTCCAGGCGCTGCGACAAGCCGAAGGCAGCCTTGCCCCGGACGTGACCGCCGTGATGGCGAAGGTTGCGCAATGGCTTCAGACGCTCGATCGCGATGACGACGACGGCGACGCATCGGCCTTGCGAGAGGCGATCCGGGACTTCGGCGAAGCGCCCGATACGCAGCAGCATTCGAGCTGGTCGCGCGCCTTGCGTCTCTCGCTCGCCGAGCGACTGGACGAACTGGTCGACGGCTGGCGCGCCTGCGTCGCGCTGCGGCGTGAAGTCGATGACGGACTCAGGGGCGTCGCACCGCCCTCGCGCCGACTGCGGACAGTCGGCGACGGCGCGCTGCATCGCGACGTCGGCATGGCGTTGCTTTCCAGCCTCGCAGCCGTCGTGGCGATCTGCATCTGCGCCGCCTTCTGGATATTGACCGGCTGGCCCAGCGGTTCCGCGGCTGTGATGATGGCGGCGGTTTTCTGCAGCTTCTTCGCGACCATGGACGACCCGGTGCCGGCAATCCACGGCTTCCTGAAGTACACGCTGTGGTCGGTGCCACTGTCGGCGCTTTATGTTCTCCTGCTTCTCCCGGCCGTACATGACTTCGGCATGCTGGTCGTGGTGTGCGCGCCCGTGTTCCTCCTTCTCGGTTGCTTCGTGGCGCGGGCGACGACCATGATGGCCGCGATGCCGATCCTGTTCGGCGTGGCCAGTGCGCTGGCGTTGCACGACACGGCGAATGCCGACCTCGTGAGTTTCACCAATTCGATGATTGCGCAGGTCGTCGGCATCCTCGTTGCCGGACGCACGACGCGGCTCATTCGCTCGGTGGGTGTGGACTGGAGCGCACGGCGCATCCAGCGGGCAACCTGGCGTGAGCTGGCCGAAATGGCCGCGGCACCGCGCAGGGAGGTCAAGGCCGACGCGTACGCCGTGCGCATGCTCGACCGCATCAGCCTTCTCGCACCCCGCGTGGCCGCGGCGGGCGGCGCGGTCGAAGGCGTTTCGGCCGACGCACTGCGCGACCTGCGCCTGGGGGCGGACGTCGTCTCGATGCAGCGCCTTCGCGGATTCCTGCCTCTGCATCTGGGCCACGGCCTGATGCGCGACCTGGAGCGCCTGTTCCGCGAACGCATGGTTTCCAACGCCGTGGCCAATCCGTCCTCTTTGCTCAAGCGCATCGACGACGCATTGCAGGCTGCACTGGGCGCCGAAGGGCACGCCTCGCCCGAGGGTCGGTCGGCGATCAGCGCGCTGGTCGGGCTTCGCCGCAATCTCTATCCCGACGCGCTGCCCACCCGGCCCGCAGTCGCTATTCCCGAAGGAGGCGCGCCATGATCGGCGAAGCCAGTCTGTTTGGTCTCTACCTGCCGTGGGTCATGGTGCTCGCGGCATGCGCGCTGCCCGCGACCTGGGCCGTGCGCCGTCTCCTGGCCTTCGCCGGCCTCTACCGCTGGGTCTGGCACCCGGCACTTTTCGACATGGCGCTTTACCTGCTCGTGCTCTTTGCACTCAGCCGCGCCACTTCCTGACCGTATCGATCCCGCTATGAAAGTCCCTTCTCTCATCGATCGGCGCTGGATGCAGCGCCTGATTCCTGTCGTCGTCACGTGCGCCGTCGTGGCCGCCTCGGTATGGGCCGGCTTGCGCCTGTGGGACCACTACGAGCTCGCACCGTGGACGCGTGACGGTCGCGTGCGCGCCAACGTCGTGCAGATCGCGCCCGATGTGTCCGGGCTGGTGACCGCCGTGTCCATCCAGGACAACGAACCTGTCAAGGCCGGCGCCCTACTCTTCGAAGTCGATCCCGCACGCTACCGGCTCGCCGTGCGCCAGGCAGAGGTCGCGCTGGCCGCACAACGGACCACGCTCGCGCAAGCCCGGCGTGAAGACGGCCGCAATGCCGGCCTGGGAACACTGATCTCGCAAGAGGTGCGCGAGCAGGCGCGCACGCGTGTCGAACAGGCGCATGCCGCAGTGGCGCAGGCCGAGGTGTCCCTGGATTCCGCACGGCTCAATCTGGCGCGGGCCTCGGTGCGTGCGCCCACTGACGGCCTCGTGACCAATCTGGACATGCGGCAAGGCAGCTATGCCACCTCAGGCCGTCCGGCGCTTGCGCTGGTCGACGCGGCATCCTTCTATGTGGAGGGCTACTTCGAAGAGACCAAGCTGCCGCGCATCCGCACCGGCGACCGCGTGCGTGTCACCACGATGGGCGCAGGCACGCCGCTGGCGGGCACTGTGGAGAGCTTTGCCGCCGGCATCGCCGATCGGGATCGCTCGACCAGCGCCAACCTGCTGCCGAGCGTCAACCCGACGTTCAACTGGGTCCGGCTTGCACAGCGTGTTCCCGTCCGGATCAAGCTGGATCCGCTGCCCGAGGGAACCCATCTCGTTGCGGGGCAGACCGTGACGGTGCAGGTGATCGAGCAAGGTCGCGGTGGGGACGAAGCATCTGCAGGGCTTCTACAGCTCGTGAGGAAGGGATGAGCGTCGTGCCAGTTCGCCTTGGCCGCGCCTCGCGGCCCCTGAGTCTGTGCGCAATTTCCGCAGCGACCGTGCTTCTGGCGGCATGCACGACCGTCGGGCCCGACTATCGGCAGCCTGACGATGCCATTGCTGCAAAGCCGGAAGCCGCGGCGCCGTTCGAAGGCACCCGATCGTCGCGACGATCATCCGATGCGCCTTCGGCACAACCCTATTCGCAGGGCCCGCTGCCGGCGCACTGGTGGCGGCTGTACAACGACCCATTGCTCGACCGCCTGGTGGAGCAGGCATTGGCGGGCAACACCGACTTGCGCCAGGCCGCGGCCAATCTGGAGCGCGTCGAAGCACTGGAGACGGAAGTCAACGGTGCCAGCAAGCCCGTCATCGGCGTGAACGGCGGGCCTTCGTATGGTCATGTCTCGGGGCTGTCGCTGTTGCAGCCCGGCTATCAGCCGCCCAACGCCTTTCACTACAGCCTGGGCGGTGCGGTGTCGTACCAGATTGATCTTTTCGGCCAGCTCCGTCGCGCAAGCGAGGCGGCGCATGCGAGTACCGAGTCCGCATCGGCAGCGCTGGACCTGGTTCGGGTCAGTGTCGCAGCCAGCACGGCACGCGCCTATGCCGACGTCTGCTCCCTCGGTCTGCGCCTGCAAAGCGCGCGCAAGTCCGCGGAACTGCAGCAGGAGGCCGTGGACGCATCGCAGCGGCTCCAGCAGGCGGGACGCGTGAGCGCCATCGATGTATCGCGTGCGAAAAGCCAGGCGCAGCAACTGCTCGCCGCCCTGCCGCCGCTGCAGGCACAGCGCGAAGGAGCGGTGTACCGCCTCGCGGTGCTGACGGGAACGCCTCCGCAAGGCTTCTCCAGGGAAGTGACCGAGTGCGTTGCACCGCCCCAAGTGGCCGGTGCGGTGCCGGTGGGCGATGGCGCCGGGATGCTGCGTCGCCGGCCGGACGTCCGGCAGGCGGAACGTGACCTTGCAGCCTCCACGGCGCGCATCGGCGTGGCGGTGGCCGACCGCTATCCCAGGATCACACTGGGACTTGCGGCGTCCTCGGTCGGCCCGGCCAATGACTTCGGCCACCAGGACACGTTCGCGTGGAGTCTCGGGCCGCTGATCTCGTGGACATTGCCCAACAACGGCATCGTGGATGCGCGAATTGCGCAGGCCGAAGCCGGCACACGCCTGGCGGCCGCGAAGTTCGACGGCACGGTGCTGACAGCGTTGCGGGAAACCGAAACGGCACT
The DNA here is from genome assembly GCA_017744935.1 of Variovorax sp. GTDB lineage: Bacteria > Pseudomonadota > Gammaproteobacteria > Burkholderiales > Burkholderiaceae_C > Variovorax. The sequence continues at coordinate 77,725 of JAGIAI010000016.1, forward strand.
CAGCGCATACGCACACGAACTCGATCGCCATGCATCGCTGCAGGCTTCGCGCGACGAAGCTTCGACGGTCGCAGAGCAGGCTCGCCAGATGTATCAAAGCGGCAAGGTCGGCTACCTCGATGCGCTCGACGCCGAGCGCTCGCTGGCCTCCAGCGAAGCAGCGCTCGCGGCATCGGATGCCGAGCTGGTAACGGATCAGGTCACCCTGTTCCTGGCTCTTGGCGGGGGATGGTAGGAACGCACCCGCAGCACGATCACAGGACGAATGGCACCAATGCCGCAACACGCTGGCTGTAGGCCACGTACTTCTCGCCGAACTGGTCGCGCATCCAACGTTCCTCCATGCGCAGCTTTCGCCACAGGGCCAGGGCGGCCAGCGGCACTGCAACCACGCCCACGAGGGTGCCTCGAGCGATCGCAGTGCCGACAAATGCCAGCAGCAGGCCGGTGTAGATCGGATGTCGCACGAGGCTGTACGGGCCCGTGGTGACGAGTTCGTGGTCTTGCTTGAGCGTGACGATGCCGCTCCAGTTTCTGCCCAGGTAGGCTCGCGCCCAGACGCTGAACAGCAGCCCCGCCAGGGTCAGCGCTGCGCCGACCCAGAAGGCCCACGCAGCGCGAGGAACGATGCGGATGCCGAGCAACGGGATGGGCGCGACAGGAAGCCACAGCAGGCCGAGGGCCAGCGCGAGGGGAACGATGTGCAGGAGCCACGAGCGAACCGATTCCTGCCGCACGGTGAGCTTGGCCCCCCGCGACGCGATCAACCAGTACACCGCCCATATAAACCACAGGGCCGTGATCGCGTGTCGGTACACAAAGGTCATGGGACAACGCTCAGAGTCAGCGATGCGCCGCAGCGCCTCCAGCGTGAAGGACCGGCGAGTCGCCGGTGCCTCGAAGACACTCGGCGCTCGCAACTCGTCCATGGCCTCGCGGCCGCAATTGCCATTGCTTAACGGCAGGATTTTGCGCGAAAGCTGTCCGAACTTCCACCAGGAAAAAGGTCGAATTGGTCTATCCTTTCCTCCCCATCGTCCACAGGAGGGCGCGAAATGACCGATCCCACGGCGCCGACGGAGAACGCTGCCTCCGCTCCACTTGAAGCGCAGGCCGACGAACAATCGCTCCGCGAGCGGGTGCGCGAACTTACCGCGCAGATGTTGGCGGGCGGTCGCCTCGACACCGAGGGCGTCAAGGAAATCGTGCGGGCGATGAGCGGCGGTGTGCCGACGCCGCCCCTCGAAGGCGAGCAGGCACGCGAGGCGTTCGCGGAGGCGATCCGCGGCCTCGACGAGGCGCTGCACGCTTCCTCGATGGCGACCCATGAGGCGCTGCAGGCACTGGTGACTCGCGGCAAGGAGTTTTCCGATAACGATCTGAAGAATGCTTTCGCGGCCCTTCAGACACTGCAGCAGGACTACGTCGCGGTCGCCAGCCGGATTGCCGATGCGACCACCGGCAACCTGAGGCGTGAACTCGTCGAACTCTCGTTGCATGCGCAGCGTATCGGCGCCGATGCGAGCGTGCGCTTCGCACAGGTCATGAGCGAATTCGCCAATCGCGTCGGCTCGTATCGCGGGGGATCGGTGCCCGGGATCGATTCGGTGCGCCAGTACGGCGCCCACATCACGATGCTTACCAGCGGGCTGCTCGCCGGTTTCGCAGACGCGCTCCGCCAGCAGTCAGAAACCCGGAAAGAGAAGTAGATCGTGGGCGAGGCCAGCGCGGTGCGGGACCTGCCGCGCCTCCACGAGATCAGTCTGGTACTCATCCGCCACGGACTTGGCGATCTCGTCCGGCGGCTCGGTGTCGCTTCGCTCCTGGAACGCGCTGGCGAGATACTCCATTGGGGCCAAGGCACCCACAGCGCGCAGCTCGAGCCGCAACAGCGACTTCGTCTCGCTCTCGAAGAACTCGGCCCCACTTTCATCAAGCTGGGGCAAATGCTCTCACTGCGCGAGGATCTGCTTGCGCCGAAGTGGACAACGGAACTCGCCCGCCTGCGCAGCAATGCGGCGCCGGTGCCGTTCGAACAGATCCTGCAGGTGATCGAGCAGTCGCTCGGCACTTCTTACGCAGAAGCCTTCGTCGACATCGAACAGGAACCGGCGGGGGCCGCCTCCATCGCGCAAGTCCATCGCGCGCGATTGCACGACGGCCGAGCCGTCGTGTTGAAGGTTCGCCGTCCTGGCATCGAAGCCAAGGTAGAGGCCGACCTGCGGCTGCTGTCGAGTCTCGCGCAGTTCGTCGAAAAAGAAGTGCCGGAGGTGCGTCGCTATCAGCCAGTGCACGTCGTCGAGGAGTTTCGCCGCTCGACGATGCGTGAGCTCGATCTCGCGACCGAGGCGCACAACATCGAGCGCTTCGAGCGCAACTTCCGGGACCAGCCCCATGTGCTGATCCCGCACGTCTTCACGCAGTGGACCAGCGAAGCGATGAACGTGCAGGAGCACATCGACGGCATCAGCGCCGAGGACCCGGCCGCGGTGGAGCGTGCCGGACTCGATCTCAAGTTGCTCGCAGAGCGCGGCGTTGACAACGTGCTCAAGATGATCCTCGAAGATGGCTTCTTCCAGGCCGATCCGCACCCCGGCAACGTGATCTACCTTCCGGGCAATCGCATCGCGATGATCGACTTCGGGATGACCGGCAGGCTGTCGATTGCGCGCCGCAGTCAGATCGTCAATCTGCTCGCCGGGATCACGCGCCGCGACAGCGAGCCGATGGTCGACGTGCTGCTTGACTGGGCCGGCGCCGAGGCGGTCGACGAAGACGGGCTCACCGCCGACATCGACGAACTCGTGGCCGACTACGGCGACCTGCCGATCAAGGACATGCGTGTCGGCGAATTGATCGGTCGAATCACGGCGATGCTGCGAACGCACGGCATCGTGCTGCCATCCGACCTCACGCTGATGTTCAAGGCGCTCATCACACTGGAAGGCTCCGGACGGAAATACGATCCGGAATTCGTGCTCGCCGAAAGGCTCAAGCCCTATGTCGAGCGCGCGCTCGCCCGGCGCTACACGCCGGCGGAATTGGGGCGCCGTGGCGGCGCGGGCATCGGGCAGTTTCTCGATCTGATGCGAGCCATGCCGCGTGACCTTGCGCGGCTGCTCAAGGACGCGCGCCGCGGCCGCCTGCGGATGGATCTCGATCTGAGGCGGCTCGACAGCTTCGTGCGCAATCTCGATCGCACGATTAACCGCATCACCATCGGCATCATGACCGCCTCGGTGGTCATCGGCTCGTCGATCGTGATGACGGTCACCTCCGGTCCGCAAGTCTTCGGCATCCCGATCTTCACGGTGCTTGGCTCCTTCGGCTATCTGCTCGCGTTCGTGAACAGCGTGTGGGTCGTTCTGTCGATCTGGCGTACGCGATCGCGCTGAGAGGGCCGGTCACGCCCGACGCTCCAGGACCTCAAGCGTTGGACGATCGCCCCCGGCCTTGCCGGTGATCGGGGGCTTCGGCAGCGTTGCGTCGCCCGGCTCGATCACGAAGTGATGGTCCAGTGAATACCAGGGCCCGGACACATCGTCGGCGGGGGCCGGTTCGTCGGAGTGCAATACATACTGGCCGACAAGCGCTCGCGTGACGCCGAACTGCACATCGGTCTCGAGATTCGGGTCATCGCTCGAATAGACCTGTGAGAACTGCGTCTTGAAGCCGGGCTTGTGAATCATGAAGTGGACGTGCGCGGGCCGCATGTTGTGGCGGCCCTGTGCGCGAAGCAGCGCGCCCACGGGCCCGCTCAGCGGGATGGGATAGCCCGCAGGCTTGACGCTTCGAAACGAGATCTGCCCGTTGGCATCGGTCGTGAACTTGCCTCTCAGGTTCATGTCTCCTTGCTCAGGGTCCTGGTTCTCGTAGAAGCCTTCACTCGACGTGTGCCAGACGTCGACCTCGGCATTGGGGACAGCACGGCCCGCCTGATCGCGCACCCACGCATTGACGAAGATCGGCGTTCCTGGGGTCGGCGAACGAACGATCGACCCACCATTGGCTGTGGCCGGCGAACCCATCCGCCAGAACGGCCCCATCAGGTTGGCGGTGGTTTCGGTCTGGCCTCGATCGCCGTTGTTCAAGAGGCAGACCAGCGACGAGATGCCCAGCGACCCGGAAATCAGGACCACCTCGTTGTGCGACGCCGTGGTCAGCTGGCCCAGCTTGGCGATCACCGCGCAGGTCTTGTGGAACTCGACCTCGGTCAGCTTCGCTTCGCGCACGAATGCGTGAAGGTGACGGACCGCCACCGCCATGATCTCCTTGAAGCGGGGATCCTGGGCACGCTCCAATTCAGCCAGCACCGCTTTCGTCACGTCTTCCTGGGACTCGATGATCATGCTTCTGTCTCCTGACCGGGTCTCCGAGTGGCCCGGCGTGCCCCTATCTTGAACGTTGCACGCGATGCGGCCAATGCCTCCCGTCTACCGCGGGGTTCCGTCCAGGGTCTTCGCGCAGACCTCATGCCATGCGACTGCATCCATTGGCATTGCCAAAGCCCAGTCAAGCTTGCCCGAGATCGATGGATGCGCCGCAAAGCCCAGGAACTGGGACTTCTTCCTGAAGAGCCCCTTGCTTCTCGTCAGTCGAACGCCCCCTGTCATCAGGTTCGTATCTCGCCAGTACCTGGAATTCATCAAGCTCTTGAATTCGTCGTAGCTGGAGGCGGCGTGATGAACACCACCGACCAGGACGTCCAGCTTCTCGACGTTGCCGCGAGGTCTCTGAAAGAAGATGTCGCCGAATGCCGAGGCGCCGATGGGGACAAGAGGGCCGGCGATGGTTTTGGGCCACAGAGCAAGCAAGCGCCTGAAGTCCATGTGAGAGGCTTCGGTAAAGAGGTCAGACCATGAAGGGTGGCTCATTCGTGCGTGTCGCAAACGTTCATCCGGCTGAAGCGAGTGTGATGATATGGATAGCGCGCGCATCGGACACCAAGACGTACGGGATAGCTCTTGCAGCCAGGCCTTGATTGCCCCGCCGCGCTGTCGGATCATCTGACCGGCTTCGATGCATCCAAATGAACGCCGACGTTCCTGATCGAGCGAACGTCTCTGCAAGCTTCTTTGCGGAGTTGCCCCTGCTCGCGAGTGCGAGCAATACCTTTGACGCGCACCAGTATCGACCTGCACCCGACGACTGGGCGCTCGTAGTGACCGATGTCGTCGATTCCACGGTCGCCGTCGAAAAAGGGCTTCACAAATCGGTGAACTTCGTGGCCGCCATGGGCATAGCAGGTCTACGCAACCTTTGTGCGCCGATCCGAATTCCGTTTCTCTTCGGCGGGGATGGCGCGGTCGTGCTCGTCCCTCCGACAAAGATCGAGGAGGCCCGCGTCGAGCTTGCGCGCGTTCGAAGGCAGGCGGCGGAAGACTTCGGCCTCAGTTTGCGCGTGGGCATGGTGCCGGTGGAGGTCTTGCGGCGCTTTGGGTGCGACGTCCTGGTTGGCAGGTTCGAGCCGACGCCCGGAAACAGCTTCGGCGTGTTCCTGGGTGGCGGCGTCGGGCTGCTCGACGCTGCCGTGAAGGGACGCGGAAACAGCGAACTGGCCCAACTGTGCGTCATCCCCGAAGCGCTGGACGACGGGCAGCCAGTCAACCTTGAAGGCTTGTCGTGTCGGTGGGACACGCTGCATTCGAGCCGCGGAACGATCCTGACGCTGATCGTCTGCGGGTCGGATGATCTTGGCGCGGTGCACGCCGAGATCATGCGTGTGGCCGGACCGGAGACGCAGGCGAACCCTGTCAGTCTGGCCACCTTGCGCGCGCGCTGGCCGCCCAAAGGTTTCACATTGGAAGCACGGGCGCGCCGCCGCGGAGGCTCCCTGATTGCATGGTGCGCGCGCGTGCTGGCGGAGACCCTCCTGGCTCGCCTGGTTCTGGCTCGCGGCAAGCCGATCGGAAACTTCGACCCGGAACGCTATCGCCGCGAGATCGTCACGAACACCGACTTCTGCAAGCACGACGAGACGCTCTGCCTTGTCATCGACTGTCCGAATGCCTGCGTCGATGCCGTTCGGCGTTACCTGTCCGACAAGGCGCAGGCAGGAGGCCTGCGTTACGGCATCCACTGCTCGGATACCGCACTGATGACCTGCCTGGTGCTGTCGCCTTCCGACAGTCTTCACGTGCACTTCGTGGATGGCGGTGGGGGCGGCTACACGAGCGCCTCAAAGGGCCTCAAAGGACGCGCGAAAGTCTGATCTGGCGCGCACTACTCCGGATCGCAATGTCGCAAGGTGAAGAGCCCCACATCGACGCGACCGGCACGAAAGCCGGCTTCGCAATAGCAGAGGTAGTACTCCCAGAGCCTGCGGAACCGCGCATCGAACCCCATCGCTTCGATCGCTGGCCAGGCACGCATGAAGCGCTGCCGCCAATGCACGAGCGTCGTCGCGTAGCTCTCACCGAACGACTGCACCCGCTCGATGGCAAGGCCCGCGCGCCAGGCCTGCGCTTGCAGGGCGCCCCATGATGGGAGCATGCCCCCCGGAAAGATCAGGCGTTGAATGAAGTCGGCGCTCTCGCGATAGTGCTGAAACTGGGTGTCGTCGATGGTGATGACCTGCAGCACCGCCAGGCCGCCCGGCTTCAGTCGCTGGCGCAGCGTGTCGAAATAGCCGGGCCAGAAGCGCTCGCCGACCGCCTCCAGCATTTCGATGGAGACAATGCGGTCGTAGGTCCCGCGCACGTCGCGGTAGTCCCGCAACCGCAGGTCCAGCAGTGACTTCACGCCGTCTTTGGTGGCACGCAATCGGGCGTGCGCGAGTTGTTCGGTGGAAAGCGTCAGCCCGGTCACGTGCGCTCGGCGATCCCGTGCGAGCGCGATTGCCAGCGCGCCCCAGCCGCATCCGATCTCCAGCACCGACGCGTCCGCTGGGAGATCCAGCAGTTCGACGATGCGCGCCAGCTTGTTCGCCTGCGCCTCCTCGAGCGATTCGGCGCCGGAGCGCCACAGCGCGCTGGAATAGATCAGCTCGGGATCGAGCCACTGCGCATAGAACTCGTTGCCCAGGTCGTAGTGGAAGGAGATGTTCTCGCGACTTCCGCGCCGCGTGTTGCGGCGCATGAGATGCCGCAGTCGATCGATGCCGCGCATCGCCTTCGATCCCCTGATCGCAGCCATCCAGTGCGACTCGTTGCGCAAGGCCAGCAGCAGCAGGGCCGTCAGGTCCGGGGTCGACCAGTCTGCGTCGCGATAGGACCTCGCGAAACCGATGTCGCCTTGCAGCACCAGCCGCAGCAATGGGCGCCACCGATGCAACACCACAGTGACGTGCGGGCCTGCGAGCATGCCGCGGCCCTCGATACGACTGCCGTCGGGCAGCTCGACTGTCATTGCCCCTACGTGCAGCCGCTTCATCAGCCGTGCCACAAGCGACCGCAGCGGTTGCATTGCCGAGCCAGCGAAGCCACCGGACCGAGGGAAGAGCGTCGCAGGCGTTCCTTTCGATGGCATGGACGACGTCATCGCGAGTCCTCGTTCCTGGTGATGGAGACTTCGGCGACGGCACCGCCGGGATGTGGTCGCAGGCGGATGCCCTTGAACCACAGCAGAAGCGCCTCCCAGTGGATCGCCGCCACGACCTTGAGCGTGAGCAGCGGATAGGCGAAGAACGCGAACGCCAGGACCCGGTCGGTCAGCGGTCGGCGTTGCGCCTCCATGTCTGCGACGAGCATGGGCCCCTGGGCGTCGCTCGCCGTGATCGCGATCCGCAACCCTTCCCTGTCGGCGCCGGGCGGTTCGATGTCGAAGCGATAGCGCATGTCGAGATCGAGAAAGGGCGACACATGAAACTGCTTGGTGCAATGCTGCGTGATGCGCTTGTCCGAACGGGCCGCAGGCGGGACCTCGATGAAGTAGCAATGCCGCTCGCCGAAGGTGTTGTGAACCTCGTAGACGACCGCCTGCAGTTCGCCTTGCGTGCCACGACAGAGGTACACGCTCAGCGGATTGAACACGTACCCGAGAACACGGGGCATGCACAGCAACTGGATCGCGCCGCCGGCAGGCAGCTGCGCGGCACGCAACAGGCGCTCGATGTGGTCGCGCAATGTGCGTCCGTCTTCGGCGCCGTGGTCGCGCGAATGCAGGCTGAAGATGTTGAAGCGGTCCACGGAGAACAGACGCAGGCGTTGCGCGAGACTCGGCAGCTCGTCCAGATCCACCAGCAGCCAGAAGACGCGGTAGCGCAGACGATGCGATGCGGGCCGCAAGCGCCAGTGAGCGACGCTGCCGGCATAGAAGGCCGAGCGAGTGCTCATGAGGCCGTCGCCAGCGGCGCTCGCAGGTGGATGCGTCCCGACTCGCCTGCCACCTCCCATGGCCGGCGCACGCCACCCAGTGCTTCGGCGACAGCCAGCCCGGCCTGCAATCCGTCTTCATGAAAGCCGGCGCCGAAGTATGCGCCGCAGAACCAGAGGCGCCGGCGGCCCTGCAGCGACCAGAGTTCGCCCTGCGCGCGAATTGCGGCGGCATCGAAGAGCGGGTGCTCGTACAGCTCGCTACGGATCACGCTGCGCGGGTCCGGCTCGCGAAATGGGTTGAGCGACAGGAACAGCGGCGACACGCCCGGCAGACGCTGAAGCCTGTTCATCCAGTAGGTCACGCAAGGCCCCTTGGTGTCCCCTCGATCGGCGGTGTAGTTCCAACTGGACCATACCTGGGCGCGGCGAGGCATGAGCGTCGGGTCGGTGTGCAGCACGGCGTGGTTGCGGCTGTACCGGAATGCGCCGAGCAATCTCGCCTCGAGGGGACTCGCGTCGGGCAACAGGCGCAGCGCCTGGTCGGCGTGCGTCGCGATCACCACCTCATCGAAACGCTCGGCCTGGCCGGAGCCTTCGGCGCATACCCATACGCCATCTTGCGCGGCGCGCACCTCCAGCGCCGCGCTCGCGAGGCGAAGCCGGCTTCCGACAGTCTGCGACAGCTTCTCGACGTAGCGCCGGCTTCCGCCGCGCACCGTGCGCCATGAAGGCCTGTTGCCGAAGGTGAGGAGCTGATGGTTCTCGCAGAAGCGAATGAAGGATTCGGTCGGGTACTGGCCGATGCGAGCCGCCGGGCTCGACCAGATAGCGGCCGCCATCGGATAGAGATGGTCCTCGCGGAACGCACGCCCGTAGCCGCGCAAGTCCAGGTACAGATCGAGCGACATCAGCCCCATGCGGCCGGCGTCGGCCGGGGCTTGCCGATAGAAGCGCACCAGGTCGCGCAGCATGGACCAGAAGCGCAGGTTGACCAGGTTGCCGCGCTGCGCGAAGAGGCCGCGCAGGTCGGTGCCCGAATACTCCAGCGCGCCACCGTCGAGGCTGACACCGAAGGACATGTCCGAGGCGTCGGTCTCCACGCCCAGATGCGCGAAAAGGGCGGTCAGGTTCGGATAGGCCGCCTCGTTGTAGACGATGAAGCCGGTGTCGACCGGCACCGGCGCACCGTTCGCCCCCGGTACATCGACCGTGTTGCTGTGCCCTCCGGGGCGGCGCTCGGCCTCGAACACGGTGACGCGATGGCGTTGCGACAGCAGCCAGGCTGCCGACAAGCCGGAAATGCCACTCCCGATCACGGCCACATCGAACGGCGGCGTAGCCCGGGTGCGGTGGCGCTTGTCAGTGTCGGCAGCAAGAGGCATGTTCGCTTGTACGCAGCCGCTCAGCATTTGGATCCCTTGCTGTGAACCCTGTGATCTAATCGCCCGCGCGGCACGTAAGAGCCGCATGGACAGGGTTCACCAGCCACCGATTCCGGCAGCCCAGCGCTCGCCCTGGCTGTCGATCGTTCCAAAGCATCCACGGCGGGGGGACATGCCGACGAGCGAAGAACTCAACAGCCTGGCATTGGCCGTGGCACGGGATGCCGACCGGCAGGCTTTCGCCGCGCTGTTCAAGCATTTCGCACCGAAGATCAAGGCCTACCTGATCCGCTGCGGCACCGGCGACCCGCTGGCCGAAGAACTCGCACAGGAAACCATGATCAACGTGTGGCGCAAGGCCGCAAGCTTCGACCCGGAGCGCGCCGGCCTGTCCACCTGGATCTTCACGATTGCCCGCAACGCGCGCGTGGACTACTTCCGGCGACAGGACCACCGGGTCGTCGTCGACCTGCAGGACGACTCCGAAGCGCAACCCGACACATCGCCCGCGCTCGACGAACAGGTGCTCGCGCACGAACGCGAGTCGCGCGTGCGCATGGCGCTGGCCCGCTTGCCGGAAGAGCAGGCGCTGATCCTGCGACTTTCCTTTTTCGAAGAACGGCCGCACGCGCGCATCGCGAGCGAGCTTGGCATCCCCCTGGGCACGGTCAAGTCGCGCGTGAGGCTGGCGGTCCATCATTTGCGTCGATTGCTCGACGGTCTCGAGCCATGATCCACCACCATCCCGCCGACAACCTTCTGCTGGGCCTCGCCGCGGGCAGCCTTTCCGGCGGCGCCTCCCTGCTGGTGACGAGTCATCTGGAGGTGTGCGCGCATTGCCGCGACCGGCTGCTCGTTCTCGAAGCCACCGGCGGGGCCTTGCTCGATGCGCTGGAACCGCAAGCGCTGGCGCCCGACGCGCTGGCCAGGACCATGGCCGCCATCGAAGCGCCTGCGTTGAAAGCGGCCCCGGCAGAGCGTGGCGGCGGGCTTCCCAGTGCGCCCGAAGGCATGCGTTGGCCGGACGCGCTGAGCGTTTGCAACGCCACGGCTTGGCGCTGGATCGGCCCTGGCATGCGCTGGAGCCGCGTGTCGGTGCCGTCCGATCCGATGGCCAAGGTCTTCCTGCTTCGTATCGGCGCGGGCAAGAAGCTCGCGATGCACACGCATAGTGGCTGCGAACTCACGCAGGTTCTGCATGGCCGCTTCCACGACGGGCGCGACTTGTTCGCCGTCGGAGATTTCGACGAAACCGACGGCACGGTGCTGCACCAGCCGGAAGTGCAGGCCAGCGGCGAATGCATCTGCCTGGCCAGCATCGAAGGCAGCCTGATGTTCCAGGGTCTGATCGCGCGAACGCTCGGAACGTTGATGGGTATGTAGTGCCCGGCACGCGCGCCTCACGCATCGCCGCGAGTCGCGGAAGCTGCAGCCATCGCCGCGCGGCACCCGGCGGCCGAGGCCAGAGCGGTCAGGAACGTGCCCCACGCCAGGTCGACAAGGGTCAGCAACCAGGGCCACTGCTTCAGGGTCGCCTGATTGGTGAGGTCGTAGGTGGCGTACGCGAGCAGCCCCAGGAAGGCGCCCCGCCAGAAGGCCAGCCGCACGCGTCGCCGAACCGCGGCCGGGCTCACCGCAAACACCACCACGCCTCCGATGTAGATGGCGTAGAAGGCCAGCGCCGGTGCCAGCGCGAACCGCTCCGACATCAGATGCCCGATCTGCGGGCGGTACAGCAGGTTGCCCATGCCAGTCAGCCACACCCCGTCCAGCGCCAGCAAGGTCATGGCGGCGGCGAGATAGGCGACGAAGAACTGCCGGACGGACATGCCATCGATCTCCAGCTCATCCGGCCGTCCGTCGCGGCGGCCCCGGCAGGAAGGCATTGGTGCGCGCGACGTAGTCCCGGTACGCGGGTCGGCGCTGCGCGATGTCCCTTTCGAGCAGGGAGACCCCCGAGACCTTGAGCAGCAGCAAGCTCATCACCACAGGCGAGACGATGCTCCACGCACCGCTCCACCCAGCGCCGTGCGCTGCCATCAGCCACAAGCCCCACCAGACGCAGCATTCGCCAAAGTAGTTGGGATGCCGCGTGTAGCGCCACAGACCACGGTCCATTACCTGGCCGTGATGCGCGGGATCGGCCTTGAAGCGCGCGAGCTGCGCGTCGCCGACCGCTTCAAACGCGATGCCGAAGGCGCCAAGTGCTGCGCCCGCGGTGTCGGGCCATCCCCACGGACGCTCGCCCATGGCGCCAGCCAGGAAAGGCGCCGCCACGATCCACGCGAGCACGGCCTGGAGTCCGAACACGAGATAGAGGCTCTTCCAGGCGAAACCCGGTTCATTGCGCAATCGCATGTCGCGATAGCGGCGATCTTCACCGTGGCCCCAGTTGCGCGCTGTGACATACACGCCCAATCGCAGGGCCCACGCAGCGCCGAGCAGCGCCATGACGATGGCCCGTTGACTGGGCGCGCCCGGCAGCAGCAACACCTGTATCAAGCCCGCGCCCCCGATCGCGACCGGCCACGCACGATCGGCCAAGCTGGCGTCCTTGCGGACCAGGCTACAGAGCCAGGTGAACACGCCCAGTGCAAGGCAAAACGCCAGTGCGATGAGAGTGATCTGCAGCTTCATTCGCGCTTCTCGAAAAGACAGTGGCTCGCCCACCACTGGGTATACGCAAGACGTGGCCCTTTGGATCTTCCCGCCCGCGGTGCCGATCCCTGCAACCATCTGGCGGCACAATGCGCCGCAGCATGTCCTCCAGCACACCGCCAGTTCCTGCCTCATCCTCGCCTTCCTTCGCCGCGCTGCGGCTACCCGGGTTTCGCGCCCTCGCCGCAACCTACCTCCTGGCGATGATGGCCGACAACATCGAGCACGTGATCAGCTATTGGGTGGCGTTCTAGAAATTCCACTCGCCGGCGCTCGGCGGCTTCGCCGTCGTTTCGCACTGGCTGCCCTTTCTTCTGTTGTCGGTGCCAGTCGGTGGCCTCGCCGACCGGGTCGATCCGCGCCGGCTGATCCAGTGCGGCATGCTGCTCTTCATGACCGCCTCTGCCGGCTGGGCGTGGTTCTTCATCACCGACACGCTTCAGATGTGGCAGGCGATGCTGCTTCTGGTGATCCATGGCTGTGCCGGCGTTCTCTGGCAGGGGCCGACCCAGGTGCTGTTGCACGACGTGGTGCCAGGCCCCGACCTGCCGAGCGGCGTGCGTCTGCTCGCCACCGCTCGCTCGCTGGGCGTCCTGGTCGGGCCGGCGATGGGCGGCGCGATCATGCTGACCATCGGGCCGCGCTACGGCTTGCTGCTCAACCTCTGCTTCTACCTGCCGGCCCTCCTCTGGCTCTGGCGTGCGCCCTACGGCCCGCGCTTTCGCGCCGGTGCTGCAGCAGTGTCGAAGCGTGCGGTGCGCGGGATCGGCGACCTGCTTCGCGCAGTCGCCGACGTGCGCGCAGACCGGCGGCTGGCCTCGATGGTGCTTCTGGCCGGCCTCGCCTCCTTCTTCGTCGCCAACAGCTACCAGGCACAGATGCCGGGCTTCGCGCGCGATCTCGGCCACGGCGATCCGGGCACCACCTACAGCATGCTGCTGGCCGCCGACGCCGCCGGTGCGCTAGTCGCTGGCATGCTGATGGAGAGCATGGGCGGCCTGTTCCGTCCCGCCGCAGGAACCGCCGTGGCGCTGTGCATGTGCTGGTGCCTGGCGCTGGCGGGCTTCGCTGCCGCGGGCTCCTATTCCGTGGCTCTTCTGCTGCTGTTCCTCGCCGGCGTGTTCGAGTTGTCTTTCAGTGCGATGGCGCAGACGCTGGTGCAACTGCATGCGCCGGACGCCTCGCGCGGCCGGGTCATCGGTCTGTTCAACATGTCGGCGCTCGGCCTGCGAACGTTCGCAGGCATCACGGTCGGGATCGTCGGCGCGGCCGTGGGCATTCATGCTTCGCTGGCGGGCGCAGCGCTCGTCCTGTTCGCGGCGCTGGTGCTGCTGCGAATGTGGCTGGGGCGCGGACGGGCTGCGGCTTGAGCAGAAGCCTGTCCGCTGGGACTGCAACGGGCGGCGCCGATGACCGTGCGATCTGTCAGAACCTGAACCCGACGCCCGCGTACAAGCCGCCCATGCTCGCCTTGATCACCGGCGCGTCATCGCGTTTGAAGCTGAAGTAGCGGTAGCCGAACTTGACCGCGATGTCATTCGTAAAGCGATAGTTCGCGCCGGCAATGGCCTGCCAGCTCAGCTCGGAGCCGCCACCTCCGACATCGAGGTAGCCCAGCAACGACCACTTCGCGTCGATTGGCATGAGCGCGCGGGCGCCTACAACGCCGTCCCACCATCCCTTGCTCCGCGTCCCGCCCACGATGCCTGGAAAGGACAGCGCACTGATTTCGGTATCCGTCTTGACGTGGAGATAGCGGCCACCAGCGAGAAGGTCGACCGCAACGGGGCCGTCCGCCACCCGATAGAGCCCAAGCAGATTCCAGATCTGCTGGGCATACGTCAGGTCGATGTTCGAGAACGGCGTGAGCGTCGCGACGATGGGGGCGCCCGTGACGCCCAGCTTGACGTATTGAGCGTCGACGAGCGCCCCCCAAGGACCCTTGCGCGCCTCCATGGCGACCATGCCGGCGAAGTCCAGACTCGTATCAGCGACGGGGAAGGGAGGGTTGGCTCCGTTCGATCCTGTGGCGCCGAGGTCCACGTGCAGTGGCATGGTCGAAAGCCACAAGTAAGGCGTGATCTCGAACTGCCAGGCGGAAGCCGGTTCGCTGACCTGAGCCGCTACTGGAAGGCAGCAAATGCTCCCCGCAAGACCGACAAGCTTCTTCGACAGACTGGCCCTGTTTGACGCTCTCATATGCCTCTTCCTTGAAGACCCCCGCCGTTCCGGAGCCCGGGCGGATCATCACACTGCCATTGCGTCGTGGCAAATCTGCGGCCAGAACTGCGGGGCCACCAGTTACTCGGCACCGTTCGCCGCGAAGGCCTCTTTTGCCTGTCGTGACGCCAGGAACTTGATGAACGCTGCGGCTGTATCGCGTTGCGACGTGTTGGCCATGAGCACGGCGGTGTACGGGAGAGGGCTCTGGAGATCGCCGGGGAGCGGGCCAAGGAGCTTGATGCCGCCGGTCGTTGCGATGAGCGGAATCGTGCCCGCCACCATGTCGTTGCCCTTCCCCTTCAGCACGGGTTCAAAAATCCCGTTGGGGGTCGTGCGGACGATCTTCGGCTTGAGACTCTCTGCAATGCCCAGCCGCTCGAGGGCGTTGGCAAAAGCCTGACCCGACTTGACACTGTTGAACGCAAGAAGATCCGCCCCGAGCAAGGTGTTCTTCAATTTCTCGACGGTCGAAATGTCGTAGGCCGGACCGTCCTTCCGATTGCCAAGGCCAACGCCCACGTGGGCGATGATCGGTCTGTCACCAGCACTGACCTTGCCCGCTTTTGTCAGGTCCTCGGCAAAGTCCGGTTGAACGATCACTACGTCGGCCGCTTCGCCGCCTTCAATCCGCTTCTGCACAGCGGGCGATGGGTCAAATACCAATGTGACCCGGTTGTGCGTCTGCTGACTGTACAGATCGACGACCTTGGTCAATGCGGGCTCAAGCGGGCTGTCACACATGACCTTGATGTCGGCTGCTTGAGCGAGCGTCGCGAAATGCAACGCGCCAGCCAGTAACAGACCACATCTGATGCGGGTAAGGCGTGAGTTCATGGGTTCCCCTTGGCGATGGACTTCCACCGCCTGCGCTTTGGACGACGCCAACTAGAAATCGTTGCATGAGTTGCGCGACTGGATAAGAGATTCTGATGAATTGCTGCTGAAAGATTGATTTTTCTTTCATCCCGGCTTTGACTTTAATCACGGCAATCCCACACCCATCCCATCTGGAAAGAGCATGACCAAGAACATCGAGACGCAGGTACTGATCGTCGGGGGCGGTCCGGTCGGCCTCACGCTGGCCACCGACCTGGCGCAGCGCGGCGTCTCCGTCATCGTGGCCGAGACCCGGCACCGCGGCGAGCCCCCGAGCGTCAAGTGCAACCACGTCTCGTCGCGCACCATGGAGATCTTCCGCCGCCTCGGGCTTGCAAAGACCATGCGCGAATCGGGCCTGCCCGCCGACCATGCCAACGATGTGTCGTACCGGACGAGCTTCACCGGCGAAGAACTCTCGCGCATCCATATCCCGTCGCGCGCCAGCCGCTACACCGACAAGAGCGGTCCGGACGGCTGGTGGCCCACCGCGGAGCCACCGCACCGCATCAACCAGATCTACCTGGAACCCGTGCTGTTCGCCCATGCAGAGGCCACCCAGGGCGTGACGATCCTGAGCCGCACGCGCATCGACGAGTTCACGCAGGACGAGCACGGCGTAAGCGCCAAGGGCATCGATCTCGACACCGGCGAAGAAGTCCGCATCTTCAGCCAGTACATGATCGGCTGCGACGGCGGACGCTCCAGCGTGCGCAAGGCCATCGGCGCCAAGCTCTCCGGCACCGATGTCGTGGGACGGGTTCAATCGACCTACTTCCGCGCGCCCGATCTGCTGTCGCGCACGAAGAACACGCCGGCGTGGGCCACGTTCTCGCTCAATCCCCGCCGCAGCGGCAACGTCTATGCAATCGACGGCCGCGAGACCTTCCTGTTGCACAACTACCTGCGCTCGGACGAGTTGGAGTTCGATTCGGTCGACCGTGACTGGGCGATCCGCACCATCCTTGGTGTTGGCGACGACTTCAAGTACGAAATCATCTCCAAGGAAGACTGGATCGGCCGACGTCTCGTCGCCGACAAGTTCCGGGATCGTCGCGTCTTCATCTGCGGCGATGCGTCCCACCTCTGGGTGCCCATGGCGGGCTACGGCATGAATGCCGGCATCGCCGACGCGATGAATCTCTCCTGGCAGCTGGCTGCCTGCATCAACGGCTGGGCCGATGAAGGCATCCTCGCCGCCTACGAAGCCGAGCGCCAGCCGATCACCGAGCAGGTCTCGAAGTTCGCAATGAACCACGCCATTGCCCTGCAGAAGGAACGCGAAGGCGTCCCAGCCGGTATCGAGGAACCTGGCCCGGCCGGCGAAGAGGCGCGCAGGGTGGCCGGACAGGCGCTCTATGACCTCAACGTCAAGCAGTACTGCTGCGCCGGCCTGAACTTCGGCTACTACTACGACGCTTCGCCGCTGATCGCCTATGACGGAGAAGCCGCGCCCGCGTATGAGATGGACCAGTTCACGCCTTCCACGGTGCCGGGCTGCCGCTCACCGCATTTCTGGCTGGCAGACGGTCGCTCGCTCTACGACGCCATGGGGCCCGAATACACCCTGCTGCGTTTCGATGCGACGGCCGATGTCCGTCCGCTTCAGGTAGCCGCCGCCCGCAGAGGGCTGCCGCTGACCGTGCTCGATGTGCAAGCCGATGAAGTGCCAGCCGCCTATCGCCACGCACTCGTGCTCTCGCGACCGGACCAGCATGTCGCATGGCGCGGCGACCGCGCGCCGGAAGACGCCCTCGGCCTTGTCGACCGCCTGCGGGGCTGCTTCACCGACACGCCCGGTGCCAACGCATGATCCAACCGGCTCTTCAATTCGACGTGCCGCCCTATCGGCTGAGCGGCACGGTCTACGGCACGCTGCTCAACAGCAGCGCCAGCCTGAACGCCCTCGGCGACGCAGTGAATGCGGCCCCCTACAAGGCCGCACCCAAGGCGCCAGTGCTGTATGTGAAGCCGCGCAACACGCTGGCGTTCGATAGCGACCGCATTGCCGTCCCGCAAACCGCCATCGAACTTCAGGTCGGTGCCTCGCTCGGCCTCGTCATCGGGCGAACCGCCTGCCGCGTACCCGAAGCGGATGCCTTGTCGTACCTGGCTGGCTACACGGCGGTGATCGACTTCAGCGTGCCCCATGACAGCTTCTACCGGCCTTCCGTGCGCTTCAAGGCGCTGGACGGATCGTGCGTCGTCGGCCCCACGGTCGTTCCGGCGAGTCGGATCGGCGCTCCGGACGAACTCCCGATCAAGGTCCACGTCGACGGCGCGCTTGCGCAGACCGGTTCCACGGGCGGCATGGTTCGCAACGCTGCACGTCTTCTCGCGGACGTGACCGAGTTCATGACGCTCGCGCCCGGCGACGTCCTGCTGCTCGGCGTGCCCTCAGGCTCGCCGGCTGCCAGGGCCGGCCAGTCGGTCGTCGTGGAAATCGAAGGCATCGGCCGCCTGGAGAACACACTCGTGAAAGAAGAAGCATGAAGCGCGCAAGAGTGGCGTATGCCGGCGCCATCCACGAGGCCGTGCCGCACGGCGACGCACTGCGTCTGGCCGATGGCCGCGTCGTCGATCGGGACGCCGTGGTCTGGCTTCCGCCGTTCGAGGTCGGCACGATCATCGCGCTGGGCCTCAACTACGCGGACCATGCCAAGGAGCTTTCGTTCGGCGCGCAGGAAGAGCCGCTGGTCTTTCTCAAGGGCCCCGGGTCGGTCATCGGCCATCGCGGACAGACCCGCAGACCCTCGGACGTGAAGTTCATGCACTACGAGTGCGAACTGGCCGTCGTCATCGGCAAGACCGCGCGCAAGGTCTCGCGCAAGGAAGCGATGTCGCATGTGGCGGGCTATACCGTCGCGAACGACTACGCGATCCGCGACTACCTCGAAAACTGGTATCGCCCGAACCTGCGTGTGAAGAACCGCGATGGCGGCACGGTCCTAGGCCCGTGGTTCGTCGACGCTTCGGATATCGGCGACACCGTCCACCTGCCGCTGCGCACGCTGGTCAATGGCAAGGTCACGCAGGAAGGCAACACGCATGACTTCGTCTTTGACATCCCCTATCTCATCGAATACCTGAGCAGCTTCATGACGCTCAACACCGGCGACGTGATCCTCACCGGCACGCCCGAAGGCGTGGTCGATGTGCAGCCCGGCGACGAAGTGGTCTGCGAGATCGAAGGCATCGGCCGCCTGGTCAACACGATTGCGAGCGACGAAGTTTTCGGTCGCTGAAGTACACAAAGGAAACAATCCGGATGCGAGTTCATCACCTGATCAACGGTAAGGCGGTCGAAGGCACCACCTATTTCGAAACCGTCAATCCCGCCACGCAGGAAGTGCTGGCCGAAGTCGCTGCTGGCGGCGAAGCCGAAGTCAATGCGGCCGTCGCAGCCGCCAAGGAAGCCTTTCCGAGGTGGGCCGGCATGCCCGCGCCCGAGCGCGCGAAGCTGATCCGCAAGCTCGGTGACCTCATCGCCAAGAACGTGCCCGAGATTGCGCAGACCGAGACCAACGACTGCGGCCAGGTGATCGCGCAGACCGGCAAGCAGCTCGTGCCGCGCGCTGCGGACAACTTCTATTACTTCGCCGAGATGTGCACGCGCGTGGATGGCCACACCTATCCGACGCCCACGCACCTGAACTACACCCTCTTCCATCCGGTCGGCGTGTGCGCGCTCATCTCGCCCTGGAACGTGCCTTTCATGACCGCGACCTGGAAGGTCGCGCCCTGCCTCGCCTTCGGCAACACCGCGGTGCTCAAGATGAGCGAGCTGTCGCCCTTGACGGCTGCGCGGCTTGGCGAACTGGCGCTCAAGGCGGGTATTCCGGCCGGCGTGCTGAATCTTGTGCACGGCTACGGCAAGGATGCCGGCGAGCCGCTGGTGGCGCACCCTGACGTGCGCGCAATCTCGTTCACCGGATCGACGGCGACGGGCAACCGCATCGTGAAGTCGGCCGGCCTGAAGAAGTTCAGCATGGAACTCGGCGGCAAGAGCCCGTTCGTGATCTTCGATGACGCCGACTTCGAACGCGCGCTGGATGCCGCCGTGTTCATGATCTTCAGCAACAACGGCGAGCGCTGCACCGCGGGCAGCCGCATCCTGGTGCAGCAGTCGATCTACGCGAAGTTCGTGGATCGCTTCGTCGAGCGAGCGAAGAAGATCGCCGTGGGCGATCCGCTGGACGAGAAGACCATCGTGGGCCCGATGATCTCGCAGGCGCATCTTGCCAAGGTGCGCAGCTACATCGAGCTCGGCCCGAAGGAAGGCGCAACGCTGCTGTGCGGCGGCCTGGGTGCGCCCGAATTGCCGGATCGCGTGAAGAAGGGCAACTACGTGCTGCC
>JAGIAI010000017.1 GCA_017744935.1 Variovorax sp.
GATCAACGTCCAGCGGGTGCCGATATCGGCATTGCCCAGCAGCCACTCGACCGGCCGGGCACCGCTCCACTGCTGGCAGGCCTCGACTTCCTTGACCTGTTCGGCGGCGTGGATGTGGATCGGGCCGTCGGTGAGCGCGGTGACGGCCGCCAGCTCCTCGGGCGTGACGGCGCGCAGCGAGTGCGGCGCGACGCCGAGCACGGCATCGGCGGGAAGCTTGTCGCGGCTCGCCTCGACCAGCTTCGTGAAACCGTCGATGTCGGAAATGAAGCGGCTCTGGCCGGGCTTGGGGTCCTTCCCGCCGAAATCGCTATGCGCGTAGAAGACCGGGAGCAGGGTCAGGCCGATGCCGGTCTGCTCGGCGGCATGCACGATCGCGCCCGCTGTCTCGGCGGGATCGGCATAGCGGGCGCCGCCCACGTCATTGTGGAGATAGTGGAACTCGCCGACCCGCGTGTAGCCGGTCTCGAGCATCTCGACATAGGCCTGGGCGGTGATCGCGGCGATGTCGTCGGGGGTGAGCCGGTCGAGGAACCGGTACATGATCTCGCGCCAGCTCCAGAAATCGTCATCGGGCCGCCCGCGCCGCTCGCTCGCCGTATCGCCGCGCAGGAAGCGTGGCTGAAGGACCCGCAGCTGCTGAAGGGCGACGTCGACGCGGAATACGCCGCCGTGATCGAGATCGACCTGGCTGACATCCACGAGCCGATCGTGGCCTGCCCGAACGATCCGGACGACGTGAAGACGCTGTCGGACGTGGCCGGCGCGCAGATCGACGAAGTTTTCATCGGTTCGTGCATGACCAACATCGGTCACTTCCGCGCCGCTTCCAAGCTGCTCGAAGGCAAGCGCGACATCCCGGTCAAGCTGTGGATCGCACCACCGACCAAGATGGACGCGCACCAGCTCACCGAAGAAGGCCACTACGGCGTGTTCGGAAACGCGGGCGCGCGTACCGAAATGCCGGGCTGCTCGCTCTGCATGGGCAACCAGGCTCAGGTGCGCGAAGGCGCGACGGTGATGTCGACCAGCACCCGGAACTTCCCCAACCGCCTGGGCAAGAACACCAACGTGTATCTCGGCAGCGCCGAACTGGCCGCGATCTGCTCTCGCCTTGGCCGCATCCCGACGAAGGAAGAGTACATGGCAAGCGCAGGCGTACTGGATGCCGCCAGCTCGCAGATCTACCAGTACCTCAACTTCGACAAGATCGAGGACTACACCGAAGTCGCCGCGACCGTCACGGCCTGATCGCCGGTCCGATGGTTCCAAAAGCCCCGCGCTGGCGGGGCTTTTTCATTGGCGCGTCGCTAGCGTCGACAGCGCCTTCGCCGTCTCCGCGTCGGCCGGGAAGAACGATTCCACGGCGAGTTCCTGCAGCGTCACATCGACGGGCGTGCCGAAGATCGTGGTCGTACTGATGAAGCTCAGGATGCCGTTGGGCGTCGCGAGTTGGAAGGGCACGACGACGTTCGCGAGTTCTCCGGCGGCTCTTGGTGCGTCGTGCCCGACGTTGGGGAGCGGATAGCTCGCCAACTCATCGTGCAGTGCAGAAAGGGCGACGTCGCCGGTCGCGGCGACCTGCTGTTGAAGCCGCTCCAACAGATGCGCGCGCCATTGCTGCAGGTTGGCAATCCGCGGAGCCAGACCCTCGGGGTGCAGGCTGAGCCGGAGCACATTGATCGGCGGCTTGAGCAGCTCGGGCGCGGCGCCGGCCATCAGCAATGGGACCAGCGCGTTGTGCGCGACGAGATTCCAGTGCCGGTCGACTGCGAGCGCCGGAAAGGGCTCGTGGCCCTTCAGCACGAGGTCGACCGCCCGCCGGGCCGAGGCGAGCGCCGGATCGTCGAGCGAGCGCTGGCGATACATCGGCGCGTAGCCGGCCGCCACCAGCAGGGCATTGCGCTCGCGCAGCGGGACCTCCAGCCGCTCGGCGAGGCGGAGCACCATCTCGCGGCTGGGTTCCGCGCGGCCAGTCTCGACATAGCTCAGATGCCGTGTCGACACCTGCGCCTCGTTCGCCAGATCGAGCTGACTCAGCCGGCGATGCTGTCGCCAGTGCCTCAGGTGGATGCCAAAAGGATCGGCGGCGGTCGGCGGTGTGCTTCGAAGCGTCATGCACGCATCCTAGTGATCTCGTGCGCGAACGCCATGACCTCGCACGTCATGGCGGGTCTACGGCGCCGGAATGCTGCCGATGTCATCGAAGCCTGCTATCTTTGCGAGGCTTCCACGAATCACAGGAGTTTCCCTATGGCCAAAGAACCGGCGCATGCCTTTGCCCCCATGTTGAAAACCTTCAAGACCACATCGGGGAAGGCCGGGAAATACTGGTCGCTCAAGGAGCTTGCCAAGCAGTACCCGAACGTCGACAAGCTGCCGGTTTCGATCCGCATCGTCCTCGAATCCGTGCTGCGCAATTGCGATGGCCAGAAGGTGACTGCCGAGCACGTCGAGCAGCTCGCGAACTGGGCGCCCAACGCGGAGCGCACCGAGGAGATCCCCTTCGTCGTGACGCGCGTGGTCCTGCAGGACTTCACCGGCGTGCCGCTGCTGGCCGATCTCGCTGCGATGCGCAGCGTGGCCTCGTCGCTTGGCAAGTCGCCCAAGACGATCGAGCCGCTGGTCCCGGTCGATCTCGTGGTCGACCACTCCGTGATGGTGGACCACTACGGCACGCCGAAGGCACTCGACCTGAACATGAAGCTGGAGTTCCAGCGCAACAACGAGCGCTACCAGTTCATGAAGTGGGGCATGCAGGCCTTCGACACCTTCGGGGTCGTGCCGCCGGGCTTCGGCATCGTGCACCAGGTCAATCTCGAATACTTTGCGCGCGGCGTCTACAAGAGCGCGAACGACAACGGTGATCCGCCGGTTTACTACCCCGATTCGCTGGTTGGCACCGACAGCCACACCACCATGATCAACGGCATCGGCGTGGTCGGCTGGGGCGTCGGCGGCATCGAGGCCGAGGCCGCGATGCTGGGTCAGCCCGTGTACTTCCTGACGCCGGATGTGGTGGGCTTCGAGCTGACCGGCAAGCTGCGCGAAGGCGTGACCGCGACCGACCTGGTGTTGTACGTCACATCCATCCTGCGCAGCGAGAAGGTGGTGGGCAAGTTCGTCGAATTCTTCGGCCCCGGTGCGGCATCGATTGCGGTGCCGGACCGCGCCACGATCGGCAACATGGCGCCCGAGTACGGCGCGACCATGGGCTTCTTCCCGGTCGACGAAATGACGGTGGCCTACTTCAAGGGCACCGGCCGTACCGACGCGGAAGTCGAGCGCTTCGAGGCCTACTACAAGGCACAGGGACTCTTCGGCATGCCGGCGCCCGGCGCGCTCAACTACACCAAGGTCGTCCGGCTCGACCTCGGGACCGTGACGCCGAGCCTTGCAGGCCCGAAGCGTCCGCAGGACCGCATCGACCTGGGCGACCTCGCGACGAAGTTCTCGGAGCTCTATAGCAAGCCGATCGAAGCGAACGGCTTCAATCTGCCGGCCGACTCGCTGAGGGTGCGTCACCCCCTGCCCAACGACGATGTGGCGATCGGCAATGGTGACGTCCTGATCGCGGCGATCACGTCGTGCACCAATACGTCCAATCCGAGCGTGCTGCTTGCGGCCGGCCTTCTCGCCAAGAAGGCGGTGGAGGCTGGGCTCTCGGTCAAGCCGCATGTGAAGACCTCGCTTGCGCCCGGTTCGCGCATCGTGACCGAGTACCTGGAGAAGGCGGGCCTGTTGCCGTATCTGGAAAAGCTCGGGTTCTATCTGGCCGGCTACGGGTGCACCACTTGCATCGGCAACGCAGGCGATCTCGCGCCCGAAATCAACGATGTGATCACGAAGAACAACCTCGTGGGTGCAGCGGTGCTGTCCGGCAATCGCAACTTCGAGGCGCGCATCCATCCGAATTTGAAGGCCAACTTCCTGGCATCGCCTCCGCTGGTCGTCGCCTACGCGATTGCTGGCAACGTGATGGTCGACCTGATGACCCAGCCGGTCGGCAGGGGCAAGAAGGGACAGGACGTCTACCTCGGCGATATCTGGCCCAGCGCAAAGGAAATCGACGAGAACCTGCGCTATGCGATGAACGCCAAGGCGTTCCGCCAGAACTACGAGCAGATCAAGGACAACCCCGGCAAGCTGTGGAGCAGCATCAAGGGCACGACGGGACAGGTGTACGACTGGCCCGAATCCACCTACATCGCCGAGCCACCGTTCTTCGACGGCTTTAAGATGGAGCCGCATGCGACGGATGCGGGCTTCACGGGAGCGCGCGTCATGGCGCTCTTCGGCGACTCGATCACCACCGACCACATCTCGCCAGCCGGGTCGATCAAGGAAAGCTCGCCCGCAGGCATCTGGCTGAAGGCGAACGGCGTGCAGAAGGCCGACTTCAACAGCTACGGTTCGCGGCGCGGCAATCACGAAGTGATGATGCGCGGCACCTTCGCCAACGTGCGCATCAAGAACCTCATGATCCCGGCAGCGGCCGACGGCTCGCGCGAAGAGGGTGGCGTGACGCTGTTCCAGCCGAGCGGCGAGAAGATGGCGATCTACGACGCCGCGATGAAGTACATCGAGCAAGGCGTGCCGACCATCGTCTTCGGCGGCGAGGAATACGGCACCGGCTCATCGCGCGACTGGGCTGCGAAGGGCACGCAGCTGCTCGGCATCAAGGCCGTGGTCGCGCGCAGCTTCGAGCGCATCCATCGCGCGAATCTTGTTGGCATGGGCGTGCTGCCGCTGCAGTTCCGTGGCGCCGACTCCTGGGAAAGTCTCGGCCTGACCGGCAACGAGAAGATCGATGTTGTGATCGGCGGCGAGCTCAAGCCCCAGATGGACGTCAAGCTCGTCGTTCACCGGGCCGATGGCAGCCACCAGGAAGTGACGGTTCGTCTGCGCATCGACACGCCAATCGAGGTCGACTACTACAAGCACGGCGGCATCCTGCCGTTTGTGCTGCGGCAGTTGCTGGCCGCCTGACAGGGGTACTCAGATCGACAGCGCCGGAATCTCGACCTTGGGCAGCAGGCGAGGCTTGAAGTAGGGGTCCTGGTAGTAGCGAATCTTTTCGCAGAGGACGGGGTGAGGAATGCCTTCGTAAAGGAAGACTTCCTTGTCCGGCCCCATGGCCTTGAGTTCCTGTGGAAGCATGAGGGCCCGTCGCTCCTCACTTTGGGCGCGTGACACATCGCCACGGTTGCGCGTGAGATTTTCCTTGCGCACAGTGGTGTAGCCGAGCATCTCCGAATAGTCGTTTGCGTCCTGCTGCTCGCGAGGCGCATAGACGATCTGCAGCGCATGGTTCGTCACCAGCGTGCGGGCCACGTCCTTGCCGTACGTCGCATCAAGTTGCGCCATGCTTTGAATGATGGGCAGCAGCCGGATGTTGTAGCCGGCCATGTAGCTCACGGCCTTGGCGATGATGTCCACCTTGCCGATGCTCGTGAACTCGTCCATCAGCAGCAGGCACTGATGCTTGAGCGCCGGGTTGTTTTGCGGCAGCTCCCTCGTATTCACGTTGATGAGCTGGTTGAAGAAGAGATTCACGATCAGCCGGCTTTCGGCGAGCTTGTTCGGTTGGATGCCGATGTAGATCGTCATCTTCTTCTTGCGCACGTCCGTGAGCAGGAAGTCGTCGGCGCTGGTCGCCGCGTCGAGCACCGGATTGATCCAGGCGTTGAGCGGCTCTTTGAACGTGCCGAGAATTGACGCAAAGGTCTCGGCAGCCTGCGACAGCAGATTTGAGAAAGCGGCCTGTGTGTTCCCGCTGAGAAAGGGCGACTGGGACAGCGTTTGATAGAACGCTCGCAGATCCGAACCATCGCCTGAAGACAGTCTGTAGATCTGCCCCAGCGTACGGGTGGTCCGGAATTCGATGGGCACTCCCTGCTTGTCGTCGAACTCCCATTTCTCGAAGACGTACAGTGTGAAAGCCATGAAAGCATTGCGCGCCTGGCTGACCCAGAACTTCTGGTCATCGGCTCCGTCGGGATAGAGCATCGTGGCGATGCTCATCAGGTCGGAGACGCGGAACGCCGGGTCATTCGAGACGTAGCTCAGCGGATTCCAGCGGTGGGTGCGCCGGTCCTCCGCGAAGGGATTGAAGAGAAAGATCTCTTGGCCTTGACTCGCTCGCCACCCACTCGTCAGCTCGTAGTTCTCCTGCTTGATATCCAGGACGACCATCGAGTCCTGATAGTCGAGCAGATTGGGGATGACGATCCCTACGCCCTTTCCCGACCGTGTCGGCGCAGCAAGGATGACGAACTGCTGGCCAGGAAGGCGCACGAGACTGCGCTGAAATCTGCCCACCAGAATTCCGTTGGCTGCAGGCTTCATCATCCCGCAGCGACGGAGATCCGCCCCGGTGGCGAAACGCGCGTCGCCGTGAATCGACTGGACGTTCCTCCGAGCCATCAATGCCAGAAGCGTCAACCAGACCGACAAGGGCAAGACGAAGCCGATCAAGCCCGCCGCTTGGATGCGCTGGACGTGGGGTCGCACTTGAGGGTGATCGACCACTCTCAAGTAATCCAGGTAGGTGTGCCACGCGAGCGAGTCCGTCGGGAGCTTCAGCAGCCATAGTGCGAGGAAGCCGGACATGTAGGCGCCGGCAACGACAGCCACGGTGAGCAGAAATGCCGCCGTTGTCCATTTGGCTTTGGTCATCAGTGGATCGCCACTCGAACGGCTTGGTCCTGCGACTGCAGCTCGGGCTTTTGGATGTGCTGGGTGTTTTGTTCGAAGCACTGCTGCGACGCGACATGCCACTCTCGTGTGCTTTGCGCGATCGACGTATTGAATGCTTCCATCGTCGCCACTCCCGCAAGCTGCTTGAACGGCGAGTTCAATGCGCCTTGGGCCGCGAAGATCTGAGAAGCATCCGTGCCCAGGGCGACATGGTCGATGCGATCCATGCCAGCCCGCAATGCCGTCACCGCAAGACAGGCGCTGAGTTGGTCGCTATGGATGTCCGGCACCCTGCCATGCTGCGCGTCAAGCCGATGCACCGCTGTCCGGGCTTGGCAGAACATGCCGAAGCCAGGATGGCCTTGCTCGTCGATCTGCGGAGTCGGGCTGTTCGGCTGCTGCGTGGCATAGGCAGGATCACGAATCGCGTCGAGCGTCTTCGGTCCGGCGATTCCGTCCGGGACCAGGCCATGATCGCGCTGATAGGTCTGCAATGCACGCTGCGTAGCGGGGCCGAAACGGCCGTCCTCCGCCAAGGGCCGCTCGTTGCCGGCGGTATAGCCGAGGTTGTTGAGCTGTCGCTGCAGTTCGGCCACGGCCGTTCCGCGATCTCCTTGCTTCAGGTTTGCGGCGTTCTTGGCTGTGTTCTGGGAAGACCGCGTCTCAGCCGAAAGCGGCGAGTCCGGTTCATAGCCTTTCGCGAGCTTGTCTTCCCAGGCGCTTGCAGCGGCCTTTCGCTCGCGAAGACCCTTCTCGCCGCCATTGATGTCGCGAGTTGCGGCTGTCACATTGGTTTGATGATCCCGCGATACGACGCGCGTCTCCCAGTAGTGAATAGCGATCTTCGCTGCCACATCGCGATCGGCGGCCAGTTCCGGCTGATTGATCAGATCCAGACCCAGCGCCTTGCCGGCAACGGCATAGTTGTCGCGTCCCGTCAGTTGAACGTAGCCGCGACCGTGATACTTCCAGCCATCTCCTTCCTGCGTATTGCCCAGACGCATTGCGCCCCATTCCCCACCATAGATCGCCTCCGCGATCTTCTCGGGGCCTCCTGCTGCGATGCTGTTGGCCTGCTCGGCAGTGCGCATTCCGTTGCGCCCCGGAAAGACCTCCAAGAGACGGGCACCGGAGTAACGGAGGTTCTCATTCATGCTGCTGAAGCCGCCGGATTCGATCTGCATTTGGCCCATGAAGTTTGCGAGTTCCTTTGGGTCAGTGATCCCGGCACGCTGCGCCGACCGCATGAGGTAGTCGGCGTTCTCCCTTGATGACATTCTTGTTCTCCCTTGTTCTTGCTTTTAGAGGTTGCTAGCGAAGACTTGGCAGCCCCGTTGACTCGATCTCGGAGTCGCGGCTCCATTGGTATGTGGCCTTCAGCGTGAGATCGTTCTCCGTCTCCACCACCGTTGATGCTTGGCAGTGCATGTCCTGGAGAGCCCGGGCGCTTCCGTCTCGCTGCACGATCAGGCCCGATCGCTCGTAGTTGCGCTCGCCGGAAATTGAATAGAGGATGTACTTGTAGGTACCGTTCCTGAAGGCATACGCGTAGCCGCCGGTGTTGCCCGCGAAGCTCAGGTGAGTTCTCGTGAATGCGATCTCTTGGATATCTCTGGAGGGATACCTCAGTTCGATCGATGCGGGACGCCCGTACGCGTAGTAGAAGTTCGACGCCGGCGTTGCGCACAAGGAGACGATCTTCTTGTTGCGCTCAAGTGTGCAAGCGAAGACGGTTTCTTCATTCACGCCGCAGAGGCTGAGAGTCATGCCGGCCTCTGCATGGGCGGGCGGCGATATGAGGCCTATGAACGAGAGCGCAGCGGCTGTTGCAAAGCGCGTAGCGCGGCCGTGCGCCGGGGGACTTGTTTGGAAGCTTGGATGGTTCATGCTCTTTCTTTCCGCTATACCGTGCCGACGTAAGTGCGTCGGCGTTCTGTTTGACTGAAAACGATGGACCGCGAGAGGTTTATCTATCAGTGTTGAAAAGGTATCGTTTGTGGTGAACCGCTACCCGACCAGTCACCGCTGTTCTGAGCCTGAGGGCATACCGTCAAGTACTGCTGCAGGGCCAAGGTGTCTCGATCGGTCCACGAACGGCCGTACTGATTCGGGGGGTTGCAGACGCCCGTCATGATCCACGCTCCGGTGTAGGGAGGAAGCGGAATCCAGCAAGCGGTGGCTTGGACGGGCTCGTATCCGTCGTGACAGAAGAGGAACGGATCGTTGGAGCGGAACTGAAGGGGCTCGTAGAACTGAGAGGAGGCGGGGAGCGCGAAGCCCAGCACGAGCCAACCGATCCACGGTTTCATTGCCATTTGTTTTCTTCCCTGTTTTTTATCTTGTCTGCCTGATCCGGCGAGTTGTTTTGACCGACTTACATCCCCATCGCAGGCTCCGGACTTCGCTGCACCTGTTGCGAACGTGTGTCTAGGGCTGGATAAACCTGAGTGCGGTTCTGTTGCCTGGCTTCTTCCAACCCCTGAGTGCTCTGCGAAATCGGCGTGTTGATCGCGTCCACCGTGAGTACGCTGGCGACCTTCATTGCAGGAGAACGCGGCGCGCCCTGGAGCGCAAAAGCCTTCGACGCATCGTCGCTGAGCGCCACGCTGTCAATGCGAGTGAGCCCGTCACGCCGAGCCGCAACGACCAGCGCAGCAGCGAGATGGTTGCTGCTGGTGTCAGGCGTGCGGCCTCGTTCGGCATCGAGCTTGTGAACACCCGCCTGTGCCTGCTTGAACATCGCATGGTCATGGTGACCGGGCTGATCCAGTTGAGGCTGAGGTGGCAGCGTTGCGGTCTTGCTGCCGAACACCGAGTCGTAAGCGCGCGAAACACCTTCTCCCGCCGCCTTGAAACCTTCAGCCGCCGCACGCCCAACCCGCTGCGCGCCATCGACCGCCATGTCCGTAGCCGCGACGAGTCCAGCATCCATCGCCTGCAACCGGAGCTTTGCACTCGGATCAATCGGATTGATCATGTTCAGCGGAGAAGGCGCGCGATGGGCGATCGTCGCCAAATCGATGCGGTTGTTCACCACGTCCCGGCGGTACTGCGCGATCGGACCTTGATAGGCCCGCGCCCGAGCCTCATTCTCGGGCGTCATGATCGAGCCCCCTGGGTTGTCGGGCAGGAAAGTGCTCATGCTGTGCGCTGAGAGACCGGCGGTCAGCAGCGGATTGGTAGGCAGGCGGAGCAACCCGGGCTCATCGAGATAGCGGCCCTTGCGCAGACTCTCGACATCCTTGGGCGTTGCGTAAGTGTGGACCTCGCCGAAATGGTGCCCATCCGCGCCGACCACATCGGTGGCGCGCACGTGGTTGACGATGTGGGGATGCTTGGCATTGACATCGATGCCGTAGCGATGGAGGTCCTTCAGTTCAGTGGGGCCGTAGGCGTTGAAGGTCTCGGCGCGCAGGCCGAACCTGGCGGCGGTGAGTTCGGCGAGACTGCCGCCGAGAGAGTGGCCGGTGGTGCTGATAGTGACCGGATTGGGATAGTTCGACTGAGTGCTGTGTGCCAGTTTGATTGCCTGCTCGGCAAACGCTATGGAGTCATCAAGCTGATTGTTGCGCCCTTTGAACGCCATGCCGATATCGGTGATGCCATCCTTGAAAGACTCGGTGCCGCGATGGGCGATGATGACTTCACCGGTTTCTTTGCATTGATATGCAGTGCCTTGGTAGCCTGAAGGTCGATTGGCAACGGCCAAAACCTTGTAGTCTTGATCGTTGATCGAGACCTTGGGTTTGCCGGTATCGAATGAACGATCGGTATAAGCGTCGCTTGCCAAGGCGGCGTATTCACGGGTGCCGACAGTCATTCAAGGCGCTCCTTGGCAATCAAGGTGGTTGAGAAAAATTTGCTCGGTTGTTTGGCGATCCAGTCGGACAGCGGGACGCCGCCAGTACTCAAGCCCTCTACGGTGGGGCGCTTGTAAATTTCTTTGGCGAAGTACGTTGTTTCCGGCTGGTTGGTGACAATCTTGGCCGAGGAAACATCGGGACTGAACTCCGCACCTTTGGCCTTCATTCCCACGATGGCAAACGTCATTTGCCAGTGGCATACCCCGAGTCCGTAGTAGTCCTCATCCTCGAGAATGTCGAGGTACACCGTACCGGTGTAAACGTTGTCTGCCACTCGGTTGAATGCGAAAGGGACGTTGACGTGTGGTGGATTCCATGTGCCACTGATGGGGTTCTCCGGCGAACATCGTTTGTCGGCTACCTCGTATTGCATGGTGCCTTCTATCGAGTCAAACGGGCCTGGCGCATCGTGAATCGTCAGCGTGAGTTCATAGCGCATCTTCGGATGCGGGTTGCGTTTGATGTCGGAGGGTTTCATAGACGATCCACAAGCGGTTGTCGCAATGGCAGCAAGGATCAAGATGGAGATGAGGATCTTCATCTGGCGGCTTACTGAACTCTTTCTACGTAGCTGCAAGCACTGTAAAAAAGTTGACATGTACCCCTAGTCGTCTCCGAACAACTCGCGACAGCTCGCGTTTCTGCACCTTCCTTTTTGGGATCCCCTGTCCATACCCATAGTCCACCGTTACCCGATCCCCAAGCTCCGGCTGCGCACTGATTTTTATAGGCGAGCTTTAACTCACAATGCTTCGCACCAGATGCCCTGCAATCATTCATAGCTTCATTGATGGCTTCTGATCTGCTGGTGCGCCCGACAACGGTCCCTATATCTCCCGTTGTCGTGTCGGCGAAGATAGCGCCCCATCGATCTGCCCAAATGGCACGCGGCTTTTGCGGAGCGCTATTCGCTCCTGGGATGGATTGGCAAATGGGGTAAGAGGCTCCAGGGACATTCTGCTGTCCGACCATGCGTTGACCGGCGGGACAAGGACCTTCCGCGGATGAAGCAGATGCGTAGAGAAGCGCTGAAAGCAGCGGCAGTAGCTTGAATGCGGATGTCACGCTCATGCCCTTTGTAGTCTCTTGATGTCGTCGCTCTGTAGCGTCGCTTGGTTCATTCCCCTGTCCGATAGTGGACGAGGAGAAGCGGCGCCAGGATCTTTGACCGTTGGCTGTGCATCGCTAGGGGCTGGCGGCAGATTTGCATTCCCACGCCCCTGAGCCCTGGCCTGTGCATCAGCGGCAGCGGAGCCGGAGCCGACGTTGCCGAACGCGGAGTAAGACATGTAGCTACCGAGCGTGCCCTGGAAGAAAGCCGCGGCCATCGGAGGCGCACTGACGATGAGAGTGGTGAGGACGAGCCCGATGCCGCCCTGCTGCAAAGCCATGGAGGTGATGCCCTCGCTGGCGGACGTAGCGCCCAGGAAGGAGCCCGTATCGGTCAACAGCGCCGCGTACTTGGCCAGAAAGGCGATAGCGACACCCTGAATGACATTGTTGGCCAGCCCCACCATGAAGCTGAGCACGGCCATAGAGAAGACAGTGCCGATGCCATAGAGCAGCCACTTGCTGAAGAGAGACTTGGTCTGCTCGAACAGCAGGCACATGATGAAAAGGGGCCCGAATCCGATGAACAGGGCGATGGCGATCTTGTTGAGCAGCAACATGGAGCCGCCGATGACGCCGGGCCCGGCGATGCCGATGCCGGAGAACCACTTGGCGCGGTCCTTGGCCGAATCGATGGAGGGATCGCCCCCGGTGGCGAGCGAATCGATGGCCGAGAGCATGCCCTGCATGTAGGCCAGGTTCTTGTCGATGTTGGCGTAGGGGCTGTCGGAGCTTTGCGAGACGAGGGCGGTGATGGCACTGGTGGTGCCATCGGTGAGCGTCCAGTAGAGATTGGAGGAGACACTGGCCGCGCCGGTGGCGATGCTCAGGATGAGCGCGGCGCGCAGGGAGTCGCCCACCAGCGCCATCATGGGCTGCTGCGTGCGGCCCGTGATGATGCGAAAACCCTGGAACATGATCCACATGGAAAGCAGCGTCAAGCCGATGGCGCCGACAAGCTGTGCCGTGCTGGTTAGCAGGCTCCACTGAAAAGTGTCGATTTCATCGCGGAGATAGTCGTTGATGAGCTTGAAGAATGCGAAGTTGCTGAGGTCGGTGATGGGCATGCCCGCGGCTCCTGGATAGCGGCGACTATTGGTCGATGGTCAATGTCCGTCGGCCTGGCGCGCTCGAATGCTTCGACGAATCCAGAGCGGCCTTCAGCACTACGCCGCTGGCGGCCGAGCCAATGATTGAGCCGATGGGGGAGTCCGGTGGCTGGCCGCTCGTCGTCATGGTTGCCTGGCTGGTCAGCTGCAAATTCAGGAAGCTGATGCGTGCCTGATAGGCGTGGCTGACGCTTTCCATTTGCTGGCTGTCCAGTGCGATCAGTGTCTGGAGCGTGACGACCTGGTTGGTGTTGTCCTGCAGCTTGCCGAAGTCGTCAGCGCCGAGCTGGCCACGTTGGTCGACGAGCTCAGTGAGGCGTTGATTGCGCGTACTGGTGTTGTCGTACATGGTCTTCATGTACATGTAGTGCGCGTTCCTGGTTCTCACGAGCTCTTCGCAGATGGGCTTCTGCGATGACGCGATCGAATTGCATTGCTCAATGCCTTGGGTTAGCTGTAGCGAGGTCCAGGATTGTTTGGGATCCTCTACGCGGTTTCCTGGCGACTGGGAACGATCCAAGTTCAGGCGCCGGTTGAGCCTGTAGATGTTTTCGTTAATCGAGGCGCCGTTTCCATCGCTGGTACTTCCCAGAACCTTGTTGACGTTCTTCAGTTCCTCATTGGCCTGACCAAGTTTCTCGTTCATCGAATCGAGCTTTCGGTTTCCCTGCTGGTCGACAACGGACCATTGGGCATTCGCCGCTGGTGCGGTGACGGCAAAGAGGGTCGCCAACAGGACGGGCAGCGAAGCGCGGCGGACTGGCGCGAGTGGAAGGGGTTGGAGCATGGAGGTCATGGTTGGGGGGGCTTCATGCAAGGCTGGCTTGGGCCGTTGGTTGTGGGCTGGCCGAAGCACCGCGCTGGCTCTTGCCACTGCCTTTGCGCCGGTCATAAAAGGTTTGCAACCACTGCTCCGGCCGCAGGTCATCTGCGCTTACGCTTTCGGCGGTGGCGCGTTCATGCAAAACGTCATGCATGATTTCGATGTTGTCGGTGGAGGCGGAGATGACCGCCAGTGCGTCGTCCATTCCGCGCAGGTCAAGTTGGCACACCGATGACATGTGCCCCTGCTTGACAAGGAAGCGGCGCGATCGCTCGTCAAGACTCACCACGACCTGATATTCGGATTCGGTGAGTTTCAGTCCGTCGATGTAGTCTTCGCGGCTCGCATTCGGGTTTGGCAGCAGGATCATGGTTGCCGTCTGCTCGATGAGGGAAGCGGCGATGTCGCTGGCGAGTGCGTCTTCAGGGCTCTGTGTGGCGAAGATGCCGAGTCCGTTCTGTTTACGGATGGTCTTCTGCTTGTTCTTGGCGAATTCCTTGAGGCCGCCTTGGCCGTCGAGGATCTTCCAGAACTCGTCCATCACATAGATCAGGCGGCGACCGTCGATGAGTGCCTCCAGACGATGCAGGAGGTAGTTGATGACGGGGACGCGGACTTCGGGGTTGTCGATGACGTCGGTGTAGTCGAACCCGATGATGTTGGCGCGCGTGAAGTCGATGGTGTCCTTGGGGTTGTCGAACACCCAGCCGAGCGAGTTTCCGGCAGTCCACTTGCGCATGCGGATGTAGAGGCCATCGTCCCCCATGTTGGGCAGGCTCTTCTGGAAGTTCGTCATGTTGCGCAGGTGCATCGGCGTGTCGAGCATGTTCTCGACGGCGCGAAAGATGTCTTCTTCTTCGCGCGAGCTGTAGACGCTCTTGCCGGCCAGGACTTTGACGAGATCGCTCAGGAACTGGACGTTGGCCTCAGTGCGTTCGCACTGGAAGGGGTTGAAGCCGGTGGGGCGGCCATTCTCAAGCGCAAGATAGTTTCCCCCGCAGGCGCGTACAAAGATTTCTGCGCCGCGATCCTTGTCGAAGAAGAAGATGGTCGGCGAGGGGGTGAGCTTCTGCACCTGGCTGAGCAGGAAGTTGATGAGCGCGGTCTTGCCGGTGCCAGACTTGCCGATCACCATGGTGTTGGCAATGGCCTTTTCGCCCACGGAGTTCTCACCAGGGTGGGTGGCGTGAAAGTTGAAGTAGTAGGGCTGGCCGTTGGTGGTCTGCAGCGTGGTAACGCAGTCGTCCCACGGGTTCTGACTCTTCTTGCCGGTGGCGAAGTTGTGCAGCGGCGAGAGACCGAGAAAGTTGAGCGAGCTGACATTGGCGAGCCGGGTGCGGTACTTCCAGTTGCCGGGAAACTGGGCATAGAACGCGGCGGTGACGGCGAGGTCTTCCTTGACTGAGACAAAGCCGGCGTTCGACAACTCGGCCCGGGCGGTTGCGATGTACTGCGCAAGCGTGGGCTGGTCCGGCGCGTAGAGCGTCATCGCGAAGTGGTACTCGCCCAGCACGAAGTTGCCGGAGGTGAGCTGGTCCATCGCTTGGTCGAGTTCGACGATCTGACTGACCGCCTTGTCGCCGGAAGAAATCATCATCCCCTTGGTGCGCTCAAGTGCCTTGAGGGCGTCGTGTCGGCCCATGGGGCTGAAGGAATGCGTGATGACGTACTCGAAGTCCAGATACTTGAGTCCGTTGAGAATGCCCGGATAGGTGCCGTCAGGATATTCCTTGATGTTGAGGATGGCGCCGAAGTGGTTGACGTTCGTCGGCGTCGTGAGGACGAAGTCCCCTGTCTTCGCAGAGAAGCGCTGCCGGCTGACGCCGATATAGCGGTATACGGGCGCTTTCAGTACGGGCACCGGCTCATCGATGTGATTGAGCACGTAGCCGAAAAATTCGAGCGTCTCGGAGAAGACCATGCCGTTGGCCGCTTCGTACATGCCCAGGCGCGTTGGGGCGTAGTCCTTGAGGACGGCTTCTACGTTGCCGGCGAGCTCAAGAACCTTGTCGATGGCGTGCTGTTGTTCGGCTCCGAGTCGGGAGTGATCGCCCGATTTCTCGACGAAGCGTTTTCCCCCCACAACGGGGCGATAGAGCATGGTGAGATAGAGCTCGTTCTGCATGAGCTTCTGCGACGAGAGCGCGCCGTAGTAGGCGTCGGACAGGGATTGGTTGAAGACCTGTCGAAACTGGCTGTCGTCCTTGACGGTGCGGCGGCGACGCAGGTCGTGGGTCCAGAAGGCCACATTGACGAAATCCGGCGCACGCAGTGTTTGCAGCATCCGGTTGAAGGTGTTGTGGCGGTGCTCCAGCTCCCATTCTTCGCGCCCGACGAACGGCAATCCTTCGAGGCGCCAAGTCAGAAGGAAGTCACCGCCCGTGGTCTTCAGGATGGTGGGCGAGACATGGGTGGACAACGAGATGAACTCGCCGATAGCGGTATCTGGACTGAACTGAGGTTTCGACATGGTCTTGCGTTCGGCTAGTTGTCGATGCGTGATTGGCCTCGGTAGCTGTTGGGCGTGAAGACCCACATGCCGTCGTGTTGTTGGAGGTTCCGCACCCGGGTCCGGAACTGCAGCCGAAGGCCCAGGAGCCGGAAGATCATTTCGTCGCGGCGCGCCATCTGGCGCATGACGAAGATCACAGCCGGAGTCAACAACAGGTAGAAGAGGTTGAAGTACATCGCCAGCAACATGCATCCGCCCGCACCCATGAAGAAGGGCACATAGGGCACGCCCAGGAACATGGGCGGACGGGTGCATCCGCGGAACATGGCGTTCTTACGCACGCTGGAGCAGCCATCGCGCAGCGGCGACCATTTCGCTCAGGCTTTCGGGCGTGATGCTCGATGTGGTCGAGCACGCATCGCTGCCCGAGCTGTTCGCGAGGAACAT
Source organism: Variovorax sp. (assembly GCA_017744935.1). GTDB lineage: Bacteria > Pseudomonadota > Gammaproteobacteria > Burkholderiales > Burkholderiaceae_C > Variovorax. Next base: position 16,504 of record JAGIAI010000017.1, read on the forward strand.
CCCTGCGATTTGCGAGGCGGCGCCGATGAGAATCGCACCAATCATGACGGGAGCGACGTCGGCGATGCGTTTGTGCGCGAAGGCGATCTGATAGCCGGAGAAGATGATCGCGATGGTCACCACGACGATCGACACTGCGTTGAGAAGGTTCTTGACGTTGCCGAGAAATCCGCACGCTGTGCCGATGGCATCGGAGCCTCCGACCTGGGCTGCGGCGAGGCAGGGTAGGACAAGGGCTGCGATCACGGTCGCGTTGGCAAGGGTGCGCAAATAGCCGTGCCTGAGTCGATCCGCTGCGTTGGTGATGCTTTGATTTTTCATTCAGTTTTCCTCTCTGGTGGTGAAGAGGGCGTAAGTCGCGCCCTCGGTCGATGGCCGTGGTCAGACAGCCGGATGCGCGGTGGATGGGTGTTGAGGTTCATCGACACCAGGTGGTGTTCAGAACACGAGAGCGCTGTCTTGGACGCCCTGTCGCAGATCTGCTTGATCGATCGCTGCTGCAAGCGCCGCTGACGGCCGGGTGACAGGCGCGCCGGGAACCCGCACTTGTGGCACGAAGACCTCCGAGGCAGGTGTGCTCGGCTGGGTGGGGGCTTGCTGTTCGCTATGCAAGGCGCGGGACTTTTCCGCCGCGGGAAGGTGGGGATTGGGAGCGGCCGGATTCAGCGGCAAGCTCCGCATGACGAGCCGGTCTTGTTTGCTGGCCTTTCGCGCGGCTACGGCGTTAACTGTGCTGGCTTGCGAAGCAGCCGAGTGCCCGGGCTGCGGCAACAAGGGAATCGCCATGTCGGTGATGTCAGCGACGATCGTGCTTCGGTTGATCGAGTCATAGACTTTCTGGACATAGCCGTCCTGAAATCCCTTCACGAAATTGCCGGAGTAGTAGCAGCTGAAGGCCTTGCCCCAGTCGCCGCCCGCGCTTGTGTAGCAGCCTGCGAGTATTCGTGAACCCACAGAAAGGTTCGAGCACGGGTCGAAGGCTTTCTCGTGGCTATCGAGTCCGTACTTTTGGAGGTTGTGTCGGTTGACCTGCGCGATCCCCAGGGAGAAGTTGTAGCCCTTGGCTTCGAGCATGCGAGCGGTCGCCACTGCTTCTTCGAGATTCTTCGGTTGCCGCTGCAGCCGCCCACCGACGACGCCGATGGCGTAGGGATTGGCGCTTGATTCAACATGAACGACATGGCGCATCACGGCTGCCGGGACTGCAAGGTCCTGACACCCCATCATTTCCATTCCCGCTAGCACTTTGCACTCTCCCTTTTCTCTTTCTTCGGCTGGCTCGGTGGCTCGGCTTCGCTCAGGCCGTGCTCGAAAACGTTCGACCCGGATCGAAGTCGATGCCGGTGATGAATCGTCGGCCTGCGTGCGCCTTGATGTGCACCACGATGTCGATGGTCATCATCAACAGGCGCTTGATCGTGTTGAATTCAAGGCCTGCGCCTTCGGACGACGCCTTGACCATCAAGGCGAGCTGATCCCAGGTCTGCCCGGTGCTTCCGGCATGACAACTGGTGATTGATCCCGGATGGCCCGATGCGCAGTTGCGGATGAAGTAGAACGACTCGTCACCGCGCAACTCGGCGAGGATGATGCGGTCGGGCTTCATGCGCAGACATGCTTCCATGCAGCTCTTGGCCGTCACGCTGCTGGTGCTCAGACCGCCCTTGGAGTAGAGCAGATGGACCCTGTTGGGCTGGTCGATGAAGAGCTCGCGCGCGTCTTCGATGGTGACCAGCCGTTCATTCGCGGGGATGTGGTTCACCAGCGACTTCATGAATGTCGTCTTGCCGCTGCCAGTGGCCCCGGAGACAACGATGTTCTTCTTGCCGAGAACGGCCTGTCGAAAGAAATCCGCGTAGCGGTGCTCGGAGCGCAGTCCAAGGAGTTCGCGGTCTTGGTCGCCGATGCCATGCGCGTCTTCCAGGATCTGATCGAAGAATCCATCCTCTTGGTACTGCGCCAGCGTTTTCGTCTGCTTGGAGGGCAGCCGGATCGTGATGGAAATGTGGTCGGCTTCGCAGGCCGGCGGAATGACGAACTGGGCGCGCTGGCCTGTTGGAAACGTCAGCGAGACGACGGGATTGATGTCGGTGATTCGTTGCCCGGTGCTGCTCTCGTTGACGACTGCTGTGCAGAACTGAACGGCGCGCGCGAAGTTGAGGGTCGGGACCTCCACGCGTTGCCAGCCGCCGCGGCTTTCCAGGTAGAGCTCACCAGGGCGGTTGATGCAGATCTCGGTGACCTCCGACGAGGCCATGTATTCCTGAATGCCGAGTACCTGATACTGGTACTCCAAAAATTCGTTGGAGACGGAAGCGACAAGTTCGTCGGTCATGATATGCAATCGCTGGGAAGCTCAATACCGCGCAACGACGCCGCTGAAATCGACGTCTCTTGCGACATAGACGTTCACCACGGTCCCCTGATGAATAGTCACTGTCGCAGGACGATTGGCCGCACGCCGCACAGCCTGGTTGGCGAAGTTTTGTAGCGTCTGGGCCGTGTTGCTTTCGAATGGCGATTGCACGACCACGCCGCCAGCGGCGACGCTATTGGTGCTCGGGCCGTACTGCGAGGCCGCGTACTTGAACGCATCGCTGAAAAAACTGATCAGCATGGCAGCGCCGATCCGGCTGGCCCAGTGCTCGTCGAGGTCGCCCTGATGCCCGGCCCCGCCGAGGCTGTCAACGCCGGGGCTGGCCATGTTCACATCGATGCCTGTTGGGGTGACGACCCGGTCCCAGATGACCGCAACGCGAGGGCCGTTGGGTTCGGTGTCGTATTTGCCGAGCACCTTGGAGCCCTTGGGCAGAAGCAGTCGCTTGCCGCTGAAGGAGTAGACCGGTTCGGTAACGACGCAAGACGTGAATCCAGGGATGTCCGTCACGATGTGGGTTTCGAGTACGCAGCGGATGTAGGTTCCGCGCATCATGAGCGTGTCGGGCCGGATGAGCGGTTGGGCGCTGGATGTCGGTGAGAGTGGCTTGCCTGTGTACGCGCTGTTTGGGGGCATGCCCTGCTCGCTGTCGGCTCCCTGAGGTCCCCAGGCGCCGGGATACGGCGGCTGCGCTGCAGAAGCCGGTGCGTTGGTAGTCTTGGCGGCAACGCCCACAGCAGGGGCTTTGTCTGCAATTCGGCGCTCGAGCAGCGTGAGGCCACGCGGTTCCTGCGCAGATGCCGATCGTGGGGGTAGCGGGGGCAACTCTGGTGCGAGCGCGATCGCTTCGGTCTTGGGCGAGGCCGCTGGAGCGGGTGGCGGCGGTAGTTGGGGGCTGGGTGCCGCCGGAATCGTGACGACTTCGTGGATTGGTGCCTTTGCGCTTTCCTTGCGATTCAACAGGCTGCTGAATATCCAGAGCGCGGCCACAACGACCAGCAGCACGACACCGACGAGGAAGCCAAAAGCTCGGCGGTTCAGTCGGCGCAGTTCGTTGCTGGTGAGTGCGGGCGCCGCCGAGTCGAGGTCCGGTGGGGCGACGCCCTGCTGAAATTGCGCGGCGTAAGGGTTGTGGGATGAAGGAGCGGCAGCGACTGCGTCCTGCCGCAGCGCTTCATCGTGAGTTCCCACGTCGTCCGTTTCTGGAAAGTTGCTTCTCACTTGACGATGTTCCTTCGCAGTCCGACGACATTGGCGTCATGGCGAATGACGAGATAGGGATAGGTCCCATGAACAACGATGGTGTTGCCCTCGACGGTGGTGTTCACCACCGAGTCCTCTCCATGTTCGTGCTGGCGCATGTAGACGGTGGGAAAGTTCCCTGTCGGGAACTGCTTCATATCGCTCATCCGGATATAGGTGAATCGGGCGTCGTCGTAGACCGTGGTCGGGACCAGCCATGGCGCGCCGGTGCTTCGGGTTGCATAGTCGTACTCGAAGTTGTAGCTGCGGCCCTTGACCAGAGATGTGCTGAGCTCGGGTGCCTGTCTGGCCTTGGTGCGTTCATGGGCGAAGCTCGTGTCGGCTGGATAGCCGAATCTGACCTTGTATTGCACCCCCGCCTGTCGGGCGGCTTCCAGTGTCGTCCAATCGGTAGCAACGACCTTCAATTCGAAGATGTAGGAATGCGTCTCGGTGCGGATCACCATATTGGTGTCGACATCGACGTTCTTTGGCTTGAGGTAGAAGACGTTGTCGCGCCGGGTCAGATCCCATCCGCTGGTGAAGCCGGTGCTGTAGTCGAGGATCTTTTCGTGGGGGCTGAGTTCGATCTGGGTGGCGATGCCGAGCCCGGTCCGAATGGAGTAGATGCGGTCGGGCTGGTACTGATAGGTGTCGATCGCTGGTGCGGCACTGCCCTCAGGTGCGCAGATCAACATTGCGCAAGCGATCCCGGCCAGTGTGAAGCGATTGGCTCGGTTCATCGGCGCGGCGCTCCCGTATTGCCAGTTGTCCCCTGCGTGTTGCGCCGATTCGCCGCGGCTGCCTGAGGTACGGCGGCCGACTCGTACTCGTCCATGGGAGGCACGGGGACGACGATCTCCGGATCGCTTGCGGCGCCGGGCTGCGTCGAATTTGCCGGCGGAAGAGAGAAATCCGGCGCGGTTGTCGAAGGCAAGGTCGTTTCCTCGGGCGGAGCCGAGGCATAGTCGTTGTCGACGCGATAGCTGGTGACCTGGAAGCCGAGCGGATTCTCGATGCGGTGCCGCTCTTCCATCTTGAGGTTGGGCTTGTATGTGAACTCCAGCGTCGCGATCTTGCTGTCCAAGGGGCGTGTTCCGCCGCTCTGCTTGTCGAACAGGCTTCGCTGGAAACGGACCGTTGCGCCCTTGGGCGTCGAGTTGGCGCCTCCACCGATCAGAACGATGCTCAGAATCTTGACGCGTATCGCGCGGTCCTTGCCGTAGAGCTTGTAGGGGTTGTCGGGATTGGTGGATGCATACAGGCCCGTATAGGCGGCGCCCACGCCCGGTGCCGACATCGTGAGAACGGTGGCCCAGTCGCGCAGATTGGTCAGTGCGAGGTCATAGGATTCCCGAGCCAGGACGAAGTGGGCGACGTTGCTGCGGTTGATGGCTTCGCTCGCGGTAATGCGCTGGTTGACGACGTCATCGGTCAAGCGTGCGACGGTGCTCGTACCGGTATAGGCGTCTGCCATGACGAGGAAGGGCACTTTTTCCTTGAGCGGCAACATATAGAAGTAGCCGCCGGCGAGGATGAGCGACATGGCAAGGGATCCGAGGGCGACACCCCATGCGCGCCGCTCGCTGCGGCGTGCCATGTCGGCGATAGTGAGTTCGAAGTCGACCGCCTGAGCGACGGTTGCCTCGACCTTGGGTGTAGGTGATTTCTTGTTGAACATCGACGAGCCCGCTCCGGCAATGGAGCGCCAGGGCATTAATTGGCAGGGACGGGCTGGGTCGCCTCTGCGGGCTGAACCAGGATCACGCGGTCGTTGGCTGTTACCGACACCCCGCGCGGCGCATAGATCGCACTCAACTCGGAGGCTGCTGCACGGATATCTGCTGTGCGAATCCGGCTGACCGGCTGATGCAGCGTGTAGTCCGAGCCTAGGCGGTAATTGAGCTTCAGGTCCGAATCGACCGCCCAGCGCTCGAGCATGGTCTTGAGCGTTCCATCAATGGGGGTGGCCTGAAACACATAGGTGGGCGACAGCGGTATTTCCGCTGTTGCCTCCTGATATCGGTTCACTGGAAGCCAATCGCCGGAAAAGTCTGACGGTGGCGGGGTGCCGCACGCGGTCAATACGGCAGCGACGGAAAGGACATAGCCGCCCCGCAGGGCATACCTCAACGCGGCCTCCGCGATGGCGATGAAATGATTCACTGTGCTCCCTGAATTCTTTATTTCCACCCAATGTTGCCAGACGTAACGATGTGTCGACCCCCGCACGTGCCCATAAAGCGGCCGGAAAGTTCCTGAGCCATTTTGGAATTTGGCCTGCTAGGAGAAATGGCTTCGGCCGAGTTCGCCCCAGGCCCTCCGTTTTCGAGAATAATTCTCATTTTTGAAGACTCTCGGACTCTGCGGGTGACCAATTCGACCGGCGCGGCCCTCGCCGCCATCAGCCTCCATCAACTTCCCAATCGTCAGTGGGCCACCGTGCTCGACGTGGCGCGGCCGGACACCCCCGAAGATCGCGAACTGGCGTTGCGGCTGACTGAGATCGGATTTGTTCCCGGCGAAGCGGTCTGCATCGTCGCCAATGGTGTGCCTGGGCGCGAGCCGCTCGCTGTGCGGTTGGGCCACACGACGTTCGCATTGCGCCGGCATGAGGCCGCCATGATCCGCGTCACCCCGGGAGCGGCTCGCCATGGTTGAAGCAACGCTCACGTTCAAGCCCGGCGCCGCATCAATGTCGAGTCCGCCCGAGCGCATTGCGCTACTGGGCAACCCCAATTGCGGCAAGACTGCGCTGTTCAACCTGCTTACTGGCAGCCGGCAGAAGGTTGCCAACTACGCGGGTGTGACCGTCGAGCGCAAGGAAGGCACGCTGCGCACCGCTTCGGGCCGCCGGGTGTTCGTGCTGGATCTGCCTGGCGCCTACAGCCTCAATGCGCTGTCTGCCGATGAGGCCGTCACGCGCGACGTGGTCACTGGCAAGAGCAGCGAGGCGCCGCCCGACCTGCTGGTGTGCGTCACCGATGCCACCAACCTTCGCCTGAACCTGCGTCTTGTCCTCGATGCCAAGCGCCTCGGGCTGCCGATGGTGGTTGCGCTCAACATGACCGACATGGCGAGAAAGCAGGGGATCACCGTGGACAGCGCAGCGCTGTCGCGCGAGCTCGGCGTGCCGGTGATCGAGACCGTCGGCGTGCAGAGCGATGGCGCGCGCGCGCTGGTCGAAGCGCTCGATGCGCCGGTGACCGCTGCCGTGCCGCGCACATGGCACGCGCCAGATTTCGACGAGGTGCTCGACACCCAGCGCGAAGTGCGCCGCATCCTGGCCGTGGCCGTCAAGGAGCCCGTCGGCAGCCTTGCGACCAGCGATCGCATCGACCGTGTAGTGATGCATCCGCTGTGGGGCATGCTGGTGCTGGCCGTCACCATGTTCCTGATGTTCCAGGCGGTGTTCAGCTGGGCGGAAGTGCCGATGGACGCCATCAAGGACGCGACCGGCGCGGTCGGCGAGTTCCTCAAGCGCGTGATGCCTGAAGGCATGTTGCAGAGCTTGCTGGTGGACGGCATCGTGGCCGGCGTCGGCGGGGTGATCGTGTTCCTGCCGCAGATCCTGATCCTGTTCCTCTTCATCCTTGCGCTCGAAGATTCGGGCTACCTGCCGCGCGCCGCCTTCCTGCTCGACCGCGTGATGGGCACGGTGGGCTTGTCCGGCCGCTCCTTCATTCCGCTGCTCTCCAGCTTCGCCTGTGCGATTCCCGGCGTGATGGCGACGCGCACGATCACCAATTGGCGCGATCGGATCACGACGATCATGATCGCGCCGCTGATGACCTGTTCGGCGCGCCTGCCTGTCTATGCGCTCCTGATCGCCGCCTTCATTCCGGCGCGCACCGTGGGTGGCGTGTTCAATCTCCAAGGTGTGGTGTTGTTTGCACTCTACGTCTTCGGCATCGTCTCGGCGATGGCAGTGGCATGGGTGATGAAGCGTTTCCGCGACAGCAAGCAGCACTCGCCCCTGATGATGGAACTTCCGGCCTATCGCTGGCCCAACCTGCGCAATCTCGCGTTGGGCCTCTACGAGCGCGCATGGATCTTCATTCAACGCGTGGGCACGATCATCCTCACGCTCACGATCCTGCTGTGGTTCCTCTCAACCTTCCCGTCGCCGCCCGAAGGTGCGACTGGGCCGGCGATCCAGTACAGCCTGGCCGGCATGATCGGACGCGGGCTCGAACACATCTTCGCGCCCATCGGTTTCAACTGGCAGATCTCGATCGCGCTCGTGCCCGGCATGGCTGCGCGCGAAGTGGCGGTGGGTGCCTTGGGCACGGTCTACGCGCTCTCGGCCACCGGCGACGACGTCGCAGGGCAGTTGGAGCCCCTGCTCGCGGGCAGCTGGTCGCTCGCGACGGCGCTGTCGCTCCTGGTCTGGTACGTCTTCGCGCCGCAGTGCATTTCGACGCTGGCGACCGTCAAGCGCGAAACCGGTTCATGGCGCTACGTGTTCATCATGGCTGGCTATTTGTTCGGACTCGCCTACATTGCGTGCTGGATCACCTATCGGGTGGCCCTGGCTCTCACAGGAGGATGAGATGGCACAACAAATCGTCGTCACTCTGATCGTCGCCCTGGCCGCGATCTATGCGGTCTGGCGCTGGATGCCCGGCAGCTGGCGCCGGGGCATGGCCGCGAAGGTGGCCGCCGGCTCGCAACGCGCCGGGCTCGTCGATGCGGAGCGCGCCGGCCGGCTCGAGAAATCGCTGGGCCAGACCTCCGGCTGCGGTTCGTGCGACAGCTGCGGCAGTTGCTCGACTCCGGCGGGCAAGGCGACTGAAGCAGGCAAGACATCCGTGCCGCACTCCCACTGAGTGCGCGGGTCGATGGCGGCACATGTCCTGATCGCGGGAGGCGGCATCGCGGGCCTCGCAAGCGCGCTGGCGCTCGCACGTCGGCGCCATCGCGTCGATCTGCTGGAGCAGGCGGTGGCCTTCGGCGAAGTCGGCGCCGGAATCCAGCTCGGACCAAACGTCACCCGGCGACTGCAGGCGCTCGGCGTTTCCGAGGGCCTCATGCGCATCGCGGCGCGGCCGGAAGCCCTGGTGGTCCGTAGCGCCGCCGTGGGGAACGAGATCGCCCGTCTTCCGCTCGGCAACGCGATGCTGCACAGCTATGCCGCGCCGTACCTCTGCGTTCACCGTGCGGATCTCCATGCGCTGCTGCTTGCTGCGGTTCGCGGCAGCGGGGCAGTCACCCTCACCACCGGCGCGCGCGTGGCGCAGGTCACTGCGCGCGGTGATGCCGTCTGCGCGGCCAGTGCCGATTCGCGCGTCTGGGAGGCCGATGCGCTGATCGGAGCCGATGGCCTCTGGAGCACCGTGCGCCCCAGCGTCATCGACGACGCGTCGCCGCCGCGCGCGACGGGGCATACGGCATGGCGTGCAATGGTCGACCAGTCGGCGCTTCCGGCTGCCCTGCGCAGCACGCGCATCGACGTCTGGCTTGGTCCGCGCCTGCATGCGGTGTCTTACCCGGTGCGCCGGGGCGATGCGCTCAACGTCGTGGTGCTGGCCGAGGCCGCGCCGGAAGGCGATGCGCGCGACTGGGACCGCACGACGAGCCTCGCCGCCTTGCAGGAGGCTACCGGGCGTACCTGCGGTGAACTGCAGGCATTGCTCGAAGCCGTGCCTGCCTGGCGCGCCTGGACGCTCAATGACCGGCCGCCGCTCACCGGGCCGCACCAGATGGCAGGCGAACGCATCGCCCTGACCGGTGACGCGGCGCACCCCATGCTGCCGTATCTGGCTCAGGGCGCGGGCATGGCCATCGAGGATGCCGTTGCGCTCGCGGATGCGCTCGACGGCGGTGCCGCAGCAGAGGTGCCTGCGGCCTTCGCGCGCTATGCGGCCGAGCGCTGGGAGCGCAACGCCAACGTGCAGGCGCGCGCGCGGCGCAACGGCGAAATCTTCCACGCGACCGGCCTCGTGCGCATCGGCCGCGACGCGGCGCTGCGCATGCTCGGCGCCAAGCTGCTCGATGTGCCCTGGCTCTACGACGCCTGAATCAGAGGCTGAAGCTGCGCAGGTGATCCGCGCGCCGGGTCAGGCCCGCCAAGCCCAGATAGTGTGTCAGTCGACCTTCCCGGACTTCGACGAGCGAGGACTCGAGATCGGCGAGCATTTCGTCCCGTGCGGCGGCATAGGCGATAGCGAGGTCGTCGTGCGTCTGCGCATACGCGCTGGCGATGACCCGCGCCGCGGCGGGCGCGCCGCAGGCAACGCATTCGGCGATGGCCGTTGGGCTGGCCTGCGCGCCATGAGTGAGCAGCAGGTCGGCCAGTTCAGGAGAAATCGCGCTGTCAATGGCGTCCAGCGCATCGGGCGCTACGGGCGCACCAGCACGCACCAGCGCCGCAGCGGCGGCATGCGCCCCATGGCCAATCGCCAGGTCGGTCGCGATCGCGCTACCGCTCAGGGGTCCGGCGAGCGGTACACCTGCAGCGTGCAGCTTTGCCACGAGCTGTTCGTCGTCGGTCGCGACCGCGTGACGAAGTGCAATGCGCGAGAGCGGCCCGTTGTCGCCCAGTGTGCCGTTGGCCAACGGAGTGCGCCAGTCCACCATCGCCTGGCGGTAGAAAGCGACCACTTTGTCCATCAGCTCGATCGGCAGTCCGTCCTCCTGGTGGCGATCGTCGAGGTATTCGAGCAGCGCCTGCCCGGTGAAGTATTCGCCGGCGGGCTCGAGAGGGTCCTCGTCGAGGCGCAGCGCGTCGAAAGCCGCATAGAGGTCATGCGCGACGGTCGTCATGCCGTCTTCGTGCATCTCGTGCGCCCAGGCTTGCGGCAGGCCCTGCTTCCATGCGAGGACATGTCCGTAATCGGCGCCGGACTCGACCACCGCGTAGACGCGATCGCAGTACTCGAAGCCGCCGAAGGGCAGCAGGGTGAGCTTGCCGTCCCATGCCTCGGCGCTTTCTGCGGCCGCGTCCCTCGCCCCCTGGAGCTCGTGATCGATCCATCCCTGCAGGTCGTGGTAGGCGTCGCTGCCGTTCCAGAAAAGCTCGCTCCAGCTGAACGACTCCTCATTGCCATTCATGTGAAGGTGCAGGTCGTAGTCCAGTCGCCCACCGGCGGTGACGCGCCAGAGCGAAAGAAGATCCGGCGGAATCGGCCCTGCGCAAACGCTCTGCACGGCTGCGATCTGCTCTGCGGACATCGGCGGCTGCGCGTCGAAGATCACGCGCTTGGCGAAGAGCACGACACCGTGCGTGCGCAGTTGGGCGAGTTCGTCGTCACTGAACATCGGTTACCTCCGTTTCATGCCCTCGATCCCGGGCGTTCTCGCGAATAGCTTACGCCCCCGGTCCCTACAGCGCCAGTTCGCGCAATACCGCGCGCACCGGTGACGCATCCGCGTCCATCAGCTTCAGCGGCAGCGCGATGAGTTCGTAGTCGCCCTCGGGCACGTCGTCGAGCACGAGGTTTTCGAGCACGCGCAGGCCGAGGCGGCGAATGATCTGGTGGCTGTCGAGCGTCTTGCTGTCGGCCGGGTCGATGCTCGCGGTGTCGATGCCGATCAGGGTCACGCCGAGCGCCGCCAGGCGCTCGATGGTGGCGGGTGCAAAGGCGGCGAGCTGAGGATCCCAGCGGTCGATGGGTGCACGCTCGTAAGTGCGGACGAGGACACGTGGCGGCAGTGCATCGACCGCATGTTCAACGTGTGCCCATTCGATCAGCGGACCACACCCGATCGCATGAATCACGCGGCACGGGCCCAGATAGGGCGAGAGGTCGACCCGGCCGATCGTCGCGGCACCAGGGTCGTAGTGAACCGGCGCGTCGGCGTGCGCGCCGATGTGCGGCGACAGCGTGATCTCGCTGACGTTGACGGGGCAGTCCGGCGCAATGGTCGCGACCCAGCGCTGGCGATAGGGCGTGTCGCCGGGAAACACCGGCGCACCTTCATGCACCGGGGGCGAGATATCCCAGAGTCTTGCGTCCATGGCGCGAACTTAGCGCGATGAACGGGGGCGTGGTGTCGGTACTTTCCAACAGCGCCGGCTCAGGCCAGCCGTCCCAAGAGCAGGTACTCCATGAGCGCCTTCTGCACATGCATCCGGTTCTCGGCCTCGTCCCAGACCACCGATTGCGGGCCGTCGATGACCTCGGCCTCCACTTCCTCGCCGCGATGCGCCGGCAGGCAGTGCATGAACAGGGCGTCCGGTTGCGCGACCCGCATCATCTCGGTGTCGACGCACCATTCGGCGAACGCAGCGCGGCGGGCCTCGTTCTCGGCTTCGTAGCCCATGCTGGTCCAGACGTCCGTGGTGACCAGATCGGCACCGCGGCAGGCTTCCATCGGATCCTTGAACACCTTGTAGCTGTCGCTGGAGCGGATGCCGGCGATCGACTGGTCGACCTCGTAGCCGCTCGGCGTGCTCACGTGCACCGTGAAGCCGAGGATCTCGCTGGCCTGCAGCCAGGTGTTGGCCATGTTGTTGCCGTCGCCGACCCATGCCACCGTCTTGCCGGCGATCGAGCCGCGATGCTCGATGTAGGTGAAGATGTCCGCGAGGATCTGGCAGGGGTGGAATTCGTTCGTCAGGCCGTTGATCACCGGCACGCGCGAGTGCGCGGCAAAGGATTCGATCTTGGTTTGCTCGAAGGTGCGGATCATCACGAGGTCGACCATGCGGCTGATGACCTTCGCGCTGTCCTCGATCGGCTCGGCGCGTCCGAGCTGGCTGTCGCCGGTGGTGAGGTGCACGACGCTGCCACCGAGCTGGTACATGCCCGCCTCGAAGCTCACGCGCGTTCGGGTCGAAGCCTTCTCGAAGATCATGGCCAGCGTACGGTCGACCAGCGGCTGGTGCTTTTCGTAGGCCTTGAACTTCTTCTTGATCAGCGCAGCGCGCGTGAACAGGTAGGCGTACTCGTCCGCGGCGAGGTCCGAGAACTGCAAGTAGTGCTTGATGGCAGGCGTCTGACTCATGGCTGAGGTTCCGCGAGGAAAGCTTTCACGATCGGGGCGAGGATCGCCACGATCTCGTCCGCTTCTGCAATGCTGAGGATCAATGGTGGCACGAGTCGGATCACGCTGTCAGCGGTCACGCTGAGGAGCAGGCCGGCTTCACAGGCGCGGTTGAGGATCACACCGCACGGGCGGTCGAGTTCGATGCCGAGCATCAGGCCCTGGCCGCGGACTTCCTTCACTCCGGCGACGCCGCCGAGTTCGCGCTCCAGCGCCGCCTTCAGGTGGGCGCCGACGTTCGCGGCGTTTTCGAGCAGCTTCTGCTCTTCCATGATGCGGATCGTTTCGATGCCGGCGCGCATAGCGAGCGGATTGCCGCCGAAAGTGGTGCCGTGGTTGCCGGGGCCGAAGATGTTGGCGGCGCGCGGGCCTGCGACGACCGCGCCGACCGGCACGCCGGACCCCAGGCCCTTGGCCAGCGGCATCACGTCCGGCGTGATGCCGGCCCACTGGTGCGCGAACCACTTGCCGGTACGCCCCATGCCGCATTGCACCTCGTCGATCATCATGAGCCAGTCGCGCTCGTCGCATAGTTGGCGCACCTGACGCAGGTATTCCCAGCGCATCGGGTGGATGCCGCCTTCGCCCTGGATGGTTTCGAACATCACGGCGACCACGTTCGGATTGCCTTCGGTGGCCTTCTTCAGGGCCTCGACATCGTTGAGCGGCACCCGGATGAAGCCCTCGACCAGCGGCTCGAAGCCCTTCTGGATCTTCGGGTTGCCGGTTGCCGATAGCGTCGCGATGCTGCGGCCGTGAAAGGCGGCCTCGTAGACCACGATCTCAGGCCGTTCGATGCCCTTGTCGTGGCCGAACTTGCGCGCGAGCTTGAGGGCTGCCTCATTGGCCTCCAGGCCGGTGGAGCAGAAGAAGGCATTGGTCATGCCGGAGAGCTCGGTCAGCTTGGCCGCGAGCTTTTCCTGGCCGGTGACGTGGTAGTAGTTGGAGCTGTGGATCAGCTTCGAAATCTGGTCCTGCAGCGCGGGGACCAGCTCCGGGTGGTTGTGACCCAGCGTATTGACGGCAATGCCGCCCAAGCCGTCGAGGTACGCACGGCCTTCGGTGTCCCAGACTCGGCAGCCTTGACCGTGCGACAGCGCGATCGGCAGGCGGCCGTAGGTGTTCATGACATGGGGCGAAGAGGGGGCGGCAGTGGCGCTCATGCGTATCTCCGGAAAAGGGAAGGCGGATTCTAGGCGTCCGTTTTGACGCGTTCATTGAGGATTGCGCATCACACCAATGCCCTTGTGCATGTCGCGCGCGGGACCCCCGGATAGAATCGGTTGTGCGGCGCAGCACGAGCCCGTGCATTCAACCCGCCAACCCGACCGATGGTCTCTCCCAACGCCAAAGAAATCTTCATTCAGGGCATCACCCACGATGGCCGGACCTTTCGCCCGAGCGATTGGGCCGAACGGCTGGCCGGCGTGATGTGTTCGTTCCGCCCGGGTGGACCGCAACCCGGGAGCCACCTGAGCTATTCGCCTTGGTGCGTTCCGACCGTGATCAATGGCGTCAAGTGCGTGGTCGTCAATCGCCAACTGCGTGACGCAGAACCGATGGCCTGGGATTTCTGCGTCAATTTCGCCAAGGACAATAACCTTCAGGTGGCGGAAGCCTGCCTCGTTCCGGATGCACCGGAAGCCGCCCTGAGGCCACCCGCCAAGCCGCCGGTCGTGACCGAAAAGTAACCTCGAGCGCCCCTGGCGATTCTCCTGAAAAGGAGCGCGCATGAAAAAACCGCCCGAAGGCGGTTTTTCTTTTTCTTTGCTGCAGCGCACCCGGATCAAACGGCGGACCAGCGAACCAGTCCGGGCTGTTTGCCTGAAATTGTCAGGCGGCGAGGGCCAGGGTCTTGACCTTGGCTGCCAGGCGGCTCTTGTCGCGAGCAGCCTTGTTCTTGTGGAAGATGCCCTTGTCAGCGACGGTGTCGAGGACGCTTTGAGCCTTCGCGAAGTTTTCAGCCGCCTTGGTCTTGTCGCCGGCCAGAACGGCCTTCTCGACGTTCTTCACGGCGGTACGGTATTTGGAGCGCAGCGAGGTGTTCGCAGCGTTGAGCTTGACGTCCTGACGGGCGCGCTTACGGCCCGACGCGAGGCGCGGGTTCTTCTTCTTGGGCTTGGTAGATGCCACGGTGATATTCCTTGAGTGTCTGTGGATGTTGCAGCAAAGCCGACGATTATATCGCCCCCAGGCTTCGCGCACTTCGTGTCGCTACTCCTGCCCCCTTCCGGGGCGCGCCGAGTGGCCCGGCAGAGCCGGTTCCGGGGGCGCCCCGGCCGGTGCCCATACACTCGCGGGCCGTGTCGCTTTTCAAATCCGCCTCCACCGTCTCACTACTGACGCTCGCTTCCCGAGTGACGGGCCTCGTCCGCGACGTCCTCATGACCTCCGTCTTCGGCGTCAGCGCGATGACCGACGCCTTTTACGTCGCATTTCGCATTCCGAATTTGTTTCGCCGCGTTTTCGGCGAGGGCGCCTTCAGTCAGGCCTTCGTGCCGGTATTGGCGGCGACGAAGACGGAGGAGGGTGACGAAGGCGCGAAAAAGCTGGTCGATCACGTCTCCACGCTGCTGACCTGGACTCTGGTGGTGATCTGCGTGCTCGGGGTGATCGGCGCCCCCGTCATGGTCTGGGCCATGGCGAGCGGATTGAAGCCGGACGGTTTCGATGCCGCCGTTGTCATGACGCGCTGGATGTTCCCCTACATCGGCTTCATGTCCCTGGTGGCGCTGGCGGGTGGTGTGCTCAATACCTGGCGGAAGTTCGCGGTGCCAGCCGCCTCGCCCGTCTTGCTCAACGTGGCGCTGATTCTCTCGATAGTGCTCGGCGCGCCATGGTTTCGCCGCATGGGGATCGAACCGATCTACGCACAGTGCGTGGGCGTCATGATCGGCGGGATTCTGCAGCTTGCAATCCAGATCCCGGCCCTGCGCGGCCTAGGCATGCTCCCCAGGATCGGGGCGAGCGCCGCCGCCATCCGCGCGGCATGGACTGACCCGACGACGCGCAAGATCGTCCGGCTGATGGTTCCCGCGCTGATCGGTGTCAGCGTGGCGCAGATCTCGCTGCTCATCAACACGCAGATCGCGTCGCACCTGGCGACCGGCAGCGTGACCTGGATCACCAACGCCGACCGCCTGATGGAATTCCCGACCGCTCTGCTGGGCGTGGCGCTGGGCGTGGTGCTGATGCCCCAACTGGCGAGTGCACGCGCCGCCAAGGATGACGCGCGTTATTCGTCGATGCTGGACTGGGGCCTGCGCCTCGTGGTGCTGCTGTCGGTGCCATGCGCGCTGGCATTGCTGGTCTTCTCGCAGCCACTTGTCGCGGTGCTGTTCCACAACGGTGCGTTTGGCGAGGCGGACGTGCGACGCACCACCGCTGCACTCATGGGCTACGGCGTGGGTCTGGTCGGGCTCGTGGCCATCAAGGTGCTTGCGCCCGGTTACTACGCCAAGCACGACATGCGCACGCCCATGCTGATTGCGGTGGGGGTGCTGGTGCTCACGCAGGCACTCAACTTTGTGCTGGTGCCGCTGCTGCAGCACGCGGCGCTCACGCTCACGATCGGCATTGGCGCGATGGTCAATGCCGTATGGCTCCTGGTCGGATTGATCCGGCGCGGCAGCTACAAGCCCGAGCCGGGCTGGGGCAAGTTCCTGCTCCAGGTGACGATCGGCACGCTGGTTCTGGCCGTCTTGCTCCTGTGGGGCGCACGGCATTTCGACTGGATCGCGCTTCGCGAGGCGCGCCTGCAGCGCATCGGTCTGCTGGCGGCGCTGATCGTCGGCGCTGGCGCGCTCTACTTCGGCGTGCTTGCCGTGGTCGGCGTGAAGCTGCGCAGTTTCGCGCGTCGTTGATCACGGACTCGCGACCTCAGTGTCGGCCGCCTTGACGCTCCCTCATTGCTCCTCTACAAAGCCACATGACGTTCAGCTTTCAGGCGCCCACTGCTCTCGAGTATTTCGAATCGCTCGTCAAGAGTGACGAGCAGTTTCCTTTGCTCGAAGCAGCGGCGAGCATCGCGCAGGACGAATACCCTGAACTCGATGTCCAGCAGGTGCTCGGCGACGTCGACCAGTTGCTTGCACGCCTCAAGCGCCGTCTGCCGGCCGACGCCGCACCGCTGCATCGACTTCGGACGCTCAATCAGTTCTTCTTTCACGACTTGAGCTTCGGCGGCAACGTCAACGACTACTACGACCCGGACAACAGCTATCTCAATGCTGTCCTGCGGACACGGCGCGGGATTCCGATCTCGCTCGCGGTGTTGTGGATGGAACTTGCGCACGGCCTCGGCCTGCAGGCTCGCGGCGTAGGCTTTCCGGGGCACTTCATGCTCAAGGTCACGTTGCCCAAGGGGCAGGTGGTCATCGACCCGTTCACTGGCAAGTCGCTGTCGCGCGAGGAGTTGAGCGAGCGGCTCGAACCCTACAAGCGCAGCAACGGACTCGTAGGCGATTTCGACGTGCCGCTGGGCCTGTATCTCCAGCCGGCCACGCCGCGGGAAATAATTGGGCGCATGCTGCGCAACCTGAAGGAAATCCATCACGCGCAGGAAGACTGGCAGCGCGCGATCGCGGTGCAGGACCGTCTGATCGCACTGCTTCCCGAAGCGTGGGGCGAATACCGTGATCGCGGCCTGGCGCATGCGGAGCAAGGCAATTCGGCGGCCGCGGTCCGCGATCTCGAGACCTATCTCGCGCATGCGGACGAAGCGCTGGACATCGACACCATCGCGGAGCGGGTCGCCGCTTTGCGGCGCGCGGAGAGCTGATGGGGTCGCAACCGGCAGCCGGCCCGCGTCAAGGCGGGCACGACTCGCCCGGTGTCGAGGGTGGGGGCAGCACGGCGCCGGCGGCCGACCTTGGCACGCTTCACGAATTCCATGGCATCCAGCCGGTGCTCCCGGTGACGGATGCGGCGCGCGCCGCGCGCTATTTCCGCGATGTGCTCGGCTTCGAACTTGACTTCATTGCCGGCGAGCCGCCGAGCTACGCCCGGGTGAAGAAGGGCGATCGGACCTATGGGGATCCCGTCTACATCCGTTTGTGGCAATGCGGGCGACGCGATGCCCAACCGTGGCGCGGCGAGATCGTGATCCATGTCGGGCGCGACGTCGACGGATTGCATGACGCGTACGTGAAGCGTGGCGTCAACGTGATCGAGCCGCCGGTCTCTCAGCCCTGGGGCCTGCGCGAATTCGCGATCCGCGAGCCGGACGGCCACATCCTGCGCTTCTGCGGATATCTCTAGCGCGCTACGAAGGGCGAGGCGTCGCTGCCGATGGTGATCCGGCCAAGCCGAACTGTCGCCATGCGCGGCGCAACTGCGTGTCCGAACCGAAGCCCGAGATTTCCGCGGCGCGCGTGACGTTCGCGCCGGATTGCAATGCCATCTGCGCCGCCGCGAGCCGAAGGCGCCGCAGGTACGCCAGTGGTGCGACACCGGCATGCTCGACGAAGAGCCGAGTCAAGTGCCGGGGAGACGTGTGCGCAACATCGGCCATTCGAGGCACGGTCCAGTCGGCCTGTGGTCGTTCGCTGACCGCGTCCTGCACTTTGTGCAACGCGGGATGCAGGTGGTTGCGGTAAGCGAGAAAGGGAGAGAGTTCGGGGTCTTGCGGCCCGCGCCGCATCGCGACCACCATGGTTTGCGCCACGCGCGCGGCGAGCGGTTCTCCGCAGGTCTCTGCGATGCGGTGCAGCAGCAGATCAATGCCGGTCGTCACGCCCGCACTGCTGTAGAGGGGCGGATCGAGCACGAACACGCGATTGGAGACGACGTCGCACCGCGCGTCGATGTCCCGCAGCTCGTCCAGGTGATGGTGGTGGGTCGTCGCACACCGCCCCGCGACAAGGCCGGCGTGCGCTGCGAGCAGTGTCCCGGCACAGATGGTCACGAGTTCAAGGCGCCCCTCTTCGAGTCGCAGCCCACGGAGCCAATGCAGCAGTGCCTGCGCTGGCGGGTTGTCCACGGAAATCGTCCGCCCAGGCATGCCGACCAGCACAACCCACGATGGCAAGTCCCACTCCGACGGGAGCGCCTCCAAGCCTGAGAGCGTGACGCCGACCGAACTGACGGAAGTCGGTTCCGGGCTCGCGAATACCAGTTCGAACCGTGGCGACCGGCCGCTCGCGACGAGCAACTGGTTGGCGATCCGAAGCGCCTCGGCAGGCCCGGCCCAGTCGAGCACGAGGCTCTGGGGCAGAAGCGCGAAGACCACGCGGATCGGTTGTTCGTCTAGGGGGCGAGGCGCGTCCATGCGAAGTCCATCTGCCTTGCGGTTCGCAGCGCAAGCGGCTCGCCGGCAAGTCTCGACACCAGGTGCAGGCTCATGTCGATTCCGGCGGTGATGCCCGCCGAAGTCACGATCCGTCCCCGGTCGACCCAGCGCACGTTCTCCTGGACTTCGAGCTTCGGGAAGCGTTGGCGCAAGTCCGCGATGTCTTCCCAATGCGTCGTGACCGAGCCGTCTTCGATGACCCGGGCCTCCGCCAGCAGGAATGCGCCCGTGCAGACGGATGCGACGAGTTCCGCCTCGCTGCTCGCGCTGGCGATCCAGCCGATCGTTTCGACGCATGCCATTGCTGCGTCGACCACGCCGCCGGGCACGATCAACACGTCCGGCGGTGGTGCATCCGCGAAGGTGAAGGAGGGCAGGATCGACAACCCTGCCCGCATGCGCACCGGTGCGTTCGTCCGGGCAACGCAGGCGACTTCGAACAGCGGTGAAGCGGATGGCGCGTCGCGCAGCTGCATGCGGGTGGCCGTCGTAAAGACCTCGTAGGGCCCCGCGAGGTCCAGCGCCTCGACGTCATCGAACGCCAGGACCGCAACGCGCCGGGTCCGAGTGGGCGTGTTCATGCGGCGATCTTTTCGTCGAGCCGGGCCAGCGCTTCGCCGACGCTGCAAAGTGTCGCGAAGCGCCCTTGCAGCACCGTTGCCGTACGCATCTTGATGTCGTTCGCCGGAAGACGCTGTCCGTCGGGCTGCGTCATGTCGAAGGTCAGCGTGGCGTCGGTGACATAGTCGACCTGCCAGCCCATGTCCGACGCATGGCGCGCGGTGGTCTCGCAGCATTGCTCGGTGCGGATGCCGCTGATGACGATGCGGTCGATGTGATTTCGCGTGAGCCAGACATCGAGCCCCGTGCCGACGAGTGCGCTGTGGCGATTCTTCGTGATGGTCGCCGCGGCCTGGAAGTCCGCGAGGCCTTCGAGCGGGCGGACGTGGCCGGATTCGATCGCGAAGGGGTTGTCGGCCACCTTGGGGCCGTCGCTGTGGAAGACGCGCACGACAGGCGCTCCGGCCTTGGCGAACCCGGCGATCAAGGCGTTCTGGGCGGACAGGTAGGGCGCCACATCGCGTTCGGTGAAGAACGGACGATGACGGAACGACTCCTGAACGTCGATCACAATGAGACAGGTCTTCATGGGGGCAGGCTCCGAAAAAGCATGTGGATGATGCGCCCGATTTTCGGGTGCTGGAAGCCGATTCGTCCGCACCCCGCCGGACCTGAATCGATCAATTCAGGACATCACCAAGCTCAGACCAGCTCGGCAGCCTTCAGCTCTTTCTTCAGATAGGCGTAGAAGAGCGGCGCCGCCACGAGCCCAGCCGGGCCGTAGACCGCCTCGGCCACGAACATGACCGCCAGCAGTTCCCATACCGACATCTGCGTGCGGCTGCCGACGACCTTGGCGTTGATCAGGTATTCGGCCTTGTGGATCAGGATCAGGAACGCAAGGCAAGCCAATGCGACGATCGGCGAGACCGACAGGCCAACCAGCGTAATGACGATGTTGCATACCAGGTTGCCGACGATTGGCACGAGCCCGGCGACGAAAGTCAGGGTGATCAGCGCGGGCGTGTAAGGCAGTTCCATCCCCCACGTCGGAAGCAGGAACAGCAGGAAGATCGCGGTCAGCAGGGTGTTGAAGGCCGCGATCCAGAACTGCGCGGCGACGATCTGGCCGAAGGCTTCGCCGAACAGAATGATGCGTTCGCGAAGCTGTCGGGCCAGCGGCCGGCGCGAAGGCGCCTGGTTGGCCACCGCCGCGAGCGAGCCGACGATCAGCCCGACGTAGGCAAAGAGCAGGCCGCCGAGCCACGCGCGGCCGGTCAGTGCCAATGACCCCGCCTGCGCGCGCAGATAGCTCGCAGCCGTGCGCTGGACTTCGGCGGCGCCTTCGGGCAGGTAGGTAGCGATTTCTGCCGGCAGCTTAAGCCGCAGTTCCAGAATCGTGCGGGCGACGAAATCGAGCAGTTCCTTGTATTGATCGGGCGCATCGAGCACAAACTCGCGCGCTTCGGCAAAGCCGAGTATCAGCAGGCCGATAGGAGCCAGCATGACGACCGAGGCCGCCATGACGCGTGCGAAGGGCCGGGTCATGGTCCAGGCCGGGTCGTTGGCGCTGAGCTTCCTGGAGCCCCGAAGGGTCGCGTCCAGCATGCGGGCGATCCAGCGCGTTCCGAGGAAGCCGATGCACACGCAGAGCAGGCCGGGCAGCAGCCCCTGCCACATGATCAGGAGCAAAGCACCCGCGATCAGCAGGTAGCTGGCCGCGATCACGGGGCGTGACGCGGCGGGGAAAGGTTCGCTCACCCGGGCGGGTTGCTCAAGCGACGACGACGGCGGCGCCGGTGCCGCGCTCGGCGATTGCGCCGATTTCATACACAGTCTCTCCGGCGGCGCGCAGCGTATCGGCGCAGGCGGCCGCTTCGGCGGCGTCGATCACGACCACCATGCCGATGCCGTTGTTGAAGGTGCGGTTCATCTCGATGTCGTCGATGCCGGCCACCTTCTGGAGCCAGGCAAAGAGCTCGGTCTGCGGCCAGCTGCCCTTACGCAGGTGGGCCGCGGTGCCTTCAGGTAGCACGCGCGGGATGTTCTCGAGCAGGCCGCCGCCGGTGATGTGGGCCAGCGCCTTGATCGGGTGCTTTTCGAGCGCCGCGAGCACGGGCTTCACGTACAGGCGGGTCGGGGCCATCACTGTTTCGCGGAAGGGCTTGCCGTCGAGCGTGGCGGGAACCGCCGCGCCCGCGCGCTCGATGACCTTGCGCACGAGGCTGAAGCCGTTCGAATGCACGCCGGCGGAAGCCAGGCCGAGCACGACATCGCCGGGCTTCACGTTCTGGCCGGTCAGGATCTTCGATTTCTCGACCGCACCGACGGCGAAGCCGGCGAGGTCGTATTCGCCGGCCGGGTACATGCCGGGCATCTCGGCGGTCTCGCCGCCGATGAGGGCGCAGCCACTGAGCTCGCAGCCTCGTGCGATGCCGCCGACCACGGCCGCGGCCGTATCGACGTCAAGCTTGCCGCAGGCGAAGTAGTCGAGGAAGAACAGGGGCTCGGCACCCTGGACGAGCACGTCGTTCACGCTCATGGCCACGAGGTCGATGCCGACGGTGTCGTGCATGTTCCATTCGAAGGCCAACTTGAGCTTGGTGCCGACGCCGTCCGTGCCGCTCACGAGCACGGGTTCCTTGTAGCGCTTGGGCACTTCGAAGAGGGCGCCGAACCCGCCGATCCCGGCCAGCACGCCTTCGCGCATCGTCTTCCTGGCGAGCGGCTTGATGCGATCGACCAGTGCATCGCCTGCATCGATGTCGACGCCGGCGTCCTTGTAGCTGAGCGGAGTGGTGGAGTTGGAGTTCATGGGCTGACCGGGGCTGGAGGAGAGGGCGAAAGGAGAGGAGGACAATGATGCCGGCAACCAAGACGGTCGGGCCGATAGAATTCCACACGATTTTAAGGGCGCTCACCGATCCACCGACCGTCTCAGGGTGGGTCATGCCGTGAACTTGCGCCACCCCCTCCCGAAAGGGGCGAGCGCTTCCGGCAGCCGCGCGGCGTTCTGCACTGTCCTATGAACCTTTATTTCGCGTCATCCGCGTTACCTCAGCCGTCCCGGGCAGGTCGGGCATGTCGGGCATGAAACAGCTCGCGCTGGACATCGGCCTGGCGAGCGGTCCGACGCTGGCGGGTTTCTTCGCCGGGCCGAACGAGCCGGCGCTGCGGCACCTGACGCTATGGGTCGGTGACGGGCGTTCGCCGACAGTCCATTCGCCGGTGCCGACCTACCTCTGGGGCGAAAGCGCCAGCGGCAAGACGCATCTGCTCGAAGGGGTGCGGGCCGCGCTGAAAGACCAGGGGGCGAGCGCAGGCTGGTTGCATCCCGGCATTGCCGACCCGCCCGAGTTTGACGATCGCTGGGGCGCGATCCTGCTCGATGACGTTCACCTGTACACGGCGGTCCAGCAGCACGCGGCATTCAACTGGTTCGTCAATGCCCAGAGCTTGCAGCGTGGCGTCGTGGCGGCGGGCGCGGTGCCCCCGGCCGACCTGCCGTTGCGCGAGGACCTGCGCACCCGCCTCGGCTGGGGCCATGTCTTTCACCTGCAGGTGCTGAGCGAGGCCGAGCGCCGCGCGGTGCTGCGTCAGGCGGCGGACGATCGCGGCGTGATGCTGTCGGATGACGTGCTCGACTACATGCTCCATCGTTTCAGCCGCGACCTCGGGAGCCTCATGGAACTGCTCACGCAGCTCGATGGCTACGCCCTGCAGACACAGCGCGCGATCACGATCCCCCTGATCCGGTCGATGCTCGAAAATGAATGAGGCGCCGAGCGCCCAATCCCTCCATCCAATGATCAAGCAATTCATCGACAAGCTCCTCGGGAAGTCCGGCGGCGCCGCGGCGCGCGGCAAGACCCGTTTCGGCAAGCGCCAGGAAGTGGCGGCATCGGTCCACGGCATCAACCCTGCATTGGTCGACGAGCGCGCCAAGAACGTGGTGACCACCCTCCAGGAAGCCGGCTTCGAGGCGTACATCGTGGGCGGCGCAGTGCGTGATCTGCTGCTCGGCCTTCGCCCGAAGGACTTCGACGTGGCGACCAACGCGACACCGGAACAGGTCAAGGGCCTCTTTCGCCGCGCCTTCATCATCGGGCGGCGCTTCCGTATCGTCCATGTCGTCTACGGTCGCGGCCGCGAGCACGAGGTGATCGAAGTCTCGACGTTCCGCGCCTACATGGACAGCAACGGCGCCGAGCAGGTCGCCGGCAACGAGCGCACCAGCAAGGGCGAACTGGCCGGCATGAAGCATGCCGTGGACGCCAGCGGCCGCGTGCTGCGCGACAACGTCTGGGGTCCGCAGGAGGAAGACGCCGCGCGGCGCGACTTCACGGTGAATGCGATGTACTACGACCCTGCAAGCCAGATCGTGGTCGACTATCACAACGGCATCCGGGACGCGAAGAAGCTCACGTTGCGCATGATCGGCGACCCGGCCACGCGCTATCGCGAAGACCCCGTTCGCATCATTCGTGCGATCCGCTTCTCCGCCAAGCTGGCAGCGCTCGGCTTCAACCTGGAGGCCAAGACGGCGGCGCCGCTGGTGGCATCGAGCAAGTTGCTCGCCGATGTGCCGCAAAGCCGGCTATTCGATGAAATGCTCAAGCTGCTGCAGACCGGGCATTCGGTTGCGACCATCGAGCAGCTCCGTGCGCTCGGCATGTCGACCGGGATCTATCCCTTGCTCGACATCGTGGTCGAGCGGGCCGATCAACCCTTCGTGCGTGCCGCCCTTCAGGACACCGATCGCCGCGTGGCGGAGGGCAAGCCCGTGGCGCCGAGCTTCCTGCTTGCGTGCGTCTTGTGGGCCGATGTCCGCGACGGCTGGGCGCAGCGCATGCAGCCGCGCGGCGGAGAGCGACCGATGGCACCGTTCCCGGCGCTCCAGGACGCGATCGACGACGTGTTCAACGCGCGCATCGGCGATGTGTCCGGCCGCGGCAAGCTCGGGGCCGACATGCGCGAGATCTGGATGATGCAGCCGCGCTTCGACAAGCGCAGCGGTGCGACGCCGTACAGCCTGGTCGAGCAGGCGCGCTTCCGCGCCGCCTTCGATTTCATGCGCCTGCGCGCCGACGTCGGTGAGATCGGCGAGGCCGTCGCCGAGTGGTGGCAGGAATTCAGCACGGCCGATGACATGCGTCGGCAGGACTTGATGGACCAGGTCCGCGACGAGCAGCAGAAGAAGGTTCGACAGCGGGCGCCGCGATCCGCCGGCGGTGCAGGGGCCCGTCCGCTGGCCTCGCCGGCAGCGGAGGCAAACGCCGCATTGCCGCCAGACGGTGAAGTTGCCCTGGCGCCTGCGCGCAAGCGTCGCCGTCGGCGCAAGCCGCGCAGCGGTGGCGATGCTGCCAGCAGCGCGGCGGAATGACCAATCGCGCCCACGTCGCGATCGGCGCGAACCTCGGCGATGCGCGTGCCGCAGTGCTGCGCGCCATGGCGGACCTAGGCACCTTGCCTGAAACGCGCGTCGTCGCGCGTTCGTCGCTCTATCGCAGCGCGCCGGTCGATGCGATCGGGCCCGATTTCATCAACGCGGTGGTGGAGCTCGAAACGGGGTTGGAGCCGGAGTCCTTGTTGCGCGAACTCCAGCGCCTGGAGCTTGGTGCGGGCCGTGAGCGACCGTACCGGAATGCGCCACGAACCCTCGACCTCGACTTGCTTTTTCACGGTGAGGTGGTGATGGCGACGGAGGTGTTGACGCTTCCGCATCCGCGTATTTCCGAGCGCGCCTTCGTCCTGCTCCCGCTTGCCGAGATCGCACCGGATCGCGTAACGCAGGCCCAGTTGCGCCACGTCGGCGACCAGCGCATAGAGCGGCTCTGAGAGCGGATTCGGGCCCGCCCATTACACTTGCGCGGTTTTTTCATGAAGGTGTCACACAAAAATGCTGTGACGGCCGCGAACTCAGGAGAGCGCCATGTTCGGCAAGCTGCTGCCCCGGGAGGGGAATTTTTTCGAGATGTTCAATCAGCATGCCGACCGCATCGTCGAAGCCGCACGCGCGTTTGAACACTTGGTGGCCAACTACAACGACCTGCACCTGCGCGAGCAGTACAACCGCGATGTCGACAACGCCGAGCGTGCCGCGGACCGGGTCACCCACGACGTCAACCGGCTGATCCACAAGACGTTCATCACGCCGATCGACCGCGAGCAGATCCACAAGCTCATCAACACCATGGATGACGTGGCCGACCTGATCCAGGACTCCGCCGAAACCATGGCGCTGTACGACGTGCGTCACATGACCGAAGAAATCACGCGCCTGACCACGCTCAGCGTGAAGTGCTGCGAGCGGGTAAAGGACGCCGTCGAGTTTCTCGGCAAGATCACGGATCCCGTAACCGCGGAGGCCACCCTCAAGACCTGCGAGGAAATCGACCGCCTAGAATCGGATGCCGATCGGGTGATGCGCAGTGCCATGAGCAAGCTCTTCCGCGAGGAGCCCGATGTGCGCGAGGTCATCAAGCTCAAGGCCATCTATGAGCTGCTCGAGACGATCACCGACAAGTGCGAGGACGTCGCCAACGTGATCGAGGGCATCGTCCTCGAGAACTCCTGACCGCGGGTTTCGAATGGCAACGGTTCAAGTCGCCCTCTGGGTGGTCGTGCTGCTGGTCGCGCTGGCCATCCTCTTCGACTTCATGAACGGCTTCCACGACGCGGCGAACTCGATCGCCACCGTGGTGTCGACCGGCGTGCTCCGGCCTGGCCAGGCGGTGATCTTCGCGGCCTTCTTCAATCTGATCGCGGTCTTCGTCTTCCATCTGAGCGTGGCCGCGACGATCGGCAAGGGGATCGCGCAGCCGGAGGTGGTCGACGTGCATGTGGTGTTCGGCGCACTGGTGGGGGCGATCACCTGGAACCTGGTGACCTGGTACTACGGCATCCCCAGTAGTTCCTCGCATGCGCTCATCGGCGGCATCGTGGGCGCAGTCATCGCCAAGGCCGGCGTCGGAGCGCTGATTGCCGGGGGCATCTGGAAGACGGTCGCCTTCATCTTCGTTTCGCCCTTGCTCGGATTCATGCTGGGCTCGCTCATGATGGTGGCGGTCGCCTGGTTGTTCAGGCACTCCACGCCGTCGCGCATCGACAGTTGGTTCCGCCGGCTGCAACTGGTCTCCGCAGGCGCGTACAGCCTGGGCCATGGTGGCAACGATGCGCAGAAGACCATCGGCATCATCTGGATGCTGCTGATCGCCACCGGCTACGCGGCGGCCGATGCGACTGTCCCGCCAACCTGGACGATCGTCATCTGCTACACGGCCATCTCGCTCGGCACGATGTTCGGCGGGTGGCGCATCGTGAAGACGATGGGCCAGAAGATCACCAAGCTCAAGCCCGTGGGCGGCTTCTGTGCGGAGACAGGCGGTGCGTTGACGCTGTTCCTCGCGACCGCGCTCGGCATTCCGGTTTCGACCACGCACACGATCACCGGCGCCATCGTCGGCGTGGGCTCCACCCAGCGCGCCAGCGCCGTTCGCTGGGGTGTCGCGGGCAACATCGTGTGGGCCTGGGTCCTGACGATCCCGGCGTCGGCCTTCGTCGCCGCGATCGCCTACTGGGTCGGCATGCAGATCCTCTGACGCCGACGCCCGCTACACGCTATTGCGAGATCTTGCGGCCCGCCTCGATCTCGTGTTCGAAGTAGCGCTGGATGCTGAACGCCAGGCTCGCCATCAGCACGGTGCTCCCGACGAGCAGGGCGAGGACGACAGCACCGATGGTGAGCCAGCTCGTGCGTCCGGAGGTCGATTCCGCGGCCGCGGCCCTGCCGGCGTTGTAGCGCGCATTCCATTTCTCGGGTGACATGAGGCCGTAGACGATGGCCGTCAGTGCGCAAGCCGATATGGTGAATCCGAGAAACGGGATCAGTGCCCAGCTCAATCCGTCGTCCAATCCGTACAACCGCGCGCGCTCGATGCCGTACAAGCCGATGGCTGTCGGGATCGGCAGCAACCAACCGAGGGTGCTCGAAAAGCCGCGCAGATAGAAGCAATGCAGGCCGAGCGGCCCGCCGAGGAAGGCCAGCCACGCGGCCACTGTCTTGTTTTTCATTCCGGTTTGGTCGAGCTGCCTTCGCCCAGGACCTTCTCCATCAGGACGACGTCGCGCCACTCGCCGAACTTCCAGCCGCAGTCCTTCAGGACGCCGACATGGGTGAAGCCTTGCGCGCGATGCACCCCGATCGAGCCGGCGTTTGCGGAGTCGCCTATGACTGCAATGAGCTTGCGCACGCCGAGCGTTTCGGCTGCTTGCGAGAGGGCGTCGAGCAGTTTCGAACCCAGTCCCTGGCCCCGGGCGCTATTGGCGAGGTAGATGGAATCCTCTGCCGAGAAGCGATAGGCCGGGCGCGGCTTGAACCAGTTGCAGTAAGCGAAGCCGAGGACCTCGCCATCTTGCTCCGCGACGAGGTAGGGGAGCTTCTTGGAAAGGACGTCTGCTCGTCGTGCCGCCATGTCCGCGGCGCTCGGCGGATCGGTCTCGAAGGTGCCCGTTCCGTTCAGGACGTGGTGGGCGTAAATGGCGGTGATGGCCTCGATGTCTTCGTCGCGGCTAGGGCGGATGTTGGTCATTTGGTACGTCCTGGCGCTGCCAGGTGCGGGGGAAAGCAGGTACGGGCTATAATCGAGGGCTTTTCAGCGTGTCGCTGGCCGGGTGGCCATGTCGCGTGTCTCGACGCTGGAAGAACATTGTGGGCGAGCCTTGGAACAGGTTTGCCGCACCACCCGAAGGATAAATCATGGTCGTTATTCGACTTTCCCGCGGCGGCTCCAAGGGCCGTCCGTTCTTCAATATCGTCGTGTCGGACAAGCGCGAGCGTCGCGACGGCCGCTTCATCGAGCGCCTGGGCTTTTACAACCCGGCCGCCAAGGAAAACGAGGAAAGCATCCGCATCGCTCAGGATCGCCTCGCCTACTGGAAGGGCGTTGGCGCACAGCCGTCGCTTACCGTCCTGCGCCTGATCAAGCAAGCGGCTGCAGCCGCTCCCAAGGCGGCCGCCTAAGCCGCTGTCCGGCGATGCTGCCCACACTCGAAGCCGCCGAATTGCCGGCGGATGCGATCGAAGTGGCGCGCATCGCCGACGCCTGGGGCATCAAGGGCTGGTTCAAGGTCTTGCCCCACAGCGCCGAGCCCGAGGCGCTTTTTTCTTCCAAGCGCTGGTTCCTGCAGCCGCCAGGCTCTCCCGCAGGCCGCGCGTTCCGGCTTCCGATCCGCGAAGCCAAGGAACATTCCGATTGCATCGTTGCCTCGTCTGCCGAGGTGCCTGACCGCAATGCAGCCGAAGCCTTGCGCGGCGCGCGAGTCTTCATTCCCAGATCGAGCTTCCCCTCCGCAGGCGACGACGAGTACTACTGGGTCGATCTGATTGGCCTCACTGTCGTCAATCGGGAAGGCGTCTCGCTGGGCACAGTCCGCGAATTGCTTGCGTCCGGCCCCCAGACCACGCTGGTCCTCGATGCGCAGGAGAACGGCAAGCCCGTTGAGCGCATGGTGCCGTTCGTTTCGGCGTTCATCGACAAGGTAGACCTTGCCGGCCGTGTGATCACGGTCGACTGGCAGCCTGACTACTGACCGAGGCCGCGGGCCGGCGCCGTCATGCGCTTCGACGTCATCACCCTGTTTCCCGAATTGTTCGCTCCACTTCTGAGCAGTGGGGTGACGCGTCGCGCTTTCGAGTCGAAGCAGGTCGAGGTGGTGCTCTGGAACCCACGCGACTATGCGGATGGGAACTACCGGCGCGTCGACGATCGGCCGTTTGGCGGCGGCCCCGGGATGGTCATGCTGGCGCAGCCGTTGTCGGCGTGCCTCGATGCGGCGCTCGCTGCGCGGGGCGCAGCGGCACCTGTCGTCCTCTTTTCGCCGATTGGCGAAGCGCTGCGCCACGAGGCGGTCGAACAGTGGTCCGGCGGCGACGGTGCCGTGCTGGTCTGCGGCCGCTACGAAGGCATCGACCAACGCTTCATCGACGCCAGGGTCACGCACCAGATCAGCCTGGGTGATTTCGTGCTATCCGGCGGTGAGATTGCCGCCATGGCATTCCTCGACGCGATTGCGCGGCTGCAGCCCGGGGTGCTCGGTGATGAGGCGAGCCATGTGCAGGACAGTTTCAATCCCGCGCTTGATGGGCTGCTCGACTGCCCTCACTACACGCGGCCGGAGCAATGGAATGGAGAGCGCGTGCCGGCCGTGCTGATGTCGGGCCATCATCTTCAAATCGAACGTTGGCGACGAGACCAGCGGCTCGCCATCACGCTGCGGAGGCGGCCGGATCTCATCGAGGCCGCCCGTCGGGCAGGCCGCCTCAGTACGGCGGACGAAGCCGCTCTCAAGAAAAAGCTATAATCCTCGGTTCTCCGATCCTCTGCCCGGCCGCGTCGGCATCTGTCAGGTGCTTCAAAAGACGCCTTTTGTGTAGCGTGGGCACGATCGAAATCAGGAAATCATGAATCTCATCCAGACTCTCGAGCAGGAAGAAATCGCCCGCCTCGGCAAGAAGATCCCCGAGTTCTCGCCTGGTGACACCGTCATCGTCAGCGTGAACGTCGTCGAAGGCAACCGCAAGCGCGTGCAGGCCTACGAAGGCGTCGTGATCGCCAAGCGCAATCGCGGCCTCAACAGCGGCTTCACCGTGCGCAAGATCTCCAGCGGCGAAGGCGTGGAGCGTACGTTCCAGACCTACAGCCCGCTGATCGCTGGTATCGAAGTCAAGCGCCGCGGTGACGTCCGTCGCGCCAAGCTGTACTACCTGCGTGATCGCAGCGGCCGTTCGGCTCGCATCAAGGAAAAGCTGCCTGGCAAGTCGGCAGCGGCCGCTCAATAAGAGGCCTCTCCTTGTCATGCAAAAAGCCGCCATTCGAGGCGGCTTTTTGCTTTTGGGGTGTCCATTCGAGCGGGAGATCGTGATTTTTTAGTGGTGCTGTGTCCTACGCCTGCACCGTTTCATCGTTGTAATTCCAAAGTCCATCCATTGACACATACATCACCGGCCATGAGCGCAACCCCCGTCGAAGTGATCAACGTCGTGCCGCCAGCGCCTCTCAGGTCGTTCGATCCGCGCGAGGTGCCGGTGTCCTCCATTGATACCAGCCTGCCCGCCGTGGCCGTCGACCAACTGGGCGTCGGGGCGTTGCGCGCACGGTTTGCCACCCCGCCCGCGTGGACGCCTGAATTGCGTCGCGAGCCGCAGATGAGCGATCGCCCGCCGGCTCAGGCGGCCGTTCTTGTGCCGATCGTGACGCGCGAGCAACCGACGGTTCTCCTGACGGAGCGCACCGCCCATCTCACCCATCATTCAGGGCAAGTGGCTTTCCCTGGGGGCCGAGTCGACCCGGAGGACGCCAATATCTCCGCGGCCGCGCTGCGCGAGGCTTGGGAAGAAGTCGGTCTTTCGGCTGAGTACATCGAGGTGCTCGGCACGCTGCCGACGTACACGACCATTACCTCGTTCATCGTGACCCCGGTCGTGGCGCTGGTCCGCCCCGACTTCGAACTCGCCATCAACCCGCACGAGGTTGCCGAAGCCTTCGAAGTGCCGCTTGCCTTCCTCATGAACCCGGCCAATCACCGCCGCCACACCATGACCGACGATGATCGGCGGTCGCGCGAATGGTTGTCGATGCCGTACCAAGACGGTCCCAACGAGCGTTTCGTATGGGGCGCTACGGCTGGCATGCTGCGCAACCTCTACCGGTTCCTCTCAGCCTGACCGGGGCTGTGGGATCGACGGAGGCTCTCGTTATCATCGACGGATGAGCTTCTTTGCGATCCTGTGCGCATTGCTGATCGAGCAGGTACGTCCGCTGGCGTACCGCAATCCCGTCTATGCCGGGGTGCTCGCCTGGACGCGCTGGACCAGCCGCAACTTCGATGCAGGCAAACCGCACCATGGCTGGGTGGCCTGGTCGCTTGCGGTGTTCGTCCCGACCGTGCTCGCGCTGACTGTTCATTGGCTCCTGGTCCTGACGCTGGGATTGCCTTTCGCCGTGCTCGGGAGCATCGCGATCCTCTACGTCACGCTCGGCTTCCGCCAGTTCAGTCATCACTTCACCGGCATCCGCGACGCGCTTGACGAAGGCGATGAAGCGCTCGCCCGATCGCTGCTTGCGCACTGGCAGCACGTGGATGCCATCAATCTGCCGCGAAGCGAAATCGTGCGGCACGTGATCGAGCATTCGGTCATTGCCGCTCATCGCCATGTGTTCGGCGTGCTGGCGTGGTTTTCCATTCTCGCGGCGGTGGGCCTTGGGCCGGCTGGCGCCGTCTTCTACCGGATGAGCGAATTCGTCGCGCGTTACTGGGTGCACAAGAACGGCGCGTCGACGCAGCCGTCGAGCATCTGGGTCCAGCAAGCGGCGGAGCGCGCCTGGGCAGTGATCGACTGGTTGCCCGCACGCATCACGGCGCTGGGCTTCGCGGTTGTCGGCAGCTTCGAAGAGGCGATCGACTGCTGGCGCAACGACGCGCGCCGCTTCCCGAATGAAAACGACGGCGTGATCCTCGCTGCGACTTCCGGTGCAGTGAACGTCCGGCTCGGCGGAGGCACCTTGCGCGCCGTCCCGGCAACGGATCCGCTGTCGCGCGCTCAGGCCGGCGATTCATTTGGTGACGGGCGCGAAGCCGACAGTGGCAGCACGCCCGGGCGCGAGCCCGAGCCGGCGCATCTTCGCAGCGTGGTCGGCCTGGTATGGCGTTCCGTCGTGATGTGGATGGTCCTGCTGGCGCTCCTGACCCTCGCTCGGCTCCTGGGCTGAGTCAACCGGGGTAGCGCCGTGTCGAACGTTCCCAGTTTCTGGAGCCCGCGCATCGCGGCGCTCGAACCCTATGTGCCGGGCGAACAGCCGCGTATCGCGAACCTGATCAAGCTCAACACCAACGAGAACCCGTACCCGCCGTCGCCCGAAGCCATCGATGCCATCCGCCGCGCGGCCGAGAGCAGGCTTGAGCTCTATCCCGATCCCGAATCCCTGGTGCTGCGTGAAGCGATTGCGACACGCTACGGGCTCGAACCCACACATGTCTTTGTCGGAAATGGCTCGGATGAGGTCCTGGCGCATGCCTTCTTCGCCTTTTTCCAGCAGGCCGAACCGCTGCTAATCCCGGACGTCACCTACAGCTTCTACCGCGTCTATGCGCAGCTCTACGGAATCGCCTGCGAGCTGCAGCCTGTCGATGAGGGGCTTCGGATCGACGATCGCGCACTGGCCACGCGTGCGTCCCGAGGCTGCGCTGGCATCGTCATCGCCAATCCGAACGCGCCGACCGGCACCGGGTTGCCACTGCCGCGCATCGAGGCACTGCTGAAAGCGTCACCAAACCGCGTGGTCCTCGTTGACGAGGCTTACGTCGATTTCGGCGGTGAGAGCGCGATCCCGCTGATTGCCCGATACCCGAACCTGCTCGTCGTGCAGACCCTCTCGAAGTCGCGCTCCCTTGCCGGCCTGCGCGTGGGCTTCGCCTGCGGGCAGCCACATCTCATCGACGCCCTCCAGCGCGTGAAGAACAGCTTCAACTCTTATCCGCTGGACCGTCTCGCGGTCGCCGGCGCAGTGGCTGCAATCGAAGACGAGGTCTGGTTCGCGCGCACGTGCAGGGACGTCATCGACACCCGCGAGGGCCTTGCACTGGAACTCGAAGACCTCGGCTTCGAAGTGCTGCCTTCGCAGGCCAACTTCCTGTTCGTGCGGCACCCCGGTCGCGATGCTGCCGGCCTGGCGGCCGCGTTGCGCGAACGGGCGATCCTCGTGCGGCATTTCCGGCAGCCGCGCATATCGCAGTACTTGCGCATCACGGTCGGGACACGCGATCAATGTGCGGCGCTCGTGACCGCGCTGTCCGACATCGTCGGCGCCTGAGCGAACGCGCTAGTAGCGTGGCTGGCTGAGTTCGGCAAACAACTCGCCGTAGATCCGGTAGCGCGACGGACTGATGGTGCCCGCCTCCACCTGCGCAATCACGCCGCAGCCGGGTTCGTGCAGGTGCGTGCAGTTGTAGAACTTGCACTCGGTCGCGTGCGCCGCGATATCCGGCATCAGGCGCGCAAGGTGCATCGCTTCGATATGGTGGAGGCCGAACTCCTGGAAGCCCGGCGAATCGATCAGAGCCGTGTCGCTGGCCTTGTCCATCCAGTACCAGGTGGTTGTCGTGGTCGTGTGCTTGCCGGAATTGAGCGCCTGGGAAATCTCGCCCGTCTGCGCCGAGGCGCCCGGTACTAGCTGATTGATGAGCGTGCTCTTGCCCGCGCCGGACGGGCCGAGCACCAGCGTTGTCTTGCGGGTGAGCAGCCCGGTGAGCGCATCTCGGTCCGAGCCATCCGCTGCCTTGAGTGCCAGCGGCAACACTTGGTAGTTCATCTTCCGATAGGGCGCGAGCCGCTCCCAGGCCCGCGCGAAAGCGGTCGCAAGGTCACGTTTGTTGAGCGCGATCACCGGCGTGATGTGCTCGGCCTCTGCCGCGATGAGCGCGCGAGAGAGTTGGCTCTCGGAGAACTCGGGTTCCGCGGCAATGAGGATCAGCACCTGGTCGAGATTGGCCGCGAACGACTTGGTGCGGATTTCGTCCTGCCGATAGAACAGGTTTTTGCGCGGAACGACCTTTTCAATGGTCCCTTCGTCTTCGCTCGCCTGCCATTGCACGCGGTCGCCGACCACCGCCTGGCTCTTCTTGCCACGTGGATGGCAGATGACTCGTTCGCCCTCAGGCGTCTCGACGATGCAATGGCGGCCGTGACTCGCAACGACAAGTCCCTCGCGCAGAGCGGCACTCGTCGTGCCGCCGCGATGCTTAGCCAAGGAAGCACCCCGGCAAGCCAGCGGTGCCCTCGCGACCCGCGCCAGGAACCCCGCGGAACAGGCGGGTGAGCTTCATGCAATCAGCGCATCGGCCTGTGCCGCGCACTCGAAATCGGTCGCCGAGATGCCCGACACATCGTGCGTGTTGAAGCGCACCACGCAGCGGTTGTAGTGCACCGACAGGTCCGGATGATGGTCTTGCCTATGCGCAATCAGCGCCAGTGCGTTCACGAAGGCGATGGTCTCGAAGTAGTTCGCGAAGGTGAATGTCTTCTCGATCGCGACGTCCTTCCCATCGCCGGCGAGCTTCCAGCCGTCGAGTTTCGCGAGTCTCGCGACGATCTCCGTTGCGCTCATGGCGCGGCGCGGGTGTGACTTCCAGTCCTGGATCTTCAGCATGCTGCTCATGGTCGGCTCCCTATCAGGCCGCGGCCATGCGCGCGAGGCGCTCGGACGCTGGCGGGTGCGAGTAATAGAACTTGACGAACACCGGATCGGGCGTGAGCGTCGAAGCGTTGTCCTTGTAGAGCTTGAGCAGTGCGGCGGAGAGATCCTTTCCGCTCGTCTGCGCGATGGCGTAGGCGTCCGCCTCGAACTCGTGCTTGCGCGAGATCAACACCGGCAGCGGCGCGACGAAGAAGCCGAACACCGGCACCGCCAGCATGAACAGAAGAATCGCGAGCGCGTCGTTGGGCGCCGAGAGGTTTGGCTGCACGCCGAGCCCTGTGTAGAACCAGGTGTGGCTCGAAAGCCAACCCAGCAACGCGAAGCCCGCAAGACTCAGCGCGAACATGGCGACCATGCGCTTGACCACGTGCCGGTGCTTGAAATGGCCGAGCTCATGCGCCAGCACCGCTTCGATCTCGCCGGCGTTCAGCTGGCGCAGCAGCGTGTCGTAGAACACCACGCGCTTGCTGGCCCCGAACCCGGTGAAGTAAGCATTGGCATGCGCGCTGCGCGTGCTGCCGTCCATCACGAACAGGCCCTTGGCCGAGAAGCCGCACCGCTGCATGAGCGCGTTCACGCGGGTCTTCAGGGCTGCGTCGTCCAACGGCTGGAACTTGTTGAAGAGCGGCGCGATGAAGGTCGGATAGACCAGCATCAGCAAGAGATTGAAGCCCATCCAGACGCCCCACGCCCACAGCCACCACAACGCGCCGACGGCATGCATGAGCCAGAGAATCAGCGCGGCGAGCGGCAGGCCGATCGCGGTGCCGAGCAGGATGCCCTTGAAGGCATCCTTGATCCATAGGCGCCAGGTCATCTTGTTGAAACCGAAGCGCTCCTCGAGCACGAAGGTCTGCCACAGCGTGAAAGGCAGTTCGAGGATGCCGCCGATCAGCGCGAATGCACCGAACAGGGCGAGCTGCTGCCACATCCCGCCGCCCAATGCAGTGAGGAGCAGGTTGTTGAGGAGATCCAGTCCGCCGAGCAGCGTCCATCCGAGCAGGATCGCGGCGCTCCAGGCCATTTCGATGACGCCGAGCCGTGTCTTGGCGATCGTGTAGTCGGCAGCCTTCTGGTGCGCGTCGAGCGTGATTGCCTTCTGGAAAGCAGCTGGCACAGCCTGGCGATGGCGGGCCACATGCCGGACTTGCCGCGTTGCAAGCCAGAACTTCACGACCAGCCCGGCGACCAGCGCAAGGGCGAAAGCCAGTGTGGTGGCGAGAGACGCAGGCATGGAGGTCGGCATGGCGGCCGAGTTTAGCCCGCAGCCCTTCGGCCGTGGGCAGCCCGCCCGACGGCAGGGCCATCGACGACAATCGCCCGATGCCCGAATCCATCGAAACGACCGCACCGCCGGTCACGCTCGGCAGGAGCGACCAGAACCTTGTCTGGCTGGACTGCGAAATGAGCGGCCTCGACCCCGAGAAAGAACGCCTCCTCGAAATCGCCGTGGTCGTGACTGGCCCCAATCTGACGCCCCGTATCGACGGGCCCGTTCTCGTGATCCATCAGAGCGATGCGGTCCTCGACGGAATGGACGCCTGGAACAAGGGCACGCATGGTCGCAGCGGCCTGATCGACAAGGTCAAGACCTCGACGATCGACGAAGTGGAAGCCGAGCGGCAACTGCTGGAATTCATCGCGCGCTACATCCCCAAGAGCGGTTCGCCGATGTGCGGGAACACCATTGGCCAAGACCGCCGGTTCCTCGTGAAGTACATGCCCAAGCTGGAAGCGTACTTCCACTACCGGAATCTCGATGTGAGCACGCTCAAGGAACTCGCCAAGCGCTGGAAGCCCGCGGCCTTCAACGCTTTCAAGAAGCAGCAGGCGCACACGGCGCTGGCCGACGTCCACGAATCGATCGATGAGCTGGAACACTACCGCGAGACCTTCCTTCGCATTCAGGATTAGGTAAAAACCCGAAGGCATGCGATAATTGCAGGCTTCGCTGATTTGACATGCCAATCAAGCCAGCGATTCCTCCCGCATCTCCCTATCTTGCACATCGCGCCCGCTGAACATCAGCACATGGGGCCGCAACCTCGATGAATGTCGAAGTTGAAGTCGTTGGATGGTTGATGTTTTTTTGACCACCCGACGGAGCGCTACTCACGGTAGCGCTCGCGTAAGAGACTCTTGATGACTGACGCTTTTGAAGCGCAGCGCGACTTCGCGCCTGCGCAATCCGACAGCTTTGCCGTTTCCGGCGAAGCCGCAACCATTTCCACCGTTCCCGAACTCGAAGCGCTCGACGCCGCCGAAGCGGATGCGCCCAAGGAGCCGAACGGCTTCATCAAGCTGGGCCTCGCGCCGCAGCTGGTCGCCGCGGTCGAAGACCTGGGCTTCACCCAGCCGACCGCCGTTCAGGAACAGGCCATCCCGCGCGCCATGACCATGAGCGGCAATGGCGAAGGCGCGACCCGCTTCGTCGACCTGATGGTGTCGAGCCAGACCGGCAGCGGCAAGACCGCGGCCTTCCTGCTGCCCGTTCTGCACACGCTGCTGCAGCGCCAGGCCGAAGCCGAAGAAGCTGCGAAGGCCGAGTTCCAGCGCCTCGCCGCCGAAGCCGCTGCCCGCGGCGAAGCGCCGCCGAAGAAGCCCAAGCGCAAGGACCCCACCAACAACCGCAACTTCAAGCCCGCCACGCCCGGCGCGCTGGTGCTGTGCCCGACGCGCGAACTCGCGCAGCAGGTGGCTCATGACGCGATCGATCTGGTCCGTCACTGCCGCGGCCTGCGCATTGCGAGCGTGGTCGGCGGCATGCCCTACCAACTGCAGATCCAGCGCCTCCAGAACGCCGACCTCGTGGTCGCGACGCCGGGCCGTCTGCTCGACCTCCAGCGTTCGATGCAGATCAAGCTCGAACAGGTCAAGTTCCTCGTCGTCGACGAGGCCGACCGTATGCTCGACCTCGGCTTCTCCGACGATCTGGCCGAAATCAACCAGCTCACCATCGAGCGCCAGCAGACCATGATGTTCAGCGCGACCTTCGCGCCGCGCATCCAGCAGCTCGCGACCCGCGTGATGCGCGAGCCGCAGCGCGTCACTATCGCCAGCCCGCAAGAGAAGCACGCCAACATCAAGCAGGTTCTCTTCTGGGCCGACAACACCCAGCACAAGCGCAAGCTGCTGGACCACTGGCTGCGTGATACCACCATCAACCAGGCGATCGTCTTCGCGAGCACGCAGATCGAATGCGACGGGCTCGCCAACGACCTGCAACAAGACGGCTTCAGCGCCGTCGCGCTGCACGGCGCGCTGAGCCAGGGCCTGCGCAACCGCCGGCTCATGGCGCTGCGCAACGGCCAGGTCCAGATCCTCGTAGCCACCGACGTGGCGGCGCGCGGCATCGACGTGCCGACCATCACGCACGTCTTCAACTTCGGCCTGCCGATGAAGGCCGAGGACTACACCCACCGCATCGGCCGCACCGGCCGGGCAGGGCGCGACGGTCTTGCCGTGACCTTTGCCGAGTTCCGCGATCGCCGCCGGATCTTCGACATCGAGCAGTACAGCCGCCAGCAGTTCAAGTCGGAGGTGATTCCGGGCCTCGAGCCGCAGCAGCGCCCGCCGCGTCCGCAGGGCGATTTCGGCGGTCGCGGCCGCAGCGACGGTCATTCGCGTGACCGCAAGTTCGGTAACGGCGGGCATCGCGGTGGCTATGCCGGCGCTAGCGGCTTCAATGACCGCAATTCGCGCGGCCCGAACAACGCCGGCTTCGGCGGCGGACGTGACAACGAAGGCTATGGCCGCAAGTCGGGCTGGGGCGAAAGCGCGCCGCGCGGCTACGCAAACGGCAACACTGCAGGCGCTCCTCGCCGCGACGGTTTTGCGCCGCGCGGCCACGCCGGTGCTGGTGCCGGCAAGGCTTTCGTGCCGCGCGACGGCCAGAAGCGGGGCTTCAAGCCGAGCCGCTGACGCGTTCCGTTACTCAAACCAGAAGCCCGCGCTTGCAGAAAGCGCGGGCTTTTTTATTGCCGCCGACCTATCGGAAACGCGAACAGAGGGTCTAAATTGATTGACTCCTGAACAGTTGAAAAGTAATGTATTGAGGCATCAAGTCCTCCGGAAGCGCCTTTGCAGCCGGTTTGTCCACCTCATCTTTCTTCTGTTGCCCTATGAAAATCGCGATTCTTGGTGGTGGTCACGGCGCCTATGCGGCCGCCGCCGACCTGTCTGAAGCCGGACATGAAGTGCGCCTCTGGCGTCGTGATGCAGCGGCGCTGGAGCCCGTCATCCGCACCGGCTCCATCGCGCTGAAAGACGCCGCCGGCTCGCGCGACGTCAAGATCGCGCTCGCCACGCCCGACATCGGTGCGGCGATGAACGATGCCGAACTCATCGTGCTCCCGACGCCTGCCATCGCCCAGGACGACATCGCGCGCACCATGGCGCCGCATCTGGTCGACGGGCAGGTCGTCTTCCTGCCGCCCGGCACGTTCGGCAGCTATGTGATGGCGCGCATCGTGGCCGAATCGGGCAACCACGCCGACGTTGCCTGGGCAGAGACTGGCACGCTGCCGTACCTCGCGCGCAAGCACGGCGAGCGCGAAGTCAACGTGACGATCCGCGCCATCCGCCTGCCGACTGGCGTCTATCCAGCGCGCAACGAGGAGGCGGCGATCGCGGTCATTCGCAAGGCGTATCCGTCGGTCCACGGCTGCGGCGATGCGCTCTCGGGCGCGTTGATGAACGCCGGCCCGATCATCCATCCGCCGCTGATGGTGATGAACGCTGCACCGCTCCAGCACTTCGAGCGCTGGGACATCCACAACGAAGGCACGCAGCCCTCCGTGCGTGCGGTGACCGACAAGCTCGACCAGGAACGCATGGCGGTGCGCGAGGCGCTCGGCCACGGCGCTCCGCACTATCCGCTTGCAGACCACTACAACAACGACCAGTGGATGTACGGCGATGCACACAAGCAGCTCGTGAAGTCGGGCGACTGGCGCGAGAACATCGACCTGCATTCGCATCGCTACATCACCGAAGACACCCAGCTCGGCCTGGCCTTCCTGGCGTCGGCCGCGCGCTACGCCGGCGTCGACGCACCGATCGCGCATGGGCTGCTGGCGATCGTCGGCGGCTTCCTCGGTCGCGATCTGCGCAAGGGCCCGCGAACGCTCGAAACCCTCGGCCTCGACAAGCTGACGCCGGCAGAGCTGCGCAAGAGGCTGCACGATGGCGCATGACAACCTGCCCCGATTTGCCGCAGTCGGCGCAGGCCGCATGGGGCGCGGCATTGCGATCGCCTTCGCCTATGCGGGCCATCGAATCTCGC
Source organism: Variovorax sp. (assembly GCA_017744935.1). GTDB lineage: Bacteria > Pseudomonadota > Gammaproteobacteria > Burkholderiales > Burkholderiaceae_C > Variovorax. The sequence goes on from JAGIAI010000017.1 coordinate 56,499, forward strand.
TGATCGACCTGCGCCCGCGCAGCGACGAAGCGTGGCAGAAACTGCGCGCCGAGGCGCAGGCGGAAATCACCGCCAGCCTCTCGGGCCTCTCGCAGCTTGGTTTGATCGATGCGGCACAGGTGCCGCCGATCGCATCGCGCGTCGAGTTCGTCAAGGCCGATGAAGCACCGGCGGCGCTGGCCGCAGCCGAGTTGCTTTTCGAGGGCGTCCCGGAAACGCTCGACGCCAAGCGCGAAGCGTTCGAGCACATCAACCGCCATTGCAGCGACGACGCGATCCTCACCTCCACCACCAGCAGCATCCTCGTGAGCGAACTCGCGGCGATGGTGCGGCGGCCAGAGCGTTTCCTCAATATGCACTGGCTCAACCCGGCCTATGTGATTCCGGTGGTCGAGCTGAGTTGCCATGCGGGCACCGATGCCGGCGTGCTCGCGCGCACCAAGTCCTTGATGGAAGCGATCGGCAAGCTGCCGGTGGTGTGCGGCCCGACACCGGGCTACATCGTGCCGAGATTGCAGGCGCTCATCATGAACGAGGCCGCGCGCATGATCGAAGAAGGTGCAGCCACAGCGGAAGAAATCGACAAGGCCACGCGCTACGGCCTGGGACTGCGCTTCGCCGCGCTCGGCGTGGTCGAGTTCATCGACTTCGGGGGTTGCGACATCCTTCATCACGCGAGCCGCGAGATGTCGGGGTCGATCGATCGCGCTCGCTACACCGCGCCTGCGATCGTTGATCGCATGGTCGAGGAAGGGCGGCTCGGCCTCAGGAGCGGCAGTGGCTTCTACGAATACGAAGGCCGCGACGTGCCGGCGTACCGGCGCGATGTGCTGTCGCGCACGCTCGGCATGCTGAAGCACGCAGGGCTGTGGAAGCCACCCGCGAGCAAAACGCAGTCATGAACAAGATCCGGCGCGCCTTCGCGGATCTCTCGCCGGGGCAGATCCACTACGCCGAATGCGGCGATCGCGAAGCGCCCGCCGTTCTGCTCTTGCATCAATCGCCGAGAAGCTGGCTGGAGTACCGCGAGGTGCTGCCGCTGATGGGTGCACGCCGCCGCGCGATCGCGATGGACACCGTGGGCTTCGGCGATTCGGCCGCAGGCGATGCACCCGCCAGCATCGAGCAGTGGGCCCGAGTGGCTTGCGAACTGCTCGATGCGTTGCGGCTCGACCAGATCGACGTCGTAGGTCATCACACCGGCGGCGTGATTGCCGTCGAACTCGCGGCCGCGTTCCCACTGCGCGTGCGAAGGCTCGTGCTTTCGTCAACGCCCTACACGAATGCTGCTTTCCGCAAAGTGCGCGCGGAACGCCCGCCGATCGACGAAGTCGCGCCGAGCGAAGACGGAAGCCATCTCGCAGCGCTGTGGCAGCGCAGGCAGGGCTTCTATCCATCAGGTCGCCCCGAACTGCTCGAAGCCTTTGTGAGCGATGCACTGAAAGCCAGCGGCAGCCCTGAAGACGGCCATCGCGCGGTTGCGGCCTACCGCATGGAAGACCGCATCCATTTGGTCAAGCAACCCACGCTGCTGATTCGCGCGACCGACGATCCCTTTGCGTCGCCGCATGCCGCCGAACTGCACGAGCATCTCGCAAACGCGCGCATCGTCGACATCGAAGGAGGAATGGTCCCTCTGCCCGATCAAATGCCCGAGGCCTTCGCGCGCGCGGTGCTTGATTTCCTGGAGACGCCGCCGTGAAGGCCGTACGCGTGCATGCCTTCGATGCGCTACCCGTGATCGAGGACATTCCGGAGCCCACCTTGCGTCCCGGCCGCACGCTGGTGCGCATGGAAGCAGCCACGGTCGGCCACATCGACCGCACGGTATGGCGCGGCAGCTTCCTGAAGCACCCACCGTTTCCCTATACGCCCGGTGTCGAGGCCGCGGGTGTGGTGGTCGCGAGCCATGTTCATCCAGAGGGCCAACGCGTTTGGCTACGCGGCAGTGGATTGGGCACGCTGTTCGACGGCACCTGGTGCGAAGTGATCGACGCGCCCGACGAAGCGTTGGGCGTGCTGCCGGATGGCGTGCCGTCCACGATCGGTTCCGCGTTCTTCTCGCCGAGCACGTCGGCGTGGGTCGCGCTGCATGACGTCGCGCGGCTCGAGGCAGGCGAAAGCGTCCTCATCACCGGCGCCACCGGTGCCGTGGGATCGCTTGCGGTGCAACTGGCCCTCGATGCCGGCGCCGAGGTCACGGCCGTCGTTGCCGATGCATCGCAGGCGGCCTGGATGCCATCGGGCGCGAAGGTGCTTGTGTTGGGCAAAGATCCCGCGTCTTCGCTGGACTCGATTTCGGTCGATCTGCTCGTCGATACCGTGGGCGGGCCAGTGCTCGCCGCTGCGCTGCCTCACGTGCGGGCGGGTGGCCGGACTGTGCTCGTCGGGTACACGGCGGGCAACACGCTGGCGCTCGACATCGCGCATTTCCTGCAACGGGATGTTTCGTTGCTGCCGCTGAACATGTTCCGCCGCGAATCCGCCGGCCGGTCTGCTGCACCTGAATTGCTGGCGCGACTCGCCGATGGTCGACTGAAGCTGGATGTCCAACCCTTCGCGCTCGAAGACGCAGCGAATGCCATGGACTGGATCAGCCAGCGCGGCCACCGTGGCCGCGCGGTGCTGGTGACGGGGCGCTGAACCGCCCCGAGCTTCATTCCTCTTCGTTCACGTCCGCCGGCGCATCGCCCGGCGCGCGTGCGTGCAGCTCGATGATGTGCCGCAGCGTGCTCTTGAGCTCCTCCGCACGCTGGAGGCCGAAGGGTTCGAGCACGCGCATCTCGTGCTCGCGCGCGAGCTCCATCAGATGCTCCACTGCGTGGGACCCCTTGCGCGTGATTCGCACCAAAGTAACCCGCCGATCACTGTCATGGGGCAATCGCTCGACCTGACCGCGCGCTTCCATGCGGTCCAGCAGCCGCGTCACCGTGGGTTGCTTCGTTACCGTGACCTGCGCCAGCTGCCCAATGCTGATCGCCTGGCCGCCTGCCAGTGATGCCATCACCCGCCATTCCGACACCGAAAAGCCGTGCTTGCGCGCAACTTCGTGGAACTCGGAGGAAATGAGCTGGCTGGCCTGCGCGAGCAACGCTGGCAGATAGTCGTCGACGAATCGGAGTTTTTGCTCCAGCCTCACCCCGGTGAATGGTCCCTGATCCGCGGCGGGCACGCTGCTTGCGTGTTTAGGGTTATTCATGATTGTGGATACATTCAGTTCTAAACATTATAGAGACCGAGGTTTCTATTGGAACCCCACGATTCCAGAGAAGAAAGGGCGCCATGGCTGAGCGATCGTTCGTCGAAGAAGTGAAGAAGCTGCGGCTCTCGGGCGGCGAGGTGTTTCGCGGTGAAGGCATTCTGGCAGTCACCAAGGCTCTGCTGGAGTCTGGTGTTTCCTATGTCGCCGGCTACCAGGGTGCGCCGATTTCGCACCTGATGGACGTGCTGGCCGACGCGCAGGACATCCTGACCGAGCACGGCATCCGCTTTGAAAACAGTGCGAGCGAGGCCACCGCGGCGGCTACGCTCGCGGCCTCGGTCAACTACCCGTTGCGCGGTGCGGTGACCTTCAAGGCCACCGTCGGCACCAACGTGGCGTCTGATGCGCTCGCCAATCTTGCGTCGGGCGGCGTCACCGGCGGTGCGCTGGTCATCGTGGGTGAGGACTACGGCGAAGGCTCGTCGATCATGCAGGAACGCAGCCACGCCTTCGCGATGAAGTCGCAGATCTGGCTGCTCGATCCGCGCCCGAACCTGCCGAGCATCGTGGATGCGGTCAAGCAGGGCTTCGATCTTTCGGAAGCGAGCAACACGCCGGTGATGCTTCAGTTGCGCATCCGCGCCTGCCATGTACATGGCCAGTTCGTCGCCGGCGACAACCGCCGCGCGAAGTTCACGCTCAAGGACGCGCTGGAGAACCCGCAGCGCGACGTCAGCCGCATCGTGCTGCCGCCCGCGAGCTTCCTGCACGAGCAGGAAAAGGTGAAGGACCGCTGGCCAGCCGCGGTGAAGTTCATCGAGGACCGCAAGCTCAACGAGTTCTTCTCCGAAGACGCGGACGACATCGGGATCATCGTGCAGGGCGGCAGCTACAACACGCTGATGCGAGCCCTGGAGCGGCTCGACCTCGCCGACGTCTACGGCAACACCAAGGTGCCGCTCTACGTGATGAACGTGGCCTACCCGGTGATCGAAAGCGAAGTGATCCGATTCTGCGAAGGCAAGCGCGCGGTGCTGGTGGTGGAAGAAGGCCAGCCGAACTTCATCGAGCAGAACCTGGCAACCATCCTGCGGCAGGCGGGCTCCACCACCGCGCTGCATGGCAAGGACATGCTGCCAGTGGCCGGTGAATACACCGCCGCCGAACTGCTGAAGGGCACACGCACCTTCGGCGAGCGCTACGGCCGCCTGCAAGCACTGCCGGTCCCCGCGCCGGTGCGCAAGGTGATCCCGCTGGTCGCAGCGACCGAACCCGCGAAGCCGCTCGCCGAAAGCGTGCATGCGCGCCCGCCGGGCTTCTGCACCGGCTGCCCCGAGCGCCCGATCTTCAGCGCAATGAAGCTGGTCGAGCGCGAACTCGGCGCCCACCACGTCAGTGCCGACATCGGCTGCCACCTGTTCTCGATCCTGCCACCCTTCAACATCGGCAACACGACGATGGGCTACGGCCTCGGCGCGGCGGGCGCTGCCGCGCTCAACACGCAGGCGGACAAGCGCGCGATCTCCGTGATGGGCGACGGCGGCTTCTGGCACAACGGCCTGACCAGCGGCATCGCCAATGCGGTCTTCAACGAGAGCGACAACCTCACGATCGTCGTCGACAACAACTACACCTCCGCAACCGGCGGGCAGGACATCCTGTCGTCGAAGGCGGTCAACGCGACGCGCAGCACCGGCCACGAGATCGAGCGCGCCGTGCGCGGTGTCGGCGTGAAGTGGGTCAGGACCATGCGCCGCACCTACGACGTCGCCGGCATGCGCGATGCACTCAAGGACGCGCTGACCACCAAGCAGAAGGGCCCGAAGGTCCTCGTCGCGCAATCCGAATGCATGCTCAACCGCCAGCGCCGCGAGAAGCCGCTGGTGCGCAAGGCCATTGCCGACGGCAAGCGTCAGGTGCGCGAGAAGTTCGGTGTTGACTCCGACACCTGCACCGGCGACCACTCGTGCATCCGTCTCTCGGGTTGCCCGTCGCTCTCGATCAAGCCGAACCCCGATCCGCTGCGCACCGATCCGGTGGCGCATGTGCTCGACAGCTGCGTGGGCTGCGGCGTCTGCGGCGAGGTCTCGCACGCCGCGGTGCTGTGCCCATCCTTCTACAAGGCGCAGATCGTGAGCAACCCCAGCCGCTGGGATCGCCTGCGCGATGGCCTGCGTCAGCGCGTCATCGGCTGGCTGCAGAAGGGCGAAGCCAAGCGCCGTGCGGCCTACTCGTTTTGAACGGAACTTGAAATGCAGTACGAGCGATTCCAGGGATACCGCGGAACCGGCTTTGCCGGGCCGCTGGCATCGCCCCCGGTAGGGGGTTGGCGGCTACACGAAGTGAGCAAGCCTGGGGGCGAGCAATGACCCAACCAATCAAGATTGCAATCCTGGCCATGGGCGGCGAAGGCGGCGGGGTTCTCGCCGACTGGATCGTCGACATGGGCGAAGCCAACGGCTACGTGGCGCAGACCACCTCGGTGCCCGGCGTCGCGCAGCGCACTGGCGCGACCATCTACTACGTCGAATTGTTCCCGCAGGCGCAAGCCGATGCAGCGGGTGGCAAGCCCGTGCTGGCGCTGATGCCGCTGCCTGGCGACGTCGATGTCGTGCTTGCCTCCGAACTGATGGAAGCCGGCCGCGCGGTGCAGCGTGGCTTGGTGACCAACGACCGCACGACGCTGATCGCTTCCACGCACCGCGTCTATTCCATCGCCGAGAAAAGCGCGATGGGTGATGGCCGCGTCGACAGCAATGAACTGCTCGGCCATGCCGAACGCGCCGCCAAGCGCTTCATCCGCTTCGACATGGCGCAGGCCGCAGAGGCCTCGGGCAGCGTCATCAGCGCGGTGCTCTTCGGCGCTCTCTGCGGTGCGGGCGTGCTGCCGTTCAGCCGTGCGCAGTTCGAATCGACCATCGAGCGCGGCGGTGTCGGCGTCAAGCCAAGTCTGAAGGCCTTCGGCGCTGCATTCACCCGCGCACAAGGCGAGACGGAACCACCGCCCGCAGCGCAGCAAACGCCTGCACCGCAACCACGTCATCCCGCCGTGCGTGCACTGGTCGAGCGGGTGCAGCGCGAATTCCCCGCCGATACGCAGCCAGTGGTGCTCGAAGGTGTGCGCCGTCTCATCGACTACCAGGATGTCGACTACGCAGGCCTCTACCTCGACCGCGTGGCCACAGTCGCCGCGCTGCGCGTCGACGACGGCGGCAAGCTCCTGCGCGAAACCGCACGTCATCTCGCACTCTGGATGTCCTACGAGGACACCGCGCGCGTCGCATCGCTCAAGACGCGCGCGACACGCTTCGACCGCGTGCGCGGTGAAGCGCGCGTGCAGCAGGGCCAGGTGCTCGCCATCAACGAATTCATGCATCCGCGCCTGCAGGAAATCTGCGAGACGCTCCCGGCAGGCTTCGGCCGCTGGCTGATGAACTCGACCGCACCGCGCAAACTCGTCGAGCGTATGACCCAGAAGGGCCGCGTGATCCAGACCAGCTCGCTGCGCGGCTACCTGATGCTGCGCACCGTGGCCGGCATGAAGCGCTGGCGCCGTTCGACCATCCGCTATGCGGACGAGAACCGCCGCATCGAGGATTGGCTCGGCCGCATTGCCGACATCGCCGCGCGCAACCCCGAACTCGCGGTCGAGGTCGCCCAATGCCAGCGCCTGGTGAAGGGCTACAGCGACACGCACGAGCGCGGCCTTCGCAACTACGACACCGTGATGGCCGCCCTGCAGCGCGCGGGCGCCGCCATCGCGCCCGCCACCCTGCGCGAACTGCGCGACGCGGCGCTTGCTGACGAACACGGCAACAAGCTGCGCGCCGCGCTCGCACAGCACGCGCTCGCCTGAACCGGGATCGAATCATGTCCGCCCAACCCGCCACCCTGCAATTGCGCGTCGCCGAGGCGCGTTCGCTCAATCCGCTCATCAAGCTGTTCAGGCTGCGCGCTGCTGACGGCGCGCTGCTGCCGGCCTTCACCGCCGGTGCGCACATCCGCATCGAAGTCACGTTGGCTGACGGAAAGAAGGACTGGCGCCACTACTCGCTGATCAACTTCGCCGCGCGAGCCGATGCGACCGATGCACCGACCGAATATGTCATCGCAGTCCGCAAGGAAGACGACGGCCGCGGTGGCTCGCGCTTCATGCACGAGCGTCTGAATGAAGGCGACACGGTCACCATCGAAGTGCCGAAGAACGACTTCCCGCTGCACAGCGGCCCCGGCGGCACGGTGCTGCTGGCCGGCGGCATCGGCATCACGCCGCTCGCAAGCATGGCGACGCGCCGCCGCGCCGAAGGTTCGCCGGTGCGCCTGCACTACGCCGGCCGCAGCCGCGACCTGATGGCTTTCCTGCCTGAACTGGAGGCGGTGCTCGGCGACGACCTGCGCGTGCATGCCGACACGGAGCAGGGCGGCCCCTTCGACATCGGCGCGTTGCTCGACAGCTTCCCTGCTGGCGATCGCCTCTACGTGTGCGGCCCGAAGGTCATGCTCGACGCAGTGCTTGCGCAGACACAGGCACGCGGCTGGACGCACGACCGCGTGCACTTCGAGCTCTTCACCACGCCGGTGGTGGAAGAGGGCGACCACGCCTTCGAAGTCGAACTCGCGCAATCCGGCCAGCGCTTTACGGTGCCCGCCGACCAGAGCATCCTCGACTGCCTGATCGAGCATGGCTGCGACCCGATGTTCGACTGCAAGCGCGGCGAGTGCGGCGTCTGCGCGACGCCGGTGATCGACGGCGAAATCGACCATCGCGACTACGTACTCACGGCCCGCGAGAAGGCCGAAGGCAATGTGATGCAGATCTGCATCTCCCGCGCCAAGGGGCAGCGGCTGGTGCTCGACATCTGAAGGAGACCCAACGATGACTTCATACCGAGGCAACCCCGATGCGGTGCGTGCGCTGGTGCAGGACGACCGCGTGCACCGCGACCTCTACATCAACCAGGAAGTGTTCGAGCTGGAGCAGGAGCACTTCTTCGCGAACACCTGGAACTACGCCGGCCATGAAAGCCAGATCCCCAAGTCCGGCGACTACATCACCAACGAGATCGCCGGCCGCCCGCTGATCATCACGCGCCACACCGACGGCTCGGTGCGCGTGATGATGAATCGCTGCGCGCACAAGGGCTCGCGCCTCGTGAGTTCGCCTTGCGGCAACACGGGCAAGTTCTTCCGCTGCCCCTACCACGCCTGGACCTTCAAGACCGATGGCTCCCTGCTGTCGATCCCGCTGAAGAATGGCTACGAAGGCACGCAGCTCCACGAGTGCGAATCGGCGAAGGGTCTCGTCACGGTGAAGAACGTGCGCAGCTACCGCGGCTTCATCTTTGTGAAGATCAACGATGTCGGCCCGGGCTTCGAGGAGTACTTCGGCGACTCGCTGAGCTCCATCGACAACATGGCCGATCGCTCACCCGAGGGCGAACTGGAGATCGCGGGCGGTTGCCTCCGTTTCATCCACCAGTGCAACTGGAAGATGTTCGTCGAGAACCTCAACGACACCATGCACCCGATGGTGGCGCACGAATCGTCCGCCGGCACCGCCAAGACCATGTGGGCCGACAAGCCCGCCGACGAGCCGAAGCCGATGGCGATCGAGCAGTTCGTGCCCTTCATGTCCGACTACAAGTTCTTCGAGGACATGGGCGTTCGCACCTACAACAACGGCCATAGCTTCACGGGCGTGCACTTCAGCATTCACAGCAAGTACAAGGCGATCCCCGAGTACGACAACGCCATGAAAGCGAAGTACGGCGAGGAGCGCACTGCAGAGATCCTCAGCATGGCGCGGCACAACACGGTGTACTACCCGAACCTCACGATCAAGGGCGCGATCCAGTCGATCCGCGTGGTCAAGCCGATCGCCGCTGACAAGTGCCTGGTCGAGAGCTGGACCTTCCGTCTGAAGGGTGCGCCGCCGGAGCTGCTTCAGCGGACGGCCATGTACAACCGGCTCATCAACTCGCCGTTCTCGGTCGTGGGCCACGACGACCTGCAGGCCTATCGCGGTATCCAGGCCGGGCTGCATGCGAGCGGCAACGAGTGGGTGAGCCTGCATCGCAACTACGACCCGGCTGAAAAGCAGGGCGGCGAGATCACCACGGTCGGCACCAACGAGCTGCCGATGCGCAACCAGTACAGAAGCTGGGCCCGCTACATGACGGAGACGATGTGATGCACAACGAAGTCACCCGCCAGCAGCTCATCGACTTCGTCGTCCACGAATCGCGCCTGCTCGATGCCAAGCGCTACGAGGAGTGGAACGCGCTCTTCACCGACGACGCCTTCTACTGGGTGCCGCTGATTCCTGACCAGGAGGACGGCATCAACCACACCTCGCATCTCTACGAAGACAAGCTCCTGCGCGAGCTGCGCATCGAGCGCCTGAAGAGTCCGCGCGCCTTCTCGCAGCAGCCGCCGAGCCGCTGCCACCATCTGCTTCAGACGCCCACGGTCGAGGAATTCGATGAAGCCGCGAACCGCTTCGTGGTGCGAAGCGAGTTCCACTACACCGAATCGCAGGGCGATGAACTGCAGTTCTACGTCGGCACCTTCTTCCACCACCTCACGGTGCAGGGCGGCGCGCTGCGCATGATGCTCAAGCGCGTGAACCTGCTCAACTGCGACGCGGCGCTGCCGGCGGTGCAGCTTTTCATCTAGGGCCGCCATGCATCACACCGTTCACGACGCCTTCAGCGCGAGCGCCCGGCGCACGCCGGGGGCCGAGTTCCTCTTTACCGAAGCGGTGACCGCGCAGGCCTACGACATCGCGCCGGGCGCGATCCTGTGGGGCGATGCAGCCACGCAGGTAGAACGTCTGCGTGCCGCCTACGCAAAGGCGGGCTACGGCCACGGCCATCGCGTCGGGCTGCTGCTGGAGAACCGGCCGGCGTTTCTCTTTCACTGGTTCGCGCTCAATGCATTGGGCGTGAGCGTGGTGCCGATCAATGCCGAGATGCGCTCGGCGGAGCTGAGCTATCTCATCGGCCACAGCGAGATCGGCCTCGCAGTGACCTTGCCGCATCGCGCGGATGATCTGCGCGCCGCGGCCAAGTCTGCCGGCGTTCCGTTCGAGACGATGGGGCCGGACGATGCGGTGCCGCCGTCGACGAAGCCTGCGCCGCGTGCTTCGGAGCCGGTCGGCCTTTCTACCGAATGCGCGCTGCTCTACACCTCGGGCACCACGGGCCGCCCCAAAGGCTGCATGCTGGGCAACGAGTACTTCCTGCGCGCTGGCCAGTGGTACGCGGAACTGGGCGACCTTTGCCCGGTGCGCCCCGATGCCGAACGCATCATCACGCCGCTGCCGCTCAACCATGTGAACGCGATGGCGTTCTCGACCATGGTGGTGCTGGTCGCGGGCGGCTGCCTGGTGCAGCTCGACCGGTTCCACCCGAAGAGCTGGCTCCAGAGTGCGCGCGAAAGCCGGGCGACCATCGCCCACTACCTGGGCGTGATGCCAGCCATGCTGCTGTCCGCGCCTGCAGGGGATGCGGACCGCGAACACGACATCCGTTGGGGCTTCGGCGCCGGCGTGGACCGCAAGAACCACGCACCCTTCGAAGCGCGTTTCGGCTTCCCGCTGGTCGAGGCCTGGGCCATGACCGAAACCGGGGCCGCTGCCTGCGTGATGGCGAACCACGAGCCGCGCCATGTCGGCACCAATTGCTTCGGTCGCTGCGAGGACTTTGTCGAGATCCGGCTCGTCGATGACGAAGGCCGTGACGTACCCGATGGCACGCCGGGCGAACTGCTGGTTCGTTCCTCGGGCGACGATCCGAAGCGCTACTTCTTCTCCGGCTACCTCAAGGACGAAGAAGCCACGCGTGAGGCCTGGGCCGATGGCTGGTTCCACACCGGCGACATGGTGCGCCGTGACGCCGAAGGCAACTACTTCTTCGTCGACCGCAAGAAGAACGTGATCCGTCGCAGCGGTGAGAACATCTCGGCGGTGGAGGTGGAAAGTGTGCTCAACCAGCATCCGGCGGTGAAGACTTCTGCTGTGGCTGCGACGCCCGACACAGTTCGTGGTGACGAGGTACTCGCTTGCATCGTGCTGCGCGACGATGCTTCCGGCTCGGCCCAGCTGGCGGCCAGCATCGTGGACCACGCGCTGTCGCAGCTTGCCTATTACAAGGCACCGGGCTACGTGGCTTTCGTGGAGGCGCTGCCACTTACCGCGTCGCAAAAGATCCAGCGCGGGCAGCTTCGCGAACTCGCGCAGTCATTGCCTGGTAGCACAAATTGCGTCGACACGCGTTCGATGAAGAAGAGGCAGTCATGACACGGCGACTCTCATACGAAGGCGTGGCCGTCGCCGTACCCGTGACGGTGCCTTACGTTCGCTACTCGACACGAAGCGCCCATTGGTTCCTCGGCCAGGCGATCGAATCGCTGGTGAAGGAAAGCGGCGTGAAGAAGGAGCAGATCGACGGCCTGTGCGTCAGCAGCTTCTCGCTGATGCCGGACACGGCCGTTGGCGTCACGCAGCACCTGGGCCTCTCGCCACGCTGGCTCGATCATGTGCCAACTGGTGGCGCATCCGGCGTCATGTGCCTTCGCCGTGCTGCGCGTGCAGTGCAGTCGGGCGATGCGGACGTAGTTGCCTGCGTGGCGGCCGACACGAACCATGTCGATTCGTTCCGCCTCACGCTTGGCAGCTTCAGCAACTTCGCGCGGGATGCGACCTATCCGTATGGCTCGGGCGGCCCGAACTCGATCTTCGCGATGATCACGTCGCATTACATGCGCACGTTTGGAGCCAAGCGCGAGGACTTCGGCCGCATCTGCGTGGACCAGCGCACCAACGCGCTGAAGAACTCGCATGCGATGTTCAAGAAGCCGCTGACGCTCGACGAATACATGGCCGCGCGGCCGATCTCCGATCCGATCCATCTCTTCGATTGCGTGATGCCGTGCGCTGGCGCTGAAGCCTTCCTCGTGATGAGCGAAGAGCGTGCGCGCGACCTCGGGTTGCCGCATGCGGTGATCCGTGGCGCGATCGAGCGGCACAACGCCTACTCCGAAGACCCCGTCATGGTGCGCGGCGGCTGGCGCATGGATCGCGATGATCTCTACGCGCAGGCCGGCGTGAAGCCCGCCGACATCGACTTCGTGCAGACCTACGACGACTATCCCGTCATCGTGATGATGCAGTTCGAGGACCTCGGGTTCTGCGAGAAGGGGGAGGGCTCGGCCTTCGTGCAGTCGCATGTGATGACGAGCGATGGCAGCTTCCCCAACAACACCAGTGGTGGGCAGCTGTCTGCAGGGCAGGCCGGCGCCGCGGGCGGCTTCCTCGGCATGACCGAAGCCATTCGCCAACTGACCGATACCGCCGAAGCGCGCGCAGTGCCCGATGCGCAGATCGGCCTCGTCGCAGGCTTCGGCATGGTCACCTACGACCGGTGCCTATGTACCGGCGCGATCATTCTCGGGAGACCGGCATGACGATGCCCCTGATGCGCCCCAAGCGCAAGAACCCCGTCCTGCGCACCCGGCAGATGAACCTGCCGCCGTGGGCACGCGGCCGTGTCGCGCTCGGCATTACGGCCGGCGCTGCCGAAGGCCGCTTCGTGCTGCAGACCTGCGAGGACTGCGGCACCGTGCAATACCCACCGCGCGAGGCCTGTCACAAGTGCCTTTCGCCGCGTCTGCACTGGCGCGAACAGAGCGGCGAAGGCGAGCTGCTGAGCGCGACCACGCTGCACCACAGCAACGACCTGTTCTTCCGCGAACGGCTGCCATGGCGGCTGGGCCTTGTGCATCTCGATGCCGGCCCGACGCTGATGGTCCATCTCCACGGCGAAGTCGCTGAACCTGGACAGGCGCCGCAGCGCGTGCGCGTCGGCGCGCGGCTCGACCGCGCCGGACAAGCCGTTCTCATTGGATTTCCGAACGAAGGGAGCCCCCACATGGCTGACGACAAGATGCTCCGTGAAATGACGAGCGACCCGAAATTCCGCAAGGTGCTGGTCACCGACGGCAAGACCGAAGTGGGCCAGGCGATGGTCCGGGCGTTGGTCAAGGCCGGTGCCGATATCGTCTGGGTTGGCCACGCCGAGCCGTGGAAGAAGATGGGTGGTCTCGAAGACATCACAGCGCTGCCGCAGGTCACGCTGGTGCCGCTGGACCTGACCAATGGCCGCTCGGTCAGCGAGTTGGCCGGCGAGATCGGTGGCAAGGTCGACATCGTCATCAACACCGCCGAAGTGCATCGCACCTTCGGCATCGGTTCGCGTCGCGGCACCGATGTGGCGAAGGCGGAGATGGACATCAACTATTTCGGACTGCTGCGATTGGCTCAGGAGTTCGGTCCGGCGCTCAAGGGTCGTTCGGCCGATGGCATCACCGGTGCGACTGCATGGGTGAACCTGCTGTCGATCTATGCGCTGACCAACTTTCCGCCGCACGGCACCTTCAGTGCTTCGAAGGCTGCGGCGCATTCGCTGGCGCAGTGTCTGCGCGCAGAAATGCGGCCTGCGGGTATTCGCGTGATCAACGTGTTCCCCGGCCCGATCGACGACGAATGGAACCAGCACACGCCGCCGCCCAAGCTCGCGCCGGGCGCACTCGCCAACGCGATCGTGAAGGCGCTACGAGATGGTGTCGAAGACGTGTATCCCGGCGACGTGGCCCAGGAGTGGCTCGAACGCTGGCGCGACAACCCGAAGATCCTCGAACGCGAGTTGGCCGCCGGCGGCAGCTGATCTGGAGAAACCGAATGACGACCACCACTGAACTGATGTCCACCGCCGAGATCCTCGGCGGCCTCGTGACCGCGATGGCGAGCGGGCGCATCCGCGTCATCGACCTCACGCAGACGCTGACTCCTGAGTTTCCGCAAATCGCACTGCCGCCCGAGATGGGCCAGTGCTGGCCCTTCCGCATCGAGGAAGTGTCGAAGTACGACGAGCGCGGCCCGGGTTGGTACTGGAACAACTTCTCGTGCGGCGAGCACACCGGCACCCACTTCGACGCACCGATCCACTGGATCTCCGGCCGCGACTTGCCGAACAACTCGGTCGACACCATTCCCGTGCAGCACTTCGTCGCGCCGGCCTGCGTGATCGATTGTTCGCCGCAGGTGAAGGACGATCCGGACTACCTGCTCACCATCGAAGACATCGAGGACTACGAGTCGAAGCACGGCCGCATCCCGAAGGGCGCATGGGTGCTGATGCGCACCGACTGGTCGAAGCGGCAGGACCCGGAGGCCTACCAGAACTTCGACGAGACCGGCCAGCACACGCCCGGTCCGAGCGCGGAAGCGGTGCGCTTCCTCGTCGAACAGCGCGACGTGCTCGGCTTCGGCTCCGAGGCGATCGGCACCGATGCGGGGCAGGGCTATCACTTGCGGCCGCCGTACCCGTGCCACTACTTCATGCACGGTGCAGGGCGGTATGGCCTCCAGTGCCTGAGCAATCTCGACCTGCTGCCGGCGAGCGGTGCGGTGTTGATCTGCCCGCCGCTCAAGATCGAGAAGGGCAGCGGCAGTCCTTTGCGCGTGCTGGCGCTGGTGGGAGCTTCGGCATGAGCGCCGTAGCGAAGGTCGCGGCCGTCACCGGCGGCAGCGCAGGCATCGGCAAGGCCATCTGCGAAGACCTGCTCGCGCAGGGCTACGAGGTCGTGTCGCTCGCGCGGCGTCGCAGTGAGATCGATCACCCGAAGCTGCACAGCATCGAGGTCGACCTGACCGACCGCGCGGCGACCGGCCAGGCCGTTGCGGAACTCGTTCGTCGCTTCGACGTGACCACCGTGGTCCACAACGCCGGCGTGATCCGCCCCGCGTTGCTGGCCGAAGTGAAGCTCGACGATCTCGACGCGTTGGTGGACCTGCACCTCGGCTGCGCGATCCAGCTCGTGCAAGCCGCATTGCCAACCATGCGCGCACAGCGCTTCGGCCGCGTGATCCTGCTGTCGTCACGCGCCGCGCTCGGCCTGCAGACGCGCACCAACTACTCCGCCACCAAGGCCGGCATGCTCGGCATGGCGCGCACCTGGGCGCTCGAACTCGCGCCCGATGGCATCACGGTCAACGTCGTCGCGCCGGGACCAATCCGCACCGACATGTTCTACGACGTCGTCGAAGCCGGCAGCGAGAAGGAACGCGCGCTCGCTGCGTCTATTCCCGTCAAACGGCTGGGTGAATCGGCGGACGTCGCGCGTGCGGTCCGCTTCTTTGCGGAACCCGCAAACAGCTTCGTGACTGGTCAAGTCCTTTATGTGTGCGGCGGCACCAGTGTTGGAAGCCTGGCACTTTAAGGGTGCACCCCCAGCCTCGCTCACTTCGTGTAGCTCGGTCACCCCCTTGCAGGGGGCAACCCCAGCGGCCCGGCAAAGCCGGTTCCGCGGGGTTCCTGGACCCAAATAGATACGTACTCCGCGTTTTCACTGCCTTGTCATTGCATTGCACGCCCGCTAGCATGGTTTACATCTAAACATTTCAGAAATCATTGGTTGGCGTGAGTCCTGCTTAACCCCATCGGAATCCCAAGGAGCCCCTGCATGAAAGTTCTAACTCGTCTCTTTACGGTGGCCGGCGTTGCCGCTGCCGTCAGCGTTCTCACCGCCGCCAACGCGTTGGCAGCCGATCTCAAGGTCGGCTTCATCACGTCGCTCTCGGGGCCGGTGTCGTCGCTCGGCATCCCCTACGACAAGGGCATGAAGGCCGCCATCGCCTACAAGTCGGAACTCAATGGCAAGAAGATCCAGGTGGTGTCGCTCGACGATGCGTCGGACCCGAGCACTGCCGCGCGCAATGCACGCAAGCTGATCGACGAAGACAAGGTCGACGTCATCATCGGCACCGCGGGTTCTCCGGGCGCTCTGGCCATCGCCGCCGTCGCGCGCGAAACGAAGACGCCGCTGATCTCCATCGCCAACGCCAACCTGCCGGGCGAAGACGGCGCATGGATGGTCACGCTGCCGCAACCCGCACCGCTGATGGTCAGCGCGGTGGTCGAGCGCATGAAGGCGTCGGGCGTGAAGACGGTCGGCTACATCGGCTTCTCCGACGCATGGGGCGATCTGGTCTATGACGCGCTGCAGAAGAGTGCCGAGCCCGCGGGCATCAAGGTCGTTTCCAACGAGC
Organism: Variovorax sp.; assembly: GCA_017744935.1. Lineage (GTDB taxonomy): Bacteria > Pseudomonadota > Gammaproteobacteria > Burkholderiales > Burkholderiaceae_C > Variovorax. The sequence continues at coordinate 72,809 of JAGIAI010000017.1, forward strand.
GCTATGCGCGCGCCGATGCATCCGTCACCGGCCAAGTGCTGAAGATCGTGGCGCTGCGTCCTGACGCGGTCATCACCGGCACCTCGGGCACGCCGGGAGCGCTGCCGTATCTCGCGCTGCAAGAGCGCGGCTACAAGGGCCAGATCTACGGCACGCACGCGCTGATCAACCCTGACTTCGTGCGCGTCGGCGGTCCGGCCGTCGAAGGCCTTCTTGCGCCGACCGGCCCGGTGATCGTCGCCGAGCAGCTGCCCGAGAGCAACCCGATCAAGAAGGTCTCGATGGACTTCCGCAATGCCTACCAGAAGGCGAACGGCGCGGCGCCGACGGATGCGTTCTCGGCGTACTCGTTCGACGCATGGCTGCTCTACCTCGATGCCGCTTCGCGCACCAAGGGCGAGCCGGGCACGCCGGCCTACCGGGTTGCATTGCGTGACTCGATCGTCAACACCAAGGAGTTGGTCGGCACGCACAGCGTCTACAACTTCAAGCCCGATAACCGCTATGGCTCTGACGAGCGTTCGCGCGTGATCGTCAAGCTGGAAAAAGGTCAATGGAAACTCGTTCCCTGAACATGAAACTCACTCGAATCCTCGGCCTCACGGCCATCGCTTTTGCTGCCACGCAGGTCTTCGCGGCCGATCTCAAGGTCGGCTTCATCAGCTCGCTTTCGGGCCCGGTGTCGGCACTCGGTATTCCCTATGAGAAGGGCATCCGCGCCGCCATCGCCGAGCATCCGGTGCTCGCCGGTCACAAGGTCGAGCTGATCGTGCTGGACGACGCTTCCGATCCGACGACGGCCGGACGCAATGCGCGCAAGCTGGTCACGGAAGATAAGGTGGACGTGCTGATCGGTACCTCCGGCGTGCCGGGCGCAATGGCAATCGCTGCCGTTGCGCGCGAGCTGAACACGCCGCTGATCTCGCCCACGCCGGTGACGATCCCCGGCCCGGAAGGCGCATGGACCGTGACGGTTTCGCAGCCTTTCCCGCTGATGGTCTCCGCTGTGGTCGACAAGATGAAGCAGTCCGGCGTTAAGACGGTCGCCTTCATCGGCTTCTCCGATGCGCTGGGCGATCTCGCCTATGACTCGCTGGTGAAGAGCGCCGATGCCGCCGGCATCAAGGTCGTCGCCAACGAGCGCTATGCGCGCAGCGATTCATCCGTGGCTGGCCAGGTGCTGAAGATCATCTCGGCGCGTCCCGACGCGGTGTTCGCCGGCAACTCCGGCACGCCGGGCGCGCTGCCTTACCTTGCGCTCGCCGATCGTGGCTACAAGGGCAAGATCTACGGCACGCATGGTTTGATCAATGCAGACTTCGTTCGCGTGGGCGGTGCCTCGATCGAAGGCCTGGAAGTGCCAAGCGGCCCGGTGCTCGTGGCGGACCAGTTGCCCGACAGCAATCCGATCAAGAAGGTGTCGATGAACTTCCGCGACGCCTACAAGAAGGCCAACGGTGCGCTGCCGAACGATGCCTTCTCGTCGTACACCTACGACGCCTACCTGCTGCTGGCCGATGCGGCATCGCGCGTGAAGGGCGAACCCGGCACGCCGCAATACCGCACCGCGCTGCGCGATGCGATCGTGAGCACCAAGGAGCTGGTCGGCACGCACGGCATCTACAACTTCAAGGCCGACGATCGCTACGGCTCCGACAAGCGCGCCGTCGTGATCGTGAAGAGCGAAAAGGGCCAGTGGAAGCTGGTCCCCTGAACCTGAAGTAACCCAGCAGGCCCGGCGATGAGCAGCTACCGCAACCAGCCCGAAGCGATCCGTGCACTGGTGCAGGACGACCGCGTGCACCGTGACGTCTACCTGAGCGACGAGCTTTTCGCGCTGGAACAGGAGCGCTTCTTCGCCAACACCTGGCTCTATGTCGGGCACACCAGCCAGGTGCCGAACGCCGGCGACTTCTACTCGCTCGATCTCGCGGGCCGGCCGGTGATGATGGTCCGGCAGGCCGACGGCAGTGTGCGCGTTCTCTACAACCGCTGCGCGCACAAGGGCGCGCGGCTGGTGTCGGACGAATGCGGCAACACCGGCAAGTTCTTCCGCTGCCCGTACCACGCGTGGACCTACAAGCTCGACGGCGCGCCGCTCGCGATCCCGCTCAAGAGCGGCTACGAGGGCACGCGCCTCAAAGAATGTGAATCGGGCCGGGGTGTGAGCGAGCTGAAGCACGTCGCGGTCTATCGCGACTTCGTCTTCGCGCGCATCGCCGACGAAGGCCCGGAGTTTGGCGAGTACTTCGGCGAAGTGCTCGGCGCGATCGACAACATGGTCGACCGCTCGCCCGAAGGCAAGCTCACCGCGTCCGGCGGCGTGATGCGTAACATCATCCATTGCAACTGGAAGATGTACCTGGAGAACGTCAACGACACGGTGCATCCGATGTCGACGCACGAATCGGCCACGCAGGCGGCCGATGCGCTCTGGCAGGGCCGCGGGCCCGATGAACCCAAGCCGATGGCGATGGAGCAGATCCTGCCCTTCGGCTCCGGCTACGACTTCTTCGACAAGATGGGCGGCCGGGTGTTCGCCAACGGGCACAGCGTGCTCGGCGTGAACTTCAGCATCCATTCGAACTACGCGCAGCTGCCCGACTACGAAGCGGCGATGCGTGAAGCCCATGGCGACGAGCGTGCCATGGAGATCCTCCAGCGCTCGCCGCAGAACTCGGTCTTCTTTCCGAGCCTCTCGGTGAAAGGCTCGCCGCAGGCGATCCGCGTGATTCGACCGCTGTCGGCCAACCGCACGCTGATCGAAGCCTGGGCCTTCCGCGCCGCGGGTGCGCCCGATCTGCTCTTCGAACGTGCGATGAGCTACAACCGCCTCGTCTTCTCGCCGATGTCGATCGTGGCGCACGACGATGTGCACCTGTTCGAGAGCATCCAGATCGGCTTGCACGCCGAAGGCAACGAGTGGGTGAGCCTGCATCGCAACTTCGACGCGGACGAACTGTCGCAATCGTCGATTACCACCAACGGCACCAACGAGCTGCTCATGCGCAACCAGTTCCGCGCCTGGGCGAAGTTCATGACCGCGGGCATGGAGTCGCAACAATGACCGATCCGCGCGACTTCATCGCGGAAGAAGCGGCGCTGCTCGATGCGGGCCGCTTCGACGAATGGCTCGCGCTCTTCGCGGAGGACGGGCGCTATTGGGTTCCCCTGCTCGGCGCAGCGCAGGCCGATCCGCTCTCGCACAACTCCATCGCCTACGAAGACCGGTTGCTGCTGCAGTTGCGCATCGACCGGCTCAAGAACCCGCGCGCGCATTCGCAGCATCCGGCGAGCCATTGCCAGCATGTGCTGCAACGCTCGATCGTCGAGCGCGAGGACGCGGCGACGGGCGAGGTCGAGCTGCGCACCCCTTTCATCTATGTCGAGGCGCGAGGCGAAGAGCAGGTGATGCTCGCCGGCACCTATCGGCATCGCCTCGTTCGCGACGCGGCCGGCTGGTCCATCCGCCTGAAGCGCGTCGATCTGCTCAATGCCGCGCGCGCGTTGCCGGCCATCCAGTTGTTCATCTGAGCAAGTCGCTCATCCATTTCCACCCACCAGGAGTCACGACATGAAGAGCTTGATGCAGACCTTGACGCGCACCGTGCTTGCAGCCGCGATGGGCGCCGGCCTCGCGATGACGGCATTCGCGGCCGATCTCAAGGTCGGCCTGAGCGTTTCGCTTTCCGGCCCGAACTCGTCGCTTGGCGTGCCGTATGCCAAGGGCATGCAGGCGGCGCTCGCGTACAAGCCGGAAGTCAACGGCCGCAAGATCCAACTCATCGTGCTCGACGACGGCTCCGACCCGACGACGGCAGGTCGCAATGCGCGCAAGCTGGTGGAAGAGGACAAGGTCGACGTGCTGATGGGCACGTCCGGCGTGCCCGCCGCGATCGCGATGGCGCAGGTCGGCCGCGATGCGAAGGTGCCGATGATCGGCCTCACGCCGATCCAGCTCGACCCGGCCGAGAACGCGTGGGTCTTCACCGTCGCGCAGCCGACGCAGCTCATGATCGATGCGGTCGTCCAGCGCATGAAGAAGGACGGCGTGAAGACGGTCGGCTACATCGGCTTCTCGGATGCGTGGGGCGATCTTGTCTACAACGCGCTGATGAAGTCCGCGCCCGCAGCCGGCATCAAGGTGCTCGGCAACGAACGCTATGCACGCTCGGACCAGTCCGTCACCGGCCAGATCCTCAAGCTGCTCGCGATGAAGCCCGATGCGGTGATGACCGGCGGCGCCGGCACGCCGGGCGCTTTGCCGTTCCTGGCCCTCAACGAGCGCGGCTTCAAGGGCCCGGTGTATGGCCAGCACGGCCTGATCAACCCCGACTTCGTGCGCGTCGTCGGCGCGGCGGGGCAGGGCGCGCTGATGCCCACCGGCCCGGTGATCGTCGCGGAGCAACTTCCCGCCGAGTACCCGACCAAGAAGATCGCGATGGACTTCCGCGCCATCTTCCAGAAGGTCAACAACGCGCCGACCAGCGACGCCTTCTCGGCCTATTCGTTCGACGGCTGGCTGGTGTTCACCGATGCGGCTGCGCGCGCCAAGGGCGAGCCGGGCACTCCGGAGTTCCGCCAGTCGCTGCGTGACGCGATCGCGAGCACGAAGGAAGTCGTCGGCACGCACGGCGTCTACAACTTCAAGCCGGGCGATCTCTACGGCGTTGACGAGCGCGCACGCGTGATCGTGAAGCTCGAGAACGGCCAGTGGAAGCTGGCCCCGTAAATATGGCCCACCCCCAGGCTTGCCCACTTCGTGTGGCCGCCAACCCCCTTCGAGGGGGCGCCGCCAGCGGCCCGGCGAAGCCGGTTCCGCGGCGGCCCGCGACTGAAAGCGCTTGCCGGATGGGCTTCTATCAATCGAGAGGAAATTTGCAATGACATGGGACGTGGCGCTCATCCTGGGCATCGACGGACTCGCCAATGGCGCGGTCTATCTGCTCGCGGGACTGGGGCTGGTACTGATCTTTTCCGTCACGCGGGTGGTGTTCGTGCCGTTCGGCGATATCGCCGCCTTCGCGGCGTTGACGCTGGCGGCTTTTGAAACCAACCGCCTGCCGCCCACCATCGGCCTGGTTGCTGTGCTGGCCGTGATTGCAACGCTGACCGAGATCGGCAGCCTCATCCGCAAGGGTGAAGCCGCCGCGATTCCGAAGGCGGTCCTCGCCTGGGGTGTGCTTCCGCTGGTGCCATGCGCGCTGGCATGGGCCGCGTCGCGCGCCGGTGCGCCGGCCGCGGTGAACATCGTCGTGACGGTGTTGCTCGTGGTGCCGATCGCACCGCTGCTGGCGCGCATCGTGTTCCAGCCGATCGCCGACGCCTCCGTGCTGGTGCTGCTGATCGTCTCGCTGGCGCTGCACTTCCTGCTGTCGGGCCTCGGCCTGCTGTTCTTCGGGCCGGAAGGCTCGCGTACCCAGCCGCTGGCAAGCGGCACCATCCCTCTCGGCGAAGGATTCACGGTGAGCGGTCAGATCGTGCTGATGGTCGCCTCGGCCATCGTGCTGAGCGGCCTGTTCTTCCTGGTGTTCGAACGCACAGTGGCCGGCAAGGCACTGCGCGCGACCGCGGTCAACCGCGTCGGCGCACGACTGGTCGGCATCCGGCCGGCACGCACCGCACTGCTGGCCTATGGCAGCGCATCGCTGCTGGCGGGGCTCATCGGCGTGCTGATCGCGCCGGTGACCACCATGTATTACGACTCGGGCTTCATCATCGGCCTGAAGGCTTTCGTGGCCGCGATCATCGGCGGCCTCGTCAGCTATCCGATGACGGCGGTCGGTGCGCTCGCGGTGGGCGTCGTCGAGAGCTTCGCGTCGTTCTGGAGCGGCGCGTTGAAGGACGTGATCGTGTTCAGCCTGCTGATACCGGTGCTGATGCTGAGGTCGTTCCTCAGCGTGCACTCCGAAGAGGAAGAAGACGAGGTGGAGCAATGAGCCAGACCATCGGAAGACAGGACGAGGCGGCGCTCGCACTCGGCGCAAAGGCGGCCGTGTCGCATGCCTCCGCGGCCAAGGGTGGCGGATTGAACTCGCGCAGGCTCTGGATCGGCGTGCTGATCGTCGCGCTGGCGCTTGCGCCGATGGTGGCGGGCAACTTCACTGTTTCGCTGCTCAACGACATCGGCATCGGCGCGCTGGTCGCACTCGGCCTCGTGCTGCTCACCGGCATCGGTGGTGCGACTTCGTTTGGGCAGGCGGCCTTCGTCGGCATCGCGGCCTATGCAACCGCGTGGCTGACCACGACGCAGGGCATGTCGCCGTGGATCGGCCTCGTGTTCGCGCTCGCGCTGACCGGTATTTCTGCACTCGCGATCGGCCTGCTCACGCTGCGGCTCGGCGGGCACTTCCTGCCGCTTTCCACCATTGCATGGGGGCTGTCGATCGCGATGCTGTTCGGCAACGTCGATGCGCTGGGCCGTCACACCGGTTTGTCGAACATTCCGCCGCTCACGATCGCCGGCTTCTCGCTGGCGGAACCGCGCTCGATCTACTACCTGATCTGGGTGATCGTCGGCCTGGCCTTCCTCTTCAGCAACAACCTGCTGCAGTCGCGCCCCGGACGCGCGATCCGCAGCCTGCGCGGCGGCTCGATCCTGCTCGCGAGCGTGGGTGAGGATGCCTACCGCGTGCGGCTCTCGCTGTTCGTCACTGCGGCGCTCTACGCGGGCCTCGCGGGCTGGCTCTATGCGCACATGAACCGCTTCGTGAGCCCGTCGCCCTTTGACGTGCGCGCGAGCATCGAATACCTGCTGATGGCGGTTGCGGGGGGACTTGGCCAACTCGCTGGCGCGCTGGTGGGCGCCGGCATCGTGCTGGTGATGAAGAACGTCTTGCAGGACGTGCTGCCGCTGCTCACGCAGCGCGCCGGCCAGCTCGAAGCGGTGGCGTTCGCGACGCTGTTCATCCTGCTGCTGCACTTTGCGCGCGGTGGCGTGATGGGTTTCGTTCGGCGCTTCACGCGCGGACGCTTCGCCGCGCCGACGCGCGTGGCTTCGGGCCCGGTCGAACCGCTGCCGCATCGCACGCTGCCGCAACGCGGTACGCCAATCCTGTCGGTGAATGGCGCGGTCAAGCGCTTCGGCGGCCTCGTCGCGGTCAACGAGGTGAGCTTCGACGTCAATGCCGGCGAGATCCTCGGCCTGATCGGGCCGAACGGCGCGGGCAAGTCGACCATGTTCAACCTGCTGACCTGCACGCTGCCGATGACGGCGGGGCAGGTGCGCTTCCTCGGCCACGACATCGCAGGCATGCCGCAGCGCAAGGTGGCGCGGCTCGGTCTTGCGCGCACCTTCCAGCACGTCAAGCTGCGCCCGCACATGACGCTGCTCGACAACGTCGCGCTCGGTGCGCACTCGCGGACCCGCTCGGGGCTGCTCAAGGCAGGCCTGCGGCTGGATCGCACGGAAGAGCAGCAGATCCTCCAGGAAGCGCAACGCCAGCTCGATCGCATCGGTCTCGGCGACCGGGCGCACGAACTCGCAGGCAGCCTGCCGCTGGGCACCCAGCGCATTCTGGAAATCGCACGTGCACTCGCAGCCGACCCGGTGCTGCTGGTGCTCGACGAACCCGCGGCCGGCCTGCGCCGCAAGGAAAAGATGGCGCTCGGCGACTTGCTGCGCAAGCTGCGTGAGGAAGGCGTAACCATCCTCATCGTCGAGCACGACATGGACTTCGTGATGAAACTGGTTGATCGGTTGGTGGTGATGAACTTCGGCTCCAAGCTGGTGGAAGGCGTGCCCGCTGCGGTGCGCGCGGATGAGCGTGTGCAGGCCGCCTACCTCGGGAGCGTCGTATGACCGCAATGCTGGAAATTGGCGACCTGCATGTTTCCTATGGGCAAGTGGATGCGGTTCGCGGCGTATCGCTCAAGCTCGACAAGGGGCAGATCATCTCGGTCATCGGCCCCAATGGCGCGGGCAAGACCACGCTGCTCGCCGCTGCGATGGGCCTGCTGCCATGCAAGGGCGTGCTTCGCTTCGAGGGTGAAGACCTGCATGGGCTCGACGTCGAAGCGCGCGTGGAGCGGGGGCTTTGCCTCGTGCCCGAGAAGCGCGAACTCTTCGGCGAACTCACCGTGCTCGACAACCTGCAGCTCGGTGCGTATTCGAGGCGCCTCAGCAGCGAGGCCATGAAGCGCCGCCTCCAATTCGTCTACGACCGCTTCCCGCGCCTGGCCGAACGGCGTTCGCAGCGGTCCGACACGCTCTCGGGTGGCGAGCGCCAGATGCTCGCGGTGGGTCGTGCGCTGATGTCCGAGCCGCGCCTCCTGATGCTCGACGAACCCAGCCTGGGCCTCGCGCCGCTGATCGTGCGCGACATCCTCACCATCGTGCGCAAGTTGCGCGACGACGGCGTGTCGATCCTGCTGGTGGAGCAGAACGCGCGCGCCGCGCTCGAAAGCTCCGATCACGGCTACGTGCTCGAAACCGGCGAGATCGCACTCTCCGGCCCCTCGGCGCAACTGGAAAGCGACCCGCGCGTGCAGGCCACCTACCTGGGTGGAGGCACCCACGATGACGACTGAACCCCGCGCGCTGCCACCGGCGCAGCGCACGCTCCCCGCCATGCTGGAGCGGCAGACCGCGCTTTTCGCGGGTCGCCAGCTGTTGAAGATCGCGGGGCGCGAGTGGTCGCATGAAGATGCCGCGGCCGCCGCTTCCACGCGAGGCGGTGCGCTCATGCAGGCCGGCGTTGCGCGCGGCGACCGTGTCGCGCTGATGTGCGGCAACCGCATCGAGTTCCTCGAAGTGTTTCTCGGCGCGGCCTGGATGGGTGCCGCAACGGTGCCGATCAACACGGCATCGATGGGGCCGCAGATCGAATACTTCCTCGCCAACAGCGAAGCGAAACTGCTGGTCATCGAAGCCGAATTTCTCGAACGCCTGAACACCGCTGATCTCGCGCGCACCCAATTGCGCGAAGTCTGGGTGATAGGCGATTCGTCCACTGCCTGCCAGGCACCTTCGACGGTTCGCGTCTCACGCTATCCAGAGGCTTCCGAAGCGGCCCCCCCGGCAGACGTGAAGCCTGGCGATCCGATCGCAATCCTTTACACCTCCGGCACCACCGGCCCTGCGAAGGGCGTGATGTGCCCGCATGCACAGTACTTCTGGTGGGGCGTCAATAGCGCCGAAGTGCTCGGCGTCGGCCGCGAGGACGTGCTGTGCACCACGCTGCCGCTGTTCCACATCAACGCGCTCAACACCTTCGCGCAGGCCGCGGTGACGGGCTGCGAAGTGGTGTTCGAAACGCGCTTCTCCGCCTCCGGTTTCTGGCCCTCGATGCGCGCCAGCGGCGCCACTGTCGTCTATCTGCTCGGTGCGATGGTGCCGATCCTGCTCGCGCAGCCAGAGAACGGCGGCGAGCGCGATCACCGCGTCCGCATCGGCCTCGGGCCTGGCGTGCCTGCGGCTGCCGGCAAGGCCTTCTTCGAGCGCACCGGTGTGAAGCTACTTGAAGGCTACGGCTCCACCGAAACCAACTTCGTGATCGCGACCGCACCCGATTCGCCGCGCGGCGGCGTGATGGGATGGGCGCGCCAGGGCTTCCAGGCACGCGTCGCGGATGACGACGATGTCGAAGTCGCTCCGGGCGAGGCGGGCGAACTGCTGCTTCGCGCGGACGAGCCCTATGCCTTCGCGAGCGGCTACTTCAACATGCCCGAAAAAACCATCGAGACCTGGCGCAACCTCTGGTTCCACACCGGCGACCGCGTGATCCGCGAGGCCGACGGCGCATTCCGCTTCGTCGATCGCATCAAGGACGCGATCCGTCGGCGTGGCGAGAACATCTCGTCGTTCGAAGTCGAGCAGGTTCTGCTGAGCCACCCGTCGGTCGCGTCATGCGCGGTCTACCCGGTGCGATCCGAACTGGCGGAAGACGAAGTGATGGCCGCGCTCGTCGCCCGAGTGGACTGCCGCATCGACTTCGCCGAACTCGCGGGCTTCTGCGAGGCGCGACTGCCGTACTTCGCGGTGCCGCGCTACATCGACCTGATGGACGATCTGCCGCGCACCGAGAACGGCAAGGTCCAGAAGTACAAGCTGCGCGAGCGCGGCGTCAGCGAATCCACCTGGGACCGGCGGCCCGCCGGGCGGGGCAGGTAAGGCGATGTTCTCGCTGTCCGGTCAGGCTGCTTTCGTGACGGGCGCGGGCCGGGGCCTTGGCGAAGCCATTGCGCGTGGGCTGGGTGAAGCGGGCGCGCGCGTTGTGCTGGCCGATATCGACGTCGAAGCGGTGCAGACGGTCGCCACGGCAATGCAGTCGGAAGGCCACGAATGCGTCCCGATGCCGCTCGACGTGCGAGACGAAGCCGCTTTCGCCCGATGCTTCGATGCGGCCGTGCAGCGCTTCGGCGCGATCGACGTGATGGTGAACAACGCCGCGCTCACGCCGTCGACTTTGCTGTGGGACATCGGCGCCGACGAGTGGGACAACGTGATGGCGATCAACCTGCGTGGCAGCTTCTTCGGCTGCCGCATTGCCGGCCGCCACATGCGGGCGCGCAAATCGGGGCGGATCGTCAATCTGTCCTCCATGGCGGGCCAGCAGGCGAGCACCGCGACCGGCGCGCACTACGCGGCTTCGAAGGCAGCCTTGCTCGCCTTGACGCGCTCCTTCGCCCAGGAACTGGCGCCAAGCGGCGTCACGGTCAACGCGATCGCGCCGGCCGCCATCCGCAGCCCGGTGCTCGACGCGATGGATGAATCGCGCCAGCGCGCATTGCAGGCCACGATTCCGCTGCGCCGCTTCGGCGAAGGGCGCGAGGTTGCGGCGGCGGTGGTCTATCTGGCGTCGGAAGCGGGTGCCTTCACGACCGGTGCGACCCTCGATCTCAACGGCGGGCGCTTCATGCGCTGAAGTGTTTGAACCCGCTCCGGAGCCCCAAGCAGTAGAATTGATTTAGTTGTCAATCTTTTAGGTACGCCATGAACACTGCCCTCCAAGGTCGTCACGCCGTCGTCACCGGAGCCGCGCGCGGCATCGGTGCGGAGATCGCGAGAACGCTCGCCGCTGAAGGTGCGCGCGTCAGCCTCATCGGACGCGACCGCGCTGCCCTGGAGAAGGTGCAGGAGGAACTGGCGGGCAGCGGCCACGCGGTCGCCGCCGCCGATGTGAGTGACGAAGCCTCGGTGCGCGCCGCCTTCGAAGCGCTTCGCGCGGCTTCGGGGCCGGTTTCCATCCTCGTCAACAACGCGGGGCGGGCCGAGAGCGCGCCCTTCCTCAAGACATCCCTCGATCTCTGGCAGCGCATGCTGGCGGTCAATCTCACCGGTAGCTTTCTCTGCGCACAGGCCGCGCTGCCCGACATGCTGGATGCGGGTTGGGGCCGCATCGTCAACATCGCGAGCACCGCGGGGCAGAAGGGCTATGCCTATGTCGCGGCCTACACCGCAGCCAAGCATGGCGTGATCGGCCTCACGCGCTCGCTCGCGCTTGAAGTGGCCCGCAAGGGCATCACCGTCAATGCCGTGTGCCCGGGCTACACGGAAACCGACATCCTGCGCAACAGCGTCGCCAACGTGGTCGGCAAGACCGGCCGCAGCGAAGCCGACGCTCTGGCGGAATTCGCTGCCGTCAATCCGCAGCGCCGCATCGTGCAGCCGGCCGAAGTGGCCGATGCGGTGCGCTGGCTGTGCGGAGAGGGCGCGGCCTCGATGAATGGACAATCGATCTCCGTTTCGGGAGGAGAAGTCACACCATGATCGACAGCACAAACGACCCATCGCACGCGGCGCTCAGCGACGCGGAAGAACTCGGCCACGAAGCCCGCGCGCGTCACGACGACCATGCGGTGCTCAAACTCTGGCTGCGCATGCTCGCGAGCACCACGCAGATCGAGGCCGAGATCCGCAAGCGCCTGCGCGAGCGCTTCGACATCACGCTCGCGCGCTTCGACTACATGGCGCAGCTCTACCGCTACCGCGAGGGCCTGAAGATGCGCGTGCTCTCGCGCTACCTGATGGTGACCGGCGGCAATGTCACCGGCCTCACCGACGAGCTGGAGCGCGAAGGCTTCGTCTCGCGCACGCCCAGCCCGGACGACCGCCGTGCCTGGATCGTGAGCCTCACTACCAAGGGACGCCGCAGTTTCGAGGCGATGGCGAAAGAGCACGAGCAGTGGATCCTCGAGATGTTCTCGGGCCTCGACACGAAGACCGTGCGGCAGCTCTATGCGCAATTGGGCCAACTGCGGGTGCACGTGATGCGCAACGAGCCGTCCGCCGAGGAGAACGCGTGAGCGAAGCGATCGGCGCCGAGTTCCGCCGCGAACGGCTGATCCGCTTCTCCGACTGCGACCCTGCGGGCATCGTCTTCTATCCGCAGTACTTCGTGATGTTCAACGGCCTCGTCGAGGACTGGGTGAACGACGGGCTCGGCATCGGCTATCGCAAGCTGATCGTCGAGCAGCGCATCGGCCTGCCGACGGTGCGGCTCGAAGCGGACTTCCGCTCCGTGAGCCGCATGGGCGACAACGTGATCCTCGGCTTGAGCGTCGAACAGCTCGGGACGCGCTCGATCACGCTCGGCCTGCACTGCTTCGACGCGGAGGGCCAAACCCGCATGCGGATGAAGCAGGTGCTGGTCACCACGTCGCTCGAAACCCATCGGGCGATCGAGATTCCCGCGCACCTGCGTGCGGCCATCGAACGCAGTGCAGCCTAGGCGCTCGCAGCCGCTTCCGCCTTGGGCGCGACCGCCTCGAATCCCGCGGGTTCCAGTTCCACGCTGCGCTGAACCACCACTGGCTCACGCCGCGTCTTGTTGAACAGCAGCCGCGTCACATCCGGCCGCGAATAATGCCCCGCCGGATCGCCCGCCGCCTTGGCGAGCGAGATCATGCCGAGATCGATGTCCGCCACCACCAGCCCTTCCTGTTCTTCCGCCAGATTGGTGCCGAGCGGCGAGCCATCCGGCCCGTAGATGCGCGCGAAGCCACCACCCACAATCAGCATCTGCTGCTTGCCCGGATCGGTGCACAGCATCTCGTGCATGGCCTTCGACACCGTGGCGCAAGGTGCGATCACGAAGCACTGGCCCTCGGCCGCATACACCTGGCTCGCCGCGTTGTTGACCTCGGCACCGAGCGCATACGCGCCGCCGCGATAGAGCGAGAAGCTCGGCCACGCCGCGCAGTGGATCTGCTCGTTCTGCGAATACATCGCGTACTTGCTCAGCGGCTGCAGATGCTCCCAGCAAGAGAGCGAACCGATGTTGCCGATCGATGTTTCGATCACCGCGAGGTCCGATCCGTCACCTTCGCCGAACACGGTGCGCTCCACATGCGTCGGCTTGAGCTTGCGCCGCGTCTGCAGCACATTGCCCTGGTCGTCGATCAGTGCCTGCGCGATGTAGAGGCTGCCCGCGGCCTTCTCGCTGAAGCCGAGCGACACCCACGTGCGGTGCTTGCGCGCCGCTTCGCGGATGCGGTCGAACTCGGGCGAGCCGATCACCAGCGAGTTGTCGTGATAGCGCTGCACGTACTGCATGCCCCACGCCGGCGAGTCGAGCCAGATCCACCACGGGTAGCCCGGCGCCCAGGTTTCCGGAAAGGCGATGAGTTGCACCTTGTCACGCGCGGCCTGCGCGATCAGGTCGATCGTCTTGTCGATCGTGCCGTCGAGGTCGAGGAACACGGGCGCAGCCTGCACGGCGGCGACGCGAATGCGGGGATGGGTCTTGCTGGACATGGATCGAACTCCGGGTGGGTTGAAAGGGCGACTCTCCGGGTTAGCGCTGTGGCATGCCCGTTGCTTGAAGCGTAAGTTCGCGGCCTGCGCCGGCCTTGTCCCGGACACGCAGCGTTCTTGATCCTGCGTTGCAACCGCCCCCTGAAGGAGCTCCGATGAACCGGCTGCTCAGCACCGAGGTCGTTCCCCGCGACCAGCGCCTGGCCTATTGGACGGACATGATCTGCAATGTCTACGTCCAACTCGGCTGCGACCCGGTCGCCGACGGGCGCGGCGACTTCGAAGGCAGCATCCGCCAGCACACGCTGCCCAGCCTCGACGTCTCGGTGGTCACCTCGGGCCCGCAGAAAGTCATGCGCACGCCAGGCCACATCGCGCGTTCGTCGGACGACTACTTCCTCGTCAGCATCCAGGCGCGCGGGCAGGGCGTGGTGCGGCAGGACGGGCGTGATGCAGTGCTCTCCGTGGGCGACTTTGCGCTCTACGACAGCACGCGGCCCTATCAACTGCTGTTCGACGATTCGTTCGAACAGATCGTGCTCAAGCTGCCCGGCGAGCGCCTGCGCAGCGAGTTGCGCGACACCGAGGCGCTGACGGCCACCACCGTCTCCGGGCGCGAGGGCGCGGGCCATCTGATGCTCAGCATGATCCGCACGCTGCGCGAGGACATCGATACGCTGCAGCCGGCTTCCGCACTCGCAGTGGCCAATGGCGTGCTCAACATCCTCGTCGCGGGTTTGCAGACACTGCCTGCCGCGCAGTCGCCGTCGCTCAGCAACCTGACTGCCTTCCATCTCGCGCGCATCAAGCGGTGCATCGATGCGCGCCTGGACGATCCCGCGCTATCGGTCGGCCTGCTGGCGGGTGAGTTGGGCATGTCCGCGAGCCAGATCCACCGCGTGTTCAGGAGCGAGCCGCTGACGCTTTCGCAATACATCTGGGATCGCCGGCTCGAGGCCTGCAGCCGCGATCTGCTCGATCCGCGCGAGGCGGGGCGCACGGTCGGCGAGATTGCCTACGGCCGTGGCTTCAGCGATGCGGCCCATTTCAGCCGCGCTTTCAGGGAACGCTTTGGATGCTCGCCACGCGACTGGCGGATGGGGCGGCACCACTGACGGCCTCAAAACGATGCGCTCCTCAATGTGGCAAGGACGAAGCAGAATGATCGCCATCCCAACATCACGGAGCGAGGAATGGCGGGAAACCACGGGATCTCGGCGATCGGACCCATCACCGTGCAGGCCGATGAGCTGACGCGGGCGTTCACGGCCAAACGGCGCGGTGTCGAAGAGCGCATGGCCGCCGGCAAGGCGTTGCGAGAGCGCATCCCGCGAACGACCCACGCGGATTTCGAGCGCCCGCCCGGTGTCGATCCGGTGGACATCCTGCGCCAGCAAGCCGTCACGCGCATCCCGGACCTGATCCCGGTGCGCCATGCGCGGATGATGCAGTCGCCGTTCGCCTTCCTGCGTGGGTCGGCCGCCGTGATGGCGGCGGACCTCGCGCCGAGCCGGACGACCGGCCTCGAAGTGCAGGCCTGCGGCGACATGCACGTCGCGAATTTCGGCGTGTTCGCATCGGCGGAGCGGCAACTCGTCTTTGCCATCAACGACTTCGACGAGACCCGGCACGGCCCCTGGGAGTGGGACATCAAACGCCTCGCGGCCAGCGCCTATGTGGCGGCCCACCATCTCGGCGGCAGCATTGCCGACAGCGAAGCGGCCGCGAACCGGGCGGCGTCGAGCTACCGCCAGCGCATGCGGCGCTACGCCGGCATGGGAACGCTGGAGGTCTGGTACGACACCATCGACAGCAATCGGCTGATCGAATCGCTGCCAGCCTCGTTTCAAACGGCCGCGTCCGCGGTGCTGGAGAAGGCACGCAAGCGCACGCACATGCAGGTGCTCGACAAGATGACCGATCTCGTGGACGAGCGGCATCGCATCGTCGAGCAGCATCCTTTCATCGTGCGATCGAAGGTCACCTCCACAGGCCGGCCGGTGCGCGAGGCGCTCGGCCATTGCCTCGTCGCCTACCTCGAGTCGCTCGCGCCCGACCGCCGGCTGCTGCTGTCGCGCTATCGCGTCATCGACGTGGCGCAGAAGGTGGTCGGGGTGGGTAGCGTCGGTACGCGCTGCTGGGTGGTGCTGCTGCAAGGCAGGGACGAGGACGACCCGCTATTCCTGCAGATGAAAGAGGCGCAGCCTTCCGTGCTCGCCGCGCATCTGCCGGCTCGAAGCGACGAGCCGCGCAATCAAGGCCAGCGTGTGGTCATGGGCCAGCGGCTCATCCAGGGCTCGCCCGACATCTTTCTCGGCTGGGGCCACATCGACGGCGTGGACTTCTACATCCGCCAGTTGCGGGACATGAAGGGCGGGATCGACCTGGAACCTGGCCTGACTACGACGGCGGGCTTCATTGAATACTGCGGCCTCTGCGGATGGGCGCTCGCACTCGCGCACGCCAAGTCGGGCGATGCCGCGCTGATCGGCGGCTACCTCGGCAAGTCGGATGTCTTCGACGATGCGATGGTGCGCTTTGCCGCTGCCTATGCGGAGCAGACCCGTCACGACTACAACACCTTCGCGGCCGCGGCGCGCGAGGGCGTCATCGAAGTGGCCGCGCTGGAGCGGCTCGCCACGCAGGGGCAGGCTCAGGCTGCGGGGTAGTCGAGCGAGGGATACCAATCCTTGCCGCGCCCGGCTGGCGTGTGGTCGAGGATGTTCCAGATCGGCATCAGGTCCGGCGCACCGCGCGGGTCCTGGCCCGGGTCGGCGGTGGGCATGTTCATCTCGTCGCCCCAGAAGTGGCGGATCACGTTGCCTTCGCGATGAAACACATTGAAGGCCGGCATGTCTTCATTCGCGTCGGGATCTTCAAAGGCATAGAGCTGGTTGAAGTTGGTGCCCTGCGACGAATACAGCGGCAGGTGCCGCCAACCGCGTTCCTTCGCAAAGGCAAGCATCTTCGTCACCGGTGACCGCGCGATCACCGCGAAGGCCACGCGCTGCAGGATGTCGGGCATCTCGCCATCGAACGCACTGAGGAGCGAGGTGCACATCGGGCACGACCGCTCGCGCTGCGGGCCGAACATCCAGTTGTAGGTCACCAGGGTGTCGTGCCTGCCGAACAGCGACGATAGGCTCGCCGGTCCGTGCGCGCCCTGGAACACATAGTCCTCGGGCACCACGCCGCCCGGCGGCAGCTTGCGGCGCAGCGCGGCCACGTGCTCGATCTGGCGGCGCAGTTCGATCTCTTCGGCCAGGAGCGCAGTGCGCGCTTGTCGGTAGGCGCTGCTTTCGCCGGGAAAGTGGCGGTTGCTTTGGCGCGCGAGTTCCGTCGCGCTCGGGAGTTCGGTCGAGCGGGGCATCTGCATCTCCGATGAAACCCCGGCGAACACGGCGGGGCGGCTTCAGATGATTGCGCGCTCCCGCAGCGCCTGCAATTGCCGTTCGTCGATACCGAGTTCGTCGTGCAGCACGCGCGCGCTGTGCTCACCCAGCATTGGCGAGGCGTGATGCTTCACCGGCGTCTGAGAGAAGCGCAGCGGGCTGCGCAGGCTCGGCACCTCCACGCCACGGCTGTGCGGCAGGTGCAGCTCGATCTCGCGATGGCGAGTCTGCGGATCTTCGAAGACGCCAGCCATGTCGTTGATCGGCCCACACGGCACGCTCACCGCCTCGAAGGCGGCGAGCAACTCGGCGCGGTGGCGCTCAACCAGCACCGGCGCCAGCACCTCGCGCAGCGCTGTGCGGTTCGTCACGCGCAGCGCATTGGTGCAGAAGCGCTCGTCCTCCGCCCATTCCGGATGGCCGAGCACGCGGCACATCGACTGGAACTGTCCGTTGTTGCCCACCGCGAGGATGAGTTGGCCATCCGCACAAGTCAGCACTTCGGACGGCGATGCGATCGGGTTCGTGTTGCCCACGCGCGCCGGCACCTTGCCGGTCATCAGGTAGCCGAGCGCGAGGTGCCCGTTCAGCGCCACCGAGGCGTCGAGCATCGCCGCGTCCACATGCTGGCCTTCGCCTGTCTCACGCCGGTGATAGAGCGCGCTGACCACGCCGATGGTCGCGTAGAGACCCGTCACCACATCGGTGATCGGAATCGCGGTGCGCATCGCGCCCGCGCCAGGCGCGTCTTCCGGCTGTCCGCAGGTGCTCATCACACCGGCGAGCCCTTGCAGGATGAAGTCGTACGCGGGCCGCGCCGCGTAGGGCCCGCTCTGGCCGAAGCCCGTCACCGAGCAATAGATGATGTCTGGCCTGCGCTTGCGGATGCTCGCCTCGTCGAGACCGTACTTCGCGAGCGAGCCGACTTTGTAGTTCTCCACCACCACGTCGCAGCGGGCCGCGAGATCCTGCGCGAGCCGCGCACCTTCGGGCGTGGCGATGTCGAGCGTGATCGATTGCTTGCCGCGGTTGTAGGCCAGGTAGAGCGCCGAATCGTTGCTGTCGCGACCGGTCTGCGCGTCCGGCAGAAACGGCCCCATGCGCCTCGTGTCGTCGCCTTCGCCTGGCTTCTCGATCTTGTAGACCGTCGCGCCCATGTCGGCCAGGATCTGCGTGCACAAGGGCCCCGCGATCACGCGCGTGAGATCGAGAACCTTGATGCCTTCGAGGATGGAAGCAGCCATTTCAGTCACTCCAGCCGGATGTCGGCCTTCTTCACCACATCGGCCCAGCGCTTCGCCTCGCTCTGGATGAAGGCGTCGAACTGCTCGGGCGTGCCACCGACGGGGTCGATGCCGTATTCGATCAGCTTCTCGCGCACGTCGGGCATGTCCAGCACCTTCTGCGTTTCGGCGCTGAGCTTCGCGACGATCTCCTTCGGCGTCTTCGCGGGTGCCAGGAGGCCGATCCAGCTACCGCCAGTCATGCCGGGGTAGCCGGCTTCTGCCATGGTCGGCACATCGGGAGCGGCAGGCCAGCGCTTGGCGCTCGTCATCGCGAGCGCGTGCAGCTTGCCGGCCTTGACCTGCGGCATCATGGTCTGCACCGAGTCGAAGATCATCGCCACCTGACCCGCGAACAGGTCGGGCAATGCGGGCGCGATGCCCTTGTATGCCACGTGCTGCATCGGCACGCCGGTCGTCTGCGAGAACAGCTCGCCCACCAGATGCGCGCCCGAACCCGCACCGCTCGATGCAAAGTTGGCGGTCTGCGGATTCGCCTTCGCCCAGGCCACGAACTCCTTGAGGTTCTTCGGCGGCAGTTGCGCGCTCGACACCATCAGCAACGGGATCGCACCGAACTCGCTCACGCCGCGAAGATCCTGCAGCGGCGAATAGGTCATCTTCGGATAGAGGCTCGGGTTGATCGCATGCGCGGCCACCACCACCAGCAGCGTGTAGCCGTCGGGCGTCGAGCGAGCCACGTTGGAAGAACCGATCTGCCCGTTCGCGCCCGCCTGGTTGTCCACGATGATCGTGCCCTTCAGCCGCTCGGCGAGCTTCTGCATCACCAGGCGCGTGACCGTGTCGGACACGCCGCCCGGCGTGTAGGGAACCACCACGCGGATCGGCTTGCTCGGGTAGTTGTCCTGCGCGAAGGCCGCACCCGCGCCAGCCAGCGTCACGGCAGCCGCGGCGACAGCGGAAAGAATCTTGCGGCGATACGTCGATGTCATGTTGTCTCCTGGTTTGTTCGTCATGTCATGAGTGATGCGCGGTCACGAGGCCTTGGTCGACCCAGCGCCGGGGAATGCGGATCGGGTGGTCCAGCAGCATCTGCGCAAAGGACTTTCCGAGCGGGTCCGAACGCAGGCTCGCGACACCGCCGCCATCGAGCGCGCGATGCAGCACGAAGTTGAAGGCGTCGAAGCCGGGAACCTCGAAGCGCTCGACTTCACCTTTCACGAGATGCGAGAAGTACGCGCGGACTTGCGCGGCGCCGAGTTGCGCGCGCAGCAGTGGCGCGAACTCCGTCCGGCGCGCGATCACGCCGATGTTCTCGTCGTCGCCCTTGTCGCCGCTGCGTGCCCACGCGAGCGCGACGAGTGGCACTTCGACCGCGTCGTCGGCGGGCGATGGCGCGGAGGGCAGCTCCGGAAGCGGCTCCGCCGCAATGGCGGGCCCCGATGCCGGCGCGGCAACCGACTTGATCACTCCGCCGAGTTCGACCTGCAACGCCACCTGCTCCTTCGCGACGAGAAACGAGAACACCTTGATCACCGGCTGGATGTCCGACCTTCCGGCAAAGGACGAGCGCGTGCCGGGCCCCATCGACGTGCCGGCGGATGCGCATTCGCGCTGGAGAAAGGAAAGCCCCTTCGGGTCGGCATGCCGCGCCGCAATGCGAAGCACCACCTCGCGCGTCGGAAGCGCTCGTGCATTCGCGCCATAGAGCGCTTCGCAGCCCAGCAACTCGACACAGGTCTGCGAGTAGTCGGCCATGCCGCGTTGGCGCAGTTGCGCACGCGTGCGCTCCAGCAGCGCGTCGGCGGTCTTGCGCGCCTTTGCGGGCGCGTCGATGCCGCGGATTGCCATCATGAGTTGCAACTGATAGCCGTCGCGCCATGTGCCGTTGGCCTTGTAAGTCGCCGTTGGTGCGCGTCCGCGTGAACCGCTCACGCGAACCGCATCGGGCCCGAGCGCGTGCGCCTGCACCTGGCGGAAATCGCAGGTCACGTCCGGCATGAGGTAGTTCGCGGGATCGCCGACTTCGTAGAGGATCTGCTCCGCCACCGCGCCCCGATGAACCAGTCCGCCCGTGCCCTCGGGCTTGGTCAGAACGAAGCTGCCGTCCTCCGCGCAGTCGATCACCGGATAGCCCATGTTGGCCCAGTCCGGCACCTGCTGCCAGTCGGTGAAGAGCCCGCCAGTGGCCTGCGCGCCGCACTCGATCACGTGGCCCGCCAGCGTGCCGGCGGCGATGCGGTTCCAGTCGTCCCAGCGCCAGCCGAATTCATGCGCGAGCACGCCGACCACGACCGCGCTGTCGACACAGCGCCCGGTGATGACGATGTCCGCTCCAAGCGCCAGCGCCTGCGCGATGCCGCGCGCACCGACATAGGCATTGGCGGAATACAACTCCGCCGGCGGTGCCTCGCCGGTGTGCAGGTCGACCACCCCCTGCGAACGCAGTTGCTCGAACTGCGGCATCACGTCGTCGCCGGTCACGATCGCGATGCGCGGAGAAAGTCCTTGCTTGCTCGCCGCCTCGTTCAAGGCATCGCGGCATGCCTGCGGATTGAGGCCGCCGGCATTCGCGATCACGCGCACGCCTTTTTCGCAGATCGCTGCCAGGTTCGGCGCCATCGCCGCGTGCACGAAATCGGTCGCGTAGCCCAGCGCCGGGTCCTTGGCGCGTGCGCGCGCGAGGATCGACATGGTGGTCTCGGCCAGGTAGTCGTAGACCAGGTACTGCATGTCCGGCACCGCGAGCAACTGCGGCGTGGCGATCGCTGAATCGCCCCAGAAGCCGCTCGCGCCGCCGATGCGGATCGTCCGGTTCATGCCTTTTCTTCCTCGATGCGCAGCAGGAGTGCGCCCTTCGACGACTGGCCGCCGGCCTGCGCGCAGACCTCCGCCACGACGCCCTCGATCGGCGCGGTCAGCGTGTGCTCCATCTTCATCGCTTCGAGGACCACCAGTCGCTGGCCGGCCTGCACCGTGTCGCCTTCGCGCACGGCGACGTCGACGATGCGGCCGGTGAGTGGCGCTGTCACGGCGCCGTTGCCACCTTCGGCGACGCGGCTCTTGCGTTCGCTCACACGCTCGAAAGACCATGCGCGGCCGGCGTGGAACAGGTGCACCGCATCAGCCTGCAAGGCGAGCACGGAACGTTCGACCATGCCGTCGCACTCGACGCTCAAAGCAGTGCGGTCGGTGTCACTCCATTCCGCGCCGCGAAGCGCAAACGCGTGCACTGCTTCTTCCTTGTCGAGGCGGCGGACGGTGGCCTGCCACTGCGATGCCTGCGCCAGCAACCGGACCTCCCAGCGGGCAGTGCCTTGTGCGAGCACCAGTCGCGCGGGCTGCTGACCCAGCGCCGACCCCCCGATCCGAAGTGCCGAGCCCCGCATCCCGGCTGCCAGTGAGCCGAAGGCGGCGAGCGCGATGGTCCGGGCGTCCGGCGTTGCGCGCTCGTTGATTGCCGCGCCGAACTGCGCCTGCACGAATCCGGTATGCACTTCCTTGCCATCGGCAAACACCGCATCCGCCAGGCAGTCCGCAAGAAATCCCTGGTTGCTGGGCAGGCCCAGAAGCACGCAATGCTCCATGGCCCGCAGCAGCTTGCGCCGGGCTTCGTCGCGCGTCGGTCCATGCGCGACGACCTTGGCAATCATCGAGTCGTAGTGCGGCGAGACCGCGCCGCCTTCGAGCAGCCCGTGATCCACGCGCACGTCATGGCCGTCGACGGGCGGCCGCCAGCGCAGCACCGGTCCGGTCTGCGGCAGAAAGCCTGCGGGCACGTCTTCGGCCGTCAACCGCACTTCGATCGCATGCCCGTCGAGGCGCACGTCCGATTGCTGGATAGTCAGCGGCTCGCCCGCAGCCACGCGCAATTGCCATTCAACGAGGTCCAGCCCGGTGATCGCTTCCGTCACCGCATGTTCGACCTGCAGCCGCGTATTCATCTCCATGAAATAGAACTTGGGCCCCCACGCTCCGCCGCTACGCGGGTCGCTGCCCCCCGAGGGGGCTGTGCCGCCTTGGGGCGGCCCGGCGTCGGCACGCCCTCCGCAATCGAGCAGGAACTCCATCGTTCCTGCGCCGATGTAGCCGATGGCCTTTGCACTCTTGACCGCCGCCTCGCCCATGCGTGCGCGCAGATCGGCATCGACAGCGGGGGAGGGCGCTTCCTCGATCACCTTCTGGTGGCGCCGCTGCACCGAGCAATCGCGCTCGCCGAGATGAATCACATGCCCGTGGCTGTCCGCCAGCACCTGGATCTCGACATGGCGCGGCGCGATCACCGCGCGCTCGAGGATCAGTTCACCCGAGCCGAATGCCACCTCCGCTTCGGAGCGCGCGGACGCCAGTGCCTGCGGCAGTGCGGCAGGCTCATTCACCAGCCGCATGCCGCGCCCGCCGCCACCCGCAGCGGCCTTCACCATCACCGGAAAGCCGATGTCCGCCGCCGCATGCACGAAGGCCGCGTCGGTCTGGTCTTCGCCCTGATAGCCGGGAATGCACGGCATCTCGGCGGCCATCACCAGCCGCTTGGCCTGCGCCTTGTTGCCCATCGCCCGGATGGCCTCGCCTGAAGGGCCGATGAACACCAGCCCCGCCGCATCGACGGCATCGGCGAAGTCCTCGTTCTCGGCCAGGAAGCCGTAGCCGGGATGCACTGCGTCCGCACCGGCACGACGGGCCGCCTCGATGATCGCGGCGATGTTCAGGTATGACTCTCGCGGCGCGGCGCCGCCGATCAGCACCGCACGGTCGGCGGCGCGCACATGCGGGCTTTCACGATCGGCTTCTGAGTAGACGGCGACGGTGCCGTAGCCCATGCGGCGCACGGTGCGAAGAATGCGGATCGCGATCTCGCCGCGATTGGCGACGAGCACGGTATGAAAAGGTCGGATCTGTTTTGGGGTCGTCATGAACGGATTCCTCACGCGGCGGATGCTGGGCTGGTTGCCTGGGCCTCGCGCACATCGGCGGCGGTGAACTCGCGCCGCCATGCGGAGGCGCGTTTCTCTCTAAAGGCGGCAATGCCTTCCGCACCTTCGTCGCGCATGCAGATGGCGAAGAGTCGCGATGCGTCGTCGAGCAGCGCGCCTTCGTTCTCGTGGCCGCAGCGCTGCAGCAGTGGCTTGAGCGCGCGATTGGCATGCGGTGCACACGCACCAATGCGGCTGAGCCATTGCGCCAGATGTTCGTCGAGCGCTGCGCTGTCGGAGGCGAGTTCGTCGACCATGCCGAGGCGCATGGCCGCATCGCCGTGGATCCGCTCGCCGCTGAGCCCAAGGCGTTGTGCCACGCGATGCCCGAGCCGCGCCACCACGAACGGCGCAATCTGCGCCGGGATGATTCCGAGCGATGTTTCGCTGAGCGCAAACTTCGCGTCGCGTGTCGCGAGAACGATGTCCGCACCGCACGCGAGCCCCATGCCGCCGCCCATCGCCGCGCCTTCGACCGCCGCGATCACTGGCACGGGAAGTGCCGCGAGCCGCTGCATGAAGTGCCCGAACTCGCGGTTGCGCGCTGCCACGGGGTCGCCTCCCTTCGCCGCATCCGCATCGAGCCGGGACTGGAAGTTGCCCACATTGCCACCCGCGCAGAAGAACCCACCGCCGCCGCGCAGCACCAGCGCGCGAACCGTGTCATCGGATTCCGCCGCATCCAGCACGCGCGCCAGTTCTGCCACCACATCGGGCGAGAGCGCATTGCGTGTCTGGGGCTGGTTCAGCGTCGCGAAGAGAACGTCCTGCCTGCGGCGCAGAACGATGTGGCTGAAGTCGGAAGAGGCTTCGGGCATCGTCGTGCTCCTCAGGCCTTCATGTCCATCAGGCCCATGTTGCGGGCGATGACCATCAGCATGACTTCGTCCGCACCACCGCCGATCGAACCCAGCCGATAGTCGCGATACGCACGCGACACCGGGTTGTCCCACGTGTAGCCCATGCCGCCCTGGAACTGCATGCACCAGTCCGCGATCTCGCGCGACAGCCGCCCGGCCTTCAGCTTGGCCATCGAGGCCAGCTCCACCACGTCGCCGCCTTCGATGTACGTCTTCGTGGCCACGTACACCAGCGCGCGCAGCGCTTCGAGCTCTGTCTTCAGCTCGGCCAGCTTGTACTGGATGAACTGGTTGTCCAGCAGCGGCCGGCCGAACGCCTGTCGTTGGCGCAGGTAGTCGGCCGTCTCCTGGATCCACGCGATGGCCGACAGCCGCCGCGCCGCGCCGTCGAGCCGCTCTTCCTGGAACTGCTTCATCTGGTAGATGAAGCCCATGCCTTCCTCGCCGATACGGTGGCGTACCGGCACGCGGACCTCGTCGAAGAAGATCTGCGCCGTGTCGGAGCTCCACATGCCGAACTTCTTGATCTTCTGGACCTCGACGCCGCGAGCGCGCTTTCCGTTCTCTTTCAGCGGAACGATGATCAGCGACTTGTTCTTGTGCGGCGAGCCGCCTTCGGAGGTGTTGCACAAGAGGCAGATCCAGTCGGCCTGCGTGCCGTTGGTGATCCACATCTTCGAGCCGCTGATGACGTAGTCATCGCCGTCGCGCCGGGCGCGGGTCTTGAGCGATGCGACGTCCGAGCCCGCACCCTGTTCCGACACGCCGATGGAACACACCATCTCGCCTGCGATCGCCGGCGCAAGGAACTGGCGCTTCAGTTCGTCCGACCCGAAGGCAGCCAGCGCGGGCGTTGCCATGTTCGACTGCACGCCGACGCCCATCGCCACGCCCTGCGCACGCGCATAACCCATCGCTTCGGCCGCCGCCACGGCGTACGAGAAATCGAGGCCGAGGCCGCCATACGCCTCCGGCTTGGTGATGCCGAGGAAGCCGAGGCCGCCCATCTTGCGGAACAGCTCATGCGCCGGAAAGATCTCGGCGGCTTCCCATTCGTCGACGAACGGATCGATCTCGGAACTGATAAAGCGACGGATGCTGCCCATCATCTCGCGGTGTTCGGCGGTGTAGATCATTGCTTTCTCCTGACTCTCTGTGGGCGGGCGCTCGTCAAAAGCGCGCAACGCCGAATTGCATCGGGTGGGTCGTACGCTGCGCCGCTTCGCGCGCGGTGGCAAGCACGAAGGCCAGTACGGCCCGCGTGTCGCGCGGGTCGATCACGCCATCATCCAGCAGATGCCCGCTGGTGTAGAAGGCGCTGGCCTGTCGCTCGAAGTTCGCGACGATCTCCTGCTTTTGCGCCGCCAGCTTCGCGTCGTCCACCGCCGCGCCTTTGCGCTCGGCCTGCTGGCGCGCAACGATCTCCAGCGTGGTCGCGGCCTGCTCGCCGCCCATCACGGCGGTACGCGCGTTGGGCCACGAGAAGCAGAAGCGCGGATGAAACGCGCGGCCGCACATCCCGTAGTTGCCCGCGCCGAACGAGGCGCCGCAATGGATCGTTACCTGCGGCACTTGCGAATTCGCCAGCGCCTGGATCATCTTGCTGCCGTGCTTGATCATCCCGGCCTCTTCCGAGTGCCGTCCGACGATGAAGCCCGTGGTGTTCTGCAGAAACACGATCGGCGTGCCCGACTGGTTGCAGAGCTGGATGAACTGCGCCGCCTTCGTCGCGCCCGCCGGGTCGATCGGTCCGTTGTTGCTGATGAAGCCCACCGGATGTCCTTCGATGCGGCCGTGTCCGCAGACCGTGGCGGCGCCGTAGTCCGGCTTGAAGTCCATCCAGCCCGAATCGTCCACCACTCGTGCGATCACCTCACGCATGTCGATCGGCTTTTTGTGCTCCAGCACCATCACGCCGGCAAGGTCTTCAGGATCGAGCCTCGGAGGCTGCGCGGCGGGTGCGTCTTCCGTGCGCTGCCAGCCCAGGTTGGCCATGATGTCGCGCGCAAGCGCAATGGCATGCGCGTCGTCCTCGGCCACGTATTCGGCAAGGCCGCTGACGCTCGCGTGCATCTCGGTGCCGCCCAGTTCTTCGTCGGTCGCGATCTCTCCGGTCGCGGCCTTCAGCAGCGGCGGCCCGGCCAGGAACGCCTTCGCACGGCCGCGCACCATCACTACATAGTCCGACAGGCCCGGCATGTAGGCACCACCCGCCGTCGATGAACCATGCACCACCGTGACCACCGGCAGGCCGGCGGCCGACAGGCGTGCGAGGTTGTAGAACATGCCGCCGCCGCGAATGAACTTCTCCACGCGGTACTTGCGCAGGTTGGAGCCTGCCGACTCGACCAGGTGAACGAAGGGCAGTTTGTTCTCAAGCGCCAGTTCCTGGCAGCGCATCAGCTTCTGGTTGCCCGATTCGGTGAGCGCGCCGGCATCGATGCCCGAATCCGTCACCACCACCATGCAGCGCACGCCGCTCACGAAGCCGATGCCCGCGATCTGCGAGCCGCCGGGCACGCACGCGGCCGGATCGGGATCGTCCATGCCGTAGCCCGCGAGATTCGCGATCGGCAAGAACGGCCGACCCGCATCGAGCAGGCGGCCGAGCCGCTCGCGAGGCAACAGCGCGCCGCGCTTGTCGAAGCTGGCAGCGGCGCGCGCGGACGCATCGGCCGCGCGCTGCTCCAGCGCGCGCAGCTCGTCGATCAGCGCGAGCATTCCCGTGCGCTGGGCCTGGAAGGCCTCCGACGCGGGATGAAGACGGGATTGGAACGGGGTCATCGTTGGGCTTTTGCGGTGAATGCGTTTGGTTGAAACGCATTGCAGACCAGCAGCCCGGCGCCCGCAATCGCAAAGTGCCCGCGTGTGCACAATGTGCACAGCGCGCCTCTACGGTGCGGGATTACCCTTGATGACAGGTGCCCGGAATCAGCTTGGGCCAGGCCTCAGGCGTGGTCACGCCGGATGCAGACGCCGTGCAGATCGCCCTGGACGCTGGGGCGCTGCGCTGTTTGCCGATTGAGTGAAGTGAATCCAGGCGGTGTTCCCGACCGCCAGGATTCGTCGTCAGCCCTTACGCGCTTCTCTCCACGCGAAGGGACTTTGTTTCTCCTGACGGCGGAGTTCGGTACGACCGAGCGGTGTGATCAGTAACCACGGCCGCCGTTGCGGTTGTAGCCACCGCTTCGGCCATCGTCGCGGGGGCTGCGCGGTTCCATCGGGCGAGCCAGATTGACGGTCAGCGCGCGGCCGTCGACCTGCTTGCCGTTCATGCCTTGAATGGCAGCCTGCGCTTCCGCGGGCGAGCCCATCTCGACAAAGCCGAAGCCCTTCGAGCGACCCGAGTCGCGTTCCATCATGACCTTGGCTGACTGAACATGGCCGAATGCAGAGAACTGCTGCTGGAGCGAGTCGTCGCGCATCGAGTAGGAGAGGTTGCCGACGTAGAGTTTGTTTTCCATAAGAGACCTTTGAATGATTGAGGGGTGGGGTGAATGTGAAGGTGCCTAGCGGCGGGGCCGCCTCGCAGCGGAGGCAGCCCCAGGGACGCGGGGCTCCAGGTGTCGGAAAGTAAGCCGCCCCTTGGTCAGGTCGTAGGGCGACATTTCGAGCGATACGCGGTCGCCCGCAAGGACGCGGATGCGATGCTTGCGCATGCGGCCGCCTGAGTAGGCAACGAGCGTGTGCCCGTTGTCGAGTACCACGCGAAAGCGTGAATCGGGAAGAACCTCTTCGATTCGACCCTGCATTTCGATGAGGTCTTCTTTGGCCACTAGGCTCCAATGGTTGAAATCGGGGAAGAGACGCTCATAGCAACTGGTTGTGAGTCACCATGAGCCTTCCTTGATCGAGTGCATAGCTCAGGGCTTGCGTTTCGCTCGTGAAGCTGGGCAGCAGCCGGAAAACCCGGTCGTGCATGCCTTGGCGGACGGAGACCGAGGCGGCATAGGCATTGGCTCCAATGAGTCTCGTGAGCGGCGTGACAAGGTATTTGCCCACCGCAATGGTTTTGTTATGCATGTAAGTGGCGAGTCGTTCGGCTCGCGGCAAGAGCAAACGACCTTCGTCCCATGGTGGGAGATGTCGTTCGGAAGTTCGGAGAGAGGGCGGTCCGGGGCGTTGTGTGGATGGACCGGAGAGGAGCTTGCCTAATGAAGACTGACCATCTTCAAGGGGTGTCCGGGAAGAGTGCGGGCCGCGTGATTTTGCAGCCAGGTCGAGCAACCAGTGCAGCAGCAAGCAAGCCGCAGAGGTGGGGCAGTGTACATGAGGCGCCTGTTTGCTGCGCGCCGTCCCTTGAATGACCCAGGTCAGCGCCTGGCGACCAGGTCCGAGCCGGCCCTGCCTCCGCAACGACAAAGCGCCCGCGTGTGCACAATGTGCACGGTTCACTTTGCCACTGTGGGAGTGCCTTCGATGACCGGCGCCAAGACCTCCGCCCGTGCCGCCCCCGTGCGCGGCTCCCAAAGCATCGACCGCGCGATGCAGCTGCTGCGGTACATCGCCGCGCGCCACGCCCAGGGCATCGAACTCGCCGGCCTCGTGGAAGCCGCGCAACTCGATCGCACCACCACCTACCGCATCGCCACGTCGCTGGTGCGTGCCGGCCTCGTGGGCCGGGACGGCACCACAGGCTTGTATCGGCTGGGCATCGAGGCCATGGCACTCGGCCTGACCGCGATGCAGCGCGCACCGATCATCGAGCGCTGCCTGCCCGCCATGAAGGCGCTCGCGCGGCGCACGGAGGAACACGTGTTCCTCGTCGTGCGGTCAGGCGACCATAGCCATTGCCTGCATCTGGAGCAGGGCGTGCATCCGATCCGCAGCTTCTTCGAGACCGTGGGCAGCATCCGGCTGCTGGGGCTCGGGATTCCCAGCTTCTCGTTTCTGGCCGAGATGTCGGACGAGGACGTCGCCGCGCACTACGCGCGGCATCAGGCCGAATACCAGAGCCACAACATGAGTGCGGGCAAGCTGCAGCGGTGGATCCGCCAGACGCGCGAGCTGGGGCATGCGCATATCAGCGCCAAGGGGATCGCGGGTGTCGGCATGCGCTTCGCAGTGGGGTCGTGCGGCGATGCGGCGCTGGGGATCGTGGTGCCGGCGTCGCGGATGTCCCGGGCGAGGGGGGAAGTGTTGGTGGGGATGTTGAGGGGGGAGATCGGGCGCTTGGGCTGAGGTGCGGTCGCACTCGGCGCGACGGCCCGCTGATGCGCCCTTCGACATCTGCATATAGATGTGACGCTCGTAGCTGAGGAATGCCCGGCGGGTTACACGATGCACCCGAACCTGCACCGCTGCGTTACGGAACCAGCGTGCCCGACGGGATCCACCATGCACCCGAAACTGCACCGATGCGTTGCATCTTGATCGAGGTAGTCAAGAAGCACGACCTATTCCTTGTTCCAGTGAAGTATTGGCCGCCTGTCCTGGTCGCTCTAGGGGCAATGTTCTTCTTCCAGGGATAGAACATTGCCTTGATCGCAACTGGCTCCTACAAGGTCTTGGTCAGCGTGAGGATGAATCGCGGCTTGTTCGGCGAGAAGGTGGTCACGCCGAAGGGAATGCCGTTGATGACGACGCCGGGCTCGGCGATCAGATTGAACGCCGCTTGTTCGGTAGCGCCTTGCACCGAGCCGGTGAGGGACAGGCCGCTGCCGAAGTCGTAGGAGGCGCCCACGTTGTAGTCGAAGTAGCTC
>JAGIAI010000018.1 GCA_017744935.1 Variovorax sp.
CCTCATCAGCTTCTTCCCGATCATGGTCAACATCGCGACCGGCCTCGCAACGCTCGAACCCGAGCTGGAAGACGTGCTGCGCGTGCTTGGCGCCAAGCGATGGGATGTGCTGGTGAAGATCGGCCTGCCGCGCTCGCTGCCGTACTTCTACGGCTCGCTCAAGGTCGCGATCACGCTGGCCTTCGTCGGCACCACGGTGTCGGAGATGACGGCCGCCAACGAAGGCATTGGCTACCTCCTGATCTCCGCCGGCTCGTCGATGCAGATGGGTCTGGCCTTCGCGGGCCTGATGGTGGTCGGCGCGATGGCGATGCTGATGTACGAACTCTTCAGCGCGGTCGAGAAGCACACCACCGCGTGGGCGCACCGGGGATCGCAAGGTGAATGACGCGCAGAAGCTGAAGGCCCTGCGCCGCGCCAACGAGGTCGCGCGGCGCGCGATGACGATGGGCCGACACCCCTTCGGCGCGGTGCTGGTTGCGCCGGACGGCGACACCATCCTTGCCGAGCAAGGCAACATCGACACGGTGCAACACGCCGAGGCCACTCTGGCACGCACCGCATCGCTGAACTACCCGGCCGACTACCTCGCGCAGTGCACGCTGGTGACCACCTTCGAGCCCTGCGCAATGTGCGCGGGCACGATCTACTGGGCCAACATCGGGCGCGTGGTCTACGGCGCTGAGGAAACCGCGCTCCTCGCACTCACGGGCGACCACCCCGAGAACCCGACGCTGTCGCTGCCGTGCCGCGAGGTGTTTGCGCGCGGGCAGAAGAACGTCGAAGTCGTCGGCCCGGTGGCTGAAGTCGCCGAAGAAATGATCGCGACGCACCGCGGCTTCTGGGAAACGCGCAGCCACTAAGCCCGGTGCGCGGCTTGTTCGCGGGTTCGCGTTCTCCTATGCTCTGGCGCTTGCCAACAGGAGACGCAACATGATCAAGTTCAGCGTGATGTACCCGCACACGCCCGGTTCCCGTTTCGACCACGACTACTACCGCGATTCGCACATGCCCATGCTCAAGCGGCTGATGGGCGATGCGTGCAAGTCGTACACCATCGACAAAGGCCTCGGCGGCGGCGCACCCGGCGCGCCGCCGGTGTATGTCGCCATGTGCCATGTCTTCTGCGATTCGGTCGAAGCCTTCCAGGCCGCGTTCGGACCGCACGCGAAGGAGATCAGGGCTGACGTGGCGAACTACACCGACATCACGCCGATGACGCAGATCAGCGACGTGGTGGTGGGATAGCTCAGTCGTAGAGCAGCGTCACGATTGCGGCGGAAGCCGTGTCCTGCTGCGTCGCCGCCGCCGGGCGGATCGAGAGGCCGCGGCCATCCGGACCGACGCGACAGCCCTGCCCCGCGAGCGGCGTCGATGCGCCGGAACGTCCGTCGGTGCACCGAACGACCAGTTCCGACCGGCCCACCGCTTCGACACGCGCGGTCACCTGCGGAAGATTGCGTGCATCGCCGGCCACGCCGATAGCAGTCCATCCGTTGCGCGAAGAAGACGCCACTGCAGGCAAGGTGACAGGCGCATTCACCTGATAGGTCGCAACGACGAGCTCCCCGCTGAAATTGATGACTCCGCCGATCGCATCGGGCATGCAGGACACCGCGAGCAGCAGCGCCGCGGCCTTGGTGACGCCGCCTTTGAACAATACCGAACGTTGCATGGCCACTCCCTGAAAACGGGCTGTGACTTCGGAACGATCTCCGCTTGTTCCAGCACATTTGGTGACGATGATTGCACCGCGAATGAGCGTCCCCGAGCCAGTGCGTTCGACTTGATCGCGACCGAAAGCGCAGCTACGCTCGTCCGCTTTTTTCAGGCCCTGCAGCTGTCCGGTGAGTCAGACGAGGCGCGTCTCGATCTCGGTCTTCACCTCGGTCATCAATCGGTGCAGCGGGCACTTGCCCGCCACGCGCAGAAGCTCCGCACGCTGTTCTTCGCTGAGGTTGCCGGTCACGCGCAGCGACGTGTCGAGCCGATAGGTGCCCTTGCGTTCTTCGCTGTCGTCGCGGTCCACCACGACTTCGATCTCTTCCACCGGAATGCCCTTGCGCTTGGCATAGACCAGCACGGTGAGCGCCTTGCAGGCGCCGAGCGAAGCGTCGTAGAGGTCATGGGGCTGCGGCCCGGCATCTTCGCCGCCGGCGGCAACGGCCGCGTCAACCGGAATCTCGTGTGCGCGGATGCGAACCGTGTGTCGCGTGCCGCTGATGTCGTCGCGGCGAACCGTGATGGTCATGGAGGTCTCCTGAGGATGGTCCACGATCGTAGCCGTCAGCGATGCACCTCACTTTCGCCGTGCTTTGCGAGCAACTGCATCAGGTGCTTGCGGATCAGCATGCCCGGGCGGTCCGACTCCATCGAGTACTCCACGCCGCGCCGGCGCGTATCCACCAGCGCATCCGGGTCGGTCGATTCGAGGATGTCCTTGTCCTCGCGCGTGATCTCCTCGTCGAAGTCGATCAGCATCTGCGCCGCGCAATCGGCCTCGGTGTCGTTGCGGAACAGCCATTGGCACAACTGGATGCGGCCGTCGTCGATCGGCGTGAAGCAGTTGATGATGATGTGGCGGATGCCCGAGGGGTATTCGATGTCGAGCCGCCGCGAGAACGGCAGAAAGTAGGCGTTGCGCATGTGCCGCGTGGTGATCGGGTCCGTCACGCCGCTGATCGCATGGAACTTGACTGGGTTCACCGCGTCGATGACCGTCTCGGCGTAGAAGCCGACTTCGTTCTCGACCAGTTCGTACTTGCTCGGCTTGGGGCTCGCGGCCACGCCGAAGGTCGCGCGGTGCACGAAGCTGAAGTGCGAGTTGTCGAAGGAGTTCTCCAGTGCGCGCATCGGGCTGGTCTGCCACTCCTCGTAGAACTGATGAATGGTGCGAAAGGCCGGGTCTTCGTATTCAGGCACCGCCGGGATGTCCGCGATCGGATCTTCCAGCGCGACCCACGCATAGCCGTAGCGCGCGGTGCAGTGGTAGGCCGTGGTCTTGTACTCCGGCGAGATCTTGCGGTCGGGCTCGTACTGCGGGATGCGGATCACCTGCCCGCCGCGGTCGTAGGTCCAGCCGTGGTAGCCGCACTGGATCGCGCCCTGGCTGCAGGCCTTGCCCTCGGCATCCACGCACCAGCCTTTCGAAAGCTTCGCGGTGCGATGACAGCAACGGTCGCGCAGCGCGGCAGGCTGGCCATCGGCATCGAGGAACAGAACGATGTTCTCGCCGAGCAGCGTGAAGGGCTTGGGCCCCTGCTGCAGATCGGCCAGCGGCATGACGGCATGCCAGAACTTGCGGAAGACGGGTTGCTGCGTGACGAGCATGAGAAAGACTCCTTCGGGTGTGCGTGGGGACGACCATGAAAGAGCAATTTCCCACCGCGGACGGAGCCGGGCTGAACGCTTCTACTCTGCGTTGAAGGTCATGCAAGTTGCGCGCCCGGATGCGCTGGCATGCCTCCTGCATCACGTCGGTCGAGAGTAGAAGCGTTCAGCAGCGCACGCACACCCATCGTGCGCCGCCCGGAAATTGCTCTTGAGGCGCCCAGCCCTGATGACACGGCGGGCGCTCAGGACCCACGAACTTTCCGGAGATCTCCTCATGCAACGCCGTTCCTTCATCGCTTCCGTCGCGGCCGGTGCTGCCGCCTTCGGCGCGCCCACCGTCTTCGCCCAGAACCCGAAGCTCACGCCGCTCAAGTTCACGCTCGACTTCCGCATCAACGGGCAGACCTCGCCCTTCTTCCTCGCGGACAACAAGGGCTACTACAAGGATGAGGGGCTCGACGTGACGATCGACACGGGCGCGGGCTCGGTCGCCTCGATCACGCGCATTGCAAGCGGCGTCTATCAACTGGGTCTCGGCGACATCAGCTCGCTGGTCGAGTTCAATGCGCAGAATCCTGGCACTCCGATGGTGCAGGCGGTCTATCAGTACTACAACCGTGCACCATTCGTGATCATCGGCCGCAAGGACCGCGGCATCACGGGTGAGTTCCAGAGCCTGCAGGGCAAGAAGGTCGCAGCCGCAGCGGTCGAATCCACCCGCCGCGCATGGCCGATGGTCGCGCGCAAGAAGGGCATGAAGGGCGACGCCTTCCAGTGGCAGACCACCGACTTCAGCGCGCGCGACAACGTGATGGTGCGTGGCGACGTCGATGCGGCGACCTACTTCCACGACTCGGCCATTTCGCTCTTCGCGCGCATGAAGGCCGAAGAGCTGTCGGTGCTCAAGTATTCGGATGCAGGCGTCAACCTCTACGGCAACGCGATCCTCGCCAGCAGCAACCTGATCGCGCAGAACCCGAAGGCGGTGGCCGCCTTCCTGCGTGCGACCAATCGCGCGATCGTCGAAACCTTCGCGAACCCGGCGCCCAGCATTGCGGCGATGCGGCAGCGCGAGCCGATCCTCGACGCGAAAGTGGAACTCGACCGCTGGGCGATCACCGCGCAGTACGTCGGCGCGGAAGACACGCGCGCCCATGGGCTCGGCGACATCCGCAAGCTCACGCTCGAACAGCAGGTCGACGAAGTGGCCGATGTGTTCGGCCTCAAAGTCAAACCATCGGCCGATGCCATTTTCAACAGCTCGATGCTGCCGGCCCGCGCAGAACGTAGCATCAAGGCATGACCGCGCTCCCACCTGACTTCTTTCCAACCGAATCCTCACTCGACGAACGCGACGGACGCTACCTGCGCAAGGCCATCGTCTGGTCGCATGCGGCCCGGCGACGCGGCAACCGGCCCTTCGGCGCGGTGATCGTGTCCGCCGCCGGCGAAGTGCTGGCCGAGGCTTACTGCAACACGGCTGAGACAGGCGACGTCACCGGCCACGCCGAGACCAACGCCGTGCGGATGCTCGCCGAGCGCAAGCTCCCGCGCGAAGAACTCGCCGGCGCAACGATCTATTCGTCGGGCGAGCCCTGCGTGATGTGCGCGGGCGCGATCTTCTGGGCCAACATCGGCCGGGTGGTGTTCGGCATCGATGCGGAGCGCCTGCGGGTGTTTCGCGGTGAGCGCGGCGACCAGCGCGATGCGGAGCTGTCCTGCCGGGACGTGTTCCGCGCGTCGCCGCATCCGATCGAGTGCATCGGCCCCGCGCTCGTCGACGAAGCCGCCGCGGCGCACGACGGCGCCTGGAAGACCTGAGTAGCGCTCACCGCGCAGGCGGCAGCGCGAAGACTTCGATGCTCGTCAGGTTCGAGACCGAGCGCGTCGCCTTCGCGTCGGTCGTGACGACGAGCCGCGCCATGCCGTTGCGATCCAGCGGCTTGCCGTCGACGCTGTAGGCGACCAGCACCATCTTGCCGCTGAGCGCCGAATCGATCTCCCCGATCGACAGCACGGTGCGGTAGCCGTCGCTGCCGGTCGCCACAGCGTACATCGCGATCAATGGATTGCGTCCGCTGCCGGGCTTGATGCCCCCTGCGGCGCTTTCGAGCAGCGTCCAGAGGCTGACACCGGTGTAGACACCGCTGCCCGTGATCTGCTGGGTGCTCGGCAGCGCCTGGAGCGCCGCCAGATCGAAAGTCGAAGGCTTGCCCACGGCGCCCGAGACGGTGAAGCTGGGCGCGAATCCGCCCTTCCCGGCTGCCTC
The DNA here is from genome assembly GCA_017744935.1 of Variovorax sp. Taxonomy (GTDB): domain Bacteria; phylum Pseudomonadota; class Gammaproteobacteria; order Burkholderiales; family Burkholderiaceae_C; genus Variovorax. The sequence continues at coordinate 5,603 of JAGIAI010000018.1, forward strand.
CGGCGCATGGCCCTGCGCATTGCCCGCGCCAGTCGCACAGCCCGCAACGGCCAGCGCCACCAGCATCAGAAGCCCGAAACACCACCGGCGAATTGCGATGCGCATGGCTTGTCACTCCAGGAGATTCGCGATGTATTCATTCTGACATCACGGCCGGATCGATTAACCTCCGCGCCATGAAATCCAAAGTGCAGTTCCGCCTGCGCATCTACCGCGACGAGAGCATCGCCATCGGTCCCGGCAAGATCGCGCTGCTCGAAGCCATCGCGGAAACCGGCTCCATCTCTGCCGCCGGCCGGCAGCTCGGCATGTCGTACCGCCGCGCGTGGATGCTGATCGACGAGATGAACCGTGCGCTCAGTTCGCCGGCGGTCACCACGGCCACAGGCGGCACGCATGGCGGCGGCAGTGCATTGACGCCGGTTGGCGAGCAGATCGTGCGCCACTACCGCGCCATCGAAAGCACTGCGCGTGTTGCAGCCGCGGCGGACATCACCGCGCTGACGCGCCTGCTCGCACCATGACCATCAGCCTGCGGCCCATCGGCATCGTGCACAGCCGCTTCATCGAAGTGGCGGGCATGCCGATCCAGACGGCCGGCGCACCCGACGAACCGGGCCGTGTCGAAGTCCTTCCCGAATTCGCGACCGGGCTCAAGGACATCGAGGGCTTCGAGTACCTGATCCTGCTCACGCACATGCACCGGGCCAGCAAGGAACTGCTGGAGGTCGTGCCCTTTCTCGACACCGAGACGCACGGCGTCTTCGCGACCCGCGCGCCGGCGCGGCCAAACCGGATCGGCCTGTCGATCGTGCGGCTCGTGTCAGTCGAAGGCTGCACGCTTCACTTCACCGGCAACGACATGCTGGATCAGACGCCGGTGCTCGACATCAAGCCCTATGTGCCGCGTTTCGACGTGCGCGAGACCGACCGGGTGGGCTGGTTCGCCGCCAGACTCGATCAGTTGCCCAAGGTGCGGTCCGACGACCGCATGGCCTGATCGGCCGCGCCCGACTGTCCCGGCCAGCGCGAAAGCACCGACTGCGAGAGTCGCTCGCGCGCACGCGGTGGCGGCTCCGCGATGGTTCCAATGCTGATGAAGCCCGCAAGGTACTCCCCCGGGTCCACCTGAGATCGAACTCGCCAGCCAGAGGATCACGCCGCAGCTTCTCCTGCTCGAAGCAGCGGGCCAGCATCTCTCGCGTCTCGGGTCGGAACCTCTCCTCGGCGAGCGTCAGCGCATCCAGCACGTCGGTCATCCTCCGCAGGCGGCGCCGGCCTTCCGGCTCAGCACGTCGCCGATGTCCTGAGCATCCGCGAGCGCGACCACGAAGGATTGCGCCACGCCGTCCGCGGTCACCACCGAGATGACGAAGCGGCTGGAGTCCAGCTCCTGCTCGACACGCCATTCATGGACTTCGGCGACGCGACGAAGCTCCGGCCTTCCGTCGACGGAGCGAACCACGGTGTCGTACTCGGGATGTCGCATGGTGTGACTGGGATCGATTGCTTGCAGTCGCGATCTTGCCTCATCGCTGTATCGGTCAGTATATGAAGATTGATCTTTTCTGGATCACTACCAGCGCCCCTCTGCTCCTTGTTTTCCATGTGTAACAATGCCGTCATTCCCTCAAGTGCATGACGATCGCCTTCCTTTCATCGATGGACTGGTCACCCCTGGTGCTCTCGGTCAAGGTCGCGACCTTTGCGACGCTGCTCGCGCTGGTGGCGGGCGTCATGCTGGGCTGGCTCTTCGCGCGGCGGCCGTTTCCGGGCTCCCCGGTCCTCGAGTCGCTGTTCATGCTGCCGCTGGTGCTGCCGCCTACGGTGATCGGCTATGGGATTCTTGTCGCGGCCGGCCGGCGCAGCCCGCTCGGCGGATGGCTGCGCGAGCATTTCGACTACACGATCATCTTCAGCTGGCATGGCGCGGTCGTGGCCTCGGCGGTCGTGGCGCTGCCGCTGGTGCTCAAGTCGGCCAGCGCGGCGTTCGAGCACGTGGACCGATCGCTCGAGGCGGCGGCCAGCACGTTGCGCCAGTCGCCGCTTTCCGTTTTCCTCCGCGTGACGCTGCCGCTCGCGTGGCCGGGCATCCTCGCGGGCACGCTGCTCGCCTTTGCGCGTGCCATGGGCGAGTTCGGCGCGTCGCTGATGGTCGCGGGCTCGATCCCCAAGCAGACGCAGACCCTGTCCATGGCCATCTATGACGCGGCGCAGGCCGGCAACGACGATCTCGCGCTGGTGCTGGTCGTCGTCACGTCATTGCTTTCGATCACCGTTCTGGTTCTGTCGAACCGGTTTTTCTCACTCCGCTGATGCCAAGGAGCCCCTTCATGCGCACGTCCCGTCTCGCCACCCGCCTTGCCTCCATCGTCCTCGCTCTGGCGCTGCCGGTTGGCGCCATGGCGCAGCAGCTCACGGTGTCGGCCGCCGCGAGCCTGACCGATGCCTTCAAGGAAATCGGCACCAAGTTCGAGGCGAGCAAGCCGGGCGCAACCGTGCGCTTCAACTTCGCGGCCTCGGGCGTGCTGCTCCAGCAGATCAGCCAGGGCGCGCCGGTCGACGTGTTCGCCAGTGCAGACCAGGAAACCATGGACCGCGCCGTGGCCCAGAAGCTGATCGACACCGCCACGCGCAAGGACTTCGCAACCAACAGCCTCGTGCTGATCGAGCCCGCCCAGGGCGGCGCCGGCCTCAAGACGCTGCAGGATCTCACCGGCCCCAATGTGAAGAAGATCGCAGTGGGCAAGACCGCGACCGTGCCTGTGGGCCGCTACACGCGCGAGGCGCTTGAAGCCGCCAACCTCTGGGGCCCGCTCGAACCCCGCTTCGTGCAGGCCGACAGCGTCCGCCAGGTGCTCGACTACGTCAGCCGCGGTGAAGCGGAAGCCGGCTTCGTGTACCGTACCGATGCCGCCGTGATGGGCGACAAGGTGCGCGTGGTGCTCACGGCGAACGGCCACACGCCCGTGTCCTATCCGATCGCCGTGACCGCCGAGAGCAAGGAGAAGGCGTTGGCCAAGGATTTCATCGCGTTCCTTTCCACCGAGCCGGCGCAGGCGGTGCTGACGCGTTTCGGCTTCGGCAAGCCGTGATCGACGTCGACCTGCAACTGACAGTCACTGACGGCACGCGCCGCTTCGACCTGGCGGCGCGCTTTGCCACGAACGTTCCTTTTGCTGCACTCTACGGCCCATCCGGCGCCGGCAAGTCGCTGACTTTCCAGGCCATCGCCGGGCTCCTCCATCCGTCCCATGGACATATCAGGGTCGACGGCCGCACGCTGTTCGATTCAGTGCAGGGTGTCGACGTGCCCGCGCCCGAGCGGCGCATCGGCTACCTGTTCCAGAACTACGCGCTGTTTCCGCACCTCACGGTGCGCGAGAACGTGGCATTCGGGCTCACCTCGTGGCGCAAGCGGCGCCTCACGCACGAAGATGCGGAGCAGGTCGACGCCCTGCTGCGCAGCTTCGATCTCGGCGCCATGGCCGACAGCCGCCCACGCACCCTGTCCGGCGGACAGCAGCAGCGCGTCGCGCTGGCCCGTGCACTGGCGTGTCGCCCGCAGGTGCTGCTGCTGGACGAACCCTTTGCGGCGCTCAACCCCATGCTGCGCAGCGTCGTGCGACAGGACCTCGCCGCAATGCAGCGCGAGTGGGGCATTCCAGTGCTGATGATCACCCACGACATCGACGACGTGCTCGACCTGGCCGATGTGGCTTTCGTCTATGAGGCCGGCCAGGTGACCCAGGAAGTCAACCTGCGCGACGGCACCAGCCGGTCGCTGATGACGCAGAAGCTGGGCGTGCCCGCGCGGCTCGAAGAAACGCCGGAACGCAGGAAGCTGCGCCGCCTGCTCCACGGCGGGTAAGGCCGCGTCAGTCGGTGCCGACCATCACGCTCGACGCCTCGATCACCGCATAAGCCTTGCCGCCTTCCGCGAGGTTGAGCGACTGGGCCGGGCTGCTGGTGATCGTCGAGACCACTTGCACGCCTGGAGCGATTTCGAGCGTGACTTCCGTGGTGACCGGCCCCCGGACGATCGACACGACCTTGCCGGGAAGCACCATCGCTGAGCACGCGAAATCCCTACACTCGGCCCATGCCCTGGCACGCGCAACTCGATCTCGACTACCGTCTCGAACAACAACGCAGCACCGCGCGATTCCGCCACGACGGGCCGCTGCGCATTCTCCAGAGCCTCTATCCCGAAGGCGACGCGGTCTGCCACAACGTGCTGGTCCATCCGCCCGGCGGACTGGTGAGTGGCGACACGCTGGATATCCGCGTGCGCGCCACCTCTGGCAGCCACGGACTGATCACCACCCCGGGCGCCAGCCGCTTCTACCGCTCTGAGGGCGAGCTTGCACGCCAGCGCACCGAACTCACGCTGGAGCCCGGCGCACGCCTCGAATGGCTGCCGCTCGAAGCCATCTGCTACAGCGGCTGCCGCGCCGAGAACCGGCTGACCCTGCGTGTCGCACCGGGCGCCGAACTCATCGGCTGGGACGTGACCGCACTCGGCCTGCCCAACGCAGGCAAGCCTTTCGAGCACGGCACGCTGCAGCAGCACATCGAGGCGCCGGGCGTCTGGCTGGAGCGCGGACGAATCGACGCAAGCGATCTGCGCCTGCTGCAGAGTCCGCTCGGCTTCGCAGGGCATCGCTGCATCGCCTCGATCTTCTTCGTCGCCGGCTCGCCGATGGCCCGCGAGCGGCGCGAGGCGGCGCTCGATGCGGCACGGTCGCTGATCGAGCGGCATTCGCTGCAAGGAAGCGCCGGCGTCACCAGTCCCCACGCCGAAATCATCGTGATGCGCGCGCTGGCACCCGTGGTCGAGCCGGCGATGCAGCTGCTGCGCCAGGTCTGGATGGCCTGGCGCGCCGAACTCTGGAAGCTCCCGGGCCAGCCGCCCCGTATTTGGGCGATGTAGCCGCGCGACCCCCGGGAGCCGACGTGCGCATCGACCGAAGCGACATCCCGGCCCGCCTCGATCGCCTGCCCTGGTCACCCTGGCATTGGCGTGTCGTCATCGCGCTCGGCGTGGCGTGGGTGCTCGACGGGCTGGAGGTCACCCTGGTCGGCTCCCTCGGCGGCGTGCTGGAACGGCCCGACACACTGGCCCTGACCGCGACGCAGATCGGCTGGTCCGGATCGCTCTATATCGCGGGCGCGGTGATCGGCGCGTTGGTCTTCGGCCGGCTGGCGGACCGGCTCGGCCGCAAGCGGCTCTTTCTGCTGACGCTCGCGGTCTATGCGGTCGCGACGCTGGCGACCTCTCTTTCGACGGGCTTCGCCTTCTTCGCCGCCTGCCGCTTCGCGACCGGGCTGGGCATCGGCGGCGAGTACGCTGCCATCAACTCCGCCATCGATGAGTTGATCCCGGCGCGCGTGCGCGGGCGGGTGAACCTCGCGATCAACGGCAGCTTCTGGATCGGGGCAGCGCTGGGCGCGGGGGTGAGCCTGTGGCTGCTCGATCCGCGCGTGCTAGGGCCGGTGGCCGGCTGGCGCGTCGGCTTCGCGTTGGGCGCGGTGCTTGCACTGGCGATCCTGCTGGTGCGGCGCGACGTGCCGGAAAGCCCGCGCTGGCTGATCGCGCACGGCCGCGCCGAAGAAGCCGAAGGCATCGTGCGGCGCATCGAGAAAGAGGTGGCGGCGCAGCACGGGCCGCTGCCGGCCGCCGTTGGCCATGTGCACTTCGGCGAACGGGCGGAGCCCGGCTGGCGTGAAGTGGTGCATGTGCTGCTGCGGCGCTATCCGCAGCGCAGCATGGTCGCGCTGGCGCTGATGATTTCGCAGGCCTTCTTCTACAACGCGATCTTCTTCACCTACGCGCTTGTGCTCACGCGATTCCACGGCGTGCCCGAAGGCAGGGTCGCGCTCTACATCTTTCCGTTTGCGCTCGGCAATGTTCTCGGGCCGCTGATCCTCGGACCGCTGTTCGACCGCGTGGGCCGGCGGCGGATGATCGCGCTGACCTATGTGTGCTCGGGCATCGGCCTCGGGCTGACCGGATGGGCCTTCATGCAGGGCCTCCTCGATGCGCGCAGCCAGGCCCTGTGCTGGTCGGCCGTGTTTTTCCTGGCGTCGGCCGCCGCGAGCTCGGCCTATCTCACGGCGAGCGAGGTCTTCCCGCTGGAGATGCGTGCCATCGCGATATCGATCTTCTATGCAGTTGGCACAGGTGCGGGAGGCTTCGTCGCGCCGGCGCTCTTCGGCGCGCTGATCGAGACCGGCAGCCGCGGCGCCGTGGCGATCGGCTATGCAGTCGGCGCGGTGCTGGTGATCGTGGCCGGATCGATCGCATGGCACTGGGCGGTGGACGCGGAGCGCAAGCCACTCGAAGAGATCGCGCCGCCTCTCGGGTCCGCGCCCCACGACGCGCCAGGGCCGCGCGCCTGATTCAACCGTTGTAGGTGGGGTGCCCCGCCTCGACCCACGCCTCGAGCCCACCCGCGAGCGGCCGCGCCCCCTTGATGCCCCGCGACGCCAGCGCTTGCGCGCCGAGCGCGGCCGAGACCTCGTTCGGGCAACTGCAATAAAGCACGACTTCGCGATCGCCGCCCTCGAAGGGCAACTCGACGCGCCTCTGCTGGATGTCCTTGAGCGCGATTGGCAGCGCACCGGGAATGCGCCGCGGATCCACCTGCACGCCTGCCTCGCCGCGCACGTCGATGACGATCGGCGGCGGTTCGCCGTCCATCATCGTCAACAGCTCGCCGACGGTCACGCGCGGCATGCCGGTCAGGCGCATGAAGGTGCGGCGGCGCCAGTAGCGCACCGCGAGCATCACGGCGAGCACCACGACGAGCGCCACGATGGCGATGCCGCCCGCCTCCGACATGGCATCGAGCACCGCCTGGATCTGGTCGCGGAAGATCCAGCCCAGCGCGAGGAAGATGCCAGTCCACAGCAGCGCCGCGGCGGTGTCGAACGCCACGAAGCGCCAGGATGACATTCCCAGTGCACCGGCCATCGGTGGTGCGATCACCGACACGCCCGGCACGAACTTCGCCAGCACCAGAGACATTCCTCCCCATCGGCCGATCAGCGTTTCGCTGCGGCGCACGCAGGAATCGGGCGACATCGAGATCTTGCAGAGCAGCCGCATGAACCGGTAGCCATAGAGCCGCCCCGCATAGAACCAGACGGCATCGCCGAGCAGGTTCGCAATCCACGACGCGGCCACCATGCCCCCCAGCAACACCGGCTGCGCGATCGCGGCCAGCGCACCGGCCACCACGAGCAGTGGCGACGCCGGCACCGGCAGCCCCACCCGCGCACAGAAGGTGGCGACGAACACGACCGCGATGGCGTGTTCCACCAGAAGCAGGCTCAGCTGCTCCATGCGAGGCTCCCCGGAGGCAACGGGCAGACGACGGGAGGCATCGGCATGACGGGCGGCTCTGGTTGTTGGACTGGCCAGAGCGTAGCGCCTTCCAGGCGTGAAAGGGCTCCCCGATGGGACAGGAAGGAACAGAATCGCGCTGTGCGTGACGGCCGCGCCGCCTGCCCCCCGTCCGGGAATAAATCCGCGACATGCCGCGTCATGCAAGGGAAAGACTGCGTTGAACGACCGCACCCGCCGATTCGAGACCGCGGCCCTGCCGCACCTGCCCGCCGCGTACAACCTGGCGCGCTGGCTGCTGCGCGACGACCAGCAGGCCGAAGACGCAGTGCAGGAGGCCTACTTGCGCGCGTTCCGATTCTTCGACGACCTTCGCGGCGGCGATGCGCGGCCGTGGCTGCTCGGCATCGTGCGCAATGCGTGCTATGACGCCATGCGCCAGTCGCGCCATCTGGCGGACCAGGTGGAGTTCGACGAGTTTCGCGATGCCGGCACCGAGGACGCCGGGATCGGCGCAGCACAGCGCGACGGCGGGGACCCCGCTGCGGCGTGGGAACAACGCGCCCTCGGCCGGCGCATCGATGCGGCCATCGAAGCGCTCGCACCGCCGTTCCGCGAGGTCATCGTGCTTCGCGAGATGGAAGACATGTCGTACGAGGACATTGCGCGCATTGCCGGCATCCCGGTCGGGACGGTGATGTCGCGCCTCTCCCGCGCTCGCGCGCTGCTGCGCAATGCGCTCCAGGAGGAAGCGCCACCCGACAAACCAGGAGCCCATCGCGATGCAACCCACTGAAGCGGACGATCTCGGCAAGCTGATCCGGCGGGAGGCCACGCGGCATGCGCCGCCGCCCGCGCTGGCCGAACGCATCCGCGCGGGCGTGCGCAACGCGGAAGGCGCACCGACCCACATGCCGCCGCTCCGCCCGAAGGCACGCCCGCGCTGGCTGCAGGCAATTGGGCTGTTCGGCGCGGGCGCCGCCACGGCGTGGGGCCTGTCGTTCGTCTTGCTGCTGGGCACGGCGACCAATGCGCTCGACGACGCCGTCACCGACAGCCACATCCGCTCGCTCATGGCCGGGCATCTGATGGATGTGGCATCGACGGACCATCACACCGTCAAGCCCTGGTTCGCGGGCAAGCTCGATTTCTCTCCACCGGTGGTCGATCTCGCGGCAGAGGGCCATCCGCTGATCGGCGCCCGGCTCGACTACATCGAAGGGCGCCCCGTGGCGGCGCTGGTCTATCGGTCGGGCCAGCACGTCGTCAACCTGTTCGTCCGGCCGAATTCGCATGATTCGACTTCCGCTCAGCAACTGGTGACGCGCCGCGGCTACAACATGGTGCGCTGGACCGAAGGCGGCATGCAGGCCTGGGCAGTGTCGGACCTGAATGCGGCCGAGTTGCAGGCCTTCGCAAAACTCGCGCGCGAACGAATGGCGGCCGCGCAGCCGCCCGCAAGCTGATCAGATCGCGACGAGCTGGCGCACGCCTTGTGCTTCCATGTCCTTGCCGAGGCCACGTGCGATGACTTCACCCCGCTCCATCACGAGGTAGTCATCAGCCAGTTCCTGCGCGAAGTCGTAGTACTGCTCGCACAGCACGATCGCCATGTCGCCACGGTCGGCCAGCATGCGGATCACACGGCCGATGTCCTTGATGATGCTCGGCTGGATACCTTCGGTCGGTTCGTCGAGGATCAGCAGCTTGGGCTTCGGTGCCAGCGCACGGGCGATCGCCAGCTGCTGCTGCTGGCCGCCCGACAGATCGCCGCCGCGACGGTTCAGCATCTGCTTGAGCACCGGGAAGAGCTCGTACAACTCCGGCGGCACCGGCGTGCTGCCCGACTTGTAGGCGAGCCCCATGCGAAGGTTCTCCTCGACCGTGAGTCGCGCGAAGATCTCGCGGCCCTGCGGCACGAAGCCCATGCCGGCACGGGCGCGCTCGTAGGGCGTGCGCTTGTGGATCGGTACGCCATCGAATTCGATGCTGCCGCTCTTGATGGGCACGAGGCCCATCAGCGACTTGAGCAGCGTGGTCTTGCCGACACCATTGCGGCCGAGCAGCACGGTGACCTTGCCGAGCCGCGCCTCGAAGCTGACGTCGCGCAGGATGTGCGAGCCGCCGTAGTACTGATGGATGTTCTTGACCGTGAGCATGCGGTGTTTCCCTACCGACCTAGATAGACCTCGATGACGCGCTCGTCCGCCTGCACTTCATCAAGCGTGCCTTGCGCGAGCACCGAGCCGTCGCAGAGCACCGTGACGATCTCGGAGATGGTGCGGATGAAGCTCATGTCGTGCTCCACCACCATGAGCGAATGCTTGCCCTTGAGCGACAGGAACAGCTCGGCCGTGCGCGCAGTCTCTTCGTCGGTCATGCCGGCCACTGGCTCGTCGAGCAGCAGCAGCTTCGGGTCCTGCATCAGCAGCATGCCGATCTCCAGCCACTGCTTCTGCCCATGGCTGAGGTTGCCGGCCATCCGCAGCACGCTGCCTTCGAGATGGATGGTGTGCAGCACCTCGGCGAGGCGGTCGCACTGCTCCGAATCGAGCTTGAAGAGCATCGAGGACTTCACGCCCTTGTCGGTCTTCAGCGCCAGTTCGAGATTCTCGAACACGGTGAGCTGTTCGAACACCGTCGGCTTCTGGAACTTGCGGCCGATGCCGAGCTGCGCGATCTCGGCTTCCTTGTGGCGCAGCAGGTCGATGGTGCTGCCGAAGTACACCGTGCCTTCGTCGGGCCGGGTCTTGCCGGTGATGATGTCCATCATCGTGGTCTTGCCTGCGCCGTTCGGGCCGATGATGCAGCGCAGCTCACCGGGCGCGATGTCGAGCGACAGCTTGTTGATCGCCTTGAAGCCGTCGAAGCTCACGCTCACGTCTTCCAGGTAGAGGATTCGGCCGTGCGTGACATCGACTTCGCCGGGCGTCATGTGCCGGCCGTAGCCCGCGGCGCGACCGCCGGATTCGGTGTGCAGGATCTGTTCGAAGGCGATGTGCCTGGCGACACGCTCGGCGCCGGCGTCCATCAGGTCGGGGGTCATGCGCGTGCTCCCTTGGGTTCAACGGCCAGCGACGGCGTGAGCGATGCGGGCTCGACGCCCTGCTCAGTAGCGACGGAACGCTGCGCCTGCTGGCGTGCCTCGCCGGGATCCACTTCGACCGCGGCGACCTTCTTCTCTCTCGACGTCAGCTTCTTCACCAACCCTACGATGCCATCCGGCAGGAACAGAGTGACGGCGATGAACAGCGCGCCGAGGAAGTACAGCCAGTATTCGGGATAGGCCACGGTGAGCCAGCTCTTCGCGCCGTTGACGATGAAGGCGCCGATGACCGGCCCGATCAACGTCGCGCGCCCGCCGACCGCCGTCCAGATCGCGATCTCGATCGAGTTGGCTGCGCTCATCTCGCCCGGATTGATGATGCCGACCTGCGGCACGTAGAGGGCACCAGCCACGCCGCACATCACAGCGGAGATCACCCAGATGGTGAGCTTGTAGCCCAGCGGGTTGTAGCCCGAGAACATCACGCGCGACTCTGCGTCGCGGATGGCCTGCAGCACGCGGCCGAACTTGCTGCCGATGAGCCACTTCGACAGCAGCAGAAAGCCCAGCAGCGTCAGCCCGGTGAGCACGAAAAGCACCATGCGCATCTCCTGCGTCGCGATCGGGATGCCCAGGATGCGCTTGAAGTCGGTGAAGCCGTTGTTGCCGCCGAAGCCCGTCTCGTTGCGGAAGAAGAGCAGCATCGCCGCGAAGGTCATCGCCTGCGTGATGATCGAGAAGTACACGCCCTTGATGCGCGAGCGGAAGGCGAAGAAACCGAACACGAAGGCGATGAGCCCCGGCACCGCGACGATGAGGATCAGCGTGGCGATGAAGCTGTCGCTCAACGCCCAGTGCCACGGCAACACCTTCCAGTCGAGGAACACCATGAAGTCCGGCAGGTCGCTCTTGTAGTTGCCGTCGCGGCCGATCTGGCGCATGAGGTACATGCCCATCATGTAGCCGCCAAGCGCGAAGAAAAGACCATGCCCGAGCGAGAGGATGCCTGTATAGCCCCAGATGAGGTCCATCGCGAGCGCGCAGATCGCGTAGCACATGATGCGGCCGACCAGCGCCACCGCGTAGTCGCTCATGTGCAGCGCACTGCCGGCCGGCACCGCCATGTTGAGCACCGGTGCGAGCGCGCAGACCACGATCAGCGCCACGAAGAAGGCGGTCCAGCCCTTGCCGCTCAGGAGTGGGCCCTTGGAGGGAAGTACGACTTTGCTGCTGCTCATGCCTCGGCACTCCGCCCCTTGACTGCGAAGATGCCTTGCGGCCGCTTCTGAATGAAGATGATGATGAAGACCAGCACCGCGATCTTCGCGAGCACCGCGCCGGCCCAGCCTTCGATGAACTTGTTGAGGATGCCGAGGCCCATCGCCGCATACACCGTGCCCGCAAGCTGGCCCACACCACCCATCACGACCACCATGAACGAATCGACGATGTAGCTCTGTCCCAGGTCAGGCCCGACATTGCCGATCTGCGACAGCGCGCACCCCGCAAGCCCCGCGATGCCAGAGCCCAGCGCGAAGGCGTAGGTGTCAATGCGCGCCGTGTTCACGCCCATGCAGGACGCGATCGGCCGGTTCTGCGTCACGCCGCGGACGAAGAGCCCGAGGCGCGTGCGGCCGATGAGCCAACCCATCGCGAGCAGCACCAGGCCCGCGAAGATGATGATGCAGATGCGGTTCCACGGCAGCGTGACGTTGCTCAGCAGATTCAGGCCGCCACTCATCCAGGCCGGGTTCTCGACGCCAACGTTCTGCGCACCGAAGATCGAACGCACGAGTTGCTGGAGCATCAGGCTGATCCCCCACGTGGCGAGCAGCGTTTCGAGCGGACGACCGTAGAGGAAACGAATCACGCCGCGTTCGAGCACCGCGCCCACGAAGGCCGATGCAAGAAAGGCAACGGGAATGGCCGCCACCAGATACCAGCCGAACATCGACTCCGGCAGGTAGCGCTGGAAGATGCCCTGCATCACGTAGGTCGCATAGGCGCCGATCATCATCAGCTCGCCATGCGCCATGTTGATCACTCCCATCAGCCCGTAGGTGATCGCGAGTCCCAATGCAGCAAGTAGCAGAACCGAACCCAGGCTGATGCCGCTGAATACTGCGTTGATCCGATCGCCCCACACGAGCGAGCCGTCGATGCTGTTGATCGATGCAGTGATCGCCGCCTTCACATCCGCTTCAGTCTCGTCGGCAAGCCGCTGATTCAGCAGCAGCTTCGTATCCGGACTCCGGCTGTCGCCAAGCGCCTTGGCCGCGTCCAGCCGCTTGCCCTTGTCGGCGCTGCTGAGCAGGCTCGCCGCTCGCACCAGTTCGAGCTGCGCCTTGATCTTCGGGTTGGTCTCGGCAGCCAGTGCCTTCTCGACCATCGGCAGCCGCGATTCATCGGGCTCCTTGAACAACGCCTGCGCCGCGTCCGCGCGCACCGCATCGTCCTTGCTCGTGAGCTTCAGCGCGGCCTGCGCCGCATCCAGCGCGCCACGCATCATGTTGTTGTTGACCACGTCCTCGGCATCGTCCGGCAGCTTCAGCTCCGAACCGGTGACCGGGTCGAATGCCTTGTCGTCCTTGATGACGAACACCTTGTCCTCGGTGACCTTCACCGCGTCATCCGACATGGCTTGAATGAAAGCGGCCGTCTTCTCATCGGCGGCGGCCACTGCCTTGTTGAGCGCCGAAATGCGCGCTTCGGTATCGCCCGAAGCGATGGCTTTTGCTTCGTCGCTCGTCAGCGCATGCGATGGCACTGCAACCAACGCAAGCAAGACCGCGGGCAAAGAAATGTGGCGCAAGAGTTTGAACACAACGTTCCCAATTCCAGAAACACCGCGGAACCGGCTCCGCCGGTCCGCTGGTGTTGCCCCCTGAAAGGGGGTGTCAGAGCCACACGAAGTGGGCGAGGCTGGGGGTTAGAGAGATTTGCCGGCGGGGTAATCAGGCTTCTTGTCGTTGCCTTCGATGTACGGGCTCCACGGCTTCGCGCGGACCGGGCCCGGCGTCTTCCACACCACGTTGAACTGGCCGTCGGCCTTGATCTCGCCGATGAACACGCTCTTGTGCAGGTGGTGGTTCTTCTCGTCCATCTTCGAGACGATGCCGGACGGTGCGGTGAAGGTCTGGCCGGCCATCGCGGCGATCACCTTGTCGGTGTCGGTGCTCTTCGCCTTCTCGACGGCCTGCTTCCACATGTGGATACCGATCCAGGTGGCTTCCATCGGGTCGTTGGTCAGCGGCTTGTCCTTGTGGCCGGCGATGTTGTGGGCCTTGGCGTAGTCGCTCCACTGCTTGATGAACGCCGTGTTGGTCGGGTTCTTGATGCTCATGAAGTAGTTCCATGCCGCGAGGTGGCCCACGAGCGGCTTGGTGTCCACGCCGCGCAGTTCTTCCTCGCCGACCGAGAAAGCCACCACCGGCACGTCCTTGGCCTTCAGGCCGGCGTTGCCCAGTTCCTTGTAGAACGGCACGTTGGAGTCGCCGTTGATGGTCGACACCACCGCCGTCTTGCCGCCAGCCGAGAACTTCTTGATGTCGGCCACGATGGTCTGGTAGTCGCTATGTCCGAACGGGGTGTACTTCTCGTCGATGTCCTTGTCGGCCACGCCCTTGCTCTTGAGGTAGGCGCGCAGGATCTTGTTCGTCGTGCGCGGATAGACGTAGTCGGTGCCCAGCAGCACCCAGCGCTTCGCGCCGCCGCCTTCCTTGCTCATGAGGTAGTCGACGGCAGGAATGGCCTGCTGGTTGGGCGCGGCGCCGGTATAGAACACGTTCTTGCTCAGCTCTTCACCCTCGTACTGCACGGGGTAGAACAAGAGGCCGTTCATCTCCTCGACGACCGGCAGCACCGACTTGCGCGAGACCGAGGTCCAGCAGCCGAAGATCACCGACACCTTGTCCTGACCAAGCAGCTGCTTGGTCTTCTCCGCGAAAAGAGGCCAGTTGGAGGCCGGATCGACCACCACCGGCTCGAGCTTCTTGCCCATCACGCCGCCCTTGGCGTTGATGTCGTCGATGGCCATGAGCACCGTGTCCTTGAGCACGGTTTCAGAAATCGCCATCGTGCCGGAGAGCGAGTGCAGCACGCCGACCTTGATGGTGTCCTGTGCGAACACGGGCGCGGCCGAAAGGCCTGCCAGCGCGACGGCGGCGGTAAGCGCCTTGAGGGTGAAACGACGTTGCATGATGAGACCTTCTCCTGTGGTTTGAACGATGGAGAGAGTCTGCGGATTCACCCCCGCAGCTGAAATACGCCGGGTGGCGTACAAAGCTGCGCAACGAAATCGAAAACAGCCGCGGAGCCGGCTTCGCCGGGCCGCCGGCTGTGCCCCCGGTCGGGGGTGCCCGAGCCACACGAAGTGGGCGAGGCTGGGGGCGAGCTAGAAGAACGCCCGGGCGTAGTTGATCGGGGCGTGATCGGCCAACTCGCGAAGCAGCACAGACCCCGGCTTCCACGCATGCTCCGAGGCGTATTTCGCCCGGCCTTCGATGCGGTCCGCCTCGATCATGGTCGGCGCGGGATCGTCGATGCATTCGCCGGTGATGCAGGTGATATAGGTCACCGCACCCGCATGCGCATAAAACGACAGCGCCGGTGGAAGCTGGGTCACCACATCGCATCCGTCCACCAGCCTCATGACATTGAGGTGCGCAAGCGTCGAGACAAACTCCGCGTCGCCGACGCGCGGTGAGCCGAGCGTGATGAGCATCTCAGGCTTGAGGACGCTCGCGGCCAGCGTCGCGAGCGCAGCACCGAGGCTGTGCCCGGCGAGGATGAGGCGGCTGCGCGGCCTTCCCTCGCCCGCAAGCCAATCGACAACCTGCGGCAGCACGCCGCGAACTGCCTTGGCGAAGCCCGCATGCACACGGCCGCCGCTTTCGTGCCAATCGAGCTGCTGCGCCTGCAGGTTGGTTGCGAGGTGGCGGATTTCATCGGGCTGCGTACCGCGGAACGTGATGAGCGTCGTGCCGTCGCCGCCATGGATCGTCCCGAACGCAAACGTCGCGACGTCGAGGAACAGTCTGGGCTCCCCGAAACCGGCCTGCGCGAGCGCGGCGGCGAGGCGCTGTTCCTCAGCCTCCGACTGCTCTGCCCGGTAGTACGCGAGGCGCGCGGCCTCGACAGCCCACTGCGTCGGCGTGTAGAGGCAACCGCGCTCGAACAACGTCTCGTGGCGCTCCGGGGTATACAAGGCGGCGCGGCTGGCGTCGTAGGCGATGTTGGACATGACGGACTCCCTCCCGATTCAAGGCGTACGCTGGCCAGCACTCAGGCGAAACTGGCGCGCCGCAAAGGCCCACACCAGCTTGGTCGCGTCCGGCCCGGCCGCGTCCGTGAAGAGCATGCTGGACGCGCCGCCGCTCCATGCGTGGCCAAGGCCGGCGATCTCGCACAGCGTGACCGCGATGCGTCCCCGGCGCGTGAAGTCGGTGATGCGCATCGGATGGCGCTTGCCACGCTGCACCGTACGCATGGCGCCGGCGCGCGCGCCGGTGGCGACCGCCCACACCGCCGCGGTACTGCTTGCGTTGCTGGCGGACACGACGATGTCGGCGTCGCCATGAAGCACCAGCAGCGGGGGCAGGGTCGCGAAGACGGCCGCGGCGCCCATCGCCTTGCCGACGGCCGTGGCGGGCATCGGCGGTACGTGCTGCCCACGCATCGCGCCCAGCGCGGTCGCCGGCGACCTGGCTGCCCCCGGCGCCACGCCCGAATGCATCGCCACAGCCTTGAAGCGCAGCGGATAGCGCGTTGCCAGCAGCGCCGCCATGCTGGCTCCGGCGGATAGCCCGGCAATCGCGACGCGGTCGCGATCGAGCGGATAGAGCATCAGCACCTGATCGACCGCCGCCATCAGCGTGGCGGCCTCCGCATCGGCCTTGCCCGAGCGGCGGTCGTACCAGTTCCAGCAGCCCTGCGCATTGGCGATCCGGTCCTGTTCGGGGTAGAGCACCATGAAGCCCTCGCGCTCGGCAATGCGGTTCATGCGGGTGCTGATCGCGAAGTCGCGCCCTGTCTGCCCGCAGCCATGCAGCATGACCATCAGCGGGAGCTTTTCGCCGAACTTGAGATGCAGGTCGGGCGGCCGGTAGAGGTGATAGCGCCGCGCGCCCGCCGGCCCCAGCGCCACGCCGGGCAACCAGTCACCGCGGCCGGGCGGCGGCTTGAGCTGCTTCGCGGCGGCCCGCTGCACCTGGTTGGCGATGCGCTTGCTGCTGCCCAGCGTCGCCTTGGTGAGCGCCTTCAGGTTGCGCTGGTACGCGCGCGTGAGCGGAGAGATTGCACGGCGGGCCATCAATATGCGGCAAAGGTCGTCCGCGCACGGTAGCAGCTTCGACGGAAGCAGGCTACCCGGGCGATTAGCCGATCAGACGCGTGCCGGCTAACGCAATCAGTACTGCTCGGGCACGTACATGCTCTCGGGCACCGGGTGACGCAGGTAGTCCGCATGGCGCTCGCGAGCCGGCAGGACCACGGGCGGATGCTCGACGTCCTGGTAGGGAAGCTGGCCGAGCAGGTGGCTGATGCAGTTGAGCCGCGCCTTCTTCTTGTCGACTGCCTGCACCACCCACCACGGCGCCTCGGGGATGTGGGTGCGGTCGAGCATGGTTTCCTTGGCCTTGGTGTATTCCTCCCACCGGCGGCGGGATTCGAGGTCCATCGGGCTGAGCTTCCACTGCTTGAGCGGGTCGTGAATGCGGCTCAGGAAGCGCATGTGCTGCTCGTCGTCCGTGATGGAGAACCAGTACTTGATCAGCTTGATCCCCGAGCGCACCAGCATGCGCTCGAAGTCGGGCACCGTGCGGAAGAACTCTTCGTACTCGTCGTCAGTGCAGAAGCCCATCACCCGCTCGACGCCGGCGCGGTTGTACCAACTGCGGTCGAAGAGCACCATCTCGCCCGCAGCGGGCAGGTGCGCCACGTAGCGCTGGAAGTACCACTGGGTGCGCTCGCGGTCGTTCGGCGCCGGCAGCGCCGCCACGCGGGCCACGCGCGGGTTCAGCCGCTGGGTGATGCGCTTGATCACGCCGCCCTTGCCCGCCGCGTCGCGGCCTTCGAAAAGGATGACCACCTTCTGCTTGGTGTTCTGCACCCAGTCCTGCAACTTCACCAGCTCGCCCTGAAGGCGGAACAGGTTCTTGAAATAGGCCTGCCGTGCGGCCTTGTCGTCAATCTGGCCGCTCTCGAGTTCCTCGATGGTGCGGTCTTCGATCTCGAGCTCGATCTCTTCGTCGTAGCTGTCGACCAGGTCGCGCGCGATGCGCTGCATGAGTTCTTCCTGGTCGCTCAGGATGGTGGGGAGCGTCATGTTCCGTCTCTAGGCAAGCGAAAACCTCATCCTGCGACCAGCAAATGACAGTCCTGTGACAAAAAGTGAGCGATTCCGGGCCCGTCACATCGTTGTCATATGGCCGGCAGACCATCCGGCGACTCAGTAAAAAGGCCGCAAAACATCATGAGTTCCATTGCCACCGCGCGCCCGATCGGCAACCCGCCCCCCTCGTCCGGCCGACCTCACCTCGATGCGAAGCCGAACGCGGCGACCATGGTTGTGTTCGTCGGTCTCCTGGCTGCCGGGCTGCTCTACATGGCATGGAGCCTCGTTCAGGACGTCTCCGCCGCCCATGCGCCGGTCACCACCTACGTGCCTTTCATGCTGCTCGGCGTGGCGCTGGTGATCGCGCTCGGGTTCGAGTTCGTCAACGGCTTCCACGATACCGCCAATGCGGTGGCGACGGTGATCTATACGCACTCGCTGCCGCCCAACTTCGCGGTGGTGTGGTCGGGCCTCTTCAATTTCCTGGGCGTGCTGGTGTCCAGCGGCGCCGTGGCCTTCGGCATCATTTCGCTGCTGCCGGTCGAACTGATCCTCCAGGTGGGCTCCAGCGCCGGCTTCGCGATGGTGTTCGCACTGCTGATCGCGGCCATCATCTGGAATCTCGGCACCTGGTGGCTCGGCCTGCCGGCCTCTTCGTCACACACGCTCATCGGCTCGATCATCGGCGTCGGCGTCGCCAACGCGCTGATGCACGGCCGTGACGGCACCAGCGGCGTCGATTGGACACAAGCGACCAAGGTCGGCTATTCGCTGCTCCTGTCGCCGGTGGTGGGCTTCGTTTGTGCCGCCCTGCTGCTGCTCACGCTACGCGTGTTCATCAAGAACAAGGCGCTGTATGAAGAGCCGAAGGGCAACAAGCCGCCGCCGCTCTGGATCCGCGGCCTGCTGGTGCTGACCTGCACCGGCGTCTCCTTTGCGCACGGCTCGAACGACGGACAGAAAGGCATGGGCCTGATCATGCTGATCCTGGTCGGGACGGTGCCGATGGCCTATGCGCTGAATCGATCGATGCCGGTCAACGAGACGATGCAGTTCGTCGCGGTGGCCGAATCCGCACAGGGTGCCCTGTTGCGCAGCGCGCCGGCGGCGGGTCCGGCGCCCACGCGCGAAGAAGCGCGAACGACGATCTCCACCTTTGTCCGCACCAAGGAATTCAATGCAGGCGTGGTGCCGGCACTCGCGGCGATCGCGGGCGACATCGGCGCGCAGGTCAAGGCGCACGGCTCGATCTCCGGGGTCCCGGCCGAAGCCGTGTCCAACGTGCGCAATGACATGTACCTGGCTTCCGAGGGCATCCGGCTGCTCGACAAGAGCGGTGCCGTCACGCTCGACGAAGACGCCAAGGGACGGGTCAACACCTTCAGGCAATCGATCGACGACGCGACCAAGTTCATCCCGCTGTGGGTCAAGGTGGTGGTCGCGATCGCGCTCGGCCTCGGCACGATGGTGGGCTGGAAGCGCATCGTGATCACGGTCGGCGAAAAGATCGGCAAGACGCACCTGACCTATGCCCAGGGCGCCTCCGCCGAAGTGGTGGCGATGCTCACCATTGGCGCGGCGGACATGTACGGGCTGCCGGTGTCGACCACGCACGTGCTTTCATCCGGCGTGGCGGGCACGATGGCGGCGAACCGCTCGGGCCTGCAGTGGTCCACGCTGCGCAATCTCGCGCTGGCCTGGGTGCTGACGTTGCCGGCGGCCATCGTGCTGTCGGGCACGCTCTATTGGCTGTTCACTCATCTGTTCTGATACACCGGCTTTGGCTCTTCTCCAGGATTGGACGATCGGTGCCTACGGCAGCGATGAAGCGGGACTGATCTGCGGCTATCTGTTCGACGACGGATCGGCCCAGCCAGTACGCGCGGTCGACTCGTCGCAGGCAGCCGCATGGTTGGCACAACATGCAGGACACGAAGACGCGGAGGACCGCGCCTTCATGTGGCTTCACTTCAACCTCAGCCACGCGCAGGCCGAGCGCTGGCTGACGCGCCATGCCGGCCTGTCGGACCTGTTCTACGAGACACTGAAAGACGGCCTGCATTCCACCCGCATCGAACGCGCGGACGACTCGCTGATCGCCGTCATCAACGACGTGCACTTCGACTTCAGCTTCGAGCCGTCGGACATCTCGACCCTGTGGATCAGCGTCGGCCCGCGACTGGTGGTGACCGCACGCAGCCAGCCGCTGCGATCGGTGGACGCGCTGCGCACAGCGGTAAAGGCGGGTGACGCGCCGAGATCGACCACCGAACTCCTCGAGCACCTGATGCGGGTGCAGGCGGATGTGCTGGTGAGGATCGTCCGCGACGTGACGACGCGCATCGACACGATCGAGGACGAGTTGCTGGCCGGCCGCCTCGACCACAAGCGGGCGCGGCTGGGCATGCTCCGGCGGGTGCTGGTGTGCCTGCAGCGGCTGCTGGCCCCGGAGCCGGCGGCGTTGTTCCGCCTGCTGCAGACGCCGCCGCACTGGATGTCCGAATCCGACGTTCAGCAGTTGCGTGCCGCGACCGAGGAGTTCTCGGTGGTGCTGCGGGACATGGGTGCTCTGCAGGAGCGGATCAAGCTGCTGCAGGAAGAGATCGCCGCCAACGTGAACGAGGACAACAACCGCAGCCTCTTCGTGCTCACGGTGGTCACGGTGCTCGCGCTGCCGATCAACATCATGGCGGGCCTGTTCGGCATGAACGTCGGCGGCATCCCGCTGGCCGAGCACAAGCACGGTTTCTGGATCCTCGTGGGGGTCGTGGCGACCTTCACCGCGGTGGCGGCGTGGCTGGCGTTCCGCAAAAAGCGCTGAAAGCGCAGGAAAGCTAAGATTCGTGACGTGTCATCGATCCTTAACGCCGACCTGCACTGCCATTCCGTGGTCTCGGATGGCACGCTCACACCCGAGGAACTCGCCGCGCGCGCTGCGGCCAACGGCGTCGAGCTCTGGGCGTTGACCGACCACGACGAGGTCGGCGGCCAGCACCGCGCGGCCGCCGCAGCCCGCCAGAACGGCATCAAGTACCTCACCGGCACCGAGATTTCGGTCACCTTCGCGAACGAGACGGTTCATATTGTCGGCCTGGGATTCGACCCTGACGATGCCGCGATGAGCGAAGGCCTCTACGACACCCGCGGCGGACGCGGGAAGCGCGCGCAGGAGATGTCGGAGCAACTGGCCAAGGTCGGCATCCAGGGCGCCTACGAAGGCGCGCTCAGGTTCGTCGGCAACCCTGAGCTCATCTCCCGAACCCATTTCGCCCGATTTCTCGTGGAAGGCGGCTATTGCCGCGACACGCCGGAGGTCTTCCGTAAGTACCTGACGGAAGGCAAGCCCGGCTACGTGCCGCACCGCTGGGCCACGCTGAAGGACGCGGTGACCTGGATCACCGCCGCCAACGGCCTGGCCGTGATCGCGCACCCGGGCCGCTACAAGTTCACCGCCAACGAGGAATACGCGCTGTTCCTCGAATTCAAAGCACACGGCGGCAAGGCGATCGAGGTGGTAACCGGGAGCCATTCGCCGGCCGAGTACGTCGAATACGCCGACAAGGCCGTGGAATTCGGCTTTGCCGCCTCGCGCGGCAGCGACTTCCATAGTCCTGACGAAAGCCATTGCGACCTGGGCAAGCTTCCCTGGCTGCCCGGAAACCTCACGCCGGTGTGGGAGCTGCTGGAGCACCGCATCCAGTGAGCTCGCTGCCGGGCGGTGCCGCCACCACAAGTCGGATCACGCGCGACATCGAATCCGAGCGGATCCTCGCCGGGATCGGCCTGGTCTTGCTGGCGGTTGCCTGCTTCGCGACGCTCGATACCGCCACCAAGCTCTCGACCACGGCCGTGCCGATCCTCATGGGCATCTGGGTGCGCTATGTCTTCCAGGCCGTCGCCACCACGTTGGTGCTCCTGCCGCTGCACGGCACCGCACTGCTGCGCACGCGGCATCCGCGCTATCAGTTGCTGCGCGGCGCGTTGCTCCTGGCATCGAGCACGCTGGCCTTCTTCAGCCTGCGCTACATGCCGCTCGCGGAATTCACCTCGATCGTGCTGATCGCACCGCTCGTCATCACCCTGCTGGCCGCCACCACCCTCAAGGAACAGGTCTCGCCCCTGCGCTGGGCGCTGGTCACGGGCGGGTTCGTCGGCACGCTCGTGATCCTGCGCCCGGGCGGCGGCGCCTTCAGCTGGGCCGTGCTGCTGCCCATCGGGCTCGTGCTGACCAATGCCTGGTTCCAGGTGCTGACCAGCAAGCTCGCACGCACGGAGGACCCGCTGACGATGCACTTCTATACCGGCTGGGTCGGCGCCCTGCTGGCCTCGGTCGCGGTCCCCTTCGTCTGGACCGCGCTGCCCTCATGGCAGTGGTGGGCGCTGCTGTGCCTGATGGGGTTCATGGGGACGGTCGGACATTTCCTGCTCATCCTGGCCTACCAGCGCACGCCCGCCTCCACTCTCACGCCCTATCTCTATGCACAGATTGCCTTCGCGACGCTGGGCGGCTGGATCATGTTCTCGCAAATGCCCGACTTCGTCTCGCTGACCGGCATGGCGCTGATCGCGGTCTGCGGTGCCGCGGGTGCGTGGCTCACGGTGCGCGAGCGCCACGTGCCGATCGAGCCGGCGGAATCCTGAGCGTCCCCTTCTCACGGCAGAATGGCGGGCTTCACTTCGCCCGCCCGGTTTCATGGCCCAGTACTTCGAAGTCCATCCCGACAACCCCCAACAGCGGCTTCTCAAGCAGGCTGCGACCCTGCTCGCGCGCGGAGAGATCGTCGCGGTGCCGACCGACTCCAGCTACGCGTTGGTCTGCCACCTCGACGACAAGGACGCCGTCGACCAGTTGAGGCGCATCCGGCAGGTCGACGAGAAGCACCACCTCACGCTGATCTGCCGCGATCTGAGCGAGCTCGCGAACTACGCGCGCGTCGACAACAAGCAGTATCGGCTGCTCAAGGCCGCGACACCGGGCCCCTACACCTTCATCCTCGAAGCGACGAAGGAGGTTCCGCGCCGGGTGAGCCATCCGCAGCGCAAGACCATCGGTTTGCGCATGCCCGACCACAAGGTGCTGTGCGAGCTGCTCACCCTGCACGGCGAGCCGCTGCTCGCCACCACCCTCATCCCGCCCGGCGAAACCCAGGCAATGAACGACGCCGAGCAGATCCGCGAACGATTCGAGAAGCAGATCGGTGCGGTGATCGATTCGGGCGCCTGCCCATCGGAGCCGACGACGGTCGTCGACCTCGTCCCCATGGGCACCGGCGGCGACCCGGTGCTGGTGCGGGAGGGCCGCGGCCCACTCGCCTTGCTGGGCCTCTGAGTCGCCCGAGGGACACAACACCCGTCTGAGACAATTCGCAAGTGGACATTTCCAACACCATCCAGACTGTGCTCATCTACGCACTGCCGGTGATCTTCGCGATCACCGTGCATGAAGCGGCACATGGCTACGTGGCCCGGTATTTCGGCGACAACACCGCCTATGTGCTCGGCCGCGTAACGCTCAATCCGATGAAGCACATCGACCCGGTCGGCACCATCCTGATGCCGCTGTTGCTCTTCTTCGCGACGTCCGGCAGCTTTCTCTTCGGCTATGCGAAGCCAGTCCCGGTGAGCTTCGGCCGGCTGCGCCACCCCAAGCGCGACATGATCTGGGTCGCGCTGGCCGGGCCTGCCGCCAACTTCATCCAGGCCATCCTCTGGGCCCTCTTCTACGTTGCGCTCGTCGCCTTCGGCATCAGCGAAACCTTCTTCCTCAAGATGGCACAAGGCGGCGTGCTGGTGAACCTCGTGATGTGGGCGTTCAACCTCTTTCCTCTGCCGCCGCTCGATGGCGGCCGCGTGCTCGCCGGACTCCTGCCGCGCGGCCGCGCGCAAGAATTCCTTGCGCGCATCGAGCCGTATGGCTTCTTCATCGTCATGGGCCTAGTCCTCGCGGGCATCGTGAGTACCTATTGGCTACAGCCCCTGATGGCCTTCGGCTACGAGGTCGTCAACCTGCTGCTCTCTCCCATCATTGCCCTGATCCGCTGAGCTTCTCCTCATGGCCTCGTCCAATCCAGACATCGTCCGCTTCCTCACCGGCATCACCACCAGCGGGACGCCGCACCTCGGCAACTACGTGGGCTCGGTGCGGCACTCGGTGCGCTTCAGCCGCCGCGCGGACGTGCAGAGCTTCTACTTCCTCGCGGACTATCACGCGCTCATCAAGGTCGACGAGCCCGCGCGCATCCAGCGCTCGACGCTCGAAATCGCCGCCACCTGGCTCGCCTGCGGGCTCGATCCGGAGCGCGTGACCTTCTATCGGCAGTCCGACATTCCCGAGATTCCCGAGCTGACCTGGTTCCTGACCTGCGTGGCTGGCAAGGGCCTGCTCAACCGCGCCCACGCCTACAAGGCGCAAGTCGACAAGAACGTCGCCAAGGGCGAAGACCCCGACGCGGACGTGAGCGCGGGCCTCTTCATGTATCCCGTGCTCATGGCTGCGGACATCCTGATGTTCAACGCCCACAAGGTGCCGGTGGGCCGCGACCAGGTCCAGCACATCGAGATGGCGCGCGACATGGGCGCGAGCTTCAACCACCTCTACGGCGAGCACTTCACGCTGCCCGAAGCCGAGATCGACGATGCGGTGGCGACCTTGCCTGGCCTCGACGGCCGCAAGATGAGCAAGAGCTACGACAACACCATCCCGCTCTTCACGCCCCGCGCCAACCTGCAGAAGCTCATCGCCGGCATCGTCACCGATTCACGCGCGCCCGGCGAGCCCAAGGAGACCGAAGGCTCCGCCCTGTTCCAGATCTACCAGGCCTTCGCCGACAGCGAGGAGACCGAGACCTTGCGCAAGGCATTCGCCGACGGCATCGGCTGGGGCGAGGCCAAGCAGACCCTCTTCGAACGCATCGACCGCGAGATCGCGCCGATGCGTCAGCATTACGACGAATTGATCAACGACCCGGCGCGGATCGAGAAGATCCTGCGCGCCGGCGCCGAGAAGGCACGTGCGCTGTCGAAGCCCTTCCTCACCGAGCTTCGTCATGCGGTCGGCCTGCGGAACCTGGCCTCCAGCGCCAAGCCGGAGACGCGCAAGGCGGCGAAGGTCGCGCGTCCGAGCTTCAAGCAATACAGGGAAAGCGATGGTCTTTTCTACTTCAAGTTTCTCGACGCGACGGGCGCTCAACTGGTACAAAGCCGAGGGTTCGCAACGCCGCAGGAAGCCGGCCGCGCCATCGCCGCGTTGAAGCAGGAGCGCGGTGCCGCGCTGGTCCAGCTTGCCGGGCAACTCGAGCCCATGGACGACAGGGGAGTGATCGCGGCATCCGCCGCGCTCGATGCACTGGCCGACGAAGCGGCCTGAAGGATGATTTGAGAGAAAGCAACGCGCGGCGAGGGGCACGACCCGGACTGCGCACACAGTGAGAAAACCATGAGTATCTACGTCATCGACGACCACCCCCTGATGCGCGACGCCATCGTGATGGTTCTGCGCCGCCTCCGCCCGGCCGAGACCATCGTCGAACTCGAACGCCTCGACAAACTCTCCGCCGCCGTCAAGCAATACGGGGCGCCGGGGCTTTTCTGCCTTGACCTGAAACTGCCCGACATCACGGGCGTTTCCGGCGTGGTCGCCGTCAAGCACGACTATCCGGAGGTCCCGATCGCGGTGTACTCGGCCTCGCCTTCGGCCGACATGGAAGAAGCCTGCATCGAGGCCGGTGCGGATACCTACATCGAGAAGTCGGCCAGCTCGGCCGAGCTCACCGCGGCGCTGCGCGGTCTGCTCATGGCCGACACCGAGGCCGAAGAGCCGGTGACGGCGACCAGCAACAAGCTGTCGAAGCGCCAGACCCAACTCATCGCCATGCTCGACCAGGGCATGAGCAATCGCGACATCGCGACCGAACTCGACATCAGCGAGCACACGGTGAAGGTGCACCTGTGGCGCCTGTTCCGCCGCCTCGGCGTGAAGAGCCGTACGCAAGCGCTGCATCACGCTCGCACGAACGGGTTGCTGCCCGGCTAGCCGCTCAGACCTCCAGGCCCGCGCACTTCGTGTCGCTCTCCGCCCCCTCGAAGGGGGCGCTCCTGGCGGCCCGGCTAAGCCGGTTCCGCGGGAGCCCTGGTATCTCCCGACTAACCTACTGCGCCTGAAATTCGGGTTTGCGCCTGACTCTCGTCTGCGTCGTGCAATGCGACGCGGAACACGCTGCCTTTGCCGAGGCGCGACCGGACGCTAACCGGATGGCCTAGTGCGTGCGACAGGCGCGCGACGATCGCAAGGCCAAGGCCGAAGCCGTCCGAGGTGCCGGCGTGGTCGGCCACCTTGTAGAACTCCAGGAACACGTCGCGCAGATGTTCGCGCGCAATGCCGATGCCCGTGTCCCAGACCTCCACTCGCAGGCCGTCGCGCGTCTGCCGCGATGCCAGCAGCACGCCACCCTCGGCCGTGTACTTGATCGCATTGGCGAGCAGGTTGCCGATCATGCGGCGCACTCGGATCGGGTCGGTGAGCACCGTCCCCGGCGTCACGTGCATGCGGAAAGTCAAGCCCTTGGCTTCCGCTACCGGACGGTATTGCAGTTCGAGGTCGTGCAGCAGTTGAGCGACATCGACCCGCTCGATGTGCAGCCGCACCTGCCCGGAATCGATGCGGGCGAGGTCGAACAGCGAATCGAAGAGCGCATTCACCGCATGCGTGGCTCGCACGATCTTCGGCGCGATCTCGGCCACGAGTTCGGGCTCGTTGCGCAGCCAGTCGGCATAGAGAGACAGCGCGAGCACCGGCTGGCGCATGTCGTGCGCGGCACTCGCGAGGAAACGGTTTTTCATCGCCACCGCAGACACCGCCGCCTGGCGCTGCTGCGTAAGCGAGTTGATCAGGATGTGATTGTGGAAGAGCAGCTCGAAGCTGTTGCGCGCCGTCTCGTGGATGCGCCGGCCCGCGCGCAGCAGCAGCCACCAGTGCAGGCCCGGCAACATCAGGAAGCCGTAGTGGAAATGCGGCTTCTCGAAGTTCAGCTCGATCATCCGCAGCGCGATCGCCGCGAGCATCGTGAAGAACAGCGTGTTGACATAGCGTCTGAGCAGCGGCGGATGAAGCGCCAGGCCGTTGAGCGGGAAAGTCGCGACACCGGCCACGATGAGCCAGCTCATGAACTGGTTCACCAGCGGGGTGCGCTCGAAGAAGATCAGGATCGACAAGCCCCAGGCGAACGCACTGGTACTCCAGAGAAAGCGGTAGTGGTCAACGAAATACTGCTGGGCAGCCGAATCGCGATCGGCGTAGTGGCGCGCATAGATCTGCTCGCCCCAGACTCGGCAGCCAGTGGCCGCAATGCCGATCGCCAGCCAAACCATGAGCTGCCAGACGGGCACATGCCCCCAGCTCAGACCCACCATCGCAGGCATCAGTGCCGCAGCCAGCAGGTACGAGCCGCGCGATGCCCGCATCAGGCTCCGGATCAACTCGCCGCGAACCCACGGCTCGGCCTCGTCGGCAGACGCCGGTGCCGGCGTGAGGCTGGCGAAGGACGAGTTGCCCAAGCCCGCAAACGACGAATTTCCCATCATGGCAATACTGATCCCTGGTCCGTCAGGCACAAAAAAGCCCCTCGCGGGGCCAAGAAAGCGGCGGCTGCCTCTGCCAACCTGCAGCGGGCTGCCGAGCCGTCCGATCTTAATTCGCTGCAAGAAATGTCTTGCTCCGATTCTTCACCGATGCGTCGCATGCACACAACGTGCCGACGCCAAATGAGTGGAGCGGAGAAAAGAAAACGGGCCACTAGGGCCCGTTCTTCCTTGGCTGGACCAGAGCGATCGCCAAGATATTGGAGGAGAGGGAGGGATTCGAACCCTCGGTGGGCTATGAACCCACGCCTGATTTCGAGTCAGGTACATTAGACCACTCTGCCACCTCTCCGGTGTTGGTCGAGCCCGCGATTCTAGCAGAGCTTGGACCAGTTTTTTCTCAGACCCGCAAAACTTCGAGGCCGCCGAGATACGGCCTGAGTGCCTGGGGCACATTGATCGAGCCGTCTTCGTTCTGGTGGTTCTCAAGCACGGCGACCAGCGTCCGTCCCACCGCCAGTCCCGAGCCATTGAGCGTGTGCACCAGTTCGTTCTTGCCCTGCGCATTCTTGAATCGCGCCTGCAGCCGGCGTGCCTGGAAGGCCTCGCAGTTCGACACCGAGCTGATCTCGCGATAGGTGTCCTGCGCCGGTAGCCAGACCTCGAGGTCGTAGGTCTTGCTCGACCCGAATCCCATGTCGCCGGTGCTGAGCAGCACCACGCGATACGGCAGTTCGAGCGCCTGCAACACGGCTTCGGCATGGCCGACCATCGCTTCGAGCGCTTCGTAGCTCTTCTCGGGATGCGTGATCTGCACCATCTCGACCTTGTCGAACTGATGCTGGCGGATCATGCCGCGCGTGTCGCGACCCGCGCTGCCGGCCTCCGAGCGGAAGCACGGCGTGTGAGCGGTCAGGCGGATCGGCAGTTGCGCCTCGGGCACCACTTCGTCGCGCACGAAATTCGTGAGCGGGACTTCGCTCGTCGGGATGAGATAGAGCGCCTGCAGGTCGGGTGCCGCCTCGCCTTCCTGACCGCCCTTCTTCGCGGCGAACAGATCGCCCTCGAACTTCGGCAGCTGGCCCGTGCCGCGCAGCGTCTCGGCATTCACGATGTAGGGCACGTAGCACTCGGTGTAGCCGTGCTGCTGCGTCTGCACGTCGATCATGAATTGCGACAGCGCACGATGCAGGCGTGCAATCGGTCCCTTCATCACATTGAAGCGCGAGCCCGACAGCTTGGCGCCCATCTCGAAGTCCAGCCCCAGCGGTGTGCCGAGGTCGACATGGTCCTTGGCGGCAAATCCCAGTGCCTCAGCCGAGCCACCCGCGCCGCCCTTCGGGCTCCAGCGGCGGATCTCGACATTGGCCTGCTCATCCTCGCCGACCGGCACGCTGGCGTGCGGCAGATTGGGCACCGCGAGCAATAGCGCGTGCAGCTCAGGCTGGAGCGCGTCGAGGCGGGTGGCAGACGATTCCTGCTCAGCCTTGAGTGCGTTGACTTCGGCCATCAGCGCATCGACCGACTCGCCCTTGGCCTTCAGCGGCCCGATCTGCTTGTTGAGCGCATTGCGTCGCGCCTGCAGTTCCTCGGTGCGGGTCTGCAGGGTCTTGCGTTCGGCCTCGAGCGAACTGAACCTGGCGACATCGAGGTAAGGCTGGTTCTTCTTGCGGGTTTCGAGGCGCGCAACGACCGAGGGGAGGTCCTTGCGTAACAGTGTGATATCGAGCATTGCGCGATTTTAGGTGCGCGTGCATCGTGGACCTCCGACACACACCTCAAGGAGCCGACATGGAAGCCTATCTGACCTTCAACGGCGATGCGGCCGAGGCGCTTGCGTTCTACGCCAAGTGCCTGGACGGCAAGATCGAATTCAGCATGACCTTCGCCGAAAGCCCCATGGGCGCGCAGACGCCCGACAACTACAAGGACAAGATCATGCACGCCACCCTGTCGGCTCGCGGCCACAAGCTGATGGCGTCCGACGCACCGCCCGACTACAAGCACGAGGGCTACAAGGGCTTCTCGCTGTCCGTGCAGGCCAAGGACGTGAAGGAAGGCGAGCAGCTCTTCGGCGCTCTCTCCGCCGGCGGCAAGGTCACGATGCCCTATGCGGCAACCTTCTGGTCGCCGGGCTTCGGCATGCTGGAAGACAAGTTCGGCGTGCCCTGGATGGTCAATGTCGACCATCCGCCGGCCTGATCGACCGGGACTTCAGGCGAGCGTCGCAGGGTCCACGTTCGCGCCGCAGACGATGAGGCAGACCTTCTCGCCGTCGCGCGGCGCGTAGGCGCCACTCTGCAACGCCGCGAGCGGCAACGCAGCCGCCGGTTCGACGGCGAGCTTCAGTTCCTTCCACAGCCAGAGCTGCGCCGCGCGGATCGCCTCATCCGTCAGCAGAAGCGCTTCGGGCACGTGCTGCTGCGTGATGCCCCAGGAAATGCCCCCGATGCGCCGCGCGCCGAGCGAATCGGCCGCGATGCCGCCAACTTCGACGTCGACAGGCTCGGCGGCCTCGCGCGCCTTGAACAAGGTCGGCGCGCGCTCGGGCTCGAGCGCCACCACGCGGGCACGCGATTCGAACCACGCGGCCAGGCCGCCGATCAGGCCGCCGCCGCCGACGCTGACGAGCACCGACTCAGGCAAACCGCCCTGCCGTTCGATCTCGAGGCCGAGCGTGCCCGCCCCCGCGACGACCTCCGGCTGGTCATAGGCATGCGTCAACAGGGCGC
This sequence comes from Variovorax sp., assembly GCA_017744935.1. Classification (GTDB taxonomy): domain Bacteria; phylum Pseudomonadota; class Gammaproteobacteria; order Burkholderiales; family Burkholderiaceae_C; genus Variovorax. Next base: position 35,638 of record JAGIAI010000018.1, read on the forward strand.
CCGTCTCGCGCTGCCGTTCGAGGCAGGCGGCGAGCGCATCGGCGTATGCATCCCCGCCGACCACCACTTGGGCACCCAGCGCACGAAGCCGCGAACGCTTGGCCTCGGACGACACATTCGGCAGGAAGACTTCGCAATGCACGCCCAGCGCCTGCGCGGCTGCAGCCGTCGCGATTCCGGCATTGCCGCCTGATGCCACGATGACGCCGCTTGCGGGGATCTCATTGGCCAGCAGCCGATTCATCATCCCGCGTGCCTTGAAGCTGCCGCTGATCTGCAGATGTTCGAGCTTCAGCCACACCTCGACATTGCGGGCCGCGAGATCCAGTGCTGCGCCCTGCAGCTTCCAGAGCGGCGTCTCACGCAGGAACCCGGGTGCGCGTTCGTGCGCACGCCTGGACGCGGCTTCGATCTCCGCGCGCCAGTCGACGACGCCGCTGCCGGTCACGAGATATGCCCCGGCGCAGGAACGTCTTCGAGCTTGAGGCCCTTGGGCAGCGGAAACTTGAGCGTTTCCTGGATGCCGTCCATCTTGCGCACCGACACGGCGCCGAGCGCCTTGATCCGATCGATCACCTCGCCCACCAGCACCTCGGGCGCCGAAGCGCCTGCCGTCAGGCCGACGCGGGTCTTGCCTTCGAACCACTCGGGCTTGAGCTCGGCGGCCGAGTCGACCATGTAGCTTTCGGTGCCAAGACGTTGCGCCAGCTCGCGCAGGCGGTTGCTGTTGGAACTCGTCGGGCTGCCGACCACGATCACCAGGTCAACCTGCGGGCTGAGGACCTTCACTGCGTCCTGCCGGTTTTGCGTCGCATAGCAGATGTCCTGCTGCTTGGGCTCGCGCACCTTCGGGAAGCGTGCGCGCACCGCGGCGGAGATCTCGGCCGCGTCGTCGACCGACAAGGTGGTCTGCGTGACGACCGCGAGCTTCTCGGTCTGCGAAGGCGCCACGCGCGCGACGTCTCCCACATCTTCCACCAGATGGATGCCGCTGGAGAGCTGGCCCATCGTGCCTTCGACTTCCGGATGGCCCTTGTGGCCGATCATGATGAATTCGTAGCCTTCCTTGGCCAGCTTCGCCACCTCGACGTGGACCTTGGTCACCAACGGGCACGTGGCGTCGAAGATCTCGAAGCCGCGCTCGCGCGCTTCGGCCTGCACCGCCTTGCTGACCCCGTGCGCGCTGAACACCAGCGTCGCGCCGGGCGGCACCTCGGCGAGGTCTTCGATGAAGACCGCACCCTTGGCCTTGAGCTCGTTGACGACAAAGGTGTTGTGCACGATCTCGTGGCGCACGTAGATCGGTGCGCCGAACTTCGCGATCGCGCGCTCAACGATCTCGATCGCGCGATCCACCCCCGCGCAAAAGCCGCGCGGCTCGGCCAGGATGACTTCTTGAACCCTGCTCACAGCACGCCGATCAGCTTGACCTCGAAGGTCACGGGTTGACCTGCGAGCGGATGGTTGAAGTCGAAGCGCACAGCGGTCTCGTTTGATTCGATCACCGCGCCGGCGTAGCTGCCGGTGCCGTCCGGCGTCGGAAACTGCACCACGTCGCCGACCGCGTACTGCTCGTCGGGGTCGCCCATCTGTGCGAGCAACTTGCGCGCGACCCACTGCTGCATGTCGGGATTGCGATCGCCGAAAGCCGCGCCAGCCGGCAGCTCGAAGGTGGCGTGCGTGCCCTCTTCCATGCCGATCAGCCGTTGCTCGACTGCGGGCGAAAGCTCGCCGGTGCCGAGCGACAGCGTGGCGGGCTTGTCGTTGAAGGTGTTGATGATGTCGCCCGCAGGACCGGCCAAGCGGTAGTGCAGGGTGAGGAAGGAACCGGCCGTGACGACGGCGGGCTGAGTGGTCGAAGACAAGGTGGGAGGCCGCTATAGACTGAGGGCCGTATTTTAGGGAGAGGGGCCAGAACCCCGTAGAAGACATGTCATTCAAGGACCTGATCGAGGAGTCGCGGCCGCGCGAGAGGCTCATGGAATTCGGCGCCGGCGCGCTGGCCGATGCCGAGCTGGTGGCCTTGCTGCTGCGCACCGGCATTCGCGGAAAGAACGTGCTGCAACTCGCGCAGGAGCTGCTCCACGCGTTCGGCGGCATCTCCGGCCTGCTGCATGCGAAGCTCGACGACCTCAAGCGCATCAAGGGACTGGGCGGCACCGCCAAGCGCGCGGAACTCGCCGCCGTTCTCGAACTGGCCCGACGCGCAATGGCCGAAGGTCTGAAGGAGAACCCGGTCTTCGATACCCCGGAAGCCGTGAAGCACTATCTGCAGCTTCACCTCACGGACAAGCCGCACGAGGTCTTCGCGGCGCTCTTCCTGGACGCCCGGCACCGCCTGATTGCAATGGAGGAGCTTTTCCGGGGCACCCTGACGCAGACCAGCGTGTACCCGCGCGAAGTGGTGGCCCGGTCGCTTCACCACGGCGCCGCCGCCGTCGTGCTGGCGCACAACCATCCGAGCGGCTGCACCGAGCCATCTCGCGCCGACGAGATGCTGACCCAGACGCTCAAGAGTGCCCTCGCGATCGTCGACGTGCGGGTGCTCGATCACATGGTGGTCGGTCGCGGCCAGACGCTCTCCATGGCAGAGCGCGGTCTGATTTGAGCTTGTCAAGCGCTCATCGCCCCCCGGAAACTGTTAACTTTTTCGCCACATCACAGGATTCCGGGATAGCCACAATTGCAAATATATGTAAAAGTTCGCGCGCCTAAATCGACCTGATCCCGAGCCCGGAGGGGGCTGCATTCCCATGCGGAACAGGTTTGTCCCCTGAGCCGCGAACATGCCCTTTTCTTCTCCCCTGCCGTCCGCTGACGGCCGCCGTCCGTCCGTCCGGTTACAAGTCGCGCGGCTGCTCGCCCTGCCGGCGTTGCTTTTCGGGCTTTCCGCCCACGCCCAGATCGATCCCCGCGCCATCGATCGCCAGAACCAGATCATCGAACGCCAGCAGCAGGAGCGCCTGCGTGACGAACAGGATCGCGCGCTTCAGCAACAGGCACCCCGCGGCGGCACCGACCTGCGCTCGATGCAGCCGCAGGTCACCGTGCCGGACCTCGGCGTGCCCTGCCGCGACATCCGCGAGATCCGCATTCACGGCGCCGACCTGCTCCCGGACTACGTCCAGCGCGAGATCGTCCAGAACAACGCCGGCCGCTGCCTTGCCGCCAAGGACCTCGAGGCCATCCTTGCGACGCTGACCAAGAGCTACATCGACCGCGGCTACATCACCACCCGCGCCTACCTTGCTGCGCAGGACCTGCGCACCGGCGTGCTGGAGATTACGGTGATCGAAGGCACCATCGAGCGCTTCGACCTGCAGCAGTCGGGCCGCAACGCCAAGGTGTCGATCCCCGGCGCGTTTCCGGCGCGGCCGGGCGATCGGCTCAATCTGCGCGACCTCGAACAGGGCATCGACCAGCTCAACAGCCTGTCGTCGAACTCGGCCAAGCTCGACGTGCAGCCGGGCACGAAGCCGGGCCAGAGCGTGGTGGTCGTGCGCAACCAGTCGACGTTCCCGGTGAGCCTGTTCGCGACCTACGACAACCTCGGCACGCCCTCCACCGGCCGCGACAACGCATCGGCCACGCTGAGCTTCGACAGCCTGCTGGGCTTCAACGAACTGATCGCGATCACTCGCCGCCAGTCGGTGCCGAACGACAACGAGCACAACTCCGACAACACCGCGCTGCGCGCGGTCGTGCCCTGGGGCTACAACACCTTCAGCCTCGACGTCAGCGAAAGCAACTACGTCAACACGCTGGACCTGCCGAGCGGCAACAAGCTGACGTCGGCCGGCACGACCTCGACGCAGAGCCTCGGTGCGGATCGCGTCATCTTTCGCGACCAGGCCAGCCGTGTCTCGCTGGGCACCCACCTGACGGCGCAGGACACCCGCAACTTCCTCGGCGGCGAGTTCCTCGACGTGGGCAGCCGCAAGCTGACCACACTCGATCTCGGCGGCACGCTCTTCACGCAGACGGCGGGCGGCATCGTCAACGGCCGGCTCGCCTACGTGCGCGGCCTGCGCATCCTCGGCGCGCTGGAAGACCCGGAGTTTCTGCCGGGCGACAAGCCGCACGCGCAGTTCGGCAAGTTCACGCTCGACCTCGGCTTCAACCGCCGCTTCGAGGCCGGCAAGCAGCCTGTGCTGTGGTCCAGCCAGTTCAGCGGCCAGTACGCGAACGACACGCTCTACGGCTCGCAGCAGATCCTGATCGGCGGATCGAGCTCGGTGCGCGGCTCCATGCTCAACACGCTGAGCGGCGACAACGGTTGGTTCTGGCGCAACGATGTCTCGCTGCCCTGGCAGACCGCCATCGGCAGCGAGCCGCTGGCCGGCCGCGTGTACGTCGGCTACGACTTCGGCAGCGTCAACAACCGCCCGCCAGGCGTGACCTCAGGCTCGATGTCCGGCGTGACGCTGGGCGTTGCCTTCCAGCTACGCGGCATGAGCGTGGACCTCTTCGCTTCGCGCTCCGGCCACCTGCCTTCATCGATGACCCCCGAAGGGACGATCTACAGCGTCCGCCTCTCGTACGCCCTGTGAGGCGACCCAAGGAATCAGCATGAACCACGTCTATCGCATCGTCTGGAACAACGCCGTTCACGCCTGGGTCGCCGTCGCGGAGACCGCGCGCGGACGCGGCAAGAGCAGCAAGGCGGCGCGCCCTGCGGCCGTCGCGCTCGCGGCAGTGCTCGGCGCCGGCATCGCGCATGCGCAGGCCATCCCCTCGGTGACCGTCGCACCGGGCCAGCAGACCAACGCCTACGTCTCGGGCAACGGCGTCACGGTGGTGAACATCGCCAATCCGAACGCCGCGGGCCTGTCGCACAACCGCTATCAGCAGTTCAACGTGAACGCGAGCGGGCTGGTGCTGAACAACACGACCACGCAGCAGATCTCGTACAGCTCGCAGCTCGCCGGCCAGATCATGGCCAACCAGAACACGGCGAACACCGCGAGCGTGATCCTCAACGAGGTCATCTCGAACAACCGCAGCACGCTGGCTGGCTTCACCGAAGTGCTCGGCCGCAAAGCCGACGTGGTGCTCGCCAACCCCTACGGCATCACCTGCTCGGGCTGCGGCTTCATCAACACCGACCGCGTGACGCTGAGCACCGGCCTGCCCTTCATGCGCGCGGACGGCAGCCTCGGCGGCTTCAACGTGAGCCAGGGCGACATCCTCGTCACCGGCACGGGCTTGAACGCGACCGCGCAGCAAGTGCTGGACCTCGTCGCGCGCTCGGTGCGCATCGACGGCGCGATCAACGCGCAAGACCTGAGCATCGCCGCCGGCACCAACCAGTGGGACTACGGCACGCGCGCCGTCACCGGCAGCGTGGGTGCACAAGGCACCGCGCCTACCTATGCCATCGACAGCTCCGCCCTCGGCGGCATGTACGCCAACCGCATCAAGCTGACGGCCACCGAAGCCGGCGTGGGCGTGCGCATGCTGGGCGATGCAGCAGCCAGCGCGGACGACTTCACGCTCACGGCCGCAGGGCGCGTGGAGATGAACAACAAGGTCTCCGCGCAACGCGACGTGATGATCGCGAGCACGAGCAATGACGTGGCGGCGATCGCGCTGACGGACGCGAACATCGCCGCGAGCCGCAACATCGGCATTGCCGCGAACCAAGGCGGCACGAAACTCACCGGCGGTGCGATCGTCGCCGGCAGCGATCTCGCGGTCAGCGCCCAGAGCCTGATCGACGCGGCAAGCGCGAGCGGCAGCAACACCCGCAGTGCCGGCGGCTCGCTCAACATCACCACCGACGGCGCCGCGACGCTCGGCGCCACCCAATGGGCGGCCGGCAACGACGCGCACATCACTGCCGGCGAAGGGTTCGACAACGCCGGAACGCTGTCGGCCAACAGCGGCGCCGTGCAAATCCGCGCGGGCAAGGCGATCGGGAACACCGGCACCATCACGGCTGCGACGTCGCTGGACATTGCAGACAACACCGGCGGCCAGACGCAATCGCTGACCAACAGCGGCGACCTCGTGGCCGGCAGCACGCTCACGATCGCGGCGGCGGCCGTCGACAACGCCGCGACCGGCCGCATCAAGGCCGGCACGGGCACGTCGATCAATGCAGCGAGCCTGAACAACGCCGGCACATGGCTGCTGTCGGAACAGGCCGGCGGCAGCGACAGCATTGCCGTCAGCGGGCAGCTTTCGAACAGCGGCAAGCTGCAGTCCAACGGCAGCGCCAGCCTCTCGGCGGGCGACCTGACGAACAGCGGCATGCTGCTCGCGGACGGCAAGGCCGCCCTGCACACCGACGGCACGCTGCAGAACAGCGGAACGATCCAATCGGCGCAGGACATCGAGATCGCGGACCGCAGCGGCGCCGGAAGCGAAAACATCATCAACACCGGCAAGCTGCTGACGGCCGGTGCGCTCTCCGTGCGCGCCACCGCGATCACGAACGCACCCACCGCTGGTGACCCCCAAAGCGGATGGGTCCAGGCCGCGAACGGCACCCGCATCGATGCGTCGAGTCTCGACAACAGCGGCACCTGGCTCCTGTCGCAGCAGGCAGGCGCGGCGGACCAGATCACGCTGAACGGCGCGATGACCAATGCCGGCACGCTTCAATCCGCGGGTGGCCTCAACGTCGCAGCAGCTTCGGCCTCCAACCAGGGCGTGCTGGTCGCCACCGACGCGCTCACCGCGAATCTCACCGGCGATTTCTCGAACGGCACGAACGCGGTCGCCCAGTCCGGCGGCGATCTCACGATCACCAGCGGCGGCAAGGCCGACATCGCAACCGGCGGCGGAGTGCAAACCACCGCAGGCAACCTCCGGCTCGACGCCGCGCAGGGGCTGACCAACGCCGGCGTGCTGACCGCCAAGCAGGGGTCCACCACCGTGCGCGCCAACGGCACGATCACCAACACCGGCACCATCAATGCAGCCACGACGCTCGACATCGCCGATCGCTCGGGCACCGGCAGCGAGAACCTCGACAACAACGGCCTGCTGCTTGCCGGCAAGGACCTGAAGCTCAAGGCGGCGACGATCACCAACCAGGCCGCCAACGGATGGGTCCAGGCGGCCGAAGGCAGCACGGTCGAAGCAAACACACTGACCAACGACGGCACCTGGGTGCTCTCGACGCAGGACACCGGCGTGCAGAGCTCGGTCAAGGTGACCGGCACGCTCACGAACAGCGGCATCCTCCAGGCGCAACAGGACGCGGCGCTGACCGCGAACCGGATCGCGAACCAGGCCGGCGCCGCATTGCGCGCAGGCCGCAACCTGAACACCACCGCCGGCGCGGGCGACTACGACAACGCGGGCACGGTGCAGGCCGGCGGCACGCTGACGATCGGCGGCACGAACACCGCGCTCACCAACCAGTCGGGCGGCAAGCTGCTCGGCGATGGGCTGCAGGTCAATGTCGCATCGATCGACAACTCGGGCACCATCCAGGGCGGCCAGCGCACCGACAGCACGGTGGCCGCCAGCGGCACGCTCACCAACCGCGCCTCGGGCGTGATCACTGCCGGCACCAGCAACGGCTCGACGGCCGGCGCAGGCGCCGTCTCGGCGACCCGGATCGTCAACGACGGCAAGCTCCAGTCCGCAGGCCAGCTGACGGTGTCCGTCGGCAGCAGCGGCCTGACCAGCAACGGCGACATCCTCGCGAACGATGCGCTGAAGCTGCAGGCGCTGTCCGGCAACTACAGCGCCACGATCAACGGCACGCTGCAAAGCGGCGCCGAACTCCGCGTCACGGGCGGTACGGGCTCGACGCTCAGCGTCGGCCAGGGCAAGACCGCCCGGGGCGCGAGCGTCTATGTCGACACCGGCACCGTCAACCTGAACAACGGCGCGACGCTGGCTTCGGACGGCAACCTGAACTTCCATGCCGGCACGCTGACCCTCGGCGACAGCACGACCCGCGTGCTCGCGGCGCTCGGGGGCACCGGGACTGGCACCGTCAGCGTGGACAACGCGCTGACCAACAACGGCCTGATCTTCTCCGCCACGAGCCTCGGCGTGAGCGCCCCGTCGATCACGAACGGCCTGACCGGCGGCATCGCTGCCCTCGGCAACCTCGGCGTCACGGCCACCACCGGCAACCTGATGAACCAGGGGTCGCTCTACGCCGGCGGCACGCTCACGGCCAAGGCCGTCAGCGGCACGTTGACAAACGCGGCGAGCGCATCGGCCTACCAGGGCACGATCAATGCGGATGGCGCCGTGGTGCTGCAAGCCAACTCGGTGGTCAACAACAGCACCATCAACAGCCTCGGAAGCGTCCAGATCGACGCCCAGACGATCCGCAATGCCTTCGCCACCGACACCACCCGCGCGTGGGGCGCCGAGGGTGCCAAGACAGTCGTCGAGACGGACCACATGGGCCAGGGCTACAACGGCTGCGGATGCGTCGACCAGACCGAAGCCTGGTACTACACCGCCACGTGGATCCAGGACCAGTACTACGTGGGCGGCGCGCCGAACACCAACCTCAAGCCGCAGATCATCGGCGCGGGCCAGGTCAACCTGACGTTCCAGACGGGCGAGAACCTCGGCGGCGTCATCTCCGGCAATGTGGTCAACCTCACGGGCCAGACCGGCACCGCGACGTTCACCAATGACGACCTCTCGCTGCTGCGCAGGACCTACACCGACCAGTACCAGCACTACATCAAGTACAAGGCCGCGGGCCCGCTCAAGTACACCGACGATTCCCACTACGCGTCGAACGTCACGCATGCCGACTCGACCCTGCAGTCGATCGGCGCGGGAATCTACGCCAATACGCTCAATGCCTCGGGTTTCAGCCTCATCAACGCCGGCTCGCCGTGGCAGGCCACTTCGAAGAACCAGTCGACGCAGACCGCCGCATCCGGTACGCAGAGCGGTACGGTGAGCGGTGTTGCGGCCTCGGGCACTCAATCGTTCGGAGGACTGGCCGGCGCCTCGACCGCAACGGCGATCTCGCTGCTCGGATTCAACGCGGCAAACGGAATCAACGGGAACGCGTTCGGCGGCATCCGCGTCGCCCTGCCAACCAACCCCAACGGCTTCTACGTGACCACCCGCGACCCGGGCGCGAAGTACCTCGTCGAGACCAATCCGCTGTACATGACGGGCTCGTCCAGCATGGGCTCGGAGTACCTCGCCAAGCTGCTCGGGTACAACCCGGACGAGTTGGGCATGCGCCTGGGCGACGCGAGCTACGAGGCGTACCTGGTCAAGCAGCAGCTCATCGCGCAGACCGGCGGCGTGATACTCGCGCGCTACCAGTCCGCGGACGCGCAGATGCAGGGCCTGATGGAAAGCGCCGCGACCGAGAGCAAGTCGCTCGGCCTCGAATACGGCAAGGCACTGACGCCGGAGCAGCAGGCCTCGCTGAAACAGGACATGGTCTGGATGGTCGCCACGCAGATCGACGGCAAGGTCGTGCTGGCGCCCGTCGTCTACCTCGCCAAGAGCACCAAGGACAACATCGCGACCGGCGCCGTCATCTCCGCTCAGGACGCGAACATGAGCCTGACCGCCCTCACCAACACAGGCGGCACCATCGTCGGCTCCAAGACGCTCGCGGTGACGTCGACGGGCGACATCACCAATCTCTCGGGCACGATCAAGGGCGGCGATGTCAGCCTCACCTCGACCAACGGCAGCATCGTGAACAAGACGGTGAGCGAAGGCTCGGGCGGCGACAAGTTCTACCAGACCACGATCGGCAAGACCGCGGGCATCGAGTCCACCGGTGCGCTTTCGCTCGACGCGAAGAAGGACATCACCAACATCGGTGCCACCATGAACGCCGGCACCGACGCCAGCCTCAAGGCCGGCGGGAACGTGACCTTCGACACGATCGAGAACAAGACCACCGGGACGACGCAGGGCGCGGTCTCGGTCCCGGGCGGCAGCGGCTGGACCAGCACGACCACCACGACGGTGCAACAGGTGAAGTCGGGCCTGACCGTCGGCGGCAACCTCAGCGTCGACGCCGGCAAGGACATCACGCTCGCCGGTACCGATGCGAAGGTTGGCGGCAACGCCGACCTCAAGGCCGGCGGCGATCTCAACATCATCGCGCGCGAGAACTCCACGACCACCCACACCGAAAGCAAGTCGGCGGGCGTCGGGATGAACAACTCGCTGTTCGGTACGAGCAGCACCACCACCGACTCCCTGTCGGTGCGCAATGTCGGCAGCTCGCTGCAGGTCGGCGGCAACGCCAACCTCACCGCCGGCAAGGACGTGACGGTGCAGGGCTCGGACGTCAACGTGAAGGGCAATGGCACGATCAACGCGACCAACGTCAACGTGCTCGCGGGCCGCAACTACGACGAAACGCACACCACCACGACGAACACCGGCGTGATGCAGGTCAGCTCGTCGGCCAAGGGCTCGGCCGGTGCGGATGCATCGGCCGATTCCTCGTCGGGACGTGGCCGCGCTTCGGCCTCCGCCGAAGCCTCCGCCAATGCGGCCGGCACGGGTGCGGCGGGTCTCGCCTTCGGTGCGAGCACCACGACGACGACCGACACCACCGATCTGCGCCATGTCGGCTCGAACCTCAACTTCGGTGGCGACGTCACCATCAACGCATCGAAGGACGTGAACCTGCAAGGCTCGACGGTCAACGCCGGCGGCAACGCGACGGTGAACGCGCAAAACGTGAACCTGCTCGCAGCGGAGGACAAGAAGACCTCCACCACCACGACTACTTCGACCTCGGTCGGCCTGATGGCCAGCACCGACAACAAGGCGGAAGCGGGCGCAAGCGCCGGTGCGCAGGCGGCCGGCGGCAAGGGCACGCCGAGCGCGGGCGCGCAGGCCGGTGCACAGGCCTCCGCCGAGAGCGAGAACCACCTCGACCTCGTGCAGCACACCACGAGCACGACGAACACGCTCGACACTACCCATCAGGGCTCGGCGATCAATTCCGGCGGCAATCTCACCGTCAATGCCAGCAACAACCTCACGCTCGAAGGGTCGAGCATGAAGTCCGGCGGCGACATGACGCTCAACGCGACCGACATGACCTTCAAGGCCGTGAACGACGTGCATGAGGTCAGCACCAGCAGCAGCAAGACCACCGCCGGCCTCTACGCGACCGGCAAGGCGGATGCGAGTGCCGATGCGGGTGCGCAGGCCGGGCTCGGCGCACAGGCCGGTGCGAAGGCAGAGGCTTCGGCATCGATCGAAGTGGGCCTCTATGGATCGAACACCACGAGCAGCAGCGTCGACGGCTCGACCAACGCGGTGACTTCGAGCCTCTCGTCGGGCGGCAACATCAACCGCACGGCGACCAACAGCATCAACGACCAGGGCACGCAGATCGAGGGCGCGGGCAACCTCAACCAGTCCGCCAGGACGATCACCAGCACGGCCGCGGCCGACACCACCTACAGCTCGTCGAACAGCACCACGCACACCGCCAAGGTCGGCGCCTATGCCGAAGCCAGCGCGGGCGCGTCGGCCGATGCATCGGTCGGCCCGGGCGCGGGCAAGCCGGGCGGAACCGAGACCGATGCCGGCGCGGGCATCCGCGCGAGCTACCAGTACGACAACTCCTCCGAGAGTTCGAACAGCAGCAACGCAGTCGTCTCGACAATCAAGATGGGCGGCAGCGTGAACAGCAAGTCGAGCGGCACGACCTCGCTCGAAGGCACGCAGATCTCGGCGGGCAAGGATGTATCGCTCGAAGCCTCGTCGCTCGACTACAAGGCCGCGCAGAACACCAGCAGCTCCACCTCGAAGAGCACCAGCGCGGGCGCCTCCGTGGGCGTCGACCTGGTCAAGAAGGAAGCCAGCGTCGGCGTCAACTACGACGGCAGCAACAGCAGCAGCAGTTCGAGCACCGCGGTGGTCGGCGGCATCCAGGCCGGCGGCAACCTGTCGGTGAAGACCACCGGTGACACGCGCCTCGAAGGCACGAACCTCTCGGCCGGCGGCGCAGCCAGCATCGATGCCGGCGGCAAGGTCGACTTCGCGGCCGCGAAGAACACCGCGTCTTCGAGCAGCCAGCAGGTGGGCGTCGATGTCGGCGTCACGGCAGGCAAGTCCGGCGGCTCGGGCAGTGTAGGTGTGGGCGTTTCCGAGTCGAAGAGCAGCCTCAACGAAGACGTGGCCGGCAGCATCAAGAGCGACAGCGGCCCGCTGACGATCAAGAGCGGCGGCGACGCGAACTTCACCGGCACGCAGATCTCTAGCCAGCAGGGCGATGTCTCGGTGAATGCCGGCGGCGCGATCAACTTCAACGCGGCGCGCAAGGTCGAGAGCAGCAGTTCAGTGGCCGTTGATGTTTCGGCTTCCGCATCGGCCGGCAAGAAGGAGAACGTGGGCGGCACCCGCAATGCGACGACCGGCAACAAGACCGGCGGCGAGACCATGGACGAACGCAGCGGCTCGGCATCGCTCGGCGTCGGCACCTCCAAGTCGAACAGCGACACCGCGACGGGCGGCAGCATCACCAGCGGCGGCGGCTCGATCAGCCTCAAGTCCGGCGGGAACACCACGCTCGAAGGCACGCAGGTGAAGGCGGCCAACGGTGTCAGCGCCGATGCGGGTGGCAGCTTCGTGCAGAAGGACGCCAAGAGCACGTCGAACTCGGAAACTGTGGGCTTCTCCGCATCGGCCTCGGGATCGAGCCTGACGCCGGAAAAGAAGAAAACGGGTACGACGACGTCCGCACCCGCACCCGCGCCGAAGCCGTCGACCACCACGGCGCCTTCGCCCGCACCGGCCCCGGCGACCACCGCGGCCAAGGCTCCGGCATCGCCCTACCAGCAGCAGAAGGGCAGCGGCATCGTCGACGTCTACGTCGACAACCAGAAGAGCAGCAGCTCGCAGGCCACCACCATTGACGGTGGCGCGGGCGGTGTCGTGATCAAGCAGGGCACGGCCGGTTCGAAGTAGCCATGGACAATGCGCGCTTCACCATGACAAGGCGGGACCGATTGTGGAAGACATCCTGATCGTCGACGACGACCACGCCGTCCGCGAGCGCCTGGAGCGCGTGGCCGCCGCGGCCGCGCCCCGCGCGCGCTGCGCGATGGCCGGGTCCTTGGCAGAAGCACGCGCGCAGCTCGCCCGCACGAAGTACGACCTCGCCCTGCTCGACGTCGGCCTGCCCGACGGCAGCGGGCTCGACCTGCTGCCGTGGATGCAGGCCCATGCACCCGAAGTCGACGCGGTCGTCGTCTCCAGCCTCGGCGACGATGCCACCGTGCTGCAGGCGATCCGCGGCGGCGCGGTGGGCTACCTCCTCAAGAACGGCAGCGACACCGAGCTCGAACTCTCCCTCGGCAGCATGCAGCGCGGCGGCGCCCCGATCGACCCGGTCATCGCCAGGCGCATCCTCAAGCTCATGGCCGCGCCAAAGCCGGCTTCGCCCGCCCTTGCTACCATCGCCCACGCGCCGGTTCCGGCGGCTACCGCTGAACTGAGTGAGCGCGAGATGGATGTGCTGCGACTGGTTGCGCAGGGCCACAGCAATCGCGAGATCGCCCAAACCCTGACCCTGTCGATCAATACCGTCGAATGCCACGCCAAGAACATCTACCGAAAGCTCGCCGTGCGATCGCGGGCCGGTGCGGTGTACAGCGCGCGGGCGCAGGGCCTGTTGCCCTGATCTTCCGGGCGGGCGCGCTCTTCGCGTGGCTCGCGCTCTTCACTCTCTTTTTTTCGCCCTCGCCCGCAGTCGCGGGGGCGCCTCCACTGAAGGTCGAGGCCGTGCGCTCCGCATGGGAGGCCACGTCGCCGCCCGCCGAGGGCTGGACATCGGTCACGCTGCCCGACGGCTGGACCGCCCGCTGGCCTGGCTTCGACGGCGTCGTCTGGTATCGCCTGCGATGGGACGAAACCGCTGACATCGTTCCGCTGCGGCCCACCGGCCTGATGATCGAATACATCAACATGGCCGGCGCGGTGTACCTCAACGGCAGCCTGATCGGCGGGGACAGCGGCCTTGTCGAACCGCTCTCACGTTCGTGGAATCTGCCGCGCTACTGGACGCTCGATGCGCCCCTGCTGCGCCCCGGCGCGAACGAGCTGCTCGTGCGTGTCTCGGGCCTTGCGCCCTATCAGCCGTCGCTCGGCGCCGTGACGATCGGCGAGCCGCAGGCCGTGCGCGCCCTGTACCGCGAAGCCAACTTCACGCGGCGCACGATGCAGACGCTCGGCATCGGCCTTACGCTGGGCATGGGCGTGCTCTATGGCATGTTCTGGCTGTTCCGGCGCAAGGAAGTGCCTTACGGGTGGTTCAGCCTCTTCTCGCTGCTGTGGGTGCTCTTCTCGTACAACAACGTCGCGGTGAGCCCATGGCCCTTCGCCAGCACCGAGGCCTTCCAGCGGCTCAATCATCTGGCGATGTTCGCGAGCGCAGGATGCTTCCTGATGTTCGCGCTGACCTACTGCGAGATCGCGAACAGGAAGGCGCAACGCGCTTCCCTCGCCTTCATGGGTGCCGGGCTCGCGACGCTGGTGCTCTCGCCGTCGTCGTTGCAAGAACCTTTGCGCGACGCGACGGTGCTCCTCACGATGGCCACCTATTTCGCCGGCATCGGACTGATCATGCGCAACGCCATCCAGTCGCGACGCACGGAAGCGGCAGTGCTTTCGCTCTGCCTGCTGGTCCCGATCGCAGCCGGCGTGCACGACACGCTGCTGTTCTTCGAATGGCTGCCCACCGGCATCTACTACGCCGCGATGTCGGCCAACGCGACGATGCTGGGCATCGCCTTCACGTTGACATGGCGCATGGTCAAGGGCATGCGGCTGATCGAGAACTTCAACGTCGAGCTCCAGCAGCGCGTTGCACAGGCCACGGGCGAGCTCGCCGAAGTCTTGCGCCGCCAGCACGAGGCCGAGCTGGAGCAGACCCGCCTCGCCGAGCGCCTGAGCCTGGTGCGCGACCTGCACGACGGCCTGGGCATGACCTTGAGCAGCCACATCAACACGCTCCGCAATCGGGAAGGCGCGCGGGACGGCGTCGCGCTCTGGGCGCTGCGCGAGGTCAACGACGACCTTCGCCTGATCATCGAAAGCTCCGCCTTCGACGACACCGACGACCTCGCGGAACGGCTGGCGCCATTGCGCCACCGCTGCACGCGGCTGCTGGAGGCGGCGGACATCGAATGCCGCTGGGCGGTCGAAGGACTGCACGGCCGCCGGCTCGGCGGCAAGCGCGTGCTCGACTTCCTGCGCGTGGTGCAGGAAGGACTCGCGAACGTGCTCAAGCACAGCGGCGCCACACAGGTGGGCATCCGCATCGAAGCCCGCCAGGGGGAACTGTCTTTGTCGATCCGCGACAATGGCCGTGGCTTTGCGAACGACTCGGCGACCTCGGCCGGCATGGGACTCAGCAATATGCAGGCGCGTGCGTCACGGCTCCGCGGCACGCTGGAGATCCATCCCGGCGCCACAGGCACCGTGTTGACGCTGCGTTGCCCGATCGACGTGAGCATGGCCGTCTGAGTGATTCCCCCCGCACCGCACGCATGCCCGCCAAACCCCGAAACCTGAAGAGCCTCGCCGACCTCAAGGACGTGCAACGCACACTCGCCGCGCAGCGCGAACGCGAAGCCGCCGAGGCGATCGTCCGCGCGGTGGCCGAAAAGAAGCGCGCGGCCGAACAGGACCTCTTCGCACGCGCCATCGGCGCCACCCAGCCCTTGCGGCGCAAGGCTGCGGTGCATCTCGCACCTGAACCGCCCCCGCCCCTCCCGGTACAGCAGCAGCTAGACGAGCAACGCGTGCTGCGCGAATCGCTGTCCGACGAATTCGACGTCACCACCCTGCTCGATGCCGATGACGCGATGAGCTTCCGCCGCCCCGGCATCAACACCGATGTGACGCGCAAGCTGCGCGCGGGCGAGTGGACCATCCAGCGCCAGATCGACCTGCACGGCATGCGCAGCGACGAGGCGCGCGAGGCGCTCGGCGCCTTCATTCGCGAGGCCTACAAGCAAGGCCTGCGCTGCGTGCGCGTGGTGCACGGCAAGGGCCTGGGCTCGCCGGGCCGTCAGCCGGTGCTCAAGGCCAAGGTGCAGCGCTGGCTGATCCAGAAGAACGAGACGCTGGCCTTCGTGCAGGCCAAGCCGGCGGAAGGCGGCGCGGGCGCGCTGGTGGTGCTGCTGGCACCGTCTCGGCGCAATGCCTAGCGCTTTCCTGTAGCGCCTATCCGTTGCGGTTGCGCATCCAGTCCGCGGTCTGGAAGAACGATCCGCGCAAGCGCTCGCGTAGGGCCTCCGGCACGCCGGTCTCGCCCATCGCCTGGTCCATGCAGGCGAGCCACTCGTCGCGCTCCTTGATCCCGATGGTGTGTCCGCCGATGCTCTGCGGCAGATGGCGCGCGCGCAGCATCGGGTGGCCGAAGCGATCGGTGTAGTGCTGCGGGCCGCCCAGCCAGCCGCAGAGGAACCAGAAGAGCCGCTGACGGGCGTTGTCCAGCGAACTGCCGTGCACGGCGCGCAGGTGCGCGTAGGCCGGCTCGAGGTCCATCAGATCGTAGAAGCGCTCCACCAGCGCATGGACTTTGTCTTCGCCGCCGATCCATTCGAAGGGCGTGTCGAAAGGCGGCTTTTCCTGAATTTGCATGGGCGACATTGTCCCAAGGACTTGCGGCACCATGGCGGGATGCGTGATTTACCCCTTCCCCCTTCCGGCGCCCTGCCCGTCATCGACGTCTCCGGCCTTTCCGGCAACGGCCCCGCCCGCGACGAAGTGGCGGCAAGGATCGGCGCCGCATGCCGCGCCCACGGCTTCTTCTACGTGGTTGGCCATGGCGTCGACCCGGCGCTCGCCAGGCGGCTCGAAGAACTGAGCCACCGCTTCTTCGCCCTCGATGAGGCGACCAAGATGCGCTGGCGCATGGCGCTGGGCGGCCGGGCGTGGCGCGGCTACTTTCCGCTCGCTGGCGAACTGACCTCGGGCCGCCCGGACTGGAAGGAAGGCCTCTATCTCGGCACCGAGCTGCCTGAAGACCACGCGCTCGTTCGCGCCCGCACGCCGGTGCACGGACCGAACCTGTTCCCCGAAGTCGAGGGAATGCGCGAGACCATCCTCGCCTACATGGACGCGGTCACGCAGCTCGGGCACCGGCTCATGGAGGGCATCGCGCTCAGCCTCAGGCTGCCGGCCGACTACTTCGCGCGGCGCTACACGGCGGATCCGCTGATCCTGTTCCGCATCTTCAACTACCCGACGCAACCCGTTCCGGAAGGCATGGATGTGCATTGGGGCGTCGGCGAGCACACCGATTACGGCCTGCTCACGATCCTGCATCAGGACGATGTTGGCGGTCTGCAGGTGCGCACGCCGGAAGGCTGGGTCGAGGCGCCGCCCGTCGCGGGCTCCTTCGTCTGCAACATCGGCGACATGCTCGATCGCATGACCGGCGGCCTGTACAAGTCGACGCCGCACCGGGTGACGCGCAACACCTCGGGGCGCGACAGGCTGTCGTTCCCGCTCTTCTTCGATCCGAACTTCGAGGCGCGCGTGCAGCGCATCGAGGGCCTGGCCGGTGCGAATGCGCTCGACGACAGCGCCCTTCGCTGGGATCGCGCGAACGTGCATGCCTTCAACGGCAAGTACGGCGACTATCTGCTCGCGAAGGTCTCGAAGGTGTTCCCGCAGCTTCGCGACGAAGTGCTCCAGGACGTCCGGTCGAGCCTGTAGAGCTTGTGCGGGCGCAGCGCGTGCCCTTCGGGGAGCGCGGGGTGCTCGAAGACACCGTCGGCCTTCATGCCGAGCCGCTGCATGACGGCCTCCGAGCGCAGGTTCGGCACAGCGGTGAACGAGACGATTTCCCGAAGGCCGATGCGCTCGAAGCCCACGCAGAGTGCGGCTCGCGCGGCTTCTTGCGCATAACCCTTGCCCCAGTACGCCGGCGCGAGGCGCCAGCCGACTTCGACGCAGGGCGAGCACGGCAATTCAGGCCGGGGAATGCTCAGTCCGACAAAGCCGATGAAGTTGCCGCTTGCACGTTCTTCCACTGCCCAGAGCCCCCACCCACGTTCATCGATGCCGGCTGCAATGCGGTCGACGAGCGCATCGCTTTCGGCGCGGGAGAGCGGCGAGGGAAAGAATTCCATCGCGCCCTGATCGGCGTTCAGTGCGGCGAAAGGCGCACGATCACTCTCGCGCCACTGGCGCAGGCGCAGACGTTCGGTATCGAGCTCGATGCACTGCGCCATCGCGCTCTTCTATTCCGCCGCCTGCCGCAGGGTGGCAACGACCGGCCGACGCAGCACTTCGCGCAACCCCCACCAGCCGGCGGCCAGAGCCAGCACCGCGCCCGAGAGCGCACCGGCGATCGGCACCAGCGGCGACGCGGTCCAGGTGAAGTCGAACACATAGCGCGCGAGGCCCCATCCGATCGCGGACGCAACGATGCTCGCGAGAAAGCCCGCCATCAGTCCCACGCCGGCCAGCTCGGCACGTTGCACCTGGCGCAGCAGACTGCCGCGCGCGCCGACCGCACGCATCACCGCGAATTCACGCGCACGCTCCTCGCGCGTCGCCGTGACCGAGGCAAACAGCACCACCAGCCCCGCCGCCAGCGTGAAGCCGAAGAGGAACTCCACCGCCCGGATCACCTGATCCAGCACGCGCTGCACCTGTCCGATCGTGGCGCTCATGTCGACGTTGGTGATGTTGGGATAGGTCCGCACGAGCGCGTTGTCGAAGCCCTTCACATCCGGCGCGCGAAACGCGCCCATGTAGGTCACCGGTACATCTGCCAACTCGGGCACCGTGTACATCACGAAGAAGTTGGCGTGCATCGAGCCCCAGTCCACCTTGCGAAGCGAGGTGATGCGCGCATCGTTCTGCAGCCCGCCGATATCGAAGCGAAGCACGTCACCGAGCTTCAGGCCGAGCGTCTCGGCCAAGCCCTCCTCCACGCTGACTTCGCCCGCTGCGCCCGGTGTCCAGGTGCCGGCGGTGATCATGTTGTGCGGAGGCGCCTCGGCGCTGTTGCTGAGATTGAACTCGCGGTCGACCAGCCGCTTCGCGCGGTCGTCGGTGTAGTCGTCGGGCGAAACCGCCCGTCCGTTGACCGAGACCAGCCGGCCCCGAATCATCGGATACCAATCGAACTTGCGCACGCCGGCGTCGCGCAGCGTCTTCTGGAATACATCGCTCTGGTCCGGCATCACGTTGATCACGAAGCGGTTCGGCGCATCGGGCGGCGTGGCCTTGCGCCAGCTCGACACGAGGTCGGTGCGCAGCAGCACCAGAAGAATGAGCGCCAGAAGGCCAACCGCCAGTGCGCTGACCTGCACCACGGCATACGCGGGTCGCGCCGAGATCTGCCGCGTGGCGAGCACCAGCCAGCGCGGCGCGGTCGTCTCGTTGACGCTGCGGCGAAGCACCAGCACCGCGAGCCAACTCAGCAGTGCGAATACCGCCACCGCACCCGCAAAACCGCCGACCGCGATCAGCCCCAGCTTGAGGTCGCTGCTCGCCGCGACCAATAGGGCCGCGAAGCCGGCGACGCCCAATGCGAGCACCGCGATCGACGCCGGCTTCAGGTTGCCGACATCGCGACGAATCACGCGCAGCGGCGGCACGCGCGAGAGCTGAAGCACCGGTGGCAGGCCAAAGGCGAACAGCAGCGTGAGCCCCACGCCAAGACCGAATGCGACCGGCCACAGGGTGGGCGCGGGCAGCGAGTTCTCGACCAGCCCCGCCAGTAGCATCACGAAGGCGTAGTGCACGCCGAACCCGATCGCCACGCCGAGCACGCTGGCCATCACGCCGACCACGGCGAACTCGAAGGCATAAGCGCCGGCGATGGTGCGCTGGCTTTGACCGAGCACGCGCAGCATCGCGCAGTCGTCGAGATGCCGGGCAGCGAACCCACGCGCCGCGAGTGCCACCGCCACCGCCGACAAAAGCGCGGCCAGCAATGCGACGAGGTTCAGGAATTTCTCGGCGCGGTCCAGCGTCTGGCGCATCTCGGGCCGTCCGCTTTCGAAGGATTCGAGCCGTGCGCCGCGGACCTCGCCGCTCTTGAGGATTTCGGCCGCCCAGTCGCTGAAGCGCTTGACCGCAGCCGGCTCACCCGCCACCGCGAACCGGTAGCTCACCCGACTCGCAGGCTGCACGAGGGCGGTGCGCGGCACGTCGGCCTGATTGATCATCACGCGCGGCGCGAAGCTCATGAAGCCGGCGCCCCGGTCGGGCTCCAGCGTGATCACGCGGGCGATGCGCAGTCCGGCGTCGCCGAGCAGCAGCGTGTCGCCCACCTGCAGGCCCAGCGCTTCGAGCAGCGAGCCATCGACCCAGGTGTCGCCGGGCGCCGGGATATCGCGAGTCGTCTGCCCCGGCGTCATGGTGTCGCTGCTGACGAGCAGGCTGCCGCGCAAGGGGTAGCCGGCCGTCACCGCCTTGAGCGCCACGAGCTTCGTGGCGCCGCCCTGCGCATCGCTCGCACGAGCCATGGTCGGAAAGCCGTAGTTCGTGGTGGTCTGCAGCCCCCACGCCCGCGCACGTTCGATGAAAGCGGCAGGGGTCGGGTTGTCGCTGGCGAGCACCGCATCACCGCCCAGAAGCTGGCGCGCATCACGCTGGAGGCCACCCTTGAGGCGGTCGGCGAAGAATCCGACTGCCGTCAGCGCCGCAACGGCGAGCAGCACGGCCACGATGAGAAGCCGAAGCTCGCCCGCGCGAAGGTCGCGCCAGAGCGTGCGCCAGCCAAGGCGGAGGGAAGCGTTCATGGAGCGTGACGATAGCCGAGCGGCCAACGCCCGCCAAACCGAAGGATTTAGGCGCTCAGGCGGCCGCCGGCTGGCGAGCGTCCGCCAGTTCGGGCTGGAGCAGCAGCCGCCCGGCGCCCGCGAAGCAGAGGAAGCGCCGGTTGGTCGCGCGGCCGATGGCGCACAGGCCGACGCGGTTCGCCACCTCGTGACCCATCTGGGTGATGCCGCTGCGCGAAACCACGACCGCCACGCCCATCTGGGCCGACTTGATGATCATCTCGCTGGTCAGACGGCCGGTCGTGTAGAACACCCGTCCGCCGCCGAGCTCGTGCGCCGGCTGCATGGCGATCCAGCCGGCAATCGTGTCGATCGCGTTGTGGCGGCCGACATCCTCGACGAAGCAGCGCATGCGCACGTCTTCACCGCCGCCGTCCAGCGTGAAGAGCGCGCAGCCATGGACCGACCCAGCGGATTTGTACGTGCTCTCCTGGACACGGATGGTGTTGACCAGCGCGTAGAGCTGCGCCTGCGTGATGCGCGTGTCCGGCAGACGCAACCGCTCGATGCCGGCCATCAGCTCGCCGAAGACGCTGCCCTGACCGCAGCCCGTCGTGACCACTTTCTTGGCGGTGCGCTCTTCGATTCGATCGATGCCGGCGCGCGTCCGCACAGCCGCGCCGCCCACTTCCCAGTCGACGGTGATGGATTCGACATCCGCCGCCGATTCGATGAGCCGCTGGTTCAACAGGTAGCCCAGCACGAGCAGTTCGGGCTCGGCGCCGAGCGTCATCAGCGTGACGAGCTCCCGGCGGTCGACGTAGACCGTCAGGTCCCGTTCGGCGGGGATGGAGACGATGCCGGACTCGCCGTGCTCATCGACGATTTCGACCTCGCGCGTGAGCGGCGCCCGGGCCTTCGTCAGGCGCGGGAGCTTCACGGTTTGGTTGCGGGATGCGTTTCGGACGAAGGCTGGTTCGAACTCGGCGGGTTCGCCGCCGTTGCCGCCGGCGAATGCGCGCCGGATGCCTCGATCGGCTTGGGCTCTTCGGGCGGGGCGAAGGCGAACGGGCCGGGGTCGGTGCAAGGCGGCGTGGGCGTGGGCGTCGGCACCGGTTTGCCGGCGGCGACGAGGCCGTCGCGCACATGGGCCGCGACCCGCTCCTGCGCCTGGCAGAGCTGGAAGGTGTCGACCTTGGCCGACCAGGCCGTCTTCTGCGCCGTTTCGGCCGCCTTGAGCTTGGCGTCCGGCGTTGCAGCCGGTGCAGGCAGCTTGGCGAAAGCAACCGGCGCGGCAAACGCGCCTGCGAGCAGGCCGCAAAGGATCAGCGACTTCTTCATGAGGGACTTCCTTCGACACGCGCGCCGCCGACCGGCGCATGGGCCGCAGCCCGGGCCTCGGCGCTGCGTTGTGCCGGGATCTTGCCATCGGCGATGTCGTCGTACCAGAGCTCGTGATGCTCCTTGGCCCAGGTCTCGTCGACGTAGCCCTCGCGCATCGCCGAGTAGGCGCCGCGCATGCCCAGCGTGCCGATGTAGATGTGGCCCATGATCAGCGCGATCATGAGCAGCGTAGCTGTCGCATGGACCATGTGGGCGATCTGCATCTCTCCGCGCGTGTAGACGAAGCCCGGAAGCAGCTTGTCGAGGAACAGCCCGGATGCGATCACGAAGCTGCCGAGGAAGAGCACGCCACCCCAGAACACCACCTTCTCGCCGGCATTGAAGCGGTGCGAGGGGGGTTCCCTGCCACCAAAGAGGCCACCACCCTGGCGAACCCACTTCATATCGCCCTTTTGCGGCAGGTTGTCGCGGAAGAAGGTGAAGATCATGAAGAGCGTGGTCAGGACGAACAGCGGGCCGACGAAGTTGTGGATCGTCTTGAGCACGTAGGTGAGCCAGCCGAACAGCGCGCCGCCGAGGATCGGCAAGAGGAAGAACTTGCCGAAGGCCATCACCAGGCCGGAAATCGCGAGCACGATGAAGGCGATCGCGTTCGACCAGTGCGTCGCACGCTCGAAAGGGGTGAAGCGCTCGATCTTGCGGCCGGTTTCCCTTTCGTGCAGGCCGATCGTTCCGCGCGTGAAGTAGTAAATCGTCAACGCGAGCAGCGTCACGAAGAGCAGCGCGGCGCCGTAGGGAATGATCAGGTTGTTGCGCGTCTGCCGCCACGCTTCGCCGGCGTTGGTGTAGTGCGAGCCCGGGTACTTCACGAAGCGCTGGATCAGGTTGCCCGCTTCCGGCGCCTGCTCGACCGGCAGGCTGCTGAACCCGGTGACACCGCCGCTCACCTGCCGCCACATGGGCGAGTTGTTGCCGGGCTGGACGCGCTGGCGCTCGCCGTTGGTCTGCTCCATGTAGCCGGGGTCCTGGCTTGCATCGGGCTTGACTTCGAAGATGTTCTGGCTGCGGATGCCGCCGTTGGGCAGGGCCGGCGCGGCGGGTGTCGCTGCAGGCTCGGGCGTCGCAGGCGGAGCCTGCGTCTGCGCACCGGCCACCCCGCAGCTCAGTACAGCGATGACGATCAGCGCGTTAAGCACGTGTCTCATACGGCCTCCGCCTCAGTTGATCCGCGTGTACTCGTTCTGGCTGAACTGCATGCGCGCCTTGAGATGCTGTTCCCAGGAGTTCCGGTCGCCAGGCTGCCATCCGCTGGCGGTGAAGGCGGTGCCGGTATTGGGCTGCGTGCCGCTGCCGGTCCAGGGCGGTGCATCGAACCGCACGCCATGCTCGTTGGTTTGGGGCCGCTCGCTGCAGGCGCCGAGCAGCAGCGCCGCGGCGATGACAACGGCGGTCGCGAATGCGCGCTTCATTTGGTGGCTCCATTCGTCGGCGTGCCGGCCTGACGCGAACCGTAGGCGGTACCCCAACCCCAGACTTCGGCGCCCTTGCCGCGCTGGACCACGCGCGTGCGGAAGATGTCCGCGACCACATCGCCATCGCCCGCGAGCAGCGCCTTGGTCGAGCACATTTCCGCGCAGGCAGGGAGCTTGCCTTCCGCGAGGCGATTACGTCCGTACTTCTCGAATTCCGCCTGCGAGCCGTTGGCCTCGGGGCCGCCGGCACAGAAGGTGCACTTGTCCATCTTGCCGCGCGCGCCGAAGGTGCCCTGCGACGGGAACTGCGGGGCGCCGAACGGGCAGGCGTAGGAGCAGTAGCCGCAGCCGATGCACACGTCCTTGTCGTGCAGCACCACGCCTTCCTCGGTGCGATAGAAGCACTGCACCGGACACACCGCCATGCACGGCGCGTCGGAGCAATGCATGCAGGCGACGGAGATCGAGCGCTCGCCCGGCACGCCGTCGTTCAGCGTGACGACACGTCGGCGGTTCACGCCCCACGGCACTTCGTTTTCGTTCTTGCACGCGGTGACGCAGCCATTGCATTCGATGCAGCGCTCGGAGTCACAGATGAATTTCATTCGGGCCATGTGATCTCCTCAGGCTCTCTCGACGTTGCAGATCGTCGTTTTGGTCTCTTGCATCATGGTCACGCTGTCGTAGCCATAGGTGGTCGAGGTGTTGATCGCCTCGCCGCGCACGATCGGGTGCGCGCCCTCGGGGTAGTAGGCCAGCAGGTCGGCGCCCTGCCAGTGACCCGAGAAGTGGAAGGGCAGAAACACCGTGTCGGGCCCCACGCGCTCCGTCACGAGCGCCTGCACGTTGAGGCGCGCGCCAGTCGGCGTCATCACCCAGGCGCGCTCGCCGTTGCGGATGCCCTTCTCGGCCGCGACCTTCGGATTGATCTCGATGAACATCTGCTGCTGCAGTTCGGCCAGCCACGGATTCGAACGCGTTTCCTCGCCGCCGCCCTCGTACTCGACCAGGCGGCCGGAGGTCATGACGTAAGGGAATTTCTCCGAGATCTTGTCGGCGATGTTGCGCTGCTGGACGGTCTTGTAGAGCGTCGGCAAGCGCCAGAAGGCCATCTTGTCGTCGTGCGTCGGGTACTTCGCAGCGAGGTCGGGCCGGGTGCCGTAGAGCGGTTCGCGATGCTGCGGGATCGAATCCGGGAAGTTCCAGACCGTCGCACGCGCCTTGGCGTTGCCGAAGGGGTGGCAGCCATGGTTCTTCATGAACACGCGGATCATGCCGCCCGAGGGGTCGGTCTTCCAGTTCTTGCCCTCGGCCTTGGCCTTCTCCTCGGGGGTCAGTTCGTCCCACCAGCCGAGGCGCTTGAGCAGCAGATGGTCCAGTTCGGGGTAGCCGGTCGTGATGGCCGCGCCGAGCGAATGCGAGCCGTCCTCTGCGAGCAGGTTCTTGCCATTGCGTTCCACGCCGAAGTTCGCGCGGAAGTTGCCGCCACCGTCCATCACGTGCTTGGAGGTGTCGTACAAGTTCGGCGAGCCGGGGTGCTTGAACTCCGGCGTGCCGTAGCAGGGCCACGGCAGGCCATAGTAGTCGCCTGCGATGTCGTAGCCGTTCACCTTGTCCTTGACCGAGGCCTTGGCCCTGAGGGTGACCACGTCGAAGGCCGCCATGTTGCGCATGTGCGCCTGCAGCCGTTCGGGGCTCTGGCCGGTGTAGCCGATCGCCCAGCAGTTCTTGTTGATCTCTCGCAGGATGTCGTCGGGCACCGGCTCATCCATGCCCTTGACCTTCTGCATCTTGTAGTTCTTGCTCAGTTCCTTGCCGAAGCCGAGGCGGTCGGCGAACTGCTGCATGATCATGTGGTCGCTGCGGCTCTCCCAGAGCGGCTCGATGACCTTCTCGCGCCACTGGAGCGAGCGGTTCGACGCGGTGACCGATCCGCTGGTCTCGAACTGCGTGCACGCTGGCAGCAAGTACACCGCGCGATTGGGATTGAGGTCCTCCTGCTTGCCAGGCATGGCTGCCATGGCGGCCGTGGCGGATGGATACGGGTCGATTACCACCAGCATGTCGAGCTTGTCCATGGCCCGCTTCATTTCGAGACCGCGCGTCTGCGAATTGGGCGCATGGCCCCAATACACCACGGCGCGCAGGTTCGAGTCCTGGTCGATCAGCTCGTTCTTTTCGAGCACGCCGTCGATCCAGCGCGAGACCGTGATGCCCGGCTTGCTCATCATCGCGGGCGAGGCGTAGCGGCTCTTGATCCACTCGTAATCCACGCCCCAGCTCGCCGCGAAGTGCTTCCACGAGCCTTCGGTGAGGCCGTAGTAACCGGGCAGCGAATCCGGGTTCGGACCCACGTCGGTCGCGCCCTGCACGTTGTCGTGGCCGCGGAAGATGTTGGTGCCACCGCCGGAGATCCCGACGTTGCCGAGCGCGAGCTGCAGGATGCAGGAGGCGCGCACGATCGCGTTGCCGATCGAGTGCTGGGTCTGGCCCATGCACCAGACGACAGTGCCGGGGCGGTTTTCATTGAGCCAGGTCGCGACCTTGAGAACCTGCGCCTCCTTGACGCCGCAGGCCTCCTCGACCTTGTCGGGCGTCCACTTCGCGAGCACTTCGGCGCGGACCTCGTCCATGCCGAAGACCCGGTCGTTGATGAACTTCTTGTCTTCCCAGCCGTTCTTGAAGATGTGATGCAGGATGCCGAAGAGGAACGGGATGTCGGAGCCCGAGCGGATCCGCACGTACTCGTCGGCCTTGGCCGCTGTGCGCGTGAAGCGCGGATCGACCACGATCATCTTGCAGCCGCGCTCCTTGGCATGGAGCATGTGCAGCATGCTGACCGGATGCGCCTCGGCCGCGTTGGAACCGATGTACATCGCGACCTTGGCGTTGCGCATGTCGTTGTACGAATTGGTCATGGCGCCGTAGCCCCATGTGTTCGCAACGCCGGCCACGGTGGTGGAGTGGCAGATGCGCGCCTGATGATCGCAGTTGTTGCTGCCGAAGAAGCTCACGAACTTGCGCAGCAGGTACGACTGCTCGTTGCTGTGCTTGCTGGAGCCGATCCAGTAGACCGAATCTGGGCCGCTGGCCTTGCTGAGTTCCTTGAGCTTGGCGGTGATTTCGTCGAGCGCCGTATCCCAGCTGATGCGCTGGTATTTGCCGTCGACCAGCTTCATCGGGTAGCGCAGGCGGTATTCGCCATGGCCGTGTTCGCGCAGTGCCGCGCCCTTGGCGCAGTGCGCGCCGAGGTTGATCGGCGAGTCGAACACCGGCTCCTGGCGCACCCAGACGCCGTTCTCGACCACGGCATCGGAGGCGCAACCCACCGAGCAGTGCGAGCAGACCGTGCGGCGGACTTCGACTTTGCCCGCACCGATCGCGGTGGGCCGGCCATCGGCCGCCCTGGCCTTGCGGATCAGCGTGAGCTGGCCGGCTGCGAGACCGACACCGACGCCCAGTCCGGAGCGCCGCAGGAAGGCGCGCCGGTCCATGGTCGGCAGTGCGTTGGAAAGACCGCGCCGAAGGCTATGTACAAACGATGAGCCGGCCTGGGAAGGATGGGTGGCAGGCGAGGCACCGTCACGCGCGGTGCCGCTCGTCTTCTTGGTCAACAGCATGGGGTTCACCTCCGTCTTCAGGCAGACGCGGTCTTGTAGTAGCGCTTGACGTGCTCGCTCAGCGAATAGCCGCCACCTTTTTCTGGCGCGGGTTTGGGCTCGGGAGACGCAGCGGATGCATCGGGCGACGGGGCGACTTTGGGCAGCGCCGTGACGGCCGCGGCGGCGACACCAACCGTGGCGGCGCCCAAAAAGAATCCCCGACGGGAGGGCGGCTGTGAGCCGGAGGCTTGGCTGTCCTGCATGACGAACTCCAGGAGTGGCTGACGCGCTGGCCAGATATGAAACCAGTTACATAAGTTCGGATAGTAGTCGAGACCCTAGTGCCGGTCGTCCGAAATTCCCTGATATTTCCCTGCTCTCAGTCGAGCATGTCGAAACCCTGCGCCTCGACCTCGCCGAAAGCGCGCGTCAGCTCAGCCAGCGCGGCGTAGAAGCGTGCCTTCGGATGCCGCGACACGGCATCGCACATGGCCGGCAACCAGGACTGGATATGGGTGGTGAAGAACGCCCGCTGACGGGTCAGATTGGCCACTTCGACGTCCTCGCCCGCGATCAGGTAGCGCATCACCTCGAAGAGGAAAGCGATGTGGTCTTCGGTCTCGGAGACGGCCTCTTCCCGCGCAAGCCCGAGCTGGTCGAGGTCGTTGCGCAGCTTGGCGAGCGGCTTGTCGTTGAGGAATCCGCTGAGATAGTGCGAGCCGAAGAGAAAGACCTCCGGCCGCCCGATGCCGCCGAAGAGCGAGTCGTATTCGTCGCCGATCGCGGCAGCGTCCATTTCACGGCCGACGCCAACGAGGTGCCGCCAAGGCTCCTCAAGGAAGGCACCCGCGGCAGGCGCTTCGGTTGGCGCGACCCGGAAGGCTTCGTGCAGTTCCGAATCCGGCGCGGCATACCAGAGCCGCGCGAGCAGGCCGTAGAGCTCCGCGCGCGCGATTTCTTCGTCGAGGGCCGAGGTCGCTGGAAAAGTCTGGCTCATTGCTGTGTGATCTTCGTTTCGTCCTGCGCGCTGTAGAGGTCAATGACCCGGCAGTCGCTGCACATCTTGAGGCGCTCCATCGCTTCGCCCTGGAACATCGCGTGGCCGGCAAGCTTGACGAGCATCGCCTCGATGGCCTTCTGCGTGCCGAAGGGTTTCGCACAGCGGATGCAGGCCCAAGGCTTCGCTTCGTTGAGCACCACCGCCTGCTTGCGTGCGGGCGAGGCCTGCAGTCGTGGCACGAGATCGATCGCGTCCTCCGGGCAGGTGGTTTCGCAGAGCCCGCATTGAACGCAGTTCTTCTCGATGAACCGAAGCTGCGGCGAATCCCGGTTGTCCTGCAGCGCGCTCGCCGGGCAGGCACTGACGCAGGCCAGGCAGAGGGTGCACTTGTCCTTGTCCACCGCGATGGCGCCGAAGGGGGAGCCCGCGGGCAGCGGGATCGCGAGCGACGAATCGGCCCGCGGCTTCAAGACCGGCGACCCATCCATCAGGTGGTCGAGCGCCAGTTCGAGCGTGCCGCGCTTCTCCGCCCCGACCGCAAAGCGCGCGGCCTTGGACGGCACGATTTGCCGCGTCTCGGGCAAGGCAGCGAGTGCCGTATCGAGCGCCGCCGGAGAAGCTGCCTCGATGAGCCTGAAATGCGTGCCCGTGTAGCCCAGTCCGCGCAGAAGCGTTTGCGCGATATCCGCCTGCTTCTTCAGCGCGTCGACGTACTGCGGGGCCTCTTCACCGGTCAGCAGCACGCACACCTGCCGTGCGCCGAACGCCACCGCGCTCAGCCAGAGGTCGATGCCGGTGCTCGCTGCATGGAAGAGCGCGAGCGGAATCACATTCGCCGGAACGCCGTGCGCCTTGCCGAGCTGCGCCGCGCGGCCGAGTTGTTCGACGAGCGCGCGACCGCCCTCTTCGCTGTGCAGCAGCAATGCCGCATCGCGTCCCCCAGCGCCTGAGTAAGTCGACAGCAGCGTGCGCAGCTTGCGCCCCTGGTCCGGTGTGCGCGGGTAGGTGTAGCCGAGCGCGCCGGTCGGGCACACGGTGGTGCAGGCGCCGCAGCCGACACAAAGGTTCGGGTTGACGACGATGCGCTGGCGTTCCTTGTCGCTGCTCACTGCATGGGCCGAGCACACTTCGATGCAGGCATTGCAGCCGACCACTTCGTTGCGGCTGTGCGCGCAGAGCTTCTGCTTGTAGTCGAAGAACTTGGGCTTCTCGAACTCGCCGACCATGTCGCGCAGGCGAAGCAGCGTCTGTGCGCCCTTCGGATGCGACAGGCCACCGGGAAGATGGAAGTAGCCCTGCGGCGGCGCATGCCAGTCGATGAGCGGCGCGGCACCGAGATCGAGGACGAGGTCGAAAGCGCCGTGGAGTTGCTCCGGCGTCCGGTCGAAACGGATCGCCCCGGCCACGGCGCAGGCGCGTTCGCAGTCGTGGTGCGATGTGCACTTCGCGGTGTCGATCTGGTAGTCCAGGCCGATGGCCTGCTCCGGACAGGCGCTCACGCAGGCATTGCAGCGCGTGCACAGGTCGAGGTCGATCGGGTTGTCGTGTGTCCACTGGAGCGTGAATGCGCCGAGCCATCCGGCCATCGTATCGATGCGCCCGGCGATCACCGGCCAGCGCCGCTCCTGCGCACCGCCGGCGACGCCCGGGCCGCGCGAAAAAATGGTCACGTCGAGCGCGTCCGCGACCAGCGCGGCAGCCTGCTCGGCTTCGTCGAGCGGCCCGACGATCAGCAGCCGGCCCTGGCTGGTGTAGGTCACGGTCGAGACCGGATCGGGCTCGGGCAGCCCGGCAGCAGCGAGCAGAGCCGCGATCTTCGGCATCGCGCTCTTCGCGTCGCGGCTCCAGCCACCGGTCTCGCGGATATTGACGAAGCGGATCGGGGAAGTGGCTCCCGGCGTCTGCTGCGCGAGTTCGCCGAAGAGTCTCTTCTCCTGCGTGCACGCCACGACGACATCGTCGCCGGACTGGATCGCTTGCTGGAAGGAAGGTGCTTCGCGTCGGCAGAGCGCCGAATGCAGTGGCAGAGGTTCAGTCAGCGCTGCCCCGAGCGTCTTCGGCTCGAGGGGCATCGTCTGGTTGCAGTCGCAGATCAGCGTCTTGGTCATCAGTCTCTTGGCTGGCAGGCTGCGCCTCGGCAACCGGCGGGCTGGGAAGATCCCCGGAATGGTCGGACTTTGCCACGCCAACCAATCCATCACCCATGGGAGTTTCTTCGGGGTGCGTGGGGTCTTCGTCGAAGAGCTTCAGGAACTTGGCGCTGGCCATCTGGCGAAGCGCGCCCTCGGGCAGCGGCGAAGGCTTGGAATAGTCGTCGATGTAGGTGTCCAGGCCATCCATCACGTTGAAGTGAGGGTCGGAGAACAGCTTCCTGAACGCGGCGTTACGCACCTCGGGCGCCACATCCTGCGAGACGAAGGGCCGGAAATCCGAGTGGATGCCGAGCGCCTTCACATCCTCCAGCGTGAGCGGTTGTGTCTCGACGGCCTCGGGAGGAAGCTGGTCGTCGGAGATTTCAAGCTCGCCCGCCGGCGGCGCTGCCGCTCCGCCCGGCAGCCGTTCCGGCGGCTTTCGGGGTTCGTCCGGCACCGCCCCCTCGCGCGCCTGCTGCTTGCGACGCGACCAGCGATCGAAGAAGCCCTCAGACATCGCCGGCCCCCCGTCCGCGCGGTTTCTCGGTGGAGACGCTCGCCGCGTTGCCAAAGCGATCGATCAGAGAACGGAAGCTCTCCGGCCGCTTTCGACGCTTGGGCTCGACCACGTAGTGTTCGTCGACGAACGCGCGCAGCCAGGTCACGACCTCCGGCGGCGCCGGCACCTGCTCGACGGTTTCCTGCGCGTCGAGCCACCGGCCCGCCTCGTAGTAGCTGAGCGTCACGACCACCGGACGCGGGATCGGCTCGGCTGCCACAGTGGCTTCCTCGTCCATCCGCCAGAGTACGAACCAGCAGGGCGCCGGGGATGAGACGTTCAGGTGATAGCCCTCGGTCTCGTCGCGGAATAGTTCAACCTTGAATCCCGGATGCAGCCATCGCTGCTCCTCGTCGTCTTCGTGCAAAAGGCGCGGCTCGCGGCCGAAGCCGGGTTCGTCAGGCACGACCTCGCCGAGCGTCCAGCGCCACGGCTGCCAATGGCTCGACGGCCCGTGCAGGCGTTCGCGTCGCATCACGACCGCGACATCGAGCGGGGCGACATGGCCCGCAGGGGTTTGAATTTCGGATTGCGCCATGCGCCGGACGATAGCCGATGCGTCAGAGGTGACACGCGGTTGCGGAAATGGGCGAGTCGAAGGTAACAAAGTAGTACTGCATGTAGTACTTTTGTGACAAAGTAGTCACTAAATCTGAAACCTAAGTTCTCATTTTTTTGAAACTGCGGTGTTATGCGTTTCAATAGAGCCATTCACACAAAGTAACAAACAAGGTCCTGCACATGAGCTACTACGACTGCGATTTCGCTCCCGGCGCCCTCGAGGTCAAGGTGTCGGACCTGCTCATCGCTACGCCGGACTTTTGCGATCCGCTGATCGATCCGGGCGTCCATCAGGTGCTTAAGCTGCTGCGCGAGCAGCAGGGCATGGACGCTGCCTTCGCCTGTGAAGTGGTGGACGGCCAGCGCGTGACGCACCGTTCGCAGATGACGCTGCGCGCGCAGTTCATCGACGAGCAGGCGGAGCCGCTGGAAATGGCCTTCTGCCGGCAAGTGCTCAATGCCCGCGTGCCGGCTGGTTGCTACCTGAGCGCGCCGGTGGTGGTGAACGGTGGGATCTACGGCACCCTGTACTCGTTCAGCTTCACCCCCGATCCGGCCCTGGAGGCGCGCGATCTCAAGAAGCTGGAAATGGCCGCGCAACTGGCGGCCCGGTTGATCAGCGAACGCCGTCCGCGGCCCGCAGCACCCGTCGCCCAGAACACGGCGGCGCCGGTGCAGCGCCGCAGCGACGCGCACGCCGCCTGATCAGCGCGAAGGGACGAGCTGGAGAAAATCGTCCGCCGCGGGCATCAGCCGCAGTGCATCGACCGGCACTTCAACCCGCCTGTTGCACAGGAAACGAAGCTGGCAGTCGCCGACGAGGATCACGTCGCCGTTGGTCAGCTCGTGGGCGCGGACCCGCTCGCGATTCACGTAGGTGCCGTTGCGGCTGCCCATGTCGGTGAGGATGTAGTGCTCGCCGGTCCACTGGATGGCCGCGTGATGGCGGCTCACCCGGTCGCTGTCGATGCACACGTTGTTCGAGTGTGAGCGCCCGATGGTGGTGATCGGACCCGCGAGGTTGACCTGCCGCACGCTGCCGTGCCGGGCCAGGATGATCAGTCTTGCCATTCCACTTCCTGTAGTTCGTTTGACTTGCTTCGAAGCTTAGGCCGGCAAGTCCAAACCGAAAGACAGAAACAGAAGGCTTAATCCCGCGCATTTCGACCCGCGCGGGTCAGTCAAAGGCATTCCTTCACGAACCGGCGGTCAATCACCGGGCCGCCGACTTGCTCTCCCGCCCGAAGCGCATTTCGAGAAAGTCGAGCAACGCGCGCAACGCGGCGCTGTTGTGGCGCCGCTGGAGATAGGCGGCCGACAGCCACATGTCATTGCGGGTGTAGGCCTGCAGCACGGGCACGAGCTCGCCATGGTCGATGTGCGGCTGCACCAGCATCTCGGGCATGTAGATCACCCCGAAACCCTGCAGCGCGACCTGGATCAGAGCCGCGGATTCGTTGGAGTCCATGCGCGTCTTGACCTGTATGTCGAAGGGCTTGCCATCGACTTCGAAGCGCCACTGCGGATGCGGGCCCAGCCTCGAATGGGTCAGTGCATCGTGGCCGTCCAGCTCGCTCGGATGCGCCGGCTTGCCGTGCTTCTTCCAGTAGACCGGCGAGGCGCACACGACGAGGCTGCGGAGCGCGAGCTTGCGCACGATCAGGTTCTCGTCCTCGATCGGGCCGAAGTGCAGCGCCAGGTCGATGCCCTCCTCCGCCATGTCGATGTTGCGGTTGGTCAGATGCAGGCTGATGCTGACGTCGGGGTAGTGGCCCATGAACTCGCCGACGAGCTTCGGCAGGTCGCCATGCCCTGCTCCGAGCGGCGCCGACAGGCGCAGGCGGCCCGTCGGCCGGCTCGCGTGCTCCTGCACTTCGGCCTGCGTGTCTTCGAACATCTCCATCATCGGCTTGCTGCGCTCGAGCAGCAGCGAGCCCGCGTCGGTAAGGCTCACCGCACGCGTGGAACGGTTGAGCAGCCGCACGCCGAGCCGCGATTCGAGCTCGGCGATGTATTTGCTGACGGTAGCCTTGGAGACGTCGAGCTTGCTCGCGGCCCGGGAGAAACTGCCGTGGGAGGCGACTTCGCGAAAGGTTCTGATCAGGTCAAGGCTGTCCATGGCTGGGGTGCATTGTCCCCCGTTGCGCCTGTTCCGTAACCCGCGGCCGGCATCGGCACACCGCCGCGCTCGACCTTCACCGCGCAGTACTTGAACTCCGGGATCTTTCCGAAGGGGTCGAGCGCCGCGTTGGTCATGAGGTTTGCGGCCGCCTCGTAGTACGCGAACGGCACGAAGACCGCGCCGTGCGGCGTGCCGTCGTCGCGGCGCACGTGGATCGCCACTTCGCCGCGCCGCGAGCGGATGGTGATGACGTCGCCGGGCTGCAGGCCCATCGCCTCCAGGTCGGCCTGGTTCATCGAGGCGGTCGCCATCGGCTCCAGCGCATCGAGCACCGTGGCGCGGCGCGTCATGCTGCCGGTGTGCCAGTGCTCGAGCTGGCGGCCGGTGATGAGCACGTACGGGAAGTCGGCATCGGGCCGCTCGGCGGCCGGAATGATGTCGGCCGGCACCAGCTTCACGCGGCCATCGGCGGTCGGGAACCTCTCGATGAAGACGGTCGGGTGGCCGGGATCGTCCTCGGTCAGGCAGGGATAGGTCACGCTCGATTCGCGCTGCAGACGCGCCCAGCTGATGCCGCTGATCGCCGCGTGCATCGCCTGCCGCATCTCCTCGTAGACCGCCGCGACGCCGGATTCCTCGCCTTCGTAGTTCCAGGGCAGGCCCATGCGGGTGGCGATCTGCTGAATGATCCAGAGATCGGGCTTGGCATCACCCGGCGGATCGAGCGCCCGCTTGCCGAGCTGCACCATCCGGTCCGTGTTGCTCACCGTGCCGGTCTTCTCCGGCCAGGCGCTCGCGGGCAGCACGACGTCGGCCAGCCACGCGGTCTCGGTCATGAAGATGTCCTGCACCACCAGATGCTCCAGGCTCGCGAGGGCGTGGCGCGCATGGTTCAGGTCCGGGTCGCTCATCGCCGGGTTCTCGCCCATGATGTACATGCCGCGCACCTTGTGCGGATCGCTGTCGGGTGCAAGCGCCTTGTGCATGATCTCGACCACCGTGTAGCCGGGCTTCTCATCCAGCGGCATGCCCCAGAACTTCTCGAACCAGGCGTGCGCGCCCGCGTTGTCGACGCGCTGGTAGTTGGGGAACATCATCGGGATCAGCCCCGCATCGCTTGCGCCCTGCACGTTGTTCTGGCCGCGCAGCGGATGCAGCCCCGAACCGGGCTTGCCGATCTGGCCGGTGACGGTGACCAGCGCGATCAGGCAACGAGCGTTGTCGGTGCCGTGCACATGCTGGCTCACGCCCATGCCCCAGAGGATCATCGCGCCCTTGGCGGTCGCGAAGGCGCGCGCGACCTCGCGCAACGTCTCGGCCGGAATGCCGCAGATCGGCGCCATTGCCTCGGGGCTGTAGCCCTTCACGTTTTCGCGCAAGGCCTCGAAGTTGTTCGCGCGATCGCGGATGAAGGCCTCGTCCACCAGTCCCTCGTCGATCACCGCATGAATGAGCGCGTTGAGCATGGCGACGTCGGTATCGGCCTTGAACTGGAGCGTGCGCCACGCATGCTTGCTGATGTCGGTGCGGCGTGGATCGGCCAGCACGATCTTCGTGCCGCGCTTGGCGGCGTTCTTCATCCAGGTCGCGGCGACCGGATGGTTCGCGGTCGGGTTGGAGCCGATCACGAAGATCAGGTCCGCATGCTCGACATCGTTGACCTGGTTGCTCACCGCGCCGGAACCGACGCCTTCGAGCAAGGCCGCCACGCTCGATGCATGGCACAGGCGCGTGCAGTGATCGACGTTGTTGCTGCCGAAGCCTGTGCGCACCAGCTTCTGGAACAGGTAGGCCTCTTCGTTGCTTCCTTTGGCCGAACCGAAGCCCGCCAATGCCTTGCGGCCGTGGGTATCGCGCAGGTCCTTGAGCTTGCCGGCGGCGAGCGCCAGCGCCTCTTCCCAGGTCGCCTCGCGGAAAGCCTCGGTCCAGTCGCCGGGGCGCGGTGCGTCGTCGAAGGTCTTCGGCACGCCGGGCTTGCGGATCAACGGCTTCGTCAGCCGCTGCGGATGGTGCGCGTAGTCGAAGCCGAAGCGCCCCTTCACGCACAGTCGGCTGTGGTTGGCCGGGCCGTCGCGGCCATCGACGCTGACGATCTTCTCGTCCTTGACGTTGTAGGTGATGAGGCACCCGACGCCGCAGAACGGACACACCGAATCGACCTTGCGATCCACCTGTTGCGAACCGATGTGGCTCTTGGGCATGAGCGCGCCGGTCGGGCAGGCCTGCACGCATTCGCCGCAGGCCACGCAGGTGCTGTCGCCCATCGGGTCGTCGAGGTCGAAGACGATCTTCGAGTCCTGTCCACGCAGCGCGTAGCCGATCACGTCGTTGACCTGTTCCTCGCGGCAGGCGCGCACGCAGCGGTTGCACTGGATGCAGGCGTCGAGGTTGACCGCCATCGCCGGATGCGACACATCGGCTGCAGGTTGCTCGCGCCGAAGCGCCTTGAGTTCGGGCCGGACCGCAATGTCGAGCTTCGCTGCCCATTCGCTGAGTTCGCCGTGCTGCCGGGTGGCATCGTCGCCGATCCACTTGTAGCCCTGGTCAGGCATATCGGAGAGCAGCATCTCGACGACCATCTTCTGGCTCTTGAGCGCGCGCTCGCTGGTGGCCTGCACTTCCATGCCGGCCGTAACGGTGCGGCAGCAGCTCGGCGCGAGGGTGCGTTCGCCCTTCACTTCGACCATGCAGGCGCGGCAGTTGCCGTCGGGGCGCAGGCCTTCCTTGAAGCAGAGATGCGGAATGTCGACGCCGTGGCGCTTCGCGGCCCGAAGGATCGTCTCGCCTTCGAGGCCTTGCACGGTCTTTCCGTCGAGCTGGAACTCGACCGTTTGCGGAATTAGTTGGGCAAGCGTGGCAGGCGCGTTCATGCGGCGATCTCCTGCGGAAAGTACTTCTGGATGCAGCGGATGGGATTCGGCGCAGCCTGCCCCAATCCGCAGATGGACGCATCGCCCATGACCTGCGCGAGGTCTTCGAGCGTGGCGTTGTCCCACGCCGGCGCTTCCATCAGCGCCGCAGCCTTTGCCGTGCCGACGCGGCACGGCGTGCATTGGCCGCAGCTTTCGTGCTCGAAGAAGCGCATCACGTTGAGCGCCGCATCGCGCGCGCGGTCATGCTGGCTCAGCACCATCACCGCCGCGGAGCCGATGAAGCAGCCGTGCGGCTGCAGCGTGTCGAAGTCCAGCGGGATGTCGTTCATGCGCGCCGGCAGGATGCCGCCGGACGCGCCGCCCGGCAGGTAGGCGTAGAGCGAGTGGCCGTCCTGCATGCCGCCGCAGTATTCGTCGATCAGCTCCTGCACCGTGATGCCTGCCGGCGCAAGCTTCACGCCCGGTGACTTCACCCGCCCACTCACGCTGAAGCTGCGCAGTCCCTTGCGCCCATGGCGGCCGAAGGAGCTGAACCATTGCGGCCCCTTCTGCACGATGTCGCGCACCCAGTAGAGGGTTTCGAAGTTGTGCTCCAGCGTCGGCCGGCCGAACAGACCCACCTGCGCGATGTAGGGCGGACGCATGCGCGGTTCGCCGCGCTTGCCCTCGATGCTTTCGATCATGGCGGACTCTTCGCCGCAGATGTAGGCGCCCGCGCCGCGACGCAGCTCGATGTGCGGCAGCGGACAGGGCGGGTCGGCCTTCAGCTTGGCGATCTCGGCCGTCAGCAGTTCGCGGCAGTCGTGGTACTCGTCGCGAAGGTAGAGGTAGCAGGCATCGATGCCCACGATGCGGGCGGCGATCAGCACGCCTTCGAGAAAGCGATGCGGATCGCGTTCGAGGTATGCGCGGTCCTTGAAGGTGCCGGGCTCGCCCTCGTCGATGTTGACCGCCATGAGCTTCGGCGCAGGCTGGTCGCGCACGATGCGCCACTTGCGTCCGGTCGGGAAACCCGCGCCACCCAGGCCGCGCAGGCCCGAGTTCTCCATGGCGCGGATCACGGTTTCGGCTTCCTTCTCGTTGCCGACGAGCGCCGTCGCCAGTTGGTATCCGCCGTGTGCGCGGTAGGTGGCGTAGTCGGTGTAGGCGGGCAGAACCTTGAGCGCATCCGGCAGCGGCGAGACGCTTTGCTGCGCGAGTTCGGACGGCTCGAATCGCGCAACGGATCGCCCGCCGGGCGATCGAGCCTGAAGCGATTCGCCGGAAAGCACCGTGGCGAGCACCTTGTTCGCCGTTGCGAGCGGCACTGCGCGCTGATGCACCGCCACCGCGGGAGCCTGCTCGCAGCGACCGATGCAGGGCGCGGGGATCACGCGTACGTCGCTGCGTCCGGCCCGCCCAAGAAGCTCTGGCAATCGCGCAAGCAGGTCCTTCGCCCCGGCCATCTCGCACGAGAGGCTCTCGCACACGCGGATCGTGAGGCCGGGTGCCTCGTCGCTGCCGCGCACGACTTCGAAGTGGTGATAGAAGCTCGCGACCTCGAACACCTCCGCCATCGGAATGTTCATGAGCTTCGCGAGGGCGACCAGATGATGGTCGTGCAGGCAACCGTGAGCGTCGTTGATCTTGTGCAGGTATTCGATCAGCAGATCGCGGGGATAGCCGTCGCCCGTTACACCCGACGGGGGTGGCCCGATGAGTCCGCCCACCTCGTCCAGCGACGCCTCCTCGGGCTGGCGGCCCTTCAGCTTGCTCTTGCGGCGGATGCGTTCGCGCAACTGGTCGGGCGTTGCGACGGCGACTTCCCTGATCTTTTCTTCGGTGCCTGGGTATTTCATTTGCCTCGGCGGAGCGCCCGGCGTGGGGCCGGGCGCCTGTCTCTCACATCAATTGAAGAATTTTGCGGCGGCCACCAGTGTGCGATAGACGCCCCATGCCAGCGGAATGCCGACCGCGAGCCACGCCAGCGAAACCACCGCAGGGCTCACCTTGTCGCTGCTACCCGCCGCGGCCATGCCCACTTCGGCCGCGAGGGCCTTTTCGTGCGCAAGCTTCTTCTCGTTGGCGAGTTCTTCGTCAGTCATGAAGTACTTGTCCGCCACGGGTCGCACCAGCAGGTTGCAGATCAACCCGATCACGAGCATGCCGACCAGGATGTACATGGTCTGGTTGTAGACCTGCTCGCGCGGAATGCCAAGGCCGAGCTGGTATTCGCGCATGTAGTTCACGACGACCGGACCAAGGATGCCTGCAGTCGCCCACGCGGTCAGCAGGCGGCCGTGGATGGCGCCCACCATCTGCGTGCCGAACAGGTCGGCCAGATACGCCGGCACGGTCGCGAAACCGCCGCCGTACATCGACACGATGATGCAGCAGGCGCCGACGAACATCAGCTTGCTGCCGAGATTCGCCGAGCCCGGAATGCTCCAGTACAGCACCCCGCCGAGCACGAAGAACACGGTATAGGTGAGCTTGCGCCCCAGCTTGTCCGACAGGCTCGCCCAGAAGAAGCGCCCGCCAATGTTGAAGAGCGACAGCAGCGCCGCGAAGCCGCCGGCCACTGCCGCGATGGCCGCGAGCTGCGTCTTGTCGAGTTCGCCGAACTTCTTGGCCACGCCGATCAGGTTGCCGCCGAAGACCTCCTGCAGCATCGGGCTGGCCATGCCGATCACGCCGATGCCGGCGCTCACGTTCATGGTGAGCACCATCCACACGAGCCAGAACTGCGGGATGCCCCACACCTTCTTCACGTGCACATGGCGCTGCGTGATCATCGCGTTGCTGGTCTGCGCGGGCGGCGGGGTCCAGCCTTCAGGCTTCCAGCCGGTCGGCGGGACGCGGTAGCCCAGCGCGCCGCCGATCATGAAGACGAAATAGACGAGCGCCATGACGACGAAGGTCTGCATCACGCCCACGTCGGTCGGGGTGGAGAAGGCCTTCATCAGGTCCACCGCCAGCGGCGAGCCGATCATCGCGCCGCCGCCGAAGCCCATGATCGCCATGCCGGTCGCCATGCCACGCCGGTCGGGGAACCACTTGATCAGCGTGCTCACCGGCGAGATGTAGCCGAGCCCCAGCCCGATGCCACCGATCACGCCGGAGCCGATGATCATCAGCCAGAACTGGTGAAGGTGAATCCCCAGCGCCGAGATCAGCATGCCGCCGCACCAGCAGACGGCCGAGACCACGCCCGCCTTGCGCGGGCCCGCACGTTCGAGCCAGCCGCCCCAGAGCGCAGCCGCACAACCGAGGAAGACGAAGAACAAGGTGTACATCCAGCCCAGCGTCGCGATGCGCCAGTCGCACCCGGTGGCGAAGAGCTCGGCGAAGAAGCTCATGTCGCTCGGGCAGGCCTTGGCGCCCGCACCAGCCGTCGACAGCGCCTTCGACAGCGGCAGCCAGAACACCGAGAAGCCGTAAGCCATGCCGATGCAGAGATGGATCGCCAGCGCAGCCGGCGGGACCAGCCAGCGGTTGAAGCCGGCCCCCGCGATGATCCGTTCCTTGTCGAGAAAACCCGGTGCCGGCCCGGCGACGCCGATACCGTCCCCGCCGAGGACACCTGCACTTGAACCTGTCATGGATGTAACTCCTGTTGTGATCTTGAGCGCCCTCTGCTGGGGCCCCCGGAGTGTCACAAGGACTGTTACAAATCGTCAAGCAGGTTTGACCCTATAACGATCCCCCCAGCGTTCCGCTGTGCTGGCCGACTTGGTCGAGCCATTCCGGCGCCTGCAGCAGGTCGAGTGCCGCGCCCAATGCGCGCGATGGCCGCACGCCCTGTTGCGTCATGAAGCCGATGGGTGTCTGCACATCCGGTTCGACGAGCGGCAGCGCCTCCAGCTCGCGATGGTCGCGTGCCGCGGCGACCATTGCGCCGGGCAACACACTGCAGACCTTCCCCGCCACCGCACCGAGCACCAGCGTCAGTACGGAGTTGGTCTCGATCGCCGGCGTGACCGTCTTGCCGCTGGCACGAAACGCCTGGTCGATGATGGCGCGGTTGTGCATGTCGGGCGTCAGCAGACAGAGCGGCAGAGCAGCCGCATCCGCCCACGTGATCGGATGGCCGATGCGCAGCATGTCCGCAGCCGGCCGCTCCGCCCGCCGCAACAGGAAGTAATGCTCGACGCTCTGCGGCCAGGCGTCGAGCTTCACCTCGCGCAGGTGCATGCGCTCGATGTAGCCCAGCGCCAGGTCGAGCGAGAGGGTTTCGAGGCCGGTTTCGAGCTGCTGCGAGCTCATCGTGAGCACCGACGGAACGATGCCCGGATGCCGCTGCTGCAGCATTGCCGCAAAGCGCGCCAGCATCGGGATGGCCGTCGGCACCGCCGCCATGCGCAGGTGGCCGCAGGGCTTGCCTTCCTCGCTGCGCAGTTCCTGCTGCAGCACTTCGCTTTCGCGGAGCATCCGCTGCGCAGTCGCCAGCACGCGCTCGCCTTCATGCGTGAGGCCGACGTACGTACGACCACGCCGCACGATCACCACGTCGTACTCAGCCTCCAGCGCGCGCAGCGCATTCGACAGCGCCGGCTGCGTGATGTGGCACGCCTCGGCGGCGCGGCCGAAGTGACGGTGCTCGTCGAGCGCGACGAGATAGCGCATCGAGGCGAGCAGGTTCATGCGAGCGGTGCAGGCCTCAGGTGTTCTTGCTGATCGTGATCGTCGGGAACTTGGACGAGAAGTCCTTGGCCTTCTCCGCGATGCCCACCGCGACGCGCCGCGCAACCGCCTTGTAGATGCCGGCCACTTCGCCATCGGGGTCGGCCACCACCGTCGGCTTGCCGCTGTCGGCCTGCAGGCGGATGTTGATGTCCAGCGGCAGTGCGCCTAGGTAGTCCATCTTGTACTGCTCGGCCATCTTCTTGCCGCCCTCGGCGCCGAAGATGTGCTCCACATGGCCACAGTTCGAGCACACGTGCACCGCCATGTTCTCGACGATGCCGAGGATCGGCACGCCGACCTTCTCGAACATCTTGATGCCCTTCTTCGCGTCCAGCAGCGCGATGTCCTGCGGCGTGGTGACGATCACCGCGCCGGTCATCGGCACGCGCTGCGAGAGGGTGAGCTGGATGTCGCCGGTCCCGGGCGGCATGTCGACGATGAGGTAGTCGAGGTCCTTCCAGTTGGTCTGGCGCAGGAGCTGCTCCAGCGCCTGCGTCGCCATCGGGCCACGCCAGATCATGGCTTCGTCCTGATCGACGAGGAAGCCGATCGACATCACCTGCACGCCGTGGTTCTCCAGCGGCTCCATGGTCTTGCCGTCCTCGCTCTCGGGCCGGCGGTCGATGCCGAGCATCATCGGCTGGCTCGGCCCGTAGATGTCGGCGTCGAGCAGCCCGACCTTTGCGCCCTCGGCCGCGAGCGCGAGTGCGAGGTTGGCGGCCGTGGTGCTCTTGCCTACACCGCCCTTGCCCGAGGCGACCGCGATGATGTTCTTCACGTTGGGCATCAGCTGCACGCCGCGCTGCACGGCATGGCTGATGACCTTGGTCGTGATGTTGACCGAGACGTTTCCGACGCCCGGCACCGCCTTCGCCGCCGCCACGAGCGCCTTGCGCATCTCGGGCACCTGGCTTTTGGCCGGATAGCCGAGCTCGATGTCGAACGAGACGTCGTCGCCCTGGATCTGGACGTTCTTCAACGCCTTGGTGCTGACGAAATCCTTGCCGGTATTGGGGTCCTGGACCGCCTGTAGTGCGCTTGCGAGCGCCTCTTGTGTAACTGCCATCTGGGTAACTCCTGAATGGCGGCTAGTCTAGTGCGGTGGCGGAAGACGCTCCTGCAGCGCGGCGATTGCCCATCGGCGGCAAAGATCATTTCCCCATTTGGAACCAACGATTCGTTCGTTCGCGATCGGCGGGCCCGTCGGGACAATGAACGTCTCATGAATTTCCAACAACTGCGCTCGGTGCGCGAAGCCGTGCGCTGCGGCTTCAATCTGACCGAAGTCGCTCATCAGCTTCACACCTCACAGCCGGGCGTCAGCCGACAGATCCGCGAACTCGAGGAGGAACTCGGCATCGAGCTCTTCGTGCGCGCGGGCAAGCGGCTTACGGGCCTCACCGAACCCGGCGGCCATCTGCTGCCGATCATCGAGCGGATGCTGATGGAGAGCTCGAACCTCCGGCTCGCGGGCCAGGAGTTCGTCGCGCGGCAGACCGGGCTGCTCTCGGTCGCTGCCACGCACTCGCAGGCACGCTACGCGCTGCCGGTGGCGGTTCAGGAATTCCGGGCCCAGTTCCCCGACGTGAAGCTGCATCTGCACCAGGGCTCACCCAAGCAGATTGCGCAGATGCTGCTCGATGGCGAGGTTGACGTCGGCATCGCGACCGAGGCGCTTGGCGACTATCCGCAACTCGTCGCGCTGCCCTGCTATCGCTGGACGCACTCTGTCGTGGTGCCGCCGGGGCATCCGCTGTTGAACGAGCCGCTGACTCTGGAAGCGCTCGCGAAGCATCCGCTGATCACCTACGACACCGGCTTCACCGGCCGCACGCGCATCGACAGGGCTTTCGGGGAACGTGGACTCGCGCCCAACATCGTGCTGACAGCGATGGATGCGGATGTCATCAAGACCTATGCGCAACTGGGCATGGGCGTGGGCATCGTCGCCGGCATCGCCTACGAGGCCGAGCGCGATACCCAGCTTCGGGCACTCGACGCCGGCGAGCTGTTCGGCATCCACCTGACGAAGCTCGCGGTACGGCGCGGCAGCTACCTGCGCGGCTATGTGCATGCCTTCATCGAGTCGTTCGCGCCAACGCTGTCGCGCGAGACGGTCGAAAAGGCGCTGGCGGACGATCCCGCGGAGCAGTTCGCATCCTGATCGCCCGGGACGGGGTACGCTTGCGCCCAGCGCATGCCCTCTGACCCGAAAGAACCACCAAGCTCCGCAAGCTCGCCGACGGGTCTGGTCCTGACCGGGGGCGGGGCGCGAGCGGCCTACCAGGTCGGCGTGCTGCAGGCGATCGGCCGGCTGCGGCGCAGCGCCGGCGAACGCTCGCGCATCAACCCTTTCCAGATCATTACCGGCACGTCGGCGGGTGCGATCAATGCGGCCGCCCTCGCGTGCGGTGCCGACGATTTCGAGGCCACGGTGCGCATGATCGGGCGCGCGTGGTCGGGGCTCGGACCCGGACAGATCTACCGTGCCGATGCGCTGAGCGTGGTGCGCAGCGATGCGCCCTGGGCGCGTCTCCTTTCTGCCGGGTGGCTCATCGCCAAGTGGCGGCGCAGCGGCCTGCGCTCGCTGCTCGACAACGCGCCGCTGCGCCAGGTGCTTGAACAGATGGTGCCGCTGCAACGACTGGGCGACCTGATGGCCAAGGGTCACCTCGATGCATTGGCGGTGACCGCATCGAGCTACGGATCGGGCGAGCACGTCACCTTCTATCAGGCCGGTCCGCAGCAACAGCCCTGGGTCCGGTCGAAGCGGGTGGCGGTGCCGGTGCAGATCACCTACGACCATCTGCTCGCGTCCTCGGCAATCCCTTTCGTGTTCCCCGCGACTGCTCTCGACATGGGCGGTCACGTGGAGTACTTCGGCGATGGTTCCATGCGCCAGTCGGCACCACTTTCCGCGGCCATTCATCTGGGCGCTCGACGGGTCCTCGCGATCGGCTCTGGCCGTGTGGAGGAGCCTCAGGCGGTGCTGGCACCAAACGCACTTACCGGCTACCCGTCGCTTGCGCAGATTGCGGGGCACGCGCTGTCTAGCATCTTTCTGGATTCGCTGACCGCTGACGTCGAACGCGTGCGCCGCATCAACGCGACGCTTTCGCTGATCCCCCTGGAAGAGCGCCACCGCACCTCGCTGCGTCACGTCGAGTTGCTGCTGATTGCGCCTTCGCAGCGAGTGGACGTCATCGCCGCACGGCACGCATACGCCCTGCCGCCCGCGGTGCGCAGCCTGCTCGGCGAGCCTTCGGTGCCGCGCGCGGCGGAAGCACTCAAGGGTGCGGCGCTTGCCAGCTATCTGCTGTTCGAGAAAGCCTTCACCCGCGAACTGATCGCGCTCGGGCGGTCGGACGCCATGGAGCAGCGCAACGCGATCCGGAAGTTCTTCGGATGGAGACGCAGCGAAGACCCGCAGACCGGCCTCAAGGTTCAGCGCCGAGACGCTTGACCATTCGCACCGCGTCTTCCACGTCCTCGTAATAGCCCGGGCTGGAGGCGTATTCGGTGAAACCATGCCGCCGATAGAAGGCCTTGGCGGTTGCATTGCCGATCCGTGCTTCGAGGCGAATCGCGCGCATGCCCGCCACGGCCGCGGTGGCTTCCAGCCAGGTCAGGAGCGCGGAGCCCACGCCCGAGCGGCGCTGCTGGGCGCGCACCGCGAAGAGCGCGATGTGCGCATCTTCGTCCCCGTACTGCATGATCCCGAAGCCGAGGAGCACGCCGTCGCGGCGCGCGACGGCCACGTTGGTCTCCTCGCTGCGGATGGCGCGCAACACGCGGCGCTCCGTCCAGCGCCACGAAAGGCCCCGCTCGATCGCATCGCGGGAAAGCTCCGCGATCTCCCGGGCGTCGGCCGCCTGGGCGA
Source organism: Variovorax sp. (assembly GCA_017744935.1). Classification (GTDB taxonomy): domain Bacteria; phylum Pseudomonadota; class Gammaproteobacteria; order Burkholderiales; family Burkholderiaceae_C; genus Variovorax. The sequence goes on from JAGIAI010000018.1 coordinate 80,529, forward strand.
GGGTGATTTCGTAAGCGGTGATCACGGTGGAACTCCGGTCGGCGGGACGACTATAGCCCCGCAACCTAAAATGCGTGTCCTTCCGCCGGCCCGGCGGCAGCCGCCGCAATCCGGGCCAGCCCTGTTTCTGATCTCCCCCGAAAGCGCCCCCGCGATATGTCCCAGCGCAAAATCTTCGTCACCACCGCCCTGCCCTACGCCAACGGCAAGTTCCACGTTGGCCACATCATGGAATACATCCAGGCCGACATCTGGGTGCGCTTCCAGCGCATGCAGGGGCACATGGTGCACTTCGTGGGTGCCGACGATGCGCATGGGGCGCCGATCATGATCGCGGCCGAAAAGGCCGGCAAAACGCCCCAGCAATTCGTCGGCGAAATCGCCGCGGGCCGCAAGGAATACCTCGACGGCTTCCACATCCGCTTCGACAACTGGCACTCGACCGACAGCGCCGAGAACACCGAACTCGCGCAAGGCATCTACAAGAAGCTCAAGGCCGGCGGCATGATCGCCACGCGCACCATCGAGCAGTTCTACGACCCGGTGAAGGGCATGTTCCTGCCCGACCGCTACATCAAGGGCGAGTGTCCGGTGTGCCACGCCAAGGACCAATACGGGGACGCCTGCGAGGTGTGCAGCAGCGTCTATTCGCCGACCGAACTCATCAACCCCTACTCGACGCTGACCGGCGCGACACCCGAGCTGCGCAGCTCGGAGCACTTCTTCTTCAAGCTCTCCGACCCGCAGGTGGTCGACTTCCTCAAGACCTGGACGCAGGACGGCAAGCTGCAGCCCGAGATGGCCCGCAAGGCCAGCGAATGGTTCGAGGCCGGCATGGCCGACTGGGACATCTCCCGCGACGCGCCCTACTTCGGCATCGAGATCCCCGACGCGCCGGGCAAGTACTTCTACGTTTGGCTCGATGCGCCTGTGGGCTATCTCGCGAGCCTGAAGAACCACTTCGACAAGGGGCAAGCCGCCAACCACTGGCACGAGCCGTCGCGCACCACACAAAGCTTCGACGACTTCGTGGTCGACCCGTCCGTGGAGCAGGTGCACTTCATCGGCAAGGACATCGTCTACTTCCACACGTTGTTCTGGCCCGCGATGCTGCAGTTCAGCGGCCGCAAGACGCCGAACCAGGTCAATGTGCACGGCTTCATCACGGTCTCCGGCGAGAAGATGAGCAAGAGCCGCGGCACCGGCATCGATCCGCTCAAGTACCTCTCGATCGGCATGAACCCCGAGTGGCTGCGCTACTACATCGCGGCCAAGCTCAACGCGAAGGTGGAAGACGTCGACTTCAACCCGGACGACTTCATCGCGCGCGTGAACGCCGACCTGATCGGCAAGTACATCAACATCGCGAGCCGCGCGGCAGGCTTCATTGCCAAGCGCTTCGGCGGCAAGCTAGGTACCGTGTCTGCGGACGGCACCGCGCTGCTCTCGGCGTTGCAGGCCGCTTCGGCGCAGATGCAGACGCTCTACGACACCCGCGACTTCGCACGCGCGCTGCGCGAAATCATGGGGCTGGCCGACAAGGTCAACGAGTACGTCGACCAGAACAAGCCCTGGGAACTCGCGAAGAAGGAAGGCATGGATGCGCGCCTGCACGATGTGTGCACTGCCTGCATCGAGGCCTTCCGCCTGCTGACGATCTACCTGAAGCCGGTGCTGCCGGCGCTCGCGGCGCAGGTCGAAGCCTTCCTCGGCACCGCGCCGCTGGTGTCGGCCGATGCCGGCAGGCTGCTCGGCGCGGACCATGCGATCAACGACTACAAGCACCTGATGCAGCGCGTCGATGCCAAGCAGCTCGACCAGCTCTTCGAGGCGCCCGAGCCGGTCGCAGCGCCCGCTGCGGCAACGGAACTCCCTGGCGGCGAAGGCATCGCGCCGACGATCACCATCGACGACTTCGCGAAGATCGACCTGCGCATCGCGAAGATCGTGGAATGCCAGAAGGTCGAAGGGTCGACCAAGCTGCTGCATCTCACGCTCGACGTGGGCGAAGGCAAGACGCGCAATGTGTTTTCGGGCATCGCGTCGGTCTACCAGCCCGAACAGCTCGTGGGCAAGCTCACCGTCATGGTCGCCAACCTCGCGCCGCGCAAGATGAAGTTCGGCGTCTCCGAAGGCATGGTGCTGGCCGCCAGCCATGCGGACGAGAAGGCGACGCCGGGCATCTACGTGCTCGAACCCTGGCCCGGCGCCATCCCGGGCATGCGAGTGCGTTGATGACGGCGCGGCGCGTTGGTCTGTTCATCGTGCTCGCGATGTCGGTCGCAGTGGCCGGGTGTGCCGTCGCAAGCGCAGCAGTCACCGTCACGAGCACCGCGGTGAGCGTGGGCGCCGGCGCCGTCGGCCTTGCGGCCGATGCGGCAATCGGCACCGCGCGCATCACCGGCAAGGCAGTGGGCGCCGCCGCCGATGCAGTACTGCCCGGCGACTCGAAATAATCCCTTCGTCGCGGGGGCGCGCCCACAATAGCCCTCATGACTCCGCGCCCGAAGCTCGCTCCGTTTCGCCCCAGACTGATCGACGCGCTCGCGGGCTACAGCAGGGAGCGCTTCTTCAAGGATGTCGGCGCGGGCGCGACGGTGGGCATCGTCGCGCTGCCGCTCGCGATGGCCTTCGCGATCGCATCCGGCCTCAAGCCCGAGGCCGGCATCTGGACCGCGATCATCGCGGGCTTCCTCATCTCTTCGCTCGGCGGTTCCGCCGTGCAGATCGGCGGGCCGGCCGGCGCCTTCATCGTGATCGTCTACGGCATCGTCGAACGCTACGGCGTGGCGAACCTGCTGATCGCCACAGCCTGCGCCGGCGTGCTCCTGTTCCTGCTCGGCCTGTTCCGCCTGGGCACACTGGTGCGCTACGTGCCGGTGTCGATCGTGATCGGCTTCACCAACGGCATCGCGGCACTGATCCTCATCTCGCAGATCAAGGACTGGCTGGGGCTCACGATCGAGAAGATGCCTGCGGACATGTTCTCGCAGCTCCACACGCTGGCGACGAATCTCGACAGCTTCAACCCCTACGCCTTCGGGCTCGGGCTGGCCTGCCTCGGCGGCCTGTTCGCCTGGCCGCATCTGCTGCGCGAGAAGACGCGCGTGGGCCAGACGGTGCGCATCGTGCTCGGCCGTTTCGCCAACACGCGTACGGCACAACTGAGTTCGCGCGTGCCGGGGCCGATCGTCGCGCTGATCACGCTGACGCTGGTGTCATGGGGATTCAGCCTGCATGTCGAAACGATCGGCACGCGGTTCGGCGGCATTCCACAGGGTCTTCCGGCGTTCGCGCTGCCCGATTTCTCTTGGGAGACGGTCAAGCAACTCGTGACGCCAACACTCACCATCGCTGCGCTGGGTGCGATCGAATCGCTGCTATGCGCTCGAGTGTCGGATCAGGTGAGCGGACTCCCGCGGCATGACCCCAATCAGGAACTGATGGCGCAGGGCATCGCAAACACGGTCGCGCCTTTCTTCGGCGGCATGCCAGCGACGGGCACCATCGCGCGCACCGTCACCAACGTGCGAGCGGGGGCGACTTCGCCGATCGCGGGCATCGTGCATGCGATCACGTTGACGATCGTCGTGCTCGCTGCCGCGCCGCTCGCGCAGCATGTGCCGCTCTCGGTCCTGGCGGGCATCCTCGTCTTCGTCGCCTGGAACATGGGCGAGTGGCGCGAGTTCTCGCCGTACATGCTGCGGCGCTTCAGCCGGCACTACCGGCTCCTGATGCTGGGCACCTTCTTCCTCACGGTGGTGTTCGACCTCACGGTCGCGGTCCAGGCGGGGATCGTGCTCGCCTGCGCTCTCTTCATACGGCGAATGAGCGGGCTGTTCACCGTCGAGATGGTCTCGCTGCAGCCGCCGGTACTCACCTTCAGGCTCTACGGCGCACTGTTCTTCGGTGCCGCCGCCAAGCTGGACGCGACAGTTCAGGCGGTCGAGCGCGCACCGCGCGGCATGACGGTGGTGCTCGATGCGATGCACCTCATCTCGCTTGACGCCACCGGGCTCGATGCACTGCGCCAACTGCACAAGGCGGTGCTCGCTCGCGGCGGCGCGCTCTGCATCGAATCGCTGCAGCCGCAGCCGCTGGAGGTGATCGTCCGTTCAGGCTTCGCGGACGAACTCGCATCGGGCATGCCGAGCGCGGACGAGCACGAAGGCTAAGGCGCCTCTGCCGCGCGATCGGGCGACGACGCCGCGCTGACCACGCGCTGCGCGTCATCGACCGTGGCGATGAACACCATCGGCGAATTCGGCGGCTGCACCCAGCGCCATTCCCATTCGGTCTGGTTCTTGAGCGGATAGGGCGTGCGCTTGGCAGGCTTGCCGAGCATCCGGCGGACATCCTCCACTGGCATGCCCGGCGTGACCTTCGCAAAGTTCTCCGGCGTGAGCACCTGCCGCAGCGCGCTCATCTTTCCATCGGGGCCGATGGTGATCATGTAGTTCTTCTGCCCCTGCGGCTGGCGGTTGTATTCGAAGACGCGGCCGGCGGATGTATCCCACACGTTCTCGGGCTCGCCGAACCGCGCACGGACGTCGGCCTCGGTGGCGACGCCCTCCTCCAGTTCGCTGATGCGCTTCGTGTCGCAGCCGAAAAGCCAGAACATGGTCGTCAGAAGCAGAAAAGGCGCGATGCCGCGGCGGATGGTCGATGGGTGCATACCGTCCCAGGAATTTGCACGGGGCGGTCAGTCTAGCCTTCGAGTCAGTTCTCCGCGAAGCAATACATGAGCCCTGCGCCGCCGGTGCTCCTGAAAGCTTCCAGGCTGCAGCCCCTGGTCGCGTGCGAGGAATTCCAGGACGTCGACGCCGGGGGCGCGTTCGTGCCCATCCGGTTGTGGTGGCCGACGATGGCCGAGCCTTCGCCGCTCTTGGTCCAGTTGCCGCAGGTGGTGTCCTTGCTGGTGTCGGTCGAAGCGCGGCCATCCGGCATCGAGCCCGTCAGGATGTCGTGGTTGTTGACCGGGTCGCCGCTCGCGCTGACGATCTCCCCCTTTTCCGTCAGGCCCGTCTGCTTGTCGAGGTTGTTGGTGCCGTGCAGTTCATCCAGGTTGTTGGCGATCGTCACGCCTTTCACGTTGACCCACGGCCCATTGCCGATGCGATCGCGGGCATTTACCGCCGGGCTTCCGGCCGTCGCGGTCGTGCTCAGATACGCGCGCCAGCTGCGGCCGCCCGCACCGACACTTTGGGCGAGGCTCTGGCAATAACGGTCGGCCCCTGCGAGTCCGCCGAGATCCCCGCCCTTGCCCGGGTTCGCGCTCGTGATGAAGAAGCTCATCTTGTTCTGCGGCGCGGACGAGCCGGTCGTGCAGGCACCCACCAGCGCCGCGGCGGCGATCGTCGAAGCAAGGAATATCGTGTATCGGCGTTTCATCGACAGGCTCCTTGTTGATTGGGAGCCGCCACGCTAACGCATGCCACAGCCGGCTTCAAGGCGGAATCCACCCGGTAAAATCTCGCCCCAAAAGGTCCAATTGCCATGCCCATCTTCGCCCGCGCCCACTACACGTCAGAAATCACCAACTTCATCGAAGAGATGAAGGAGAAGAAGCCGACGCTCGAAGCCGAGCAGCGCGCCGGCCGCGCTCTGCTGTGGGACAAGCACCTCGACGCCGGCCTTCAGGAAGAATTCAGCGAAGGCCGGGTGGCGCAGCAGCCCTACGTCTACCAGACCCAAGCCAAGTAAGTGACCATCCGGGCCGTACCGGGTACCGGGAGCCGCCGCCAGGGCGACGGCACCGAAGCGGACGAACACGCCCTTTCGGCGGATGACACGGTCACCGCCGACGACGCCACAGGCGCCGTCCCGCCGATGCCCGAAGTGGTCGACCAGGTTGCCCTCGCCCGGCTCTACGGCGAGCCGCTCTTCGCGCTGCCCAATGACCTGTACATCCCGCCCGAGGCGCTGCAGGTCTTCCTCGAGGCGTTCGAAGGCCCGCTGGATCTGCTGCTCTACCTGATCCGCAAGCAGAACTTCAACATCCTCGATATCCCGATGGCCGGGTTGACCCGGCAATACCTGAGCTACGTCGACGAAATCCGCCAGACCAACCTCGAGCTGGCCGCCGAATACCTGCTGATGGCGGCGATGCTGATCGAGATCAAGTCGCGCATGCTGCTGCCGCCCAAGAAAACGGCCGACGGCGAGGAAGCCGAGGATCCACGCGCAGAACTGGTCCGCCGGCTGCTCGAATACGAACAGACCAAGCTCCAGGCTGCTTCACTGAGTGCGCTCCCCCAGGCCGGGCGTGATTTCTGGAAGGCCCAGGTCTACATCGAGCAATCGCTGAAACCGCGCTTTCCGGATGTCAACGTCGTCGACCTGCGCGAGGCCTGGGCCGACATCCTCAAGCGAGCCAAGCTGGTGCAGCACCACAAGATCTCGCGCGAGGAACTGAGCGTTCGCGAACACATGAGCATCTTGCTGCGCCAGTTGCAGGGGCGGCAGTTCGTCGAGTTCGAGAAGCTCTTCGACGTATCTCGCGGCACGCCCGTGATGATCGTGACGTTCATCGCGATGCTCGAGCTTGCCAAGGAAACGCTGATCGACATCACGCAGGCCGAGGCATTCGCGCCGATCTACGTGCGGCTGGCCTACACGCCGGCCTGAGCCCGCACCCCGGATCAGGCAGATTCGCTGCCAGGCTCGCGCGCCATCAACTCGGCGACTGCATCGGCAGGCCGCACTTTCCCATCGAGCAGGGCGACCACGCCAGCCGAGATCGGCATCTCGACCCCGAGATGCCGCGCACGCTGCACCACGGTGCGCGCGCAATAGACGCCTTCGGCCACGTGCCCCAGCGAATCGACTGCCTGGGAGAGCGTGCGCCCCTGTGCCAGCAGAAGGCCGACCTTGCGGTTGCGTGACAGGTCGCCGGTGGCCGTCAGCACGAGATCGCCCAGTCCGGAAAGACCCATGAAGGTCTCGGCCCGGGCCCCGAGAGCCATGCCGAAGCGCGTCATTTCTGCCAGGCCCCGGGTGATGAGCGCCGCCCGGGCGTTGAGCCCCAGCGAGAGCCCATCGGCCAGACCGGTCGCAATTGCAAGGACGTTCTTGACCGCCCCGCCGACTTCGACACCGACGATGTCATCGTTGGCATAGACGCGCAGGGTCGGACCGTGGAAGGCGTCCACCAGCGCCTTGCGCACGTTGGAATCGCGACTCGCCGCGACAAGGGCGGTCGGCCGGCCGTGCGCCACTTCCTGCGCGAAGCTGGGTCCGCTCAGCACGCCAGCGGCGAGGCGGGGTGCGACCTGGGCCTGGATTTCGTGGGCAAGCAGCCCTTCCCCACCGGCGATCGCGGGCTCGACGCCCTTGGAGAGCCAGGCAACAGGACAGGACACGCCAGCGAGCAGCCCGAGTTGCTCGCGCAGCGCTGCCATCGGCGTTGCAACGATGATGAGCTCGGCAGATCCCGCCGCGGCGAGCGCGTCGCCGGACGTGATGGTGATGGAGGGAGGAAGCGCAACACCCGGCAGGTAGCGGGTGTTTTCGCGCGCCACTGCCATGGCTTGCGCCTGAGCGGCATCACGGGCCCAGAGCGTGACCGCCTGACGGCCCGAAGCGTTGACCGCCAGCGCCGTACCCCAGGCGCCGGCACCGAGCACGCAGACTTTCATCAGCGGCGCGCGGTGAGGATCACTGCGTGATGATCGGCGAAGCCTGGTTGGCGGCTGCCTGCGCCTGCTGCTGCTCGAACATCGCCTGGAAGTTGATTTCGGCGAGGTGCACCGGCGGGAAGCCACCGCGCTGGATCACGTCGGCGACATTGCCGCGCAGGTACGGGTAGACGATCTGGGGGCAGGCGATGCCGAGGATCGGGCCCATCTGGTCTTCGGGCAGGTTGCGGATTTCGAAGATACCTGCTTGCTTGGCCTCGACCAGGAACACGGTCTTCTCGCCGATCTTGGTCTGCACGGTCGCCGACACGGTGATCTCGAAGATGCCGTCGGTGACGGGCTGGGCGTCGACGCCAAGCTGGATGTCGACCGTGGGCTGCTGCTGCTCGAGCAGGATGGCCGGCGAATTGGGTTGCTCGAGCGAGAGATCCTTCAGGTAGACGCGCTGGATCTGAAAGACGGGATCTTGTGCTTGCTGGTCGGCCATGGCTGAACTTTCTAGGGTCAAAACAAGGCCCGCCCGGGAAATCCCAGAGCGGGCTTCTGGATGTAGCCGGCGATTATCGCCGTTGGAAATGACGCCCTATCAGGCGCCCTGCAGCAGCGGCATCAGGCCGCCGCGGCCGTCGAGGGCGATCAGGTCGTCGCAGCCGCCGACGTGCGTGTCGCCGATGAATATCTGCGGCACCGTGCGGCGCTGCGTGATGTCCATCATCGTCGCGCGCGCCTGGGGGTCGCTGTCGATGCGGATCTCTTCGATCTGCTCCACGCCTTTGGATTTGAGGATTTGCTTCGCGCGAATGCAGTAAGGGCAAACGGCGGTGGTGTACATCTTGACGGCTTGCATGGGTCGTAAGTCAGGGAAGTTCAGGCCTTTTCAACCGGCAGATTAGCCTCTTTCCACGACTTGAGTCCGCCGGAGACCGCTTGGGCTTGCTCGTAGCCCAGCTTCTTGGCCGTCGCCACGGCGCGTTGGGCGCGTGCGCCCGTGGCACAGATCAGCAACAAAGGCAACGATTTGTTCTTCACCGCACTGGGGAGTTTCTGTTCGAGCTCATTGAGCGGCACGTTTTTCGCGCCGGTGACATGACCGGTGGCAAACTCCTCCGGCTCACGGACATCGACCACCACAGCACGCTCACGATTGATCAACTGCACCGCCCCTTGCGCCGTCAGCGAGCCGCTGCTGGCCCCGCGCAGCATCGGCCAGAAGAGCATGCCTCCCGAGGCCAGTGCGATCAGGATGAGCATCCAGTTGTCGACGATGAATTTCACGGTGTTCCTTGAGTGGCAAACGTCGGATTTTAGAATGTCGGGTTTCCGACCGCGTTCCCAAAGGCCTCCCTCATGCACAAACTGGTATTGATCCGCCACGGCGAATCGACCTGGAATCTCGAAAACCGTTTCACCGGCTGGACCGACGTCGACCTGACCGCCACCGGCATCGAACAGGCCAAGCAGGCCGGCCGGCTGCTCAAGGCAGAGGGCTACGACTTCGACGTGGCCTATACCAGCGTCCTGAAGCGCGCCACCCGCACCCTGTGGCATACGCTTGACGAGCTCGACCGGACCTGGCTCCCGGTCGTGCATTCCTGGCGCCTCAATGAACGCCATTACGGCGCCCTCCAGGGCCTGAACAAGGCAGAAACCGCCAAGAAATACGGCGACGAGCAGGTCCTGATCTGGCGCCGCAGCTATGGCACGCCACCTCCGCCGCTGGAGTCGAACGATCCGCGCAGCGAGCGAAGCGACATCCGCTACGGCAAGCTGTCGCCCGAGCAGATCCCGCTGACCGAGTGCCTGAAAGACACGGTCGCGCGCGTGCTGCCCTTCTGGAACGAATCGATGGCGCCCGCAATCCGCGCCGGCCGCCGGCTGGTCGTCGCAGCACACGGCAATTCCATCCGTGCGCTGGTCAAGTACCTGGACGGGATTTCCGACGATGCGATCGTCGGCCTCAACATTCCCAACGGAATTCCTCTGGTCTACGAACTGGACGATGATCTGAAGCCGCTGCGCCACTACTACCTGGGCGACGCGGACGCGGCCGAGAAGGCCGCCGCCGCGATCGCGGCACAAGGCAAAGGTTGACCAAAATCCTCCAGAGTTCGAGTCATCACGGAACCCGGACAGACAAGTAGCTTCCAAGCTGTGTATATTGATTTGACAGGCGACAAGGACTCTTACACATGGGCCAGAAACTGAAGATTGGCGGCTGGATTGCCGCAGGTGCCGTTGCCGGCGCGCTGACAACGGTATCGTTGCAAACGGTCGCCCGCGGTTCGCTGGCCCCCTTGCCCCTGGAGGAACTGCAGCAGCTCGCCGCAGTCTTCGGCATGGTCAAGAGCGACTATGTCGAGCCGGTCGACGAGAAGAAGCTCATCTCCGACGCCATTTCCGGCATGGTCGCCGGCCTCGATCCGCATTCGCAGTACTTCGACAAGAAGTCCTTCAAGGAATTTCGAGAAGGCACCACCGGTCGTTTCGTCGGCGTAGGCATCGAGATTTCGCAAGAAGACGGCCTCGTCAAGATCGTGTCGCCGATCGAAGGCTCCCCTGCCTTCCGCGCCGGCCTGAAGCCGAACGACCTGATCACCAAGATCGACGACACCGCCGTGCGCGGCCTCACGCTCAATGAAGCCGTGAAGCGCATGCGCGGCGAAGCCAATACCAAGGTGCTGCTGACGATCTACCGCAAGGACGAGAACCGTACCTTCCCCGTGACGATCACGCGCGAAGAAATCCGCACCCAATCGGTGCGCGGCAAGGTCTTCGAGCCGGGCTACGCATGGATTCGCCTATCGCAGTTCCAGGAGCGCACGGTCGACGACTTTGTCAAGAAGGTCGAGGAAATCTACAAGCAGGAGCCCAATCTCAAGGGTCTCGTGCTCGACCTGCGCAACGACCCGGGTGGCCTGCTTGACTCCGCGGTCGCGATTTCTGCTGCCTTCCTACCCGAAAACGTGACCGTCGTTTCGACCGATGGCCAGTTGGCGGAAAGCAAGGCCGTCTATAAGGCCGCGCCCGAGTTCTACCAACGCCGCGCCGGCAGCGATCCGCTGCGCGGTCTGCCGGCAGCACTGAAGACCGTGCCGCTCGTGGTTCTCGTCAATGAAGGCTCTGCCTCCGCCAGCGAAATCGTCGCCGGTGCGCTGCAGGACCACAAGCGCGCGACGATCATGGGCAGCCAGACCTTCGGCAAGGGTTCCGTGCAGACGGTCCGGCCGCTCGGCCCCGACACCGGCCTGAAGATCACGACCGCCCGCTACTACACGCCGAGTGGCACCTCGATCCAGGCCAAAGGCATCGTGCCCAACGTGCTGGTCGACGAGAGCGCCGAGGGCAGCCCGTACGCCGCGCTGCGCATGCGTGAGGCTGATCTCGAAAAGCATCTGGCCAGCGGCCAGGGCCCCGAGGTGAAAGACGCCGAGCGCGAGAAAGCACGGGACGAAGCCCGCAAGCGCCTCGAGGAAGAAGCCAAGAAGCCGCCGCAGGATCGCAAGGTTCCGGAGTTCGGCGCCGAAAACGACTTCCCGCTGGTCCAGGCGTTCAACCGTCTCAAGGGCCAACCAGTGCTCGTGAGCAAGACGCAGGTGATCGTCGACAACAAGGAAGAGAAGAAGGAAAACTGACCCTGGGGCGGCCCGGCACCGGGCCGCGACCCTGGGGCGTCTCGCACGGCGCATGGAAGACAAACACCTCCTGCGCTATTCGCGCCACATCCTCCTTGAAGAGTTCGGCATTGACGGTCAGGCGCGCGTCAGTGCGGCGCACGCGCTCATCATCGGCGCAGGCGGACTGGGATCGCCCGTTGCGCTCTATCTCGCCGCAGCGGGTGTCGGCCGCATCACGCTCGTCGATCATGACGATCTCGACCTGACCAACCTTCAGCGGCAGATCGCACACACCACTTCGCGCGTCGGCATGTCGAAGGTCGAATCGGCGGCAGAAGCGATGCGCGCCATCAATCCGGACATCACGATCGAGGCGGTCAAGCTGCGGGCCGACGACGAGCTTCTTTCCAGGTTGGTTGCCGAAGCGGACGTCGTGGTCGATTGTTGCGACAACTTCCAGACGCGGCATGCCGTGAATCGCGCGTGCGTGGCCCATGCCAAGCCACTGGTCGCCGGGGCGGCGATCCGCTTCGACGGGCAGCTCAGCGTGTACGACACGCGCGATGCAGCCTCGCCCTGCTACGCATGCATCTTCCCGCCCGACGCCGATTTCGAGGAGACGCGATGCGCCGTGCTTGGCGTATTTGCGCCGGTGGTCGGCACCATCGGCACCTTGCAGGCCAACGAAGCGCTGAAGCTTCTCGCAGGGATCGGCCCCTCCCTCGCCGGCAGCCTGCTGATGTTCGACGGCCGGCGATCCGCCTTCGACACCTTGCGCGTCGCGCGCGACCCGGGTTGCAGCGTGTGCGGCCATCGCCCGGCCGCCTGACCGGCTAGCTGCGATTTCCCGTCGGCGCAGGCTGTTTCCTGGCCTTGGCCGCGCCAGCAGCTGCTTCACCCGACTCGGGCTTGCGGGCCTGCGCCAGGACTTCGGTGCAGTCCGCATCCTGCCCAGGTCCTGTTTCCACAGTGGCCGCGAGCGCAAGCAGCGGGTTGATGGCACCCAGCGCCAGCGCCGCCGCGCCGCGGGCGGCCAGGGGCGCCGCCTCGACGCCGGCCTTCGGCGACGCGAAAGTGCCGCGGATCAGAAGCGGCGTCCGCACCGCCAGGATGCTCTTGTCCTTGGGCTGAGGGCGGATGACGATGTTCATCTTCTCGTCGGCAAGGTTGATGTCGCCGGTTCCATTGAAGACGGTGTCACTCGTATCGAGCAGCAGGTTGCGGCCGCGCATCAAGCCTTTGCTGACGTCGAATGCCACCGCAGCGCAGCGCAAGGTCACCTCCCGGTCGCCTTCGAGCAGGAACTTGATGACCTCTCCGCCGTCGAGCCCGAAGACTTCCAGCAGCAGATTGCTCATCTGACCGCGGCCGGTCATGGCGGCAACATCGCCCGACGCGCCACCGAGCCATCCCGCCACTGAATTGCCGCGGCCCGACAGGTTGATGCGGCCGTCCAGCTTGCCGAAACTGCTCTTGAGCTTCTCAACCTTCGGGACCAAGCGCTCAAGCTGCATCGAACGGACGTCGAGCGCTGCGCGGATGTCGGCCGGGTTCTGCGTGGCATCGATGCGGATCTTGCCCGCGACCTTGCCGCTCGCCACGCCCAGATCGAGCGGATCGAGGGTCAGCACGCCATCCTTCAGCGTCACCTGCACGCTGCCCTTGTCCAGCGGCAACTGCCGCACGTTGTCGATGCGGTCGGCGACGTATTTGACATCCGCGTTCATGGCACGCAGTCGCTCGAAGTCCAGCGGCGAATCGGGGAGCACCTTTCGATTCGGATCCGGCCGCCCCTGCTTAGTCTGCGAGATCGTCGGCGGCGGTGCGACGCCTTCCACCGCGCGAGCTGATCGGTCGGTCGGCGCCAGGCCGATCAGCGGTCCGAGGTCATCCATGTCGAGCACACGCGACCGAAGGGCGCCACCCAGGTGCGCCACCTTCCGCGCCTTGTCGAATTGCATGTCGCCCGATATGTCGGAGAGGCCCAGCCGCCCCGTCAACGTACGCAGCTCCCAGAGATCGCCGTTCTTTCGGAGATTGCCCTTGATCGCGTACGGCGGCGTCTGTGGCAACGCGATGCCTAGCACCGGGTAGAGATTGCCGAGGTTCTGCCCTCGCATGTCGACCTGCGCATCGAGACCGTCAAGACTGGCCAGTTCGGCCACAGTGCCTTTGGCCTTGAGATGGGCCGCGCCGGCACGCAGGTCGATCTCGATCGGAAAAGGCGTGCGATTGCCCGAATTGAGTTCGAGCACGTCGCCCGTGCGGCCGTCCCCCTTTAGCGGCTGCCGATGCAGGAGGCCCTTGATTGAGTATTGCAGGGGCATCTCGCCACGGCTGTTGTCGTAGGTGAACTCAGCGTGGAGATCGAGGTCCTGATGCTTCGCAAGGAAGTTCAGAGTGCCTCCATCCACCTGCACGAGGCCGATGTTCGGAACGGTGCTCGTGTCGGAACTGTCCTTGCTCAGCGCCCACGTGCGCCGTCCGTCCCCTTCGAGCTGGAGGCCGATCGCTGGCGAACTGAGCGTCAGCCGCGGAAGAACGACCTTGCCCATCAAGAGCCGCCAATAGGCGATTTCGAACTCGGCTCGGTCAGCGCGCAACAGGTAAGGATCGCGCGCCCATTCGGGATTGGCGAACTCGACGCCGTCGAGCTCGACGGTGGCAAGGTGTAGGCCCGGCTTCACATCGAGCTTTCGCGTGATCTCGAACTTGCGCCCGGTCCGTTCGCTGACATAGCGATTGACCGGCTCACGCAGCACGTCCCATGGGAAGAAGGCGACAACAAGGACGAGCGCAATCAAGAGCCCTAGCAGGACGGCGCCGACCTTGACCCAGACCGGGCGGTGCCCTGCAGACTGGGAGGCCGCCGTCACCGCATGTCCCTCAGTCGATGCCCAGCGCAGCGCTCGCCGATGACAGCGCAGCCCTCGGCTCGGGCAGGAGACAGACCACCGACACGCCGGCAACCGCGGCCTTGGTCGCTGCTTCCGCAAGCTTCAGCTCGGCGACGGCGGGTTCGCCTCCTGCGATCGTGATCGCAGCCAGAAGCGTCAACACGCCGAACGTGATGTAACTCCAAAAAATCTGCATATCTCAGGGCTCCTCGCCAAGCTCTGGTTGAATCGGCGCCGCGTGGTGCGGCATGCACGAAGAGCGTACGAGGATTGCCGCCACTGCCGCGTCGGCATCGCGCCGCAAGCGCTTGTGAGGACGGGCCTACGACTGCGGCTTTCGAGCAACAGTCGTAAGAACAAGCCTACAGAAGCTGGACGCGGTTCCCTGCATCATCAGGCCTAATATTCCGTAGCATTTGCAACGACAGCTTTCGTTGGAGGACAAGCAAGCTCGTATTCAGGCTCGCCAACGGGCAAGCGGTTCTCATGGACCCCAGATTGAAAACCTACATCGTCGAAGACAACGTCACGATCCGAGAGAATCTCGTCGGCACTCTGGAGGAGCTCACGTGTATTTCGACGATCGGCTTCGCAGAGACGGAAGCCGAGGCGACCCAGTGGCTGAGCGAAAACACCGACGAGTGGGAGCTCGCCATCATCGACCTCTTCCTCAAGCAGGGGAGCGGCCTGGGTGTCCTGCAGGCCTGCATGTCGCGACGCCCCGGTCAGAAGGTGGTCGTGCTGAGCAATTACGCAACCCCCGACATCCGCAAGCGCTGCGCGCAATTCGGGGTCGACGCGGTCTTCGACAAGTCGAACGAAATCGATGGACTCATCGATTTCTGCATTGCACAGTCCACCGCGCTGCGGCAGACGGCCAGCCGAAACTGAGCGCGCCGGAAGAGGTCGACTCAGTCGATCAGCTTGTTCTTCAGCGCGTAGTAGGTGAGGTCGCTGTTGGACGAAAGATTCATCTTCTCCATCAACCGCGTGCGATAGGTGCTCACGGTCTTCACCGACAGGGACAAGGTCTTTGCAATGTCTCCGGCGGTCTCGCCCTTGGCCAGCTTGAGGAACACCTGGAATTCGCGCTCCGAAAGCTGTTCGTGCGGCGCAGCGTCATCCTTGCGATCGAGCTGGCGCGCAAGCAGCTCTGCCACGGCCGGCGTGATGTAGCGGCGACCCAGCGAGATGGTGCGGATCGCATTCACGATCTCGATCGGATCGCACTCCTTGTTGAGATACCCGCTCGCGCCCTGCCGGATGAGGTTCATAGCGTAGTGCTCTTCGGGATATCCGCTGAGGATGAGGATCCCGACATCGGGCGCCTTCGCGCGGATCATTGCAAGCGCGTCGATGCCACTTTGGCCTGGCATGGAGAGGTCCATCACGAGCACATCGAGTTCGGTGGTGCGAACAAGCTCGATGGCTTCGCGACCGCTTGCGGCCTCACCCACCACACGCAGATCGACATGCTCGGAAAAGAACTGCCGCAAACCGGAGCGAACGATGGCATGGTCGTCCACAATTCCAATCTTGATCATCTGTTACCTTCACTGTTGAATCGCGGCTTTTTGCGTCGCAACATGCCGGTCCCTGGCCTGTTTCGATTATTCCCGAATTTGATTTCTCGGCATCGCTCGGAGACCCCATGCGCTGGCTAGCTTTCCCGAAGATGGCGCTGAGCCTCACGCTGGCGACACTGGCCGCCCTCGTGCTCGTGGGCATCAACGAAGCCGGCTACCGCCAGTCCCGCCAAGCCCTCGAGGAGGTGAGCGACGCGCAGCGCGCGCGCGTCGTGCTCAACCTCATGCTTCAGAACATCCTCGATGCAGAAACGGGCCAGCGCGGTTATCTGCTGACAGGCGAGCCACGTTATCGCGAGCCCTATGACGCGGCAGTCAAGCAGGTTGACGGACATCTTGCCGCGCTTCAGCTCCTTTATGCGAACCGGCCGAACCAGGTCGCACAACTGAATCAGCTCGCCAAGCATGTCTCGAAGAAGCTCGCCGAGATGGACATGAGCGTGCGCCTGAGGCAGAGCGGCAACGAGGACGCGTGGAAGTTCGTCATCACGACCGATGTCGGCCGAGAGGAAATGGACGCCATCCGCAACGAGGTCGGCGATCTCGTCGCCCTCAGCAGCGATGAACTCACGCGCGGACAACTGCAGGTGGTGAAGTCGCTCCGCTTCGCGCGGATCGGCATCGCCATCATCGCGCTCGCAGCACTCGTCGCGTTTTACCTCTACCTGAGGCAGACACACGCCCTGCGCCAGAGTGGCGAACGGCAGCAACAGGCCCTCGAACTCGAACGCAATGCGCTGGAAGACGAAGTGCGCGAGCGCACCGCAACGCTCGCGGAACTGGCGACCCACCTGCAGCAGGTGCGCGAGACCGAGCGCGGGTTCCTGGCGCGAGAGCTGCACGACGAACTGGGCTCGCTGCTCACCGCCGCCAAGCTCGATGTCGCGCGGCTGAAGTCGCGGATGACCGATCTGCCGGATGCCATACAGCGGCTGCAGCACCTCAACGAACTTCTCAACAGCGGCATCGCGCTCAAGCGCCGCATCATCGAGGACCTGCGCCCTTCGTCACTCTCCAATCTCGGGCTGGTCGCGTCGCTGGAAATCCTGGGCCGCGAATTCGCCGAGCGATCGAACATCGAGATCGAGATGGTGCTCGAGCCCGTGGCGCTGAACGAGGCCAACCAGCTCACGGTCTACCGCATGGTGCAGGAGGGCCTGACGAACATTGGCAAGTACGCGCACGCGACCGAGGCCAGCATCGTCATGAAGAACTACGGCAATCACGTGGTCGTCGAGGTGACGGACAACGGCAAGGGCTTCGACCCGCTGCACAACCGGCCTTCGAGCCATGGCCTCGCCGGCATGCGCCATCGCGTCGAGGCGGCCAAGGGCCGGCTTACCGTCACGTCCAAGCAGGGCCATGGGACGCGACTGAGCGCAGTGATGCCGGCCAATCCGGTTCCAGCCGCCGCCGTGGCGTGAGCATGAAAGGCATTCGGCCCTTTCCTACGCCTCGCACCCGCCACTGCTGACAGGGTCTCCACAGGGCGGGTCTTAACGTTGGTCCAAGCGTGTTCCAGAGAGCGCGCTTGCACCATCAACGCGGCCACATCAAAGGAGTCAAGCATGTTGCACTACGCAGTCGTGTTCCTGGTCATTGCCCTGATCGCAGCCATCTTCGGATTCGGCGGCATCGCAGCAAGTGCCGTGGGCATCGCCAAGATCCTGTTCGTCATCTTCCTGGTCCTCGCACTGGCCAGCTTCATCGCGGGCTTGATACGACGCGGGTAGCGTCGGTACGATGAGCAGGTCCTCGCAACCAATTTCCCGGAAGGATTATTTTCATGAACACGACCATCAAGACTCCCCAGCAACTGGCCGACGACGCGCGTCAGACCGCATCCGATGCGATCGACACGACGCGGGCCTATGCGCAGAACGCCGTGAACGCGGCGGGGGAAAAGGTGCGCGACTTGCGCCGTGATGCAGAGCCTGCCGTGGAGCAGCTCGCGGCCCGCGTCCAGCAGGCCGTCCAGCGCGGCCTGGACGCGGCATCGACCACCAGTGCCCGCGCGCAGCGCCGCTTTGAGCAGGCGGCCGACGTGACGGGCAAGTACATCGCCGATCAGCCCATGCGCTCGGTGCTCATCGCGGCCGCGGCCGGTGCGGCCATCACGGCGCTGATCGTGCTCGCAAGCCGCCGCCGGGACGACTATTGATCTTCAGTCCCTGACGTTCATCGGCGGCTCACTGCGAGCCTCAACTGCCCGGCACCATGCTCCATCCCATTTATTCCACGGTGCTCGGGCATCCCGAGCTGATCGCCGATCACCTCGCCAACTACGGCGCGCTCCTGCGGGAAGAAGCGCAGGAGGCCAGCCGCGGCCTGATCGCCCGAATGGTCGCGGGCGTTCTGGCTGTGGTCAGCGTCATGCTGGCGCTCGGTCTCATCGGCGTGGCGATCATGCTCGGCGCGATGCACGACCGGTTCCACTGGACCCTCGTGGCCGTACCGGGCGTTGCGATGCTGGTCGCACTCGTCTCGGCGCTCTACGCATCCAGACAGCGCAATGTCCACGGATTCGCCGAGCTGCGTGCGCAGGTCGAAGCCGACATTCACGCGCTTCACCTCGCCGGAGAACGCCATGAGCACTGAGCACGAACAGCTCACGCCGCAGCAGCGCCTCTCGCTGTCGCGCCGCGCGTTGATCGCGCAGCTCCAGGGCGACAGGAATGAGCCCTCCCCGGACTGGCTCGACGCAGCACCTGACGAATCGCCGCGGCAAGTCGACGGGCAATCCGGCATTGCATGGAGCGCGGTGGCGGGCCGCGTGGTGCGGCGTTGGTGGCGACGCCACCCCGCCAACGCAGCAGGCCAGCTTGCGCTGCCGGTGCTCGAACGCTACGCACGCGAGGAGCCCGCAAAGCTGATGGCTGCAGCCGCCGCGACGGGCGCTCTCGTTGTTCTGATCAGGCCATGGCGGCTGCTGTCGATCACCGCCGTTCTCGCCGCCGTGCTCAAGACATCGGACGTGGCCGACCTCGTGACCACGCTGATGAAGAAAACAGCCAACCCACGAAAGGATGCCCCATGAACACCGCCGTCAAAGAACGCCCCGACCGCCTCGTGCTGAACCAGCAAGCCATCGACGCCGCGGCCTCCAAGGACCTCGACGAAGGCGCGGTCACGCCCAGCTACGGGCCGTGGCGCGACGACATCGTCAAGCTCCTCAACGACGCGCTCGCCACCGAGCTCGTGTGCGTGCTGCGCTACAAGCGCCACTACTTCACGGCCACTGGAGAGGCCTCGCCGTCGATCGCAGAGGAGTTCCTGGTGCATGCGAACGAGGAAACGGCGCACGCGGACAAGATTGCCGAGCGCATCGTGCAACTCGGTGGCGAACCGGACTTCAACCCGAAGACGCTGCTCGATCGCAGCCATGCGGACTACGACGAATCGATGGACCTGCAAGCCATGGTGCGCGCCAACCTCGTGGCCGAGCGCATCGCGGTGGAGACCTACCGCCAGATGATCACGCTGATCGGCGACAAGGACCCGACCACTCGCCGCATGCTCGAGGAGATCCTCACCGACGAGGAAGAACATGCGGACGAACTCAGGGACTGGCTCGGCCATTGAAGCCGCACTCCTGTGCGCTACAAAAAAGCCCGGCATTGCCGGGCTTTTCTACTTTCGAGCGAGTCGCTCAAGGCTTGTCGAGGTCTCTACGCACCGCGTCCTTGACCTGCTCCTTGGTGTCGCCGTAGGTCTTCTGCACCTTGCCGGCAGCCTGGTCCACCTGACCCTCGGCCTTCAGCTTGTCGCTGCCGACCACCTTGCCCGCCGCTTCTTTCAGCTTGCCCTTGGCTTCTTCGACACGGCCTGAAACTTGGTCCTTGTTCATGAGACTTCCTTTGCGAGTTGATGAAGGTTTGCCCATGGTTCATTCGAACCACGTTCCCCAATCTACTCAGCGGAAGATGGGCCGCGCGCCGGCATCGGCGCGAGCCGGTGTAGGACGTCTACCCTCAGGCCGTGACGATCCAGCCTTCAAGCGGATCGATGGCGGACGGCAGCCCATAGCCCGGTCCCTCGCTCGTCCGGCGCTCCGCCGCCCAGGCGGCTTGCACGAGGCACAGCGCCGCATCGACGTGATCACCCTTGGCATCGGCCAGGAGGCGTTCCCGCAGATCGTCGGAGACCGCCAGCCGAAGTTCCAACCGGGAAGCGCCCCGCTCCAGAGCCGCAAGAAGGTCATCGCGGGCCAGCCTCCGCTCCGCTGTCTGCCCGGCGGCCTGATCGCTCTTGTAGCTACGGCGGCCGATCAACTCACGCGCCAGCAGTCCTGGATAGCCCTCCAACGCGATACGGCTGTCGCCGTGGGGCCCCAGGTGCAGACCCGGCAACGAAGCGCCTGCGGCGATCAGGCGCGGCACGCCAGCGTGGAGCATGAACGCCACCGGCGGGTTGATCCACTTCATCGACGGACTGGAACCCGCAGGACGATCCGTGGCGCGATGCGCGAACTTGCCGCCGACCGGACGTGCGGCGCAGAACGCGGCGAAGGTCTCGCGAATCTGCGATCGATCGATGGCCGCGTAGTGCTCGATCAGGAGTCTCCACTGCGCGGGCCACCCCAATGCGACGACCAGTTCGCGCGGCAGTCCGAACGGAAAATCAAAGGCCCCGACCCACTGCGGCGTCTCGGCCAGCCAGCGGGTCCAGCCGTCCAGCGATGCGAAGCACTCGAATCCCTGAAGCTCGACCCGCCCGTCGCCCGAGGTGCCAACGGCGACGACGATCGGCTTGCGTGAAGTCGGCGCGCTCGAAAAATCGCAACCGATCAGGCGCATGGGCGCCGCGACGGACACCAGAGGCTCAGTGCCGCCCGACGATGGCGGCGGTAGCCATCAGTTCTTCGAGCAGCGCCAGCGAAACCTTGCCCGAGACCGAGTACGGATCGAGTTCCGGCCGCTCGGAGTACTTGAGCAGCGTCGACGCATTGAGCTTCGACAGGTTGACCTGCCCCATGGTCCAGCCGCCGAAACGGCGCTCCGAGATCTCTTCGTAGTGCAGCAGCACCACGTCCTTGTGCCGGGGGTCCTTCTGGATGTGGCCGTAGAGCTCGCTGATCGCCATGCGGCCGCCTTCGATCGCCTGCAGGAATACGCCGCCGCCATAGCAAAGGATGCCTGTGATGCCGCACGACGTGTTGTGCGAGCGCGATTGGGCCAGGATCGCGTCGATGGCTTCCTGGCTGGTGTCCACGGCGCGGCTGGCGTAGAGAAGACGTACGAGCATGGTGTTCAGCGCTGGCGCGGAAGAAGGGAAAGAAATTCGCGACGCAGGTTCGGGTCCTTGAGGAAGACGCCGCGCATCACGGAGTTGATCATCTTGCTGTCCATCTCCTTGACGCCGCGCCACTGCATGCAGAAGTGCTCCGCCTCCACCACCAGCGCGAGACCGTCGGGCTGGGTCTTTTCCTGGATCAGATCGGCGAGCTGCACCACGGCCTCTTCCTGGATCTGCGGACGGCCCATGACCCATTCAGCGAGGCGCGCGTATTTCGAGAGGCCGATCACATTGGTCTTCTCGTTGGGCATGACGCCAATCCACAGCTTGCCGATGATCGGGCAGAAATGGTGCGAGCAGGCGCTGCGCACCGTGATCGGCCCGACGATCATCAGCTCGTTGAGATGCTCCGCATTGGGGAATTCGGTGAGCGAGGGCTGGTTCACGTAGCGGCCCTTGAACACCTCCTGCAGGTACATCTTGGCCACGCGCCGGGCGGTGTTGTCCGTGTTGTGATCGTTCTCGATATCGATCACGAGACTGCGGAGCACGCCCTTCATCTTGTCCTCGACCTCGTCGAGAAGATGCTCGAGCTCGCCCGGCTCGATGAATTCGGCGATGTTGTCGTTGGCGTTGAAGCGTCGTCGCGCGGCCAGCAGCCGCTCGCGAATCTTCACGGACACGGGTGTGCCCTCGTCTTCAGCCCCGTCCGCGGGGCGCCGTACGGCGTCGATGGTCCTTAGCATCCAAGCATCCTAACAGCGAATGGCCGCCGGCCGATTAGCCCTACAGCGCCCTACCCGCTTACGGTTGTTGCTACTGTTTCGATAGCAAAAAATCGGTCACGAGCGGGAGATGGTCAGACATCCGCGCCCAGATCGGACCGCGAGGCACCGAACACGCGACCGGTGTCAGCCTCCGCCCATAAATGAAATCGAGCTGGGTCACCGGCAGCCGCGACGGATAGGTCAGGATGCGCGGCCCGCGCAGGTCGCTCGAATCGCGCATGCCCATGGCATTCATCGCGTAGCGCATGCGCGCGCCCCAGTCATTGAAGTCACCGGCCACCACCAGTGCCTCGTTGGGCGGAATTTCGCGATCGACAAACTCCCGGAGCTGGGCCACCTGCCGAATCCGGCTGCCCTTGATCAGCCCCAGATGCACCACGATGGCGTGCACCGGCACGCCGTCGACGTCAATCACGACGTGCAGCAATCCGCGCTGCTCGAAGCGATGGTCGGAGATGTCCTGGTGGGTCTTGCGCACAACGGGCCAGCGGGTCAGCAGCGCATTGCCGTGCTCGCCGTGCTTGGTGATCGCGTTGGTCTCGTAGACCGCCGTGTACCCTTCAGGCGCGAGGAAATCCGCCTGGGGCAACTCCGGCCAATGCCGGAATCGCATCGCAGCCTGCCGGTTCATCTTGCGAACCTCCTGGAGGCAGACGATGTCCGCGTCCAACTGCTCGATGGCGTGGCCGAGATTGTGAATTTCGAGGCGCCGCGCTGGGCCGATGCCTTGCACACCCTTGTGGATGTTGTAGGTGGCCACGCGGAGGGTGTTCGCCTGCGGATTCATCGCGCAAATTGTGGCAGCAGGAGGATGGCTTCGGCGTTCGATGGAGAAAAACAGGCGTCCGCCGCTTCGCGATAGGGCAGCCAGCGCCAGTCCGTATGTTCGCGCGGATCGAGCTGTGGCGTCACGCGATCGGGCAGGCACAGCCCGAAAAGGTGCTCCGTGTTGTGCGTCACACCTGGCGCATAGCGGGAGCGCCAGCGCGGGTAGATCTCGTAGATGTTTTCGAGACCCCAGTCGACCAGCTGGGCAGCCAGTCCGGACCCTTCGCTGCAATCGATGCCTGTTTCCTCAGCCACTTCGCGCGAGGCGGTGAGGGCCAACGGCTCGTCTTCCGAATCCCTGCTGCCAGTGACCGACTGCCAGAAATCCTCGGCGTCGGCACGGCGTATCAGGAGAACGTCCAGTACCGGCGTGTGGATCACGACCAGCACCGACTCCGGGATTTTCCAGGGGCGCTCGTTCATTGCAGCCCCTCTGTCGGTCAGTTTGCGGCTTGCGGATTGCGCAGCTTGATGTGCAGCTCGCGCAGCTGTTTCTCGTCGACCGGGCTCGGCGCCTGCGTGAGCAGATCCTGAGCGCGCTGGGTCTTCGGGAAGGCGATCACGTCGCGGATCGACTCGGCGCCGCTCAGGAGCATCACGAGGCGGTCGAGGCCGATCGCGATACCAC
>JAGIAI010000019.1 GCA_017744935.1 Variovorax sp.
CCGGCGTGCGAGCCGAGGGCGATCGCGATCGCGCCCGCGCGCACGGGCTGGGCGTCGAAGGCGACCGGGGCGGGCAGCGCGCCATCGACGCGCAGCAGCGCGATGTCGGTGCCGGCGTCGCGGCCGGCCACGCGCGCGCGCAGGCGGCTGCCGTCGGGCAGCAGCACCGCCACCTCGTCTTCGTCGGGGAGCGCTTCCTCGCAGGTCACGACCAGCCCGTCGCGCCAGACGAAGCCGCTGGCGCGCGATCGCGCGGCGTGCACCGCCACCACGCCGGCGGACGCGGCCGCCACCGCGTCGGCCAGGGCCGCGGAGAGTTGTTCGAGGGATGAAGGCATCGTCGAGTCGGCCATGGGGAGCTCCTTAGATGGCTTCATTGTGGAAAGCCACAAGGGGCGGCACCACTGCCCGGTTGGGCAGGCAGCGGCCGGCGGGTGCCGCCCGCGTCTGCGCGTCCTCCCCGATGTGCGGGCGCGCCCGGCGCCCCAGAATGGACCGGGGGAGACACAAACAGAAGCAAGAAAAGAGGGCGAGATCCGTGGGTCTGCACAGTCACTTCCTGCATCTCTGGGATGACAGGTTTCTCTATCTCACGCCCGAGATCCACTCGGGCCTGACCTCGCGGTCGTCGGCGACGCTCCTGGTGTCCGCGTCCGGGCGGCCCTTCCGGCTGGAGGCGCTGGACGGCACCCGCACGCGCTGCGAGGCCGCGCTGGTGGCGCCGCACGTGCCGCGCCGGCTGGACGTCGACGGCGGCGGACTGCTCTCGCTCAACCTCGATCCGGCTTCGGTCGCCTATCGCATGCTGGCGCGGCGCACCAGTGGCGAGGGCATCCGGGTGCTGGACGCGCGGCGGTTCGGCGCGTTGCGCGATGCCTTCCAGCCGGCGCTTGCGGGCGCGCTCGGCGCGCGCCAGCTGCGCGCGCTCAGCGCCGGGCTGATCGAGGCGGTGGCAGGCAGCCCCGAACGGGACAGCGCGCTCGATCCGCGGGTGGAGCGGGTGCTGCGTGCGATCCGCGACAGCACCGAGCCGCAGTCGCTCGCGCGGCTGTCGTCCATCGCCTGCCTGTCGCCGGACCGGCTGAGCCATCTGTTCGCGCAGCAGGTGGGCCTGTCGATCAAGCGCTATGCGCTCTGGAGCAAGGTGCGGCGCTCGGTGCAGCGGTTCAGCGGCGCCGGGCGCCGCCTGACCGACGCGGCGCTGGACAGCGGCTTCACCGACGCGGCCCACATGAGCCGGACCTTCCAGAGCTACTTCGGACTGCCGCCGTCTTTCCTGGCCAGCCAGGTCTCGGTGACGGTCGAGGCGCAGGGCGGGGGCGCCTGGGGCGGGCCGCTGCTGGCCGCGGCATAGCGTCTTCGTACAAGCCAGCGCCGCGCGCGCTGCCTATGCTGCGCGAGGCTCCGCCAAGAGAGCCTGTTCGAGCATTCCATTGGAGACACCATGCGATTTTCACTTTCACGCGGCCCGGTGCCGCTGTCGGCGCTGGCGCTCGCCACCGCGGCCCTGATCACCGCCTGCGGTGGCGGCGGGGGCGGCGGAGGCGGCTTCCTTCCGGGCGCCGGCACGCCGAACCCCTCCACGCCATCGGGCAGCGCAGGGCCCACCTACAAGGCCGAGATCCGGCGCACCGCCCTGGGCATTCCGCACATCAAGGCCGACAACTGGGCTGGCGCCGGCTACGGCTACGGCTACGCGCAGGCGCAGGACGACCTGTGCACCATGGCGAATTCGTTCCTCACCTACCGGGGCGAGCGTTCGAAGCATTTCGGGGGCGATGCGCAGATCCCGTTCTCCAGCACCATCGGCCGGCCGACGAACATCGATTCGGACTTCTTCCACCGCCATGTGCTCAACGACGACGTGATCAAGACCATGATCGCGGCGCAGCCGGCCACACTGAAGTCGCTGGTCGAGGGATTCGCGGCCGGCTACAACCGCTACGTGCGCGAGATCAAGGCCGGCGGCGAGGCCGGCGCGCACGCCGCCTGCCGTGGCGAGGCCTGGGTCGCGCCCGTCACCACCGAGGACGTCTTCCGCCGCATGTACGCGGCCAACTTCGCGGGCGGCTACAGCAACTTCCTGCCCAACATCGCCAACGCCATCGCGCCGGCCGCGTCCGGCCCGGTGGCGATGAGCCGCCGCGCGGCCAAGGCCACGCAACTGGCGCAGGCGCCCACCCGGGTGCCCGAGTTCCAGGTCGGCGGACACGAGGGCGTGGGCAGCAACATGATCGGCTTCGGCACCGCCGCCACCGGCGACGGCAGCCCGCTGCTGTTCGGCAACCCGCACTGGTACTGGCGCGGTCCGGACCGCTTCTACCAGGCGCAGCTGACCATTCCGGGCACGCTCAACGTCAGCGGCACCTCCTTCCTCGGCATCCCGGTGATCCTGATCGGCTTCAACGACAACGTCGCCTGGAGCCACACGGTCTCGACCGCGCGCCGCTTCGGCTTCTTCCAGCTCACGCTGGCGTCGGGCGACCCGACCAGCTACATGCGCGACGGCCAGGCCGTGAAGATGAAGGCGCGCAGCATCACGGTGCAGGTGCGCCAGCCCGACGGCGGCATCTCGCCGGTGACGCGCACGCTGTACGAGTCCGAGTACGGGCCCATGGTCAACCTCGGCGTGCTCAACGCCGCGTTCGCCTGGAGCCAGACCACCGCCTTCGCGATCCGCGACGTCAACGGCGACAACTTCCGCCTGTTCCGCAACTGGCAGCGCTGGAACCAGGCCAAGTCGCTCGACGAGTTCGCCGCCATCCAGCGCGAGGAGACGGCCATTCCCTGGGTCAACACGGTGGCGATCGGCCGCGGCAGCGCCAAGGCCTGGTACGCCGACATCGGCGCGATCCCGAACGTGCCGCCGGCCCAGCTCGCGAGCTGCGGCACGGCCCTGGGCGCGGCGCTCGGCGCCTCGCTGCCGCGCGTGCCGGTGATGGACGGCTCGCGCAGCGCCTGCGACTGGCAGAGCGACGCCGATTCGGTGCAGAAGGGCGCCATCGGCCCCGCGCGGCTGCCGAGCCTCGTGCGCGACGACTACGTCGCCAACATGAACGACAGCTACTGGCTGGCCAACCCGGCCGAGCCGCTGACCGGCTACCCGAGCATCCTCGGCCCGGCCGGCACCGAGGCCGTGAGCTTCCGCACCCGGCTGGGCAACCTGCTGGCGCAGGGCCGCCTGGCGGGCACCGACGGGGACACCGGCAACAAGGCGACCAGCGAGACCGTTCGGCGCATGGTGATCAACAGCCGCGTGCACACGGCCGAGCTGTTCAAGGACCAGGCGCTCGCGCTGGTGTGCGGCACGCCGATCGCGGTGACTGGCGACGTGGCGACCGGCGAGACCTTCGCCTCGCCGAAGTCCGTCGACCCCGCCGCCGCCTGCGCGGTGCTGCAAGCCTGGGACAACACCGGCACGCGCACCGCCAAGGGCGCCCACCTGTGGGACGAGTTCTGGACGCGCGCGTCGAGGGCCCCGGCCGCCACGCTCTACCAGGTGCCGTTCAGCGCGAGCGACCCGATCCACACCCCCCGCGACCTGAAGACCGACGCCACCATCACCGGCACGCTGCAGCAGGCCTTCGGCGCGGCGCTGCTGCGGGTGCAGGCCAGCGGCTACGCGCTCGACGCGCAGCGCGGCGAGTACCTCTACGCCACGCGCGGCGGGCAGAAGGTGCCGCTTTTCGGCGGCTGCGGCGGGCAGGGCTACTTCACCGTGGCGTGCTCGGAAAACCGCCTCGACCAGGGCGGCTACACCATGGACAAGGACCCGAACGGCAACAGCTACATGCAGGTGGTGCGCTTCCCCGAGGGCGGTGTCGAGGCCCACACCTTCCTGACCTTCTCGCTGTCGGACGACGCGGCCTCGCCGCACAACGGCGACTACACGCGCGCCTACAGCGCGGGCGAGTGGCACAGGGTGCCGTTCTCGGAAGCCGAGATCGCGGCCGACCCCGCGCTCACGAAGACCATGCTCAGCGAGTGATGCCAGGCCGAGGGCGGCCGGCCGATGCGATCGGCCGGCCGCCGGCCGCTACTGCTGGCTCGCCTGCAGCATCGCGGCCATCTTCTGGTGGACCAGGTTCACCGCCTTCAGCGGCCGCAGCATCACCTTGAACTCGGTGATCTTTCCTTCGTCGTTCCACTTGATCATGTCGACCCCGTTGACCGAGATGCCGTCCATCTGCACCTCGAACTCGAGCACCGCGTCGTGCTCGCCGGCCAGCTCGCGCACGTAGCGGAACGAGTCGTTGAAGAAGACGTGGAACGCGGCGGCGAGGTAGGCCTTCGTGACGGCCTTGCCCACCTGCGGCGTGTGCACCACCGGCGACAGGAAGACCGCCTCGTCGGCCAGCAGCGCGTCGAGCCCGCGGGTGTTCTGCTCCTTCACGAGCTGGTGCCAGGCTGCAATCGGGTTGGAAGACATCGCGAATCACCTCCGGTCTGAACGGGCTGAGACGCTACCCGATCGGCGCAGCGCGGGCAATCGAGCATTGCGGGCGCCTGTCGCCTGCGTTCCAATCCGCGCTGGCGCTCGGCGCGGCGCTCGTACCTCAAAGAGCGCCGCGCATTTAGACTGGCGAACCCCGCGGCGCGCACCGCTCTCCGAGGTTCTCAGTGACTGCAGAGATCTCCCGTTCCGACAGCCCAGGCGACGACCTGTTCCTCAAGGTATCGCCGCCGAGGGTGCCGCGCCACCTGGTGTCGCGGCCGAGGCTGCTGGCCCATGACGCCGCCTTCCGCGGCGTGCCCGCGATCCTGATCCAGGCGCCGGCGGGTTTCGGCAAGACCTCGCTGCTGGCCCAATGGCGGCTCGAGCATCTCTCGCACGGCCTCGTCGTGGCCTGGATCTCGGCGCAGCCGAGCGACACGCCGCAGCGTCTCGCGCAGGCGCTCGCGCTGTCGGTGCGGCTCAGCTCGGGCCGCTCGACCTTCGGGCATGTGCTGCTCGACGCGGTGGGGCCGAGCGGCCTGGAAGGCATCACGATCTGGCTGGCCGAGCTCGCGCAGACGGCCCTGGAGGTGGTGCTGATCGTCGACGAGGCGGAGCGCCTGCCCGCCGCCTCGCGCGAGGCGCTGGCCTACCTGCTGCGCAACGCGCCGCCGAACCTGCGCGCCATCATCGCGGCGCGGCCCGACTGCAACCTCGACATCGACGACCTGATCGCCTATGGCCAGTGCGTGGTGGTTGGCCCCGCGATGCTGCGCTTCCGGCTGGAGGAAACCCTGGAGCTGGTGCATGCGCGCTTCGGCACGGCGATCGACAACGACACGGCCGCGCGCCTGCACACGCTGACCGAGGGCTGGCCGCTGGGCCTGCAGCTGTCGCTCACGGCGATGGCGCGCGGCGCGGACGTGGCGGGCATGGCGGCCATCGGCGGCCAGCTGCGCGAGCAGTTCCTGACGGTGCTGCTCGCGAACCTCGACGCCGCCGACCGCGACTTCCTCACGCGCATCGCGATCCTCGACCACCTGCATCCGGCGCTGTGCCGAAGCGTCGCCGGCATCGACGACGCCACCGAGCGCCTCGCGCGCCTCGCCCGCGACACGCCGGTGTTCGTCGCCGCCGAGCAGGGCGACTGGCTGCGCATGCACACGCTCGCGCGCGACGTGCTGCGAGAAGCCTTCACCGCGCTGCCTGCCCACCAGCAGGAAGGCGCGCATGCGCGGGCGGCGCAATGGCTGGCCGAGCGCGGCATGCTGGAGGACGCCGCCCGGCATGCGCTGGTCGCGGGCCAGCGCGAGCTGGCCTACGAGCTGGCCGAGCGCAGCCTCTACGAAGCCATCGTGACCCACGGCCGGCAGGGCGTGGTGCTCGACTGGCTCGCGCAGCTGCCGGCCGAAGAACTGGACCGCCGCCCACGCCTGCTGCTGGCCGCCGCGTGGACGCTGGCCATCAGCGAGCGCCATGAGGACGCCGGTCGCATGGTCGCGCGCATCCTCGCGCATCAGCCGAGCGACCAGCCCGACGCCACCCTGCAGTGCGAGTGCGCGCTGATCCTGAGCGGCGCCGCGGTCTTCGCCGACGATCCGGACCGCTTCGCGGCGCTGCACGACCCCTGGGCCGAATCGCCGCCGCTGCGCGACCCGATGCTGCTGCAGGTGCACGCCAACCGCACTGCCTACCGCACCCTGCTCGAAGGCGACCCGGCGCTCGCGCGGCTGCGGCAGCAGCAGTCGCCGCGCGGCGACTTCGGCCGGGGGCTCAACTTCGTGGGCCGATGGGGCGAGCTCATCATCGGGCTGTCGTACGTGTGGGAAGGCCAGGTCCTGCTGGTCGAAAGCCTGCTGCAGCCGGCGGTGGCGAGCGCCGAGGCCGACCTCGGCCGGCGCAACAGCTTCACCTGCATGCTCGCGGCGGTGCTCGCCTCGGCGATGTGGGAGCGCGGCCGTCCCGCCGATGCCGCCGCGCTGCTGGCCGATCGGCTCGACGTGCTCGAACGCAGCGGCTTGCCCGAGGCGTTGCTGCTGGCCTACCGCACGATGTCGCGCATGGCGATCGCCGAGGGTGCCGAGCACCGCGCGATGGAACTGCTGGGCGGGCTCGATGCGGTCGGCCAGGCACGCTCGCTGCCGCGGCTTCGCATCGCGAGCCTGCTGGAGCAGGTGCGCATGCACGCGCGGCGCTACCGGGCCGGTACCTGCCGCGAGCTGTGCCAGCGCATCGACGCGATGCTGGACGACCCGGCGCTGCCGCAGGGCCGGCTCTGGCGCCGCGGCGTCCACGCCTTGCGCGGCCTGGCCCAGGGCTACGCGGAGATCGCCAGCCAGGCGTGGCGCGCCGCGCTGGAGCCGCTGACGCGCGCCGACGAGCTGGCGCAGGCCCTGCACCAGGGGCGCTTCCGGATCGAGATCATGGGCATGCGCGCCCTGGCGCTCGACCGCTGCGGCGAGCGCGCCGGGGCGGCGATGCTGCGCGAGGCGATGGAACTGGCCCAGAGCTTCGGGCTGGTGCGGGTCTTCGAGGACGCCCATCCGGACCTGGGCCGGTGGGCGCGCGAGGTGGCGCAGCAGGGCGGCGACGCGCCCCTTCGCGCGAGCGCTCCCGCCGTGGCGCCCGCGCGCCCCGCGCCGGCCCGCGAGATCGCGCCCTCGGTCGCCGCGCGCGGCATGGTGCTCACCCCCAAGGAGCGGCAGGTGCTGGAGCTGCTCGCCCGCAATCTCTCGAACAAGGAAATCGGGCGCGCGATGCAGGTGGGCGAAACCACGGTCAAGTGGCACGTCAAGAACCTGCTCGCCAAGCTGGACGCCGGCACCCGCAAGGAAGTCGTGGTGCGGGCGCGCATCCTCGGCTTGCTCCAGCCGGGGGACTAGGGCCTTTCAGGAGGCCCGGGGAGAGGGGCCGGTGAGGGGTCCCCCCTCCCGCAAGGAGGGGGCTCTTCGGGGCCTCGCTCCCTATTCTTCGTGCCTGGGAAGCCGCACTGCGCGGCTCCATGACCCAAGAGGCGGCCGAGGCCGCGCTCACAACGGAGACAGGCCATGAACACGACAGTCGAAGCGACTCCCGGCAAAGGCGCACCCGCGGTGGTGTCGCCCGCCGCGCTCAGGAACTCCATCCAGGTCGAGCGCCTGACCTGCAGCATCGGCGCCGAGCTGCGCAACGTCGACCTCGGCGCCGCCTCGCGCGATGCCGGGATGGTGGCGGAGATCCGCGCGCTGCTGCTCGCGCACAAGGTGCTCTTCTTCCGCGACCAGGACTTCACGCGTGCCGAGCACGTCGCCTTCGCGCGCCACTTCGGCGAGCTGGAGGACCACCCGGTCGCGGGCAGCGACCCGGAGCACCCGGGCCTGGTGCGCATCTACAAGTCGCCCGAGGTCCCGAACGACCGCTACGAGAACGCCTTCCACACCGACGCCACCTGGCGCGAGAAGCCGCCGTTCGGCTGCGTGCTGCGCTGCGTCGAGACGCCCGAGGTCGGCGGCGACACCATCTGGGTGAACATGGCGCTCGCCTATGCCCGCCTGCCCGAAGACGTCAAGGCGAAGATCGACGGGCTTCGCGCCCGCCACAGCATCGAGGCCAGCTTCGGCGCCGCGATGCCGATCGAGAAGCGCCTCGCGCTGCATGCCCAGTTCCCCGATGCGGAGCACCCGGTGGTGCGCACGCACCCGGAGACCGGCGAGAAGATCCTCTTCGTCAACGCCTTCACGACGCACTTCACGAACTTCCATACGGCAGCGAACGTGCGTTACGGCCAGGACTACGCGGCGGGTGCCGGCCAGCTGCTGAGCTATCTGGTCAGCCAGGCGGCGATCCCCGAGTACCAGGTCCGCTGGCGCTGGAAGAAGAACAGCGTCGCCTTCTGGGACAACCGCAGCACGCAGCACTACGCGGTCATGGACTACCCGCCGTGCCACCGGAAGATGGAACGCGCCGGGATCGTCGGCGAAGCCACGTACTGAGCGACGTCCCCATTCCACCCCACACGACATCCCAAACCGAAAGACCCATCATGAACTTCCTCGACGGCTCCCTTTTCCCTGAAAACCAGGACAAGCTGGTGATCACCGCCGCGCCCTATGGCCCCGAGTGGATTCCTTCCGACTTCCCGGAGGACATTCCCGTCACCATGGAAGCGCAGGTGCAGAAGGCGGTCGACTGCTACAACGCCGGCGCCAGCGTGCTGCACCTGCATGTGCGCGAACTCGACGGCAAGGGCTCCAAGCGACTGTCGATGTTCAACGAGCTGATCGCCGGCGTGCGCCGCGCGGTGCCCGACATGGTGATCCAGGTCGGCGGCTCGATCTCCTTCGCGCCCGAGACCGACGGCGCCTCCGCCAAGTGGCTGCACGACGACACGCGCCACATGCTGGCCGAGCTCGATCCCAAGCCCGACCAGGTCACCGTCACCGTCAACACGACGCAGATGAACGTGCTCGAGCACATGGAAGCCGACGACATCGCCGGCACCTCGCTGGCCGAGCCGCAGAACAACGCGGCCTACCGCGAGATGATCGTGCCCTCGGGCCCCGGCTTCATCGAGGAGCACGTGCGCCGCCTGAGCGCCGCGGGCATCCAGAGCGCCTTCCAGTTCTACAACATCAACAGCTACGAGACGGTCGAGCGCCTGATCCGCCGCGGCATCTACAAGGGCCCGCTGGTGATGAACTGGGTCGCGATCAGCGGCGGCATGGACGCGCCGAACATCTACAACCTCGCGAATTTCCTGCGCGCGATCCCCGACGGCGCGATGCTCACCGTGGAAAGCAGCATGCGCAACGTCCTGCCGATCAACATGATCGGCATGGCGATGGGCCTGCACGTGCGCTGCGGCATCGAGGACAACCTCTGGAACCAGTCGCGCACCGAGAAGATGTCGACGGTCAAGCAGATCGAGCAGTTGGTGCGCATCTCGCGCGAGTTCGGCCGTGAAGTGGCCCACGGCAAGGAAGCGCGCGAGATCCTGAAGATCGGCGTGTTCTACGAAACCGTCGAGGAGACGCTGGCCGCCAATGGCTTCGCGCCGAACCCCAAGGGCCGCCAGCAGGGTTTCCTGCGTCGCGTGGCTTGAAGAAGATGGAGGGTGCTGCGGTGACCTCGACCGTCCTCATCGTCCCGGGTCTGCGCGACCACGTGGCGGGCCACTGGCAGACGCTGCTGGCCGCGGACCTGTCGGCCAAGGGGCGCAAGGTGCGCATCGTGCCGCCGATGGGCCGCACCGACCTCGACTGCGGGGCCAGGGTCGCGGCGATCGAGCGCGCGGTGCAGGCCATCGAGGGCCCGGTCGTGCTCGTGGCGCACAGCGGCGGCTGCATCATGGCCGCGCACTGGGCCCGGCAGACGCGCCACGCCATCGAAGGCGCGCTGCTGGCCACGCCGCCCGACTTCGAGCGCCCGATGCCCGAGGGTTATCCGACGCTCGATCAACTGCGCGCCAACGGCTGGCTGCCCGTGCCGCGCAGGACGCTTCCCTTTCCGAGCATCGTGGTGGCGAGCCGCAACGACCCGCTTGGCGAGTACCGCCGCGTGGCGGAACTCGCGCGCGACTGGGGCAGCCGCCTGTTCGATCTCGGCGAGATCGGGCACCTGAATCCCGCGTCCGGCTACGGCAGATGGCCGCGCGCCGAACTCTTCATTGGCGAACTATCGATGAACTGACTCTCCCCCAGGCTTCGCGCACTTCGTGTCGCTGCGCCAACCCCCTCGCCGGGGGCGCTCCCAGCGGCCCGGCGGAGCCGGTTCCGCGGGAGCCCTGGGTAAGAGCCGCTTTTTTGCATCACATTAAGGAGACAGACATGGCCAAGGCCATTCGCTTTCATGAAACCGGCGGTCCGGACGTCCTGCGCCTCGAAGACGTCGCGGTCGGCGAGCCCGGCCCGGGCCAGGCGCGCGTGCGCCACACCTACATCGCGGTCAACTTCATCGACATCTACTTCCGCACCGGCCGCTATCCGCTGCCGTTGCCCAATGGACTGGGCTCGGACGCGGTCGGCGTGGTCGAGGCGGTCGGCCCCGGCGTCACGGACATCCGGGTCGGCGACCGCGTCGGCTACCTGATCGGCCCGCAGGGCGCGTACGCCGACGTGCGCGTGATGCCGGTCGAGGTGCTGATCCCGCTGCCGGACGGCATCGCGGACCGCACCGCGGCCACGCTGATGATGAAGGGCATGACCGCGCAGTACCTGTTCCGCCAGGTCTATCCGCTCCAGGGTGGCGAGACGATCCTCTACCACGCGGCGGCGGGGGGCGT
This sequence comes from Variovorax sp., assembly GCA_017744935.1. GTDB lineage: Bacteria > Pseudomonadota > Gammaproteobacteria > Burkholderiales > Burkholderiaceae_C > Variovorax. The sequence continues at coordinate 10,695 of JAGIAI010000019.1, forward strand.
GGGCCTCATCGCCTGCCAGTGGGCGCGCGCAATGGGCGTGACCATGATCGGCACCGTCAGCACCGACGAGAAGGCGGAGATCGCCCGCGCCAACGGCTGCGCCTACACCATCGTCACGTCGCGCGAGAACATTGCCAAGCGCGTGCGCGAGATCACCGACGGCAAGGGCGTGCCGGTGGTCTACGACTCGGTCGGCAAGGACACGCTGGAAGCCTCGCTCGACAGCCTGCAGCCGCGCGGCTCGCTGGTGAGCAACGGCACCACCTCGGGGCCGGTGGTGATCGACTCGCAACTGCTCGCCGTGAAGGGGTCGATCTGGTTCACGCGGCCGGCGATGATGCACTACATCACCCCACGCCCGCACATGCTCGCGATGGCCGACGAACTCTTCGGCCACGTGCTCGCGGGCCGCATCGTGAGCGAGCCCAAGCAGAGCTTCGCGCTGGCCGACGCGGCCGACGCGCACCGCGCACTCGAATCGCGCGCCACCACCGGCGCGACGGTGCTCGTGCCCTGACGCCGAGGGGACGGCCATGGACATGCATGCCCTCGACGCGAAGAACGGATCCGACAGCTACCTGTTCGGACCCCGCCAGGCGTGGTTCGCCTTCGCGATGACGCTCGGCCTCATGATGGTCGACTACATCGATCGGCAGGTGATCGTCTCTCTCTTTCCGCACCTGAAGGCCGCCTGGGGCCTCTCGGACAAGCAACTCGGCGCGCTGGTCTCGGCCGTGTCGGTCACCGTCGCGGTGGGCGGCATTCCGATCGCGCTCGTCGCCGACCGCTTCAGCCGCGTGAAGAGCATCGTCGTGATGGCGACGATCTGGAGCCTCGCTTCCATCTCCTGCATGTTCACGCGCAACTTCGGCCAACTTCTGGCGGCGCGCGCGGCCGTGGGGCTCGGCGAGGCGGGCTACGGCTCGGTCGGCGCGGCGCTCATCGCGAGCCACTTCCCGGCACGCATGCGCGGTGCGCTGATGGCGGCCTTCTTCTCCGCCGCCTCGATCGGCTCGGTGCTGGGCGTGATGCTCGGCGGCGTCATCGCCGCGCGCTGGGGCTGGCAGGCCGCCTTCGGCGTGGTCGGCGTGCCGGGGCTCGCGCTGGCGCTGCTCTACATCAAGGTGCGCGACTACCGCACCGTCGAGCTCACGCCGCGCATCGAGCAGGCCACCCGCTCGACGCAGGGCGCGGCACGCGCCATCGCGAAGCGGCTCGCGCGCTCGCGCACGCTGCTGTGGGTCTGCCTCGCCGCGCCGGCGCAACTCATTCTCGTGTCGGCCATCTGGGCGTGGCTGCCGAGCTTCCTCAACCGCGTGCACGGGCTGACGCCCGAGCAGGCCGCGATCAAGGCTGCGCTGGTGGTGCTGTGCGGCGCGCTGGGCAGCGTGGTCTGGGGCGCGGTCGCCGACCGCGCCGGCAAGAACCGCCCCGCCGCCAAGCTGCAGGTGACGGCCGCGATCTGCGTGGCCTCGGCGGCGGTGCTCGCGCTGGGCTTCGGTGCCCAGCACGTCGGGCTCGTGCTGACGAAGCCATCGCAGTTCGCGCTGCTGGCGCTCGGCGGCTTCCTCATGACCTGCTCGGTGGGCGTGGTCGCGGCCGTCGTCATCGACGTGATCCATCCCGGCATCCGCGCCACCGGCGCCTCGGTGCTCTCGCTGTTCCAGAACCTGCTGGGCCTCGCGACCGGGCCGCTGATCGCGGGCTTCCTGTCGGACGCCTGGTCGCTCGAACACGCGCTGATCGCGATGCCCGTGTTCGGCCTGCTCGCCGCCGCTGCCTTCATGCGCGCCTCGCGCAGCTACGGCGCCGACCTGCAGCGTGCCGGCGAGGCCGCCGACGAACCCGAACCCGAGTCCGCGCCCCAGGGCGCACCCCGCAGCGTGCCCGCCTGAAACGCGCGCCACGCCCAGCCTCTTCACTGAATCGACGGATACCACCATGAACGGATTGATGATGGATCAGCCCCTGCTGATCTCCAGCCTCCTCACCCACGCGGAACGCCACCACGGCGAGCAGCAGATCGTCTCGCGCCGCGTCGAAGGCGATGTGCACCGCTATACCTACCGCGACATGGGCCAGCGCGCCCGCAGGCTGGCCAACGCGCTGGCCGCGCGCGGCATCGAGCAGGGCGACCGCGTCGCCACGCTGGCCTGGAACGGCTACCGCCACATGGAGCTGTACTACGCGGTCTCGGGCTCCGGCGCGGTGCTGCACACGCTCAATCCGCGCCTGCACCCCGACCAGGTGGTGTGGATCGCCGACCATGCCGAAGACGAGATCCTGTTCTTCGACCTGACCTTCCTGCCGCTGATCGAGGCCATCGCCTCGCGCGTCTCGACGATCAAAGCCTTCGTCGTGATGACCGACCGGGCGCACATGCCGGCGTCGTCCAAGGTGCCGAACCTGCTGTGCTACGAAGACCTGATCGACGACCACACGCCCGACTTCCGCTGGCCGGTGTTCGACGAGAAGGCCGCGTCGTCGCTTTGCTACACCTCCGGGACCACGGGCAACCCGAAGGGCGCGCTCTACAGCCATCGCTCGACGATGCTGCACACCTATGCCGCCGCGCTGCCCGATGCGCTGAACTGCTCAGCCAAGGACGTCATCCTGCCGGTGGTGCCGATGTTCCACGTCAATGCCTGGGGCCTGCCGTACATCGCATGCATGGTTGGCGCCAAGCTGGTGTTCCCGGGCCCGTGGCTCGACGGCAAGTCGCTGCACGACCTGTTCGAAGCCGAAGGCGTGACCGTCTCGGCCGGCGTGCCGACGGTGTGGCAGGGCCTGCTCGCTCACGTCGAAAGCAACGATCTCCACTTCAGCACCATGCGCCGGACGATCATCGGCGGCTCGGCGTGCCCGCCGGCGATGATGCGTGCTTTCCAGGAGCGCTATGACGTGCAGGTGCTGCACGCCTGGGGCATGACCGAGCTGAGCCCGGTCGGCACCGTCTGCACGCTCAAGCCGTGCCACCAGTCGCTCGATGCGGCGGAACGCCTCGCGATCCAGTCGAAGCAGGGCCGTTCGGTCTTTGGCATCGACATGAAGATCGTCGGCGAAGACGGCGCCGAGCTGCCGCACGACGGCAAGACCGCCGGCGAGCTGATGGTGCGCGGCGCCTGGGTCATCTCGAACTACTTCAAGGGCGAGGGTGCGGGCCCGCTGGTCAACGGCTGGTTCCCGACCGGCGATGTATCCACCATCGATGCCGACGGCTTCATGCAGATCACCGACCGCAGCAAGGACGTCATCAAGTCCGGCGGCGAGTGGATCGGCTCCATCGACCTGGAGAACATCGCTATGGCGCATCCCTCCGTCGAAATGGCCGCCTGCATCGCCGCGCGCCACCCCAAGTGGGATGAGCGTCCGCTGCTGATCGTCGTCAAGAAGGCCGGGCAGGAGCTCACCCGCGACGAACTGATCCGCTTCTACGACGGCCGGATCGCCAAGTGGTGGACGCCCGATGACGTGGTCTTCGTCGACCGCATTCCGCTCGGCGCGACCGGCAAGGTGCAGAAGAACCTGCTGCGCGACGCGCATGGCGACCACCTGATGGCCAACAGCGGTTCGAGGTTCGCATGACCAGCCTTTCCATCGCGGCGTGGCCGGCGCGCAGCCGCACGCTGTTCCCGGGCGTGCTGGCGTGTGCGGTCGTCGCCGCCGCGTCGACTTTCCTGTCGCAGCACTACGGTGCGCCGGTGATGCTGTTCGCGCTCATCCTCGGCATGGCGATGAACTTCCTCTCGGCCGAAGGCGCCTGCAAGCCGGGCATCGAATTCACCGCGCGGCAGGTGCTGCGCTGGGGCGTCGCGCTGCTGGGCCTTCGCATCACGATCGCACAGGTCGTGGCGCTGGGCTGGCATCCGGTGGTGCTCGTGCTGGTGGCAGTGGTGGTGACCATCGGCGTGTCGATGATCGTGGCGAAGCTCATGGGCTTCAACACGCTGTTCGGCTTGCTGAGCGGTGGCGCGACCGCGATCTGCGGTGCATCGGCCGCGCTGGCGCTCGCCGCGGCGTTGCCGTCGCATCCGCAGAAGGAGAAGGCGACGCTGTTCACCGTGGTGGGCGTGTCGGCGCTCTCGACCTTCGCGATGATCGCCTACCCGATGATCGCGCGCGCAGTGGGCCTCGACGACCATGGATCGGGCGTGTTCCTCGGCGCGACCATCCATGACGTGGCGCAGGTGGTCGGCGCGGGCTACAGCATGTCGAAGGAAACCGGTGACATCGCCACCGTCGTCAAGCTGATGCGCGTGGCGATGCTGCTGCCGGTGATCGTCTTCGCGGTGATGTGCGCACGGGCCAGCGGCATGCAGACGGGCGGTGCCCGTCCGCCGTTGCTGCCGTGGTTCGCGGTTGCCTTCGCGGTGCTGGTGGCGGTCAACAGCACCGGCTGGCTACCGACGGCACTTGTCGACCTGGGCAGCGACGTTTCGCGCTGGTTCCTGGTGGCGGCCATCGCCGGCATCGGCATGAAGACGCAACTGCGCGACCTCGCCACCGTTGGCCTGAAGCCTGTCGCATTGATGTTGGGCGAGACCGTATTTCTCGCCATACTCGCCCTCGCGCTGTTGCGCTGGGCCGTCTGAATTCAAGGAGAAGAAAACATGAAGACCAGTCTCTCGCGCCGCAAGATGATCCAGGCCGCTTGCCTCTCGTGCCTTGGCGTTGCGAGCCTCGCAGCGCACGCCGAGCAACCCGCCAAGTGGCCCGACAAGGTGGTCCGCATCATCGTGGCGGGACCTGCCGGCGGCACCGCCGACATCGTTGCGCGGCTGCTGGGCGACCAGCTCACCAAGGATACGGGCCAGCCTGTCGTGGTCGACGCCAAGCCCGGCGCGGGCGGCGCGCTCGCGGTCAACGAACTCTCGATGGCACCGCATGACGGCTACACGCTGCTGGTAGGCGTGAGCTCGCTCGTGAGCGAGATCCCGCACATCGTCAAGCTGCGCAACGACATGTCCAAGGAGATCCGTCCCGTGGCCGAACTCGGACGCGGCGGCCTCGTGATGGTCGGTGCGCCTTCGGTGCCCGCGAAGAACTTCGCCGAAGTGGTGAGCTGGGTGAAGGCCAATCCGGGCAAGGTGAGCTATGCCTCGTATAGCCCCGGCACCGTGTCGCACGTCATCGGCCTGCAGCTCAACAAGGCGGCCGGCATGGACATGACGCATGTGGGCTACAAGGGCTCGACACCCGCGCTCACCGACGTGATGGGCGGCCATGTGCCGCTGATGTTCGACGGCATGGCGACCTCGCTACCGATGATCAAGGCTGGCAAGATCAAGGCCTTCGCGGTCAGCACGCCCAAGCGCTCGCCGCTGCTGCCGGATGTGCCGACCTTCGCGGAACTGGGCTATCCGCAGCTCGAAACGGTCTCGTGGATGGGCCTGTGGATCAAGCCCGATGTGCCCGCCGCCGTGCAGGCAAGCGTGCGCGAAGCGGCGCTCAAGGCGATCTCGCAGCCGGCCGTGCGTACGCGTTTGCTGGATGCGGGTCTCGAAGCCGGCAGTGGGCGCACGCCCGACGAACTGGTGACCTCGCTGAACGCCGACTACAAGCGCGTCGGCGAGGTGCTGAAGTCGATCGACTTCAAGCCGGAGTGAGCCGGGGCGTCAGGGCGCCGGACATTCCAGCGCATAGAGCGGGACGTCCGAGCGGTTGCTGAGCCACACGCCGCCGCCCATTTCCTTGAAGTGACGTGACAAGCCGCCCCGGTACACCTCGGCGCGGTGGCGAAAGAGATTTGGATCGGTGAGGTGTTCGTCGACGATGTCGCGCTCATAGTCTTCGCGCGTGACGACTTCCACGAAAAGCGCGCCCTGGCTCAACGCCCCGAGGTTGGTCAGCGCGCGTTTGAGGTCCGACGGATTCAGGTACGCCAGCACACCCTGGCAGATGACGAAGTCGAATGGCTGGCGGGCACGGAAGTCGACCACCGAGCCGAGCTCCCAGCCGTAGCGCCTGCATAGGTACTCGCTGACCTCCACGCCGTGATAGCTTGCCTGCGGAAAATGCCGCGCCACGATGTCGCGCCACAAGCCGACGCCGCAGCCCACGTCCAGCACGCGATCCACCGGAACGCGCAGGTACTTCAGGTATGAGCAGACAAAGTCGCCGAGCCGTTCGACATGCTGCGGGTCGGCCACCCGGGTCTTCTTGTCGAAGTAGTAGCGCTGGTAGTAGGACTCGTCGAACGCGTCGGCGCGCACTGATTCCATCCGTGGATCCTTTCCGGACTCGGGGCTCCGAGGTTCGGATGGATTCTCGCCGACCTCAACCTGCCAGCGCGATCGTCGCTGTCGCGGTGTACCCGCATGAGCCGGACAGGGCCGCCCGGTCCAGAATGCGCGAGTCGGCGCACGCGCCGTGACGAACCCCGTCGGAGAACGAATGAACGCGAACGCCATCGAACGAAACCAGAGCACCCAACTGGGGGCCTGCACGTACCTGCTTCACCTGCTGCTGGAGGATGCAGAGCGCCGCCAAAGGGGCTTCGTCCGCGCGACGATCGAGCACGTTCTCAGGGATCACGCAGGCATTCCCGAGGATGTTCCCGACAGACCCTTCGTCGATGCCTTGTTCTCGGAGATCCTGGACATGCTTCGGCGCGTCGATCCAGCCAGCGCTCTGCCGGAGATGCCACCCGCCCCGCGGCCTCCGGCGACGGAACATTGACGCAGTGCCGCTGGCATACTGCCCGTCAGACATGAACCAGCGCCCGACGACCCGTGAACGCACCGAACGCGAAGTACGCATCGACCTCGCGGCTGCCTACCGCATGGCGGCGCAGAACGGGTGGGACGACACGGTCTACACCCACCTGTCGGCGAGCGTGCCCGGCGAGCCCAGCCACTATCTGCTGAACCCTTTCGGCGCCACCTTCGACGAGATCACCGCAAGCAGCCTGGTCAAGGTGAACGTGCGCGGCGAAGTGGTCGATGGTTCGGGTGCACGCGTGAATCCCAGCGGCTTTGCGATCCACGGCGCTGTCCATGCGGCACGGCCCGAGATCGAATGCGTCATCCATCTGCACACCCCGTGGGGCGTGGCCTTGTCCATGCTGCCGCGCGGCTTGCAAGCAACGTCGCAGTACGCGATGCGGCTGCATGGGCGGCTGGGCCGTCATGCCTATGAGGGGCTCGCGCTCGGCGCCGACGAGCAGCAGCGCCTCGTCGCAGATCTGGGTGCGCTCGACGGGCTCATCCTCGAGAACCACGGCACGCTGGTGGTGGGCCGCACCGTCGCCGAGGCCTGGATGCTGATGCACCTGCTCGAACGCGCTGCGCAGGCGCAACTTCGCGCCATGGCCGCCACCGGAGGTGCGGTGCTGGTGGCAAACGACGAACTTGCCGAACGCACATACCGCGAATGGGTTGGCGACGGTAGCGAGTGGGATGGCGACGTCGAGTGGCCGGCCTTGCTGCGGCGACTGGATCGCTCGATGCCCGGCTATCGCGATTGACGAACGACTGAATCAACTGGAGATGCAACCATGCCGACCATCCGCGTTGAGCTCTTCGAGGGCCGTACGGTCGAACAGAAGCGCGCACTCGCGCAAGCCTTGACCGAAGCGGCCGTGCGTACGCTCGGTGGTTCGCCGGACGGCGTCGATGTCGTCTTCTACGACATCGCCAGGCACGACTGGGCCACCGGCGGCAAGCTCTGGAGCGATCCCGCACCGCCGCCGACCGGCGCGGGCTGAGCCTTACTCGCCGAGGGCGACGTCCGTCGGCTCCGGCGCGCAGTTGCCGAACTCGCATCGCAACGCGGCGCGCTGGCCGTCCGCGCATACGACGCTGTGGCGCTCGAAGCCCGGTCCCTTGCTTTCGAGCACCGCACGTGCGGCTCCATGGCAGACGTTGGCCTTGGCGTAGCTCTCGGCGACGTAGGTGTCGCGACCGGTCCGGAAAGCCTTCGCGCCCGCTGCCGCTGGCGGCGGCACATAGGCAACGGTCACCTGGGGATCGAGATTGCGATAGCCCTTGCGGGCCATGCAGTTGACCAGCGTCTTCTGCTGGAGCGGCGCACCAGCAAGACGGGGCTTGGTCTCGTCATTCAGTCCCGAAGCGATCCCGGAGACCAAGGCCATCCCGACAAAGCCGAAGGGCACGACGATGCCCACGCCCAGTGCGACCGCATCGGCTACTTCGTTGCTGCCCTGGCCCTTGACCGGCAGCACGCGCACGTTCGAAGCAAGGGTGCGGCAGGCAGCGATGTCCGCGGTGAGGTTGTCGGGGTCCACGCCTTGCATGTCGACCATGGGCACATACGACGCGCCCGAGCCGGTGCCCGGGGTCGTGGATGCCTGCGTGGCACAACCGCAAATCAGCGCCGTCATGCAGACGAACGCCAGATTTCTGCCCATGGATGCCCTCCAGAGTGGCGTTGGAGCGGGGCGCGATTTGAGCACACGTTCTGTTACTTGGGAACAGTCTCGCGTTGCACGAAAGCGATTCTTGAACTTTGGTTCTACCGAATTCAGTCCGCCGCCGCAGCCGCCGTGTGCTGGTCCATGAACGCCTCGACCCGCCGCGCCGTTTGCGCCGCGCGGGTGAGCACGAAGAGGTGCCCGCAGTCGACCGTCTCCAGCGTGGCCTTGCGCAGCCCGGACGCGAGGATGCGGCCGTTGATCGGCGGCACGATCGGGTCGTCGTCGCCCATCAGCACCAGTGCCGGTGCCTCGACGCGATTCAGGCGTGGCCAGCTCGTCCAGCCGAAGGTGGCGAGCAACTGGTAGAGGTAGCCGTGGCGGCTCGGGCTGCGCATGGACTCGGCGTGCAGTTGCAGCAGTTCGGTTTCGAGGCGCAGTTCGCCGCCGTACAGGTCGCCGCCGATCTGCATCAGGTAGCCGGGGTCGGTGTAGCGCCGGGGGCTCAGCATCTTGAACAGCACGTTGAGCCGCCCGGGCACCATCACGATGCCCGCGCAGGTGGCCGCAAGCGTGAGGGTCTTGCAGCGGCGCGGATGGTTGATCGCGAATTCCTGTGCGATCGCACCGCCCCAGGAAACGCCGAAGATGTGCGCGTCCTTGACGTCGAGCCGCGCGAGCACGTCCGCGCCAAGTTGCGCGATGTCGCGCGGCCGGTAGGGCAGCAATGGCGCGGGCGATTCGCCGACACCCGGCGCGTCGAAGGTGACGACGCGCGTTCGGGTGAAGCGCGCCATGAAGGGCGCCATCGTTTCCACGCTGGCACCGATGCCGTTGAACAGCAGCAGCGTGCGTTCAGCCTGAGGCGCGCCACCGATCGCGACGCGCAGGCGCTGGGTTCCGACGCGGACCGGAAAGGTCTCCAGGGGCTTGCTCGCCCGGCTCATTCAGCCGCCGCCGTTTCGCCATCCGCGAGCACGTAGGTGCCCGGCGCATCGCACAGCGGCGGATGCTCGCGGGAGCCTTCGCGTGCGGGCGCACGTCGTTGCGCGTCCGAGCGTTCGGCAAGCCACGTCGAGAGATGTGGCCACCAGCTGCCATCATTGGTCCTCGCACCGGCCTCGAAGCTTTGCGGCGAATCGTGTGCGCCGGCGTTGGTCATGAACGACGCCTTCTTGCCGCCCGGCGGCGTGACGATCGACTGCACATGCCCGCTCGAAGTCAGCACGAATTCGCTTTCACCGCCAAGCAGGTTGCGCGTCTGGTAGCAGCCGTCCCACGGCGTGATGTGGTCGGTGCGGCCGGCGACGATGTAGCTGTCGCAAGCGACATTCGAGAGCGACAGGGGCAACTCGCCGATCGACAGGCCCCCTTGGTGCGCGAGCGCATTGGTCTCCAGCAGTGCGATGAAGTCGGCATGCAGCCGCGCGGGCAGGCGCGTGGTGTCGGAGTTCCAATAGAGGATGTCGAAGGTCGGCGGCTTCTCGCCCATGAGGTAGTTGTTGACCCAGTAGTTCCACACGAGCTCGTTCGGCCGCAGCCAGGCGAAGACCTTCGCGAGGTCCTTGCCTTGCAGCACGCCGGCGTTGCCGCTCGCGGTGCGCGCGAGGTCGAGCGTCTCCAGGTGTGCAAAGAGGCCCATCGAGCTGTCGGCGATGCTGCCGATGTCGAGCAGCGAGACGAGCAGGGTCAGGCTGCGCGCCCAGTCGCTTCCCTTGGCCTGCAGGTAGGCCAGCAGTGCCGCCGAGGTGATGCCACCGGAGCAGGCGCCGAGCACATGCATCTGCGGCGAGCGCGAGATCTCGCGGACTGTCTGCATCGCTTCTTCGAGCGCGAGCACGTAGTCCTGCAGGCCCCACTCCGACTGGTCCGAGCCGGGATCGAACCAGCTCACGACAAACACCTGGAAGCCCTGCTGAACGAGGTACTCGATCAGGCTGCGGCCGGGCGCGAGGTCCCAGATGTAGTACTTGTTGATCTGCGGCGGCACGATGAAAAGTGGCGTGCCGTGCACCGTCTTCGTCTGGGCCTTGTATTCGATCAGCTCCAGCATCTCATGGCGATGCACGACCGCGCCGGGCGTGACCGCGAGGTTGCGGCCGACGCCGAACTGTGATGCGTCGACCATCGACGGCAGGCCGCCGTTGTCGCGCCAGTCGGCCGCAAGTTGCCTTGTGCCTTCGAGGAGGTTTCGGCCGCCCGTTTCGAGCGTGCGGCGGATCGCGGCGGGGTTGCCTGCGAGCGTGTTGGTCGGCGCGAGCGTGTCGGCGAGCATGCCGAGCGCCATGTGTGCACGTGCCTCGTCGCGCGGCGAAAGATCGAGCTCGCCGGCCAGCCGGTGCGCTTCCCTGGCGAGCGCGAGGTGGCTCTGCATGAGTGCGCGGTACACAGGGTTGCGCGTCCACGTCGGGTCGTCGAAGCGACGATCACCTGCGGCGGGCTCGATCTTCGAGAAGCCGGTGGTGGCCTTCAGCACGGCTGTGCCGGACCGCTGCAGGCTGCGCATCGTTTCGAAGGGCCGACGGCAGACCGCCGCCGCCATCGAGATGAACGAATCGCTGAGCCGGGAGCCGTTGCGGTCGAGATCGGGTCGGATACGGACGCCCTTGCTCATGACATCACCATCGCGAGAGATTCAGCCACCATCACCGGACGCCAGGAATCGCCGCTGGCATAGGCCGTGTTCTTGCAGCGCATGAGCCATTGGCCGGGCTGCTTCTCGTTGGCCTCGACCAGTTCGATGTGAAGGCGGACGTAGCTGCCGCTCGGCACCGGCGAAAGAAAGCGCACGCGGTCGAAGCCGTAGTTCAGCACGCCCTTGGCGTCGGCGGGATACACGCCGAGCTCGAAATGCGCGGACGGGACCAGCGAGAGGACCATCAGCCCGTGCGCGATGGTCTGGCCGAAAGGGCTTTCCGCGCGTGCGCGTTCGGCGTCGACATGAATCCACTGCTCGTCGCCTGTGCATGCGGCGAAGCGGTCGATGCGGCGCTGGTCGAGCAGTGTCGGGGACGATGCGCCGAAGTCGTGGCCGACGTGGTCCTTCAGCGTGGCCATGTTGTAGTTCTTGAGGGAAGTCATTGTTCTTGGGTTCAGATCGGTGGGAACTCAGGCCGCATTCGGTGCAGCGGCCGGCGTGGCGTCGGCCACGGGTTTGCTCGTGCGGGGACGCAGCAGGAAGTGCGACAGCGCCGGGATCAGCAGGACCGCCCCGACCATGTTCCAGATGAACATGAACGCGAGCAGGATGCCCATGTCGGCCTGGAACTTGATGGGCGAGAGCGCCCAGGTCAGCACGCCCGCGGCGAGCGTGACGCCGACCAGTGCGACCACCTTGCCGGTGAAGCGCAGCGCTCGTGCATAGGCTTCGGCGAGCGTCGCCCCCTGGCGCTGTTCAGCGAGCTGCACGCTGAGCAGGTACAGCGCGTAGTCCACGCCAATGCCCACGCCGAGTGCGATCACGGGAAGGGTCGCGACCTTGACGCCGATGCCCAGGCACACCATGAGCGCTTCGCACAGCACCGAGGTGATGATGAGCGGCACGACGGCCACGACCACGGCGCGCCAGCTGCGGAAGGTGACGAAGCACAGCGCGATCACGGCGGCGTAGACCAGCACGAGCATCTCGTTCCATGCCTTGTGCACCACGATGTTGGTCGCGGCCTCGATGCCGGCGCCACCGGCGGCCAGCAGGAACTTGCGGTCTTCGTTGCTGTGTGTATCCGCGAAGGCGGCGCTGGCGGCGACCACGCGATCGAGCGTCTCGGCGCGGTGGTCGGAGAGATAGGCGATCACCGGCATCACCGAGCAGTCGGTGTTGAACAACTCGGGGTTGTTCACGCTCGCCTGCTGGGCGCCGTAGTTCAGCACGTCCTGGTTGCGCGCGATGGTGAGCCACTTGGGGCTGCCTTCGTTGCTGCCAGCGGTGATCTGCCGCACCGCGTTGGCGAGAGATACGGTGGTCTGCACGCCGGGAACCTGCTGCAGTGTCCAGGCAAGGCGATCGGCCTCGACCAGGGTGCCGTATTGCAGGCAGCCTTCCTTGGCGGTCTTCACGATCACCGCGAAGGTGTCGCTCGACAGAGAGTAGTTCGCCGTGATGTAGGCGTTGTCGCGGTTGTAGCGCGATTGCGGACGCAACTCTGGAGCGCCTGGATCGAGGTCGCCGATCTTGAGATGCGTGCTGGCGGCGAAGCCGATGGCGAGCAGCGCGGCGGCCGCGCTGATTGTGCGTACCGCCCACTTGCGCTCGGTGAAGTGGCCGAGCCATGCGTTCAGTCGCGATGAGCCTGCGTTGTTCTCGGCTCGCAGGCTGCGCGCCGCGGCTTTGGGGCTCACACCCACGTACGACAGCAGCACCGGCAGCAGGATCAGGTTGGTGAAGATCAGTACGCCCACGCCAATGCTCGCGGTGAGCGCGAGGTCCTTGATGACGGGGATGTCGATGACCATCAGCACGGCGAAGCCCACCACGTCGGCCACCAGAGCGGTAAGGCCCGCAAGGAAGAGGCGACGGAAAGTGAAGCGCGCAGCAATCAGCTTGTGTTCGCCGCGCCCGATGTCCTGCATGATCCCGTTCATCTTCTGCGCGCCGTGCGACACGCCGATCGCGAAGACGAGGAACGGCACGAGGATGGAATACGGGTCAAGCTCGAAGCCGAGCCCGGCCACCAGCCCGAGCTGCCACACCACCGCAATGAGCGAGCACGCGATCACGAGAGCCGTGCTGCGCAAGCAACGGGTGTAGAGAAAGATGATGGCCGCTGCGACCAGCGCCGCGATGGCGAAGTACAGCGCCACCTGGTGCAGTCCGTCGATGAGATCGCCGACGAGCTTGGCGAAGCCGACCGTGTGCACGCGGATGCCGGTCGCCTTGCCGCTGGCGTCCTGTTCGTAGCTCGCGGCCAGCTTGTCCAGCGTGTGCGAGAGCGCGCGGTAGTCGATGCGCTGGCCGGTGGTCGGGTCCTTGTCGAGCAGGGGCACGATGATCATGCTCGACTTGAAGTCGTTGCCGACCAGGCTGCCACCGAGACCCGCACGTGCGATGTTGGCGCGAAGCTGTTCGGTGGCGCGCGGTGTGCCGTCGTAGTTGTCGGGCATCACCGGGCCGCCACGGAAGCCTTCCTCAGTTACTTCCGTCCAGCGCACGCCGGGCGCCCAGAGCGACTTCATCCAGGCGCGGTCGACGCCGGGCGTCAGGAAGAGTTCGTCCTGCAGACGCTTCAGCGCGTCGAGGTACTTGGGCTGATAGATGTCGCCCTCGGTGTTCTCGACCACGATGCGCAGCGAGTTGCCGAGGCCGCGCAGGTCGGCGCGGTGCTCCAGGTAGTTCTGGATGTAGGGGTGGCTGCGCGGAATCATCTTCTCGAAGCTGGCGTTCAGGCCCAACTTCGACCAGGCCAGGAAGCCCAGTGCGATCGTGATCAACGCGCAGGCGATGACGATCGCGAGCCGGTTGTTGAATACAAGCCGCTCCAGGCGTGGGCCGGAGCGCATGTCGAAGGATTCGAGCGAAATCGGCGCGGCGTCCTGCGCGCGCGTAGCAGGGGTGTGCATGTAAGTTCTCCGGCTGCCCCGGAGGGTCAGGGCAGCGTCAGTGCCTGGGTTCCGCGCGGTCCGGCGACAACCAGGCTTCCATTGGCCGCGACGGTGACGGCGGCCGCGGGGAGAGTGCCGGCAACCGGCACTGGCTTGAAGCTCGCGCCGTCATCGCGGCTCGCGAGGATGTGGCCGGCCTGGCTCACGATGACGAGGCGGCCGTCGCTGTCGCGCGTGCTCGCCGTCAGGCCGACCTGCAGGCCCGTCGGGACCTGCTGCCATTGACGTCCGCCGTCGGTGCTGCGCAGCACGGTGCCGCGCAGGCCGTGGGCGATCACGGTTTGTCCGCTGCCGGTCACGCCGAAGAGCGTGCCCTTGTAGGGAAGCTCCAGTGCGCGGAACTGCGTGTCGCCCTGTGCGAGCTTGAGCAGCAGCCCTTGCTCGCCGGCGATATAGATGTCGGAACCGATGCCGCGCACCGCATAGAGGTGCTGGGCCTTGGGGTTGTCGACCGCTTGCTCCATCGATTCCCAGGTTACGCCGCCGTTGGCAGTGCGGAACACGAGGCCGAAGGCCCCGACCACATAGCCGTTGTTCGCGTCGCGGAACCACACATCGAGGAACGGGTTCTCCGCGCCTTTGTCGCCCAGACGGCGGCCATCGAGCTGGGTGGTCCAGCTCTGGCCGCCGTCCTTCGTGCGCAGCACGACGCCGTCGTGGCCCACGGCCCAGCCGTCGGTGGCGGTCGGGAAGCTCACGGCCACGAGGTCGGAGCTCACCGGCACTTCGGCCTGACGCCAGCTCTTGCCGGCGTCATCGGAGTAGACGATGTGGCCGCGCTGGCCGACCGCGACGATGCGGTCCCCGGCACGCGCCAGCCCGTTGAGCAGGGCGTGAGAGGCCAGTGCACTGCGGGCGGCCGGCGTGTCGAGCACGTCGCGCCAGCCTTTGTCGGCTGCCGCCTGCGCTCCCCACGCGGCGGCGCATGCGAGGGCCAAGGCGGCAACCTGGGCGGCTCTTTTCGCGCGCTTTGTGTTCATGTGCAGGCTCCCCGCTTCAGCGAATACCGGCACCGGCCAGTGAGTCGGCTGTCCACTCGCGGTCTGTCAGCGGCTTCGTCTGGCGCATGCCGCCCGTCTCGGCGATGTAGCCGGTCAGCGAGTAGACGCGCGAGACGAAGTCGTAGTGGCCGAACATGTCGGTGTACGGAGCCGGCAGGTCGTAGCTCGGCGCCATGTAGGCAAAGCCGGCGCGGTAGAGCTGGCCGCGTGCGTCGTAGTTGTCAGACGCCAGCGCCGCCCACGAGTCCTCGTCGAGGTAGAAGGTGCGCTTGCCGTAGACGTGGCGCTTGCCTTCACGCAGCGTGGCTTCGACCACCCACACACGGTGCAGCTCCCAGCGGATCGCATCGGGGTTCAGGTGATTGGGCTTGAGCAGGTCGTCCTGCTTGGTCCCGTAGACCGCAGCGTAGTCGTTGTAGGGAACGATCATTTCCTTCTTGCCGACGAGCTTGAAGTCGAAGCGGTCCATCGAGCCGTTGAAGATGAAGGTGTCGTCGAACGTCGTCGCACCGGCGGTGCCGGGGTTGGGCGTGTCGAACGACAGGTCGGGCGCGACCTTCACGCGGCGCTGGCCGGGCAGGTAGCTCCAGGCACGGCGGTCCTTGTTGCCGATGTCCAGCGGGTCCACGATCATCAGCGCTTCGCCTGCACGGCGTGCGGGGCCGGTGTAGGTCAGCTTGATGCGCCAGTAGGTGTCCGCGTCCGTCTTGGCGGTGTCCCAGAAGGGGAAGTCCTGCACGCTCACGCCTTCGGTGGCGAGCGCCGGGCGGCCGCTGGCGTCGACGTTGATGTTGCGGTACTTGGCTTCATACGACTGGCCGTTGAAGCGCACGAGGTGGTTCCACATCGCCTCGTAGCCCGTCTTCGGGATCGGGAAAGGGAAGCCCGCATGCACGCCTTCGATCGAGCGGCCGTCGTTCACGGTCTTGGCGTTGACTGCGCTCTTCGCGGTGTTGTCGATCACGAACTTCGGAAAGGCGACGGTGCGGTGCGTCGGATAGACGTCGACGCGGAACGTCGGATAGGTCTTCAGCAACGTCTTCGTGCCTTCGGTCAGCTTGTCGGCGTATTCGCCCATGTTCTTGGCGTCGATGACAAGGCGCGGCTTCTCGCTCGCGAACGGATCCGGGCGAATGCCGTCGCCGGCCTTGAACTCGGCCGGAGCCTTGGTCAGTCCGCCGGCGTAGGCGGGGATGGTGCCGTCCTTGTTGCCGGCCTTCTCGGCGCCGACTGGGGTCAGCGTGGTGCCGAGCGCCTTGGCCTCGTCGGCGCTCACTGCGGCATGCGCGAGGATGCCGGCCTGCGCCGCGACGAATCCGGCGATGACGACGCGTTTGAGTGTGAACTTCATGTCTTGTCTCCTTGGGGTGGGCTCTAGAGAAGGCTCTAGAAGGTGGTCTTGAAAGTCAGGCTCACGAAGCCGCGGTCCTTCAGCAGCGTGGTGAACCCGTTCTGGCTGGTCACCGCGAAGCCGTTGGTGCTGCGGTACTGGCCGAGGTAGTCGATGTATTTCAGGTCGAAGCGGTACTTCTGGCGGACATCGACTCCCAGGCCAACGCTGTAGTTGCCGTTGCCCTGATTGCCGCCGAAGACCGTGGGAGCGTTGCCTTTGAGGCCCACTGCATAAGTGATGGGCGCGTAGAGGTCGATGCCGGGCCACACCTGGAACCAGGTGGGCGTGAACGACATGCCGCTGCCGAAGTAGTTCTTGGTCGTGCAGCCGTCCCATTTGTCCTTGCCGGCGCAGGCTGCGAAGCCTTCGGCATAGAAGAGGTTGGCGCCGCTGGTCACCTTGGCCCATTGCGCCCAGGTCAATTCGACGGCCCAGGTCGCGGTGTCGAAGAGCGGCGTCTTCGGGATCACGCCGACGGCGTTGATGAGGCCGTGGTACGTGTCGCCGCGCGGACCCTTGGTGTCGCCGGGCGCCGGCAGGCCGGGGGCGATGCCGAGCACGGTGCTATTCAGCGGCGTGTTGTGGCGATACGAGAGTTCGCTGCCGAAACTGATGCCGCCGATGTTCTTGGCGAGGCTCACGCCGTACATGTCGATGTTGTCGGCGTAGATCAGGTTGTAGCGGCTGATGTTGCGACCGACCTGCGTGAGGAAGGTTTGCGGCAGCTTGTCCGCGAAGTTCCGCCAGTAGAAGCCCATCGTGCCGTCGAGCCATTCGGGGCTCCAGCGCGCGGCCAGGCCGCCTTCGCCGCGCTGCTTGGGCTCCGATGGATTCCCGCGCTGGGCGAAGCCGAGCTGGTTCGAGATGAACTGGCGGTCCGGGCCGTTGAAGGCGAAGTCCACCGGGCCGAGATAGGTGCCGCCTTCGGGGTAGCGGAAGGAATCCCACTCCAGCATGTACTGGCCGGCGATCGAGAGGTCCTGCGTGACCTGCGCCTGCGCCGAGAGCTGGTTCAGCGGACGGAAGAGTTCCTTGGCTTCCACGCCCGGGGTCGCGAAGCCCTTCTGCAGATCGAGCGGGTTCTGCGCATAGGCAATGCCATTCAGGTTGCCGCCCAGGAACAGCGATTCGCCCCAGTAGATCGAATGGCGGCCCAGCTTGGCGTTGACCGGCACGCTGCCGATATCGGCGCCACCGAACACGAAGGCATCGAGCCATTCGCCCGAAGGCCCGCGGTAGTAGCGGTTGATGTAGTCGCTGTATTGGTGGTTGACGTAGCTGGGAATCTGGCTCAGCGGCGGGTACGGATTGGAGCGGCTGTTCGCGCTGTAGGCGCCGTCGGCCCAACCGGCCGCGCTCACACGTGCGCCGAAGCGCTTCTGGTAGGTGATGTCCAACTCGCTCAGCAGGTCCAGGCGGCTGGCCACCGTCTGGCCGCGATCGAAGCTGTAGGTGCCTTCGTCGGAGACCGCGGAATTGCCGATCTTCGGATCGCGCCCCTCGACCCGGTTCGCGTAGTTGTAGCGGACCGTGTTGTCCCAGCGGACCTCGACGTCGGGGTTGCCCGTGTCGATCTCGAACGCCCGCGCGTTCGACGACAGTGTGGCGAGCAGCGCTGCGAACGCGGTCGCGGCGAGCCGGAAGGACGGACGGGCTGCGAACGAAGCGGCCTGGGTGTTGAGCTGAAGCACGAGTCTCCTCTTTCTTTCTGGACAGTGGGGGTTGTGGTCCTGACCTGCGGGCGGCCGGGAACAGGGTGAAATTCTGGGAGGCAGGGGGCTTCCGGCGCCCCTCCTTGGCGGAGGGGGCGGGGGCGGGGGATGGCCCCGGGTGGGGGCGGCGGGTCAGCGCGGTTCGGACCCGTTCAGTAGCGAGGCAGAATCACTGCCAAACAAAAGAACAGGGAGCAATGACGATGCCTTTCACGGACGTCAGCAATTTCGTTTTCTTCCAACTGATCAACGACCACCTTCGGGACGAGATCAACACCTTCCAGTGGAACCTGCTGACCAGCACGGCCCGGTTCATTGGAGCCATTGGCCTGATGCTGCTGTCCGTCTGGATCGCACTTCAGGGCTTGCGCGTCGTCACGGGCCGTTCTCGGCAACCCATGATGGCGCTGGTGGGCGACTCGCTTCGCGCCGTGCTCATCCTGGGCATTGCCACCGGTGCGGCGGGCGTCTCTTCCAACCTCTACTGGACACTCACCGACGGCACCGCCAGCGCCATCACAGCACTCGCCTCGCAGCACGCCGACAGCCCCTACGCGAACATCGACAAGAACCTCGCGTACATGCAGGCGATGTTCTCGGCGATCGATTCGCTCGCGAGTGGCGGTGATCCTTCCGTCGAGTCCGCCAAGACCCGAGCCTTGTGGTTCTCCAGCATCGGCATTGCCGGCCCGGGCGTGATCGGCGGGTCGCTCCTCCTACTCAACAAGATTGCTCTTGCGCTGTTCGTCGGCTTCGGACCCTTGTTCGTCCTATGCCTGCTGTTCGAGAAGACGAAGGCGCTGTTCGAGAAGTGGCTGCTGTATGGCATCGGCACGGTTTTCTCGCTGGCCGTGCTCAGCTTCATGGTCGGGCTTGCCAACAACATCGTGCAGGCGGTGGCAATGTCCTTCCTGGCCAGGTTCGCGGTGCTTCTGGCCGATACCGGGTCCCTTGGAGGTGCTTCCACAGCCGGAGAAGGCATCACATCGCTGGCGATGCAGCAAGGCGGCATCGGGCTGGTGCTGACCACGCTCATCGTCAGCGCGCCGCCGATGGCGGCGGCATTCTTCCGAGGCGTGCTGGGGCAGTTCCAGGTGTTCTCGGCGTTCGGGATGATCGGGCGGGGGACGGAGGCTGGTGCAAATCATGTGCGGCGCACAGCCGCGACGGCTGATACCACCGGCCAGGGTGCCGCGGATCAGTCAGCCCTCAGTGAGAGCGACAGGCAACTCATGACCGTACGCTTCCAACGAGCATCCGGCGACAGCAATGCTGCGCTCGACTACATCAAGCGCAACGAGTGGTCGGGTCTGACTGATACCTCCGCGCCGCAGACGCCGGGTCAGCGCTATGTCGACGTCTACGGAGGGGACTCACTGATGACCAGTGGTCTTGCGGACGGTGGTCCTTTGGCCACTGAGCTTGCAGGGCGTTTTGCCAAAGGTGTCGCGCATGGCGCCGTCGACATGGTCTGGCAACCTGTTGCTCAAGTACTGGACCTTGGGCAGGTTGCGTACGGCACCGCATACGGCTTCGCGACCGGAGGCCTGTATGAGCCGCGCTGGTTCAGCGCCATCGGGCAGAACTACGAAGCCGGCATGGCTTACGGCGAGACGGTTACGCGCGCGGTGCTCGGATCGAATCCCGTTACCGGCGTGGGAATGGCGAGCTTCGACTTGGCCGGCAGCGCGCTCAAGGGCGATTGGGGCGGCGTGGCGGAGGGCGCGGGAGGATTGGTCGGTGGGTTTGCGTTGGCGAAGTATGGGCAGCGGTATCTGGCGCCTGAGCCGGGGGCGCAGTTGGGCTTCTATCGACGCACTTCCTCGATAGACGTGAGAGATCCATCCGGGATGGCTGCTCCGTTGCCGGCGAAAGAGGTGGGAAATTTCACCTCGGCCGAGCCGGTGTACTTGGGTGGGCGCACGCTCAACCGTGTCTTCGACTCGGTTGATTTTGATCGTGCTGTTGGGGGAGCCAAGCCCAACGGCGGCTACTGGACAGAAAAGGCATACGCTGACGAAACGAACTGGCGTGCGGGCGTGGCGGTGCCGGCAAAGCAGCCATGGAACAATGGAACGCTGCAAGGCGAATGGCGGCCGGCCGATGGCTGGGGATGGGGCGGTAAGGCCGCTCCGCAGGTATTGGGGTCTGACTATTCGACGAAGAAGTACGGCTTCTCGATCGGCTGGCTTCAGCGCGGTGGAGACTATCAAATCTTCGTGCCGAACTCGTATAGCCCCGCGGTGATTCCACCGAGTGCGATCAAGGTCAGCCCGACGCCGTGGAGCAAGCCATGAGGCGCGATCCCCGCTATGCACAGTGGCTGGCAATCGCCGACGAACTGGAGAGTCTGCACTCCTTCCTGTACGGCCCAAAGGGGTATTGGGTCAAAGCCAGAAATACGTACCACGAAGTCGTCGATCTCTTGAGGTCTGCTCAATGGATTCGCGACAAATGTGCAACTGGGGGGTGGTACTGGTGGGACAAGACGACTATCTCCGCGCGTGCAGAGTCGCCCCTTGATAGCCTGAACCATGTGATCGGCGACAACGGTCGTGGCTCCTATGAGTCGAGCGAAGAAGGTCGTGCGCTGCTTGCAAGAATCGAGCGTCTTGAAGCGCAGATAGCCGCCCTCAGCCGGACGCCGTGGAGCAAGCCATGAAGCGTGATCCTCGCTATGCGCAGGGCTGGAAATCGCCGATGAACTGGAGAACCTGCACTCCTTCCTGTATGGCCCAGAGGGGCATTGGGCTGTAGTCAGAAATACCTATCACGAGGTTGCTGGTCTCCTGATAGCTGCCCAATGGATTCGCCACAAATGCGCAACCGGATGGTGGTATTGGTGGAATGAGGGGTGGATGGCAGGTGCAGCCTTGGACCCCCTGCGTAGTCTCTATCGAGTTCTGAGCGAAGGTGCCTTAGAAGGAACCGAAGAGGGCGACAAGGTGACGGCTCGGATCAAGCGTCTCGAAGCACAGATACTGGTGGGACAAGTCAAGCATTGCAGGACGGGCGATGTGGCCTCTTCGCAGCTTTGACCGGCTGATCAGTGAAGCAGGGGGAGGACGATTCGAGAGCAACAAAAAAAGGGAGAGAGTTGATCAAGAGAATCGAACCACTGAAGGCCCGCATCAAGCGCGAACTGTCGTCATGATGAGAGTCTGCGCGCCCGCTTCTGGGCCAGGAACCGACTTTAGCTAAGCAGCCTTCGCTTTCATTCATATGACACCCATCCATGTCGAGACAGTGCGTTCCGCAGATAGACAGGCCTCAATCGAAATCGCTGTCTATGAAGAGCACCATATGGGAGCGAGCACCGTGCGCGTCCGAGTCGACAGGACCATTGGCGGTGTTCGGGAGTTCTTTTCGACTGGTGGCGCGGCACGCTTCACGCCAGATTCTGATTGGCTGATTCAATACGACCGCACGGTCATACTCGCGGCCAATCTTCGGTCGCTGCGCGTCATGCATTTTTCGCCCACCGCGATGACGAGCGGCTGGATATTGAGCCGCACACGGCCTCGGTTCTTCACATCTGTGGTTTTGGAAGGGGACGCCGCAGATGTGCACTATGAGACCGCATTCCACGACGGTCGGGAACATAGGACGCTCAAGTTCAAAGAGTCATCGCCTTGGTGCACGGGCTTCGGACCTGTGCAGCATGGCTTGTTCCCTAGCGCCTATGAGCCGGACGTTCGGTCAATCCGCGGTGAGCAGGCCGCATAGGAAATGGCCGCAAGGCAGAAGGCATTGGCCCCTTCGGTGACGTTCGGCGAACGGCAGCTTGGAGGCAATCCCGAAGACCGCTGTGGGGCGCATTGCTTCCTGCATGGCGCTGCTCTAAACGAAGGCGCCTGGGAAGGAATCGAGACGGGGCGAGCGGTGATAACTAGGGTTGGACGCATCGAGGCGCAGATAGTCGCCCTCAGCCGGCGCTAGCTTCAACCCGGTTTGGTGGATCGCTCGCGGCCCTCAATGAACTGGACGCCCCACCCTGAAACCGCTCGATCGCCAGTTCCAGATTGGCGAACATCCGCTCGTGTCCGAGCGTCTCGCCGAGCGGCGAGCGGCGCACCATCGCGAGCACGCCGGGGTTCAGGCTCACGAGCCAGAGCGTGATGCCGTTGTCGCGCAGGCGTTTCTCGGCCTGCGTGAGCATCTTGAGCGCGGTGTATTCGAAGTCGAAGACCGCGCTCATGTCGATCGCGACGACCTTGGGGTGGGTCTCTTCGATCAGCGCCCGCATCTTCTGGCCCGCGCGCTCGGCGTTGGCGAAGTAGATGCGACCTTCGGGTCGCAACATCAGCAGGCCGGGGATGGTGCGGTCATCGGGGTGCCTGCGCGTCAGCGGCCGCAGGATGTTCGTGCCGGCCTTGCGTCCGAGCATGCGCACCGGCGGATCGGAGATCTGGTGGGCCAGCGCCACCAGCGACACCACGATCGCGACCACGATGCCCTGCAACGTCCCCAGCAGCACCACGCCCACTGCGGCGACCAGCGCCCAGACGAATTCGGTGCGCCGCACCTTCGCGATGTCCCTGAACTCGTGCGGCTGGATCAGCGTCACCGAATAGACGATCACGATCGCCGCCAGCGTGGCGTCGGGCATCTTCGCGATGTAGGGCGCGAGGTACAGCGCGGTGCCCAGCGCTGCCAGCGCGGTCACCAGGCCCGAGAGCTTCGTGCGCGCACCCGCGAGCCGGTTGACGGCCGTCTGCGTCGTGCCGCCGCCGGCGGGCATGGCACCGACCAGCGCGCCGGCAAGATTGGCCGCTCCGGTGGCGAACAGTTCGCGGTTGGGCTGCGGGTTCGGCTCGCCCGAGCGCGCGAAGGCGCGGCCCGCCGCGATGGATTCGGTGAAGCTCATGAGCGCGATGCCGAGCGCCGCCGGCCACAGCGCCAGGGCCAGTTCCGGATCCGGCAGGATCACCGGTGGCAGGCCGGTGGGTACCGTGCCGACTGCGGCGACGCCATTGTGTTCGAGTCCGAGCAGATGCATCGCCGCGATGCCGCCTGCCACCGCGACAAGCGGCGCCGGGGCGCGCGGCGCGAAGTGCTCCAGCAGTGTGAGAACGATCACGGTGGTCACGCCGACAGCGACGGTCGGCAGCTCGGCCTCGGGAATGCCCTGAGCCGTGGCGACCAGGTTGTGCAGGAAACCCGCCTTCGCGAAGTGGATGCCAAGCAGCTTGGGCAACTGGTCCACCACGATCACGACGCCGATGCCGGCCTTGAAACCGACCAGCACCGGCTCGGAGATGAAGTTGGCGACGAATCCCAGCCGCAGCAGTCCCGCGAACACGAGGATGAGGCCAGTGAGCGCAGTCAGCGTGGCGGCGGTGGTGGCGAGATCGCCCGGGTTGCCATGCGATGACATATCCGCGAGCGCCGCGCCGGTGAGTATCGCGAGGGTGGTGGTGGTGCTCACGCTCAAGGGGCGCGAGGTTCCGAGCAGCGCGTAGAGCGCCATCGGCACCAGCACGGTGTAGAGACCTGCTTCCACGGGCAGGCCCGCGATGGTGGCGTAGGCAAGCGCCTTGGGGATCACGACAGCGGCCGTGATGAGCCCGGCGATGACGTCGGCCCGGAGCCATCCGGATCGCTGGGCCGGGCCGGACATGACCTTGTCGTTTTCCATGTCCACCTCCTCGATTCAGTATAGGACTCGGTCTTCGCGGCGCACTCATCGATGCGCTTTTCGCTAATCTTGCGCGATGAACGCTTTTGCCATGCAGGGCGGTGTCGTCGGTGCACCGATCGGCCCGCCGCCGCCCGCGCCCGATATTCCCGTGCCGCCCACGCCGCCCGCGACGCATCCGCCGGCGCCGGTGGTCGATCCGCCAGCCGTCGACCCGCCGCTCGTCGAGCCGGGCAAGCCGCCGCCGGTGGCCGATCCACCGCCCGGCGCGATCGCACTGGGGCGGCTGCATGCGCGGCGGTTGCGCGAGGTCTATCGCTCCGCGGGATGGCCCTGTTGCGATTCGATCGAGGTGGACTTGCTCGCCGCGGGGCTGCTGGAGCGCATCCGCTCCGCACACGGCCACGAGACGCTGCGCGTCACGGACGCCGGCATCGTGCACATCGCGTCCTCGCTGGTGGTGAACCGCGCTGTCATGTCGCGCCACGAGGCGCTGGTGGAGCGTGTCGCGCGCGAAATGACGCGTGCGGGCCGCGTCGCCTGGCGCGGACTGACCCTGCGAGCGCAACTCCCGCCGGCTGCCGAAGGCGACAAGCCGCGCTGGTGCATTGCGCGGCCGGATGTCTTCTCGATACGCAACACGAGTGTGGAGGCCTATGCGCAGCCGGTCGTCCATGAGGTCAAGGCCAATCGCGCCGACCTGCTCAGCGATCTGCGCAAACCCGACAAGCGCGCAGCCTATCTCGATCTGGGCGGGGAGTGCTGGTATGTGCTCGGCTGCGATGCGCGAGGCCGGCCGATCGGCGAGCCGGACGAGATCCCGGCGGAATGCGGCGTGATGGTCGCGCAGGGTGACCGGCTGGTGGTGGCTCGCTCGGCCGTTCACCGCGCGTTGCCCCGCCTGCCCTTCGCGATCTGGATGGCGCTGGCCAAGGCGCAGCCGGTCGCGGGTTTCGATGACGAACTGCAGGAGTTGCTGCCGGGTCTGGATGGTTGAGTGGCGCCGGCGCACTGGCCATAAGTCGTAGTCAGTTGTCAGGAGTGCGTCGGAACGTAAACTACGTCCCCCGCGCGTTTGGCGCCCGCCCGCCCCGCGCGGTCTGAAGAGGAGTCCGCGATGCAGCCAGTTCTCGAAATTCGCAAACTCGGCGAACGCTCCTACACCTACACCGTGCGCGCCACACGGCCGACCGGCGCGCCGGTTCCGGATGCCTGCTACGAGGATGGTGGCCTCACTTCTTTCGTGGAGTGCCTTCGGGACGCTGCCGAGGCGCTGACCTATTTCCCCCGCGTCCATATCCGCTTCCAGGGGCGTTGCGTCGGCGAACAGCTCGTGTCGCGGCTCGAGAGCCATCCCGAGGCGGTGGTGCGCGATCTGCTCGTGCGCTATCTCGACGGTGCTCTCCCTCCGCTCCCCCCAGCGCCGCAGCCGCAGCGGGCGGGCGCCGCTCAGGCCTCGGCGGTCTCGTAGCGCGCGAGCCAGCTCCAGAACTCGAAGCGCGCGTTCGTGGTGTCCGCGAGGAATTTCCGGTAGCCGATCAGCGCCGCCAGCGGCGCTTCGGCGCGCAACACCAGCCGGTCGCCCTGCGGATCTTCCTCGACCAGCCTGGCGCCGCGGCGCACCAGTTCCTCCCGCACGTGTGCGGCCTGAGCGCGGGACACTTGCACGCGCGCGAACATCACAGGCTGCAGACGAGCGCCGTCGTGCGCGCGAACAGCGCAATGTGCGCGTGGCGTGCCGAACCGCGCCGAAGCGCCAAGTGCGGCGGCGACCAGCGGCGTGGCTTCCTCCAGCGCCTGCTCGTTCGCGGCACAAAGGGTGAGTTGCTCGCCGTCATCCACCAGCAGGTAGTGGTCCGGCTTGGAAATCCATTCGGTCGCCGCGTTGTCACGCAGCGAGGCGAGCTTCTGTTCGTTGACCGACAACGACTGCCGCAGCGGATAGGGCTCCAGCGTGCGATCGTCGAGGTGCGGCTTGCGGGGCGGGTTGGTGCCCATGTCCGAGCGGTCTGTTTAGAGGGTGTATTCGCCGCTGGCTTCCGGCTGGTAGAGGATCTCCTCCACCCGCGCGCTGCGCTCATCGCCGCCGGGCGTCTTCCAGTGCGCCACGGCGCCGAGGCGAAGCCCGATCAGCCCCATGCCGACCGGCGAGAGCACCGAGAGAAAGCCCTTCGCAGGATCGGCTTCCGGCGGGTAGCAAAGCGTCATCTGGTCGCGCTGGCCAGTGCGCGCGTCCACGAGCGTGATCTTCGAATGCATGGTCACGATGTCGGCGGGCACTTCGCGCGAGCGCATCACTTCGGCAAAGTCGAGCAGCGACTCGAGCGCTGGATGCGACCTGGCGTCCTGCAGCTTGCTGAGCCGGACGTGATCGAGTTCGGTGAGCACGCGCTCGCCGTAAATGGTTGCGGTCATGAAAAAACTCTCCAGTCGAATGCGGCCGCGAGCAGATGGCGGCCGCTGTCGCGCGGGGCGGGAGCCCGGCGATCGATGGTTGCGCTAAAGAAGGGGGAGCGGAGATCGCCGGGCGGAGGAGGGTGCGGCCGGCTGGCGCGTTCCCGCCATGCCGGCGAGCGTCGCCGCGGCATGGAGATTGGCTTGGAACGAAGCGGGAAAGCGCATAGGCGCGGATTGTAGGCCGCCGCAGAAGCCAGAAACCCCGCGGAACCGGCTCCGCCGGGCCGCCGGGGTCACCCCCAGAAATAGCGCAAGCCGGCTTGATGTAAGCTGCTCGCGGCTCGGCGCCACCTGCCCTTGCAATGGCGTTGGAGTCAGCCGGGCGCATGTCGCATGCCCGACTTATTAGGGAGAGGATCGAATGTCACAAGACATCTTTTTGAAGCTCGCCGGTATATTGGGCGAATCGCAGGACGCCAGCCACAAGGATGAAATCGAAGTCATCCGATGGGACTGGGGCATCAGCCAGGAATCATCGATGCACTCCGGTAGCGGGGGCGGGGCGGGCAAAGCCACAGTGAGTGACCTGAGCTTCGACCATTACTTCGATCGGGCGAGTCCTAACCTACTGAAATATTGCCTGACCGGGAAGCACATCGACACGGCGACCCTGGTGGTCCGGAAGGCGGGCGGCAATCCGCTCGAGTACCTCAAACTCACCATGGGCGACGTTGTCGTGACTGGCATTGAGCCAGTCCTGAAAGACACCATGGCGCGAGGCCGAGAGACGGTCTCCCTTTCTTTCGCGCGAGTCAGACAGGAGTACGTCCTCCAGAACCAGCATGGTGGGTCTGGCGGCACAGTGACCGCCGGCTTCGACATTCAGCGTAATTGCGAAGCGTAAGGAGGGTAGAAATGTCTCTCTATATCTCCAAGGACGGCCACGTGGACGCGGAGCGCGTCAAGGTGAAAATTTTCCCGAATATTGAGCGCGGAGAAATGAAGGTTGTAAACGGCATTGTGCTGCATCAGACCGACGCCCCAACCGCTCAATCGACGTTCAATAGCTACACGGGCAAAAAGCCTGATGGTGCACATTTTCTAATCGACAAAGATGGCACCATTTATCAAACCGCTTCGCTGAATCGCCGAACTGACCACGCCGGGAAGCTGAAATCACGCTGCCTCGCGACGCACACATGCACCGACGCCGAGTTCAAAACGGTGCAGCAGATGAGAAATAGATACACGGATCTTTCGCAGCGAGAGTACGCCAAATCGTTCCCGAGTCGCTACCCCGCAAATACCGACTCGATCGGGATCGAAATCGTCGGAGATGCCGTGGGACCGAAGGGGCAGGAGGTCTTCGAGAGCGTCAACGACGCGCAAAACGCTTCGCTGAAGTGGCTCGTGCGGGAACTGGCGGATACCCTCAACGTTTCAATGCGTGAGGTCTATCGACATCCGGAAGTCTCGTACAAAAATCTGACCGAAGCGAGCACGGCAAAATGGTGAAAACAGGCGGCGGTTGCCTTTTGCTCCTCGCGATCTTGTTTTCCAATTTGGCGAGCGCTAGGAGCGTGTCCGAACTCAAGATCGAAGAAAGTGGAAGGACGCTCGACCCGAACACGGCCGAGGGGTGCGAGAAATTCAAACCGACCACAACACAGGTCAAGCGGTATTTCTCTAGGGCGTATCCGGTGGAGCACCACATGATAACGACGACCCGTTATTCACCCTGCTACGCAAAAGGAACTATCACGTTTAGCGACGACAGCATGGGCACCTGGATACTCTACTCAGGTGGGACCGCGACAATCGACTGGAACCGCGGCCGAAGCGTTGATCTCCTTTACAGGAAGAATGGGTGGCACGACCCGTTCGCTGGCATGTACGGACTGTGCTCTGAGGGGGAATGCTAGGAGGTTTCGAATCCCGCGCTATCCGCGGCAGCGCAAGCGCCGCGATGTAAGCTCCCCGCGGCTCGGCGCCACTCGCCCTGGCCCTCGCGATGGCGTTGGAGTCAGCCGGGCGCATGTCGCATGCCCGGCATTTCCAGGGAGAAGACCAAATGTCACAAGACATCTTTTTGAAGCTCGCCGGTATATCGGCGAATCGCAGGATGCCAGCCACAAGGATGAAATCGAAGTCATCCGGTGGGACTGGGGGTTTGTCGACACGCTCAATGTCTCGATGAGCGAAATTTATCGGCATCCCGACATCGCCCGAAAAACTCCTACGGAAGCGGCGACCGCCAAATGGTAGGCCCATCGAAGCCTCTGTCGCTGGCGGGCGTAGCGATTGCGCTTGCAATGATTGGTCCGGGTCCGCTTCAAGCCAAAGAGGTGCTTGACGTCCGGATCACTGCGCTGGGGTTGAACGACAAATCGCTGAACGACGAAAACGAGGAAAGGGCGTGTCGAAAGTTCAGACCGACTAGGAGGCAGATAGCTCGGTTCTTCAAGCGTGCTCAACCGCCGGCGGACAAAGCTGTATTGCTCCATGAGCGCTACTCCTCGTGCGCTGCAGAAGGCTCAATCCGGTACACCGACGGGTCGTCGGGTCGATGGGTTTTGTTTTCTAGCGGCATGGCATACGTCAGGTTTGACGATGGCACGACGGTCGATCTTTTCTACAAACGGAACGGTTGGCACGATCCGTACGCATATAGCTACGGGCTTGGAGAGGAGCCTGAGTGCTGACTGGGGCACTCCGCGTATCGTCCGTGTGCGGCAGAGGTTAGGGCGAGGATTCGAATCCCGCACACGAAGTGGGCGAGGCTGGGAGAGAATCAAATCCATGCTTTGCACTGCATGCGGGTTCGAAGCCGACGCCACGTTCGCCTTCTGTCCGAAGTGCGGGCAGCGTCTCGAGGTGGCGGCTCCCGAACCGGAATCGGACCGCCGCCCGGTCACGGTCATGTTTGCGGATCTGTCGGGCTTCACCTCACTGAGCGAAGCCCTGGATCCCGAAGTCGTGCGTGCACTCCAGACAGAGCTCTTCGCGGAGATGTCTTCGAGCATCCAGCGACTCGACGGCTTTGTCGAGAAATATGTCGGCGATGCGGTGATGGCGGTGTTCGGCGCACCGGTCGCGCATGACGAAGATCCGGTGCGCGCGGTGAGTGCGGCGCTGCTGATGCACGAGCGAATCGCCGCGCTGAGCGAGCGCTGGCAGGCGCGTATCGGTCGAGCGCTGAACCTGCACATCGGCATCAATACCGGGCCGGTGGTGGCCGGGCGGATCGGTTCCAGTCCCACTGCCACCTATGCCGTGACCGGCGACACCGTGAACGCCGCGGCGCGCCTTCAATCCGCTGCGGGCGCGGGCGAAACCTTCGTAAGCCGCTCGACCTGGCTGCTCACGCAGCACGCCTTCGACTTCGAAGAGATGCCGCCGCTGCCGCTCAAAGGCAAGAGCCAGCCGGTGATCGCCTACCGGCTAGGCGCGGCGCTCACGACACCGCTGGCCGCGCGCGGATTGCAGGCGCATGGCCTCGCGACACCGCTCGTCGGCCGGGACGCGGACCTCGACGCGCTGGTCTGCGCCTTCGAGGCGATGCGGGGCGGGCAGTGCCAGCTTGTCAGCGTCGTCGCCGAGGCGGGCACCGGCAAGAGCCGGCTCGTCGCGGAGTTCATCGCGCAACTGCGCGCCTACGGCAGGCTCGATGGCGTGGCGGTGCGCAACGCCGCCTGCTCGTCGCTCGGCGAGCGGACCTATGGCGTGCCGGCTGCGCTGCTGCGCGATGCTTATGGTCTCTCGGAGCGGGAAGAGGTGGGCGAAGCACAGCGCAAGATCACCGCCGCGCTCGCGGACCTGGGCGTTGACGCGCAGTTGCGTGAGCAGGTCGCGTCCTACCTCGGCTTCGTGCTAGGCCTGGAAGGCGACGATTCGCGCACGCGCTATCTCGACCCGGAACAACTGAAGCGGCAGATCCTTTCCGCCGTGCTTGCGGTCATCCAGCGCCGGCTCCAGCGCGAGCCGGTGATGATGATCGTCGAAGACCTTCACTGGGCCGACGCGGCGTCGCTCGACGTGCTGCGCTATCTGCTCGACCAGTTGGGCGGCAAGCCCTTCATGCTGCTGGTCACGCACCGGCCGGTACCGGAAGTCGGCGCGCTCGCTGGTGGGTCCGTGGCCCATACGCGGATTGCGCTGGAGCCGCTTTCGCGCGCCTGCAGCGCCACGTTGCTCGATGGCCTGTTCGGTAGTTCGCGCCGCACGCTCCCGGATGAACTGCGCATGCGCATCGTCGAGCATGCGGGCGGCAATCCGCTTTTCATCGAAGAGATGGTGCGTGCGTTGATCGCCGACGGCGTGCTGCGCCAGCAGGCGGGCACCTGGATCTACAGCCCGGGCGCTTCGGCCGAGCAGGTGCCGCTGACGATCCATGGGCTGCTGCTGGGCCGCATCGACCGCCTGGCGGTGCCGGTGCGCCAGACGCTGCGTGAAGCGGCGGTGATCGGCCCTGTCTTCACCGAAGCGCTGCTTCGGGATGTCGCGACCGCCCGCGCACGGGCGTTGACTGATGCGCTCGATGCGCTCGTCGAAGCCGGGCTGCTGTCATTGGCCGCGCCTTCGATCAGCCCGCCTGCCTTGCAGGACCGTCAGTTCCGTTTCCGGCACGGCCTGTTCCAGGAGGTGGCCTACGAGACGCTGCTCATGAGCCGTCGCACCGAACTGCACACCCGCATCGGCGAGGGGCTGGAGCGCCTGTGCGGCGGAGCGCCCCGTAACCTGGAGGAACTGCAGGCGCTGGCGCATCACTTCCGCCTCGGCGCGGACAAGCCGCGTGCGGTGCACTATCTCGTCGCGGCGGGCGACTGGGCGCGCAACAGCTACGCGAACGCGGACGCCATCCGCCACTACGAGTTCGCGCTGGAGACGCTTGAACAGGCCGGTGGCGCGGATGCCGGACAGCCCCTGCAGATCCGCGAGCGGCTTGCCGACGTGCTTGCCCCGGCCGGGCGGATCGCCGACGCGACGGCGCATCTCGAAGCGGTGCGCGAAGGTCATGCGCGCACCGGCGACCGCACTGCACAGGCGCGCGTGCTGCGCAAGATCGCCGCATTGCGCTGGGAAGTCGGCCTGCGCGACGAAGCCCTCCAATGCCTGGAGACAGGACTGGCGCTGATGAACGAAGCGGCGCCTCACCCCGAGCTGGCGTGGCTCTTCCAGAAACGGGGCGAGCTGGCGTTCCGCAGTGGCGACAGTCATGATGCGCTGGCATGGACGCAGCGCGCACTCGCGCATGTCCGGGGCCTCGACGCGTCGAACGACGAACCGGCAGGCCTTCATGGGAGCCGTGCGGCGGTCGCGCTGGCGCTCAACATCCAGGGCGTCGCTCTGGCGCGGCTGGACCGGCTCGACGAGGCCGTCGAGCGGCTGGAGCAGAGCATCGACGTGGCGCGCGCCGCCGATCTGCCGCAAGTGGAATGCCGGGCGCTCTCGAACCTTGGCGTGCTCTACAGTTCCAGCGACCCGCAGCGCGCCATCGACGCCTGCGAGCGCGGCTTGCAGACTGCGCATCGCATCGGCGACCTGGGCCTGCAGTCGCGCTTGTCGGCCAACCTGGCGGTCGCCTACTGCACGTTGACCAACCGCTGCGACGAGCGCGGCATGGTCGCGGCGCATGACGCCATCCGCATCGACCGGAGCACCGGGCAGCTCGACCACCTGGCGGTCTCGCTCGTCGTGCTGGCGCAGATCTACCAGTGCCATGGCGATCCGCTGCGCGCGCTGCGCTACTACAAGGAAGCGCTGGTGCTGGCCGAGAAGTCCGGCGAGCCGCAGCTGCTCTTTCCCTGCTACGACGGCCTCGCCACGCTGCACCTCGATTTGGGCAAGAGCGAGGAGGCAGAGCGCTACATGGCGCTGGCCAGCGACATCTGCGAGCGAGCGGGGCTCGATCCCGATGCGCTGGTCGTCCTGCCGTTCCTGGCGTAGCGGCTCAGTCGGCTTCGATGCCGGTTGCCTTCACCACCTCGGCCCACTGCGCCGTCTGTGCCTTGACCGCGTCCGCGAACTGCTGCGGCGGCATGTAGTCCGCCATCGCGCCTTGCTCCAGCGCCTTCTGCTTGAACGCGGGCGAGGCAACCACCTTCGCGATCTCGGTGGTCAGCTTGTCAATGATCGGCTTGGGCGTCTTGGCCGGCGCGAAGACGCCGAACCACGACGTTGCGTCCAGCTTCGGCAGGCCGGCCTCGGCGGTGGTCGGCACGTCAGGCAGGCTCGGCAGACGGGTCTTGCCTGTGGTTGCGAGCACGCGCAGCTTGCCCGACTGGATGTGCGGCACGAAGGGCGGCGCGGTGCCGAAGGTCAGGTCGACGGTGCCGCCGAGCAGGTCCTGCAGCGCCGGCCCGGTGCCCTTGTACGGCACGTGCGTGAGCTTGATGCCGGCCTGCTGTTCGAGCATCGCGCCGGTCGCATGTTGCAGTGAGCCGTTGCCCGACGAGGCGTAGTTGAGCTTGCCCGGATGGGCCTTGGCGTAGGCGACGAGCTCGGCCATGTTCTTGATCGGCAGGTCGGCGCGGATCACCACGATC
This sequence comes from Variovorax sp., assembly GCA_017744935.1. GTDB lineage: Bacteria > Pseudomonadota > Gammaproteobacteria > Burkholderiales > Burkholderiaceae_C > Variovorax. The sequence continues at coordinate 43,350 of JAGIAI010000019.1, forward strand.
TGCGGGGCCGACAGCACGTTCGCGACCGGCGTGAGGTCGCTCGCCTGCCATTGCATGGGCTGCTTGGTGACCAGCGGGGTGATGACGTGGTAGCCCGAGTACTGCATCAGCAGCGTATAGCCGTCGGGCTCGGCACGCTTGACCGCCATCGCCGCGATCGCGCCGTTGGCGCCGCCCTTGTTGTCGACCACGACGGTCTTGCCCAGCGCGGTGCCGAGGTCCACGCCGAGCATGCGGGCTGCGATATCGGTGGTGCCGCCCGCGGCGGTGGGCACCAGCAGCATGATCGGGTGGCTCGGGTAGCCGCTGGCCGCGTTCTGCGCGTGCAGCGGGCCTGTGAGCATGAGTGCCATCGCGCCGAGGGCGCCCGTCGTGATGGCGCGACGCGTGAAGCGTTGGGTGGTTGTCGAGGTCATGCGATGTCTCCTTGTTTCGTATGCGTGCAAAAAGAAAGGGGTTCAGCGTGCGAGTGCGCGGTCTCGCCAGATCTGGAAATCCTTCGGCGGCTGATGCAGGTCGAGGCGCTGGCCGGCCTTGGCGATCTGGCTTGGAATGTCGTGGCCGATCAGCGCGGGCAGGCGGTGTGCCGCGTCGATCAGGGCTTTCAGGTCGCAGCCGGTGTCGAAGTCCATGAGTTCGAGCGCGTGCACGATCTCCTCGGTGCAGACGTTGCCGCTCGCGCCCGGCGCGTAGGGGCAGCCGCCGAGGCCACCCAGAGAAGCATCGAAGCGGTCCGCGCCGGCTTCGATCGAAGCGAGCACGTTCGCGAGCCCCATGCCGCGCGTGTTGTGGAAGTGCAGGGTGGTTTCGAGCGATGCGAAGCGGCTGCGGAAATCGCGCACCAGCGCCGACACCTGCGTCGGGTAGGCCATGCCGGTGGTGTCGCACAGCGTGATGCCGCGCGCGCCGGCTTCGGCAAAGCGCGAGGCCCAGTCGAACACCACCTGCGGATCGACGTCGCCTTCCATGGGACAGCCGAACACGCAGGACAGCGATACGTTCACAGGTACCTTGGCCTGCCGCGCAAGGGCCATGACTTCGCTCAGCGCGTTGAAAGACTGCTGGGGCGTCATGCGCAGGTTGGCGATGTTGTGCGTTTCGCTGCACGACATCACGAGGTTGAGCTCGTCCGCCTTCGCGTCGATCGCGCGTTCGGCGCCGCGAACGTTGGGGACGAGGCAGGTGTAGACGATGCCGGGCTTGCGCTGGATCTCGCGCAGCACGATCTCTGCATCGCGCAGTGCGGGGATGGCCTGCGGCGAGACGAAGGCGGTCGCCTCGATCTTCGCGAGCCCCGCGTCGGAGAGCGCGTCGATCAGTGCGATCTTGTCGGCGGTCGCGACATAGGCCGCCTCGTTCTGCAGCCCGTCGCGCGGGCCGACTTCCTGCATGTGAATGCGGCGGCGCGCGCCGGTCCAGGCGTCTTGCGTGCTCATGCGACGGCTCCCTTCTCGCGCAGCGCGGCAATGTCGCCGGAGGCCAGTCCCAGTTCGCCGAGAACGCTGTCGGTGTCGCCGCCCAGGTGCGGCGCTGCGCTGCGCACGGAGCCCGGCGTGAGCGACAGCTTGGGCACGATCCCTGGCACGTCGATCTCGCGGCCGTCGCGCGTGGTCTGGCGCAGGATCATGTCGCGGGCGCGGTAGTGCGGGTCCTCGTGGATGTCCTTGGCGGTGTAGACGCGGCCAGCCGGAACACGCGCCTCGCCGAGCGAAGCGAGCACGTCGGAAATCGTGCGTGTCAGCGTCCAATTGCCGATCGCGGCATCGATCTCGTCGACGCGTGCCGCGCGACCTGCATTGCTCTGCAGATCGGGCGCGCTGCCGAGTTCGGGGCGGCCGATGACGTCCATCAGGCGGCGGAAGATGCTGTCGCCGTTGCCCGCGATCAGCACGTAGCCGTCGGCACAGCGGTAGGCGTTCGAAGGCGCGATGCCGGGCAGGGCGCTGCCGGCTGCCTCGCGCACCGCGCCGAACGCGCTGTATTCGGGGATGAGGCTTTCCATCACGTTGAACACCGCCTCGTGCAGCGCGACGTCGATGACTTGTCCCGGCCCACCGTGCATTGCGCGGTGATAGAGCGCCATCAGCACGCCGATCGTGCCGTGCAGCGCGGCCAGGGTGTCGCCGATGGAAATGCCGGTGCGCACCGGCACCCGGCCGGGTTCGCCGGTCAGGTGGCGCAGGCCGCCCATCGCCTCGCCGATCGCGCCGAAGCCGGGCAGGTCGCGATAGGGACCAGTCTGGCCGTAGCCCGAGATGCGCAGCATCACCAGGCGCGGGTTGAGCGCGTGCAGCGTCTCCCAGCCCAGGCCCCAGCCTTCGAGCGTCCCGGGGCGGAAGTTCTCGATCAGCACGTCGGCTTCGGCGATCAGCCGGCGCGCGATGTCCTGGCCTTCAGCGGCGCGGAGGTCGAGCGCGATCGAGCGCTTGTTGCGTGACTGCACCTGCCACCAGACGGAAGTGCCGTCCTGCAGCATCCGCCAGTTGCGAAGCGGATCGCCGCCGCTCGCACCGGGGCGGGCCGGATCGGCAGGGGGTTCGATCTTGATGACGTCCGCGCCGAACTCGCCGAGCGTTTTGCCGCAGAACGGGCCGGCGATGAGCTGGCCCATTTCGATCACGCGCAGTCCGGAGAGCGCGCCCTGGATCGCTGTGGTGCCGGGTTGGGGTTGTGGTGCTTGCATGTGCATCGTCCGTGAGGGTGCACGGATGATGCGGAGGGGCGCGTTGCCTGCAAAGCGTTCATTGGCGAGGCTGCCCTCGCGAAACGCGATGGCAGGCTGCGGGTGCCCGGTCTGGCACTAGCGTCCTGCTTCAGCGTCCGACTTCAGGCCTTTGAATGGTGCGAGCTCCCGCGCCCGTTGCTTCAAAGCCTTCGCAAGCCGGAACGGCGTGCCGAGCCGCTCGACGCCCGAATACATGGCCTCGTCCCATGTCCGGGGATTTCGTTTGGAGAGCCCACGCATGAACCTGACCTTGGCGGTGTCCCAGAAGACGGACTCACCGATCGGGCGCGGCCTCAACCCGAGTTTGCGCAGGCAGTAGTTGGCCTGATGGACGCGTGCACGGTCTTCCATGTCCGACATCGTGTAGTTGATCGACATGCTGACCGACACCGCGTCGCCGTTCTGGATCTTGTGCGCGGCCAGCGGCGGATGGTGAAGTGCCATGCCCGGCGTGAGGGTGAAAGCCGTTCCCTTGTCGGCCAGGTCGTCGCGATAGCGGCCGGCCAGCGGGTTGTGGCGATAGAAGTCCTCGATCTCCTCGATCGTCAGTGTCTGCAACCCTGGGGGATAGAGCCGTACGTTCTTTTCGCCTTCGATCTGCATGAGAAAGTTGGTTTCATGATCGAAGTGATATGGCACGCTGAGCGCTGGCGCGTTCATGAAGATCGACATGCTGCCCCAGGTCATCTGCGAGCGGATCGGCCGGGCGATGAGGCGCTCTATGTCCGCGAAGAGCTGATCAAGCAATTGCCCGTATTCCGGCACCATCTTGTCGATGTGATGCAGCGCCAACCAGCGGCCGTTGTTGCCGATATTGAGGATGCTCTCGCGCAGGATGCGTTTCAGCTCCGGCTTCGGAAGCGACCTTTCGCCGAACGCAAAGTAGCGCTTGTAGTCGGGGTAGTCGAACACGTGTTCCGAAAGATCGGCGAGTTGCTCGATCTTGAAGAGCGGGTGACCCTGCAGGTTGTGCCTGAAAGCGAAGGCACTCTCGTTCAGCTTCTTCCAAGGCTCACGGTCGTTCTGATCGATGAGGTCGGGAGGCACGCTTGGGCGAACTCCCATGGATGCGGGCGATTGAAGCATGACACTCCTCTTTCTTTTTGCAGCCTCTCGGCCGCCGCTGTTGTTATTTCAAGGGAGAGAAGTTCCTTGGCACGACGCGGGGGATGAAGAGTAATACCAAGGTTTTCAGTATTACCTATCGATTCCCCTAAGAGATGACAACTTGGTTAAACGCACACCGCTCGTGCCATGAAGCGCCCGTGGGGCGCGACGGCCATCGCAAAACGCGATGGTGGTGGCCGACAGGTGTCTAATGCGGCGCATGAAACTCGATCCCGTCTCGTTGCGTCTCTTCGTTGCCGTCATGGAAGAGGGCAGCATCGCGGCGGCCGCGAGCCGTGAACACATCGCGCCAGCCGCGGCCAGCAAGCGGATGAGCGAGCTTGAGGGCGCACTGGCCACGAAGCTCTTCGAACGCAGCAACCGGGGCACCCGATCCACGCCCGCCGCTCACGCGCTGCTCGGGCTTGCGCGCAACGTGCTCAATGGTCTGGACGACATCACCGAGCAGATGGCCGGCTTCGGCACCGGGTTGCGCGGGCATGTGCGCGTGTTTGCGAACATCTCGGCCATCACGCAGTTTCTGCCGGGCGACCTGCGCAGCTTCATGGCGGCGGCCCCGATGGTGCAGGTGCATCTGCAGGAACGCATCAGCACCGCCATCGCGCGCGCCGTGGCCGACAGCACGGCGGACATCGGCATCCTCAACGCCGGCGACTACGGCGATTCGCTGACCTTCCTGCCTTACCGTGCCGACGAACTGATGCTCCTGGTGCCGCGCGGCCATGCACTGGCGCGTCGGCGGCGGGTGCGGTTTCGCGAAGCGCTCGCGTACGAATTCGTCGGCGCGCATCCGGGCAGCGCCGTCAACGCGATGCTGCACCGGGCTGCGAACGATGCCGGACTGCCGCTTCGGCTCCGGATCCAGGTCACCGCCTACGACGCGATGGCGGTGATGGTCGCCGCGGGCCTGGGCGTGGGCGTGCTGCCAAGGCTGAGCGCGAGGCTCTATGTGTCATCGCTGGGGATTCGGACCGTGTCGCTCGATGAACCATGGGCGCACCGTCAACTGGTGCTCGCCGTGCGCTCGATCGAAGCGTTGTCGCCGGCCGCACGCATGCTGGTGGACCATCTTGGCGATGCGTCGCGGAAGGGGGTGGAGACACAGCCGGCGCGGGCGGCGGACCGGTCGGAATGAGGGTGATGTGGAGCGGGCGAAGGGAATCGAACCCTCGTATGAAGCTTGGGAAGCTGCCGTTCTGCCATTGAACTACGCCCGCGTCGGCTGCGGATTCTACCGGTAGTCCGGGGGCTCTCTTGCGTCAGCCCCTGCCGAGACTGCGCCGAACGAATGCCTTCAATGGACTGGCGCCGAACACGAATCGCGAGAACGCCGTGAACCAGGATTGCGGCAGGCAGGTGCTGCTGTAGAGATACACGCGCTGCTGCAGGGGTGCCCTGCGTGTTTCGGGGTGGCGCAGCACTTTCATCAGCAGACCGAAGTCGCGTCCGGAGCCCGCGAGCCAGCCTTCGAGGAAGCGCAGCCAGTTGTAGCCGGGCTGTTCGTCGAGCGCCCGCCACTGCGATGCGACTTCGGGCCGAAGACGTTCCAGCAGCTTGCGAAGCCAGGCATCGATCAGTTCGACGCGCCGCCGCGTGATCTGGACCTTGGGCAGCGACGACAGCATGCCGCCGACGGAATCGGACACGCCGTGAACGCGATAGCGGCCAAGGGGCTCGCCGATCCAGGCGACCGGGCTCAGCAGCGCGGCTGCGGCCCAGTACTGCATGTCCTGCGCGAGGCTTCGGTCGTCTGCGATGGGGCCGATCATTTCGAGCAACTCGCGCCGGAATGCAAGGCCCGACGTCATTGTTGCCACCGGGCTGTGGGCGGTCGCCAGGACCTGCGGACCGAACCAGCCCTCGGGGGATGCGTGGTAGTGCGGTGTCGGGCCCAGGTCGTCATGCGATTCGGAGAAGCGCCGCAGCGGGTGATGTACCCAGCCGGCCGTGCGGCCCTCCACCGGCCGCTGCAGAGCGGCCACGACCCGTTCGACGCGGGTCTTCGCCGGCAGGTCGTCCGCGTCGAGCAGCAGCACCACGTCGCCCGTCGCGGCTTCGATCCCGGTGTTCATGGACGCACACATGCCACCGTTGATCCGGCGGATTCCGCGCACCTGCGGGTGGCGCGCCATGTAGCCGGAAAGAATCTCCCAGGTGTCGTCAGTCGAGCCGTCGTCGACGACCACGATCTCGTCGGGTGGCGTGGTCTGGCCCAGGCAGGCATCCAGGCATTCGCCAAGGAACCGCGCGTAGTTGTAGCTCGTGACGACCATGCTGACACGAGGGCTCGCCGGCAATGCAGCCAGTTGCAGAGGTTCGATGGTGGTGGGCAAGGCAGCTTCGCGGGGCGGGTGCCGCCGCGTAGAAGGGGGACCGCGCCAGTTTAGCGGCGAACTGCTGTTCCAAAGAGACCGTCGATGCCTACGTGCTGGCCTGGGTGGGCCAGTTCATCACGCGCCTGCGCGCCTGCCACACCTTGATCGGCACCCGCACCGCGTTCGACGCGGCGGCCTTGACGCGATCCACCACTTCGTTCTCGCCGATCGGGTGGGGCGACATGCCCAGGCGCCTCAGGACCTCGTTGAAGCTGTGGGCCTTCGTGACCGTGTCGGACTTGAGGGTGCGGAAGGTGAACGCGAGCGATACGGAAAGCCCGTCGAGGGTATGGACCCGGTGCGGCGCGATAAATGGGTGGTGCACGCCGAGGCCCGGGTGGAGCTCGAAGTGCATCGCCTTGTCCTCGAAGGACGGCTTGTAGGTCGGGCGCCAGGCGCCGAAGGCGGAGAGCAGATGGTCCTTTTCCGCGGGACTCAGGATTTCTTCGTCGGCGGGATCCCAGAGCAGCACTTCCTTGTCGCCGCGCACCTGCAGCAGGAAGTTCATCTCGCGGTCCATGTGATAGGGCGTTACTGCGCCGCTGGTCGAGACGAAGATGTAGGTCGAGAACCAGGTAACGATCGGATCGGTGTCCGAGATGGCCGCGGCGATCTCGGCCAGCAGGCCCTCGATGAGCGGCCGGTAGGTCGGGTCGCGCTCCGGGTTGTAGATGCAGATGTAGGCCTTCAAATCCTCGAAATGCTCAAGCGTTTCCTCGAGCGAGAGGCCGTCCCGGTAGCGGTCGTAGGACGAATCGAAGTGGGCATTGCCGGGAATGACGCCCCGTCTCAGCTTGACGAAGTCACTCGGCAGGCGTCGACACAGCGCGAACAGCGGGTCCAGTTTCAGTAGAGGATGTTCGGCCAGTCTGTGCCGGACGATGAAAGGCTGGCGGTTGTAGGAGCTGCCGACCTCTTCGGAGTCGAAATCGAGCAAGGCCTCGGATCGCGACCTTCTGTCCTGGGCATACGCTGCAGCGCGCTCGCGCGGGACGAACTCTCCAAACATCGTGGCCTCCTCCCTTGAAAGAATCGGAGTTCGTGCATCGCATGCACGCGGGAGATTGAAAACAAAAGGTTACTCCTTTGCTGAGCTAGCGCATACGGGAAAACCCTCAGATATGCCTTCCGGCAGATGTCAGGCGCTGTTCCGTCCCGCGGCCCGTGCGTTGAGATAAACCGCATAGAGCGACGTTGTCGCGCAGATGAAGAGCCTGTTGAGCTTCGGTCCGCCGAAGCACACGTTGGCAACGACCTCCGGCAGGCGGATCTTGCCGATCAGCGTGCCGTCCGGCGCGTAGCAGTGGACACCGTCACCGGCGCTGCTCCACAGGTGGCCCTGGGTGTCGATACGGAAGCCGTCGAAGAGGCCGCTGTCGCAGGTTGCGAAAACCTCGCCACCGCTCAATGTGAGGCCGTCCTCGGCAACGTTGAAGCGACGGATATGGCGCGGCCCATCCGTGACGTGCGTCGCGCCGGTGTCGGCCACGTACAGGAGCCGTTCGTCGGGCGAGAAGGCAAGGCCGTTGGGTTGCACGAAGCCATCGGCCACTCGCGCCACCGAGCCGTTCTGTGGATCGATGCGATAGACGCAGCGGTCGCCGACCTCGCTTGGCGAGGCATCGCCTTCGTAGTCGCTGTCGATGCCGTAGCTTGGGTCCGAGAACCAGATGCTGCCGTCGGACTTCACCACCAGGTCATTCGGCGAGTTGAGGCGTTTGCCTTCCCAGTGCGATGCGAGCACGGTGCGCGAGCCGTCGTGCTCGACGCGTGACACGCAGCGCCCGCGATGCTCGCAGGAGACGAGCCGCCCTTGCAGGTCGACCGTGTGGCCGTTGGTGTTGAGGGCGGGCTGGCGGAAGACGGATACCGAGCCGTCGGTTTCGTCCCAGCGCATCATGCGGTCGTTCGGGATGTCGGACCACACGAGATAGCGCCCGGCTGCGAACCACGCCGGACCCTCGGCCCAGCGGCATCCCGTGTAGAGCTTGTCGACATGCGCGGTCGGGAAGATGAGCCGGCTGAAGCGGGGGTCGAGCACTTCGTAGCTCGCTGCGGTTTCGATCGTCATGAAGTTTCCTTGGATGTCCTGTCGTTCGTCAGCCCGATTGCCGGCGGCCGCGGCCGTACACCAGCAGCATCGAGATGATGACGACACCATAGATGACCTGTCGTCCCATCTCGGGGATCTGCATCACCGAAAGAATCGATTGGAGCAGGGTGATGAGGATCACCCCGACGACGGTGCCGAGGTACGACCCCTGACCGCCGAGGATGTTGGTGCCGCCCAGCACCACGGCCGCGATGGCCGGCAATTGGTAGGCGTCGCCCATCGCCTGGTAGGCCTTGGTCGAATAGCCGGTCAGCAGCACGCCGGCAGCCGCCGAGCATGCGCCCGCGATCACGAAGCACAGCAGCGTGATGCGGCGCGTGTCGATGCCCGAGAGATAAGCTGCGCGCTCTCGGTTACCCACCGCGTAGATTGCGCGGCCGAAGGTCGTGCGATGCAACAGGAACATCGTGGCCGCCCCGACGGCGATCCACACCAGCAGCGCGTTCGGGATGCCGAGCAGCGAGCGGCCGGTCGCGATCAGGTGCATCGCGGGCGTGGCGCGGTCCTGCGGCGCGAAGCCGCCCGTCTGCACCACGATCAGGCCTTGCGCGACGGCGTTGATGCCGAGGGTGAAGATCATCGACGGCACGCGCAGATACGCCACGCCAATCCCGTTGACCAGCCCCAGCGCCGCGCCGCACAGGATGCCGAACGGAATCGCGATCGCCGCGCCCGCGCCGCCCCACCAGCCCGCGGCGGCGGCCGACATCATGCCGCCCCCGGTGACCAGCCACGGCACCGACAGATCGATGCCGCCGAGCAGGATCACCAGCATCGCGCCGGTGGCGATCACGCCGAGGAAGGACGCGATCTGCAACTGCAGCAGCAGGTAGTCCGGGGAGAGGAAGTTCTTCGAATAGAGGCTGCCGACCAGCAGCAGCGCGACGGTGCACAGCGCGCCCGCAATCACCGGCAGATGGCTCGATCGCTTCAATCGCAATGCCAGCGTGCTCATCCCGGGCCTCACCTGAAGATCTCGAGCCGGTTCGTGACCTTGAGCAGTCGCAGCGAACCGAAGCTCACTGCCGTCAGCAGGATCACGCCCTGGAACAGGGGCTGCCACAGCGGTTCGAGGTCGAACACGAAAAGCAGGTCGCCAATGGTGCGCAGCACCAGCGCGCCGAAGATCGATCCGATCGCACTGCCCGAACCGCCGGCCAGCGAGGTCCCGCCGATGACGACTGCGGCAATCGAGTTCAGCGTGTAGACCCCGCCGATCGCCGACGAGGCTTCGCCCGAATAAGTCACGAAGGTCAGCAGCAGCCCACCGATGGCTGCCAGGAGCCCCGCCAGCGTGTAGGTGACGATCTTCGCGCGGCCGATCGCGACGCCGGACATGTAGCTCGCGTTCTCCGAAGAGCCGATCGCCAGAGCCGCGCGCCCGGTCACCGAGCGGCGGTAGGGCACCCATACCACCAGCACCACCACAACGAGCACCACCAGCATCGTGGGGATGCCGCCGGGCAGGGCGCCGGTGAGTGCGTCGGCCAGCCCCGCATGCACATCGCCACCAGGCACGGGCCGAAGACCCAGCGCGAGGCCGAAGTAGATGATCCCGGTGGCCAGCGTGGTGATGATCGGCTGGAGGCGGCCGTACACGATGATGATCCCGTTGATGAAGCCGCACAGCGCACCAGTCGCCAGCACGGCGACCACGCCAAGGCCGGCCTGCAGCGGCGTGCCGATCACGAGATGCGAAGCCATGCAGTTCGCGAGCACGAAGACCATGCCCACCGAGAGATCGATGCCCGCGGTCAGCACGGGCAGCGTCTGCGCCATCGCGACGATCGCGAGCAGCACGCCCTTGTTGGCGGCAGTGGTCAGCACCGGCGTGCTCCAGCCGACCGGATGCTTGGCGATATAGAGCGCGAAGATCAGGACGAACATCGTCGCGGTCGCGAACACCGCGCGGTGCTCGCGCAGGTGGAAGCGCCAGTCGGCATGCATCATGCGGCGGCCTGCTGAAGGTTGAGGGCGCTCGACACCAGCGCCCGTTCGGTGAGTTCCGCGCCGGCCAGCCAGCGCACGATGCGCCCGTCGTAGAACACGGCCACGCGGTCGCAGCAGCCGATCAGCTCTGCGTAGTCGGTCGAATAGAGCATCACCGCCGCGCCTTCGTCGGCCAGTGTGCGCACCAGCGCGTAGATCTCCTGCTTGGTGCCGACGTCGATGCCGCGCGTCGGATCGTTCAGCAGCAGGATGCGCGGCGCGTTGATCAGCCACTTGCCGATCACTACTTTCTGCTGGTTGCCGCCCGACAGCGTGCCGACCGCATCGCTGGTGTCCGGTGCCTTGATCGACAGCCGGCGCACGATCTGCGAGACCGCCTGCATCTCGTCCGCCGTGACGAGCACGCCCGCGCGGCTGAGCCGGTCGAGCGCGGCGAGGCTCAGGTTGTCCTTCACCGACATCGGCAGCATCAGGCCGTCGGTCTTGCGGTCTTCAGGCACCAATGCAATGCCGTAGCGCATGCTCTTGGCCTGTCTGGGATCGCGCACCGACGCAGGCTTGCCCTGGAGGCGCACTTCACCGCTCACGCCGCGCAGCACGCCGAAGAGGGAAAGGAAGAACTCGCGCTGGCCCTGGCCGTCAAGTCCGCCCAGCCCGACGATCTCGCCTGGCCATACCGCCATGTCGATGTCGTGCAGCCGGCTGTTCCACGAGAGGCCGCGCGTCTCCAGCGCGGGTGCGCCGCCCGCATCAGTGGCACGCGGCGGCGGCTTGGGTGGAAAGGCATGCGCGATGTCGCGGCCGATCATCATCTCGATGGTTTCCGCGTCACTCCGGGTGCCGGCCTCGAAGGTCGCGACATGGCTGCCGTTGCGGAACACCGAGCAGTCGTCGGCCAACTCGGCGATCTCCTTCATGCGGTGCGAGATGTAGATGATCGCGAGGCCTTCGCTGCGCAGGCGCTTCAGCAGCGAGAACACGCGCTCCACATCCGCCGTGGTCAGCGCAGAGGTCGCCTCGTCGAGGATCAGGATCTTCGGGTCGCGCGCAAGCGCTTTCGCGATCTCGACCATCTGCCGGCGCGACAGCGTCAGGCTTTCGACTGGCGCGAGCGGGTGGATGTCCTCGGCGCCCGCACGCGCCAGTGCGGCCTCGGCGATGCGACGCTGCGCCTTGCGGTCGATCAGCCCGTATTTGCGTGGCGGATTGGTGATACAGATGTTGTCAGCCACGCTCAGGTCCGGCATCAGCGAAAGCTCCTGGAAGATGCACGCGATGCCGGCTGCGACTGCTTCCTGCGGATGCGAGAAGCGGCGCTCGGTGCCTTCCAGCACGATGCGACCTTCGTCGGGCCGCACCACGCCGGCCATGATCTTGATCAGCGTCGACTTGCCCGCGCCGTTCTCGCCGAGCACCGCATGAATGCGTCCCGGCGCGCAGGCGAAGCTGGCGCGCTCCAGCGCGCGCACCCCGCCATAGCGCTTGGAGACGTCGACCAGCCGCAGGATCGGTTCCAAAGCCGGAACGGTCAGTTGTTCTTCTCGTCCTTCGACATGATGTCCGTCGCCTTGAGATTCACGTCGCAGGGCGGGAAATCGTTCGTGGTGAAGAAGTTGTCGGTGAGGTCGGGGAAGTAGTTCTCGCCGGCCTTGAAGTTCGGATGCGTCGCCATCGGGATCGGCACCGAGATCATCTGCGGCATCACTTTGCCCTGCAGCGCGGCCACGGCAGCCTTCATCGAGATCGCGACGAGGCCGGGCGACTGGCCGAGCGAAGCGCACACCAGGCCTTCCTTTGCATGCTCCACGCACAGCTTGCGGAAGCCGTTCTCGGCCTCGCCCGCGACCGGGATCATCTTGTGCTTGGCGTCGATCAGCGCGCGCACCGCGCCGGTGGAGCCGCCCTGCACGAACATGCCGTCGAAGTTCTTGTGCACCGCCACCGCATCGGCGACGGCCTTCTGTGCCGTGCCGTCGTCCCAGTTACCAACGACCTCGACCACCTCGAACTTGTTGCCCGGGGCTTCCACGACCTTGCGGAAGCCAAGGTGACGATCGCGGTCCACCGAGTTGCCCGGCACGCCACGCACTTCGAGCAGCTTGCCGCTCTTGCTCGGGATGTTCTTCACCACCCATTCGCCGGACTGCTGGCCCATGGCGAGCTGGTCCTCGTTGACCATCATCACCTGGTCGCTGTCGAGCACGTTGTCGAAGGGCACGACGACCACGCCGGCCGCGTTCGCGCGCTTGATCACCGGCGCAAAGGCAGTCGGGTTGACCGCGATCGTCACGATCGCGTCGTAGCCGGAGTTGATGAAGTTGTCGATTGCAGCGATCTGCGCCGCGACGTCGGTGCCGGTCGAGACGATCTTGAACTCCTTGATGTTGGACTTCATCTCCGGCGTCGCCGCGTAGGCCTTCGCCATCTTGATCATCTGGATGCGCCAGGTGTTGCCCACGAAGCCATTGGCCAGCGCGATGCGGTACGGGCCTTTCTTGGCCGGCCACTGGAAGTACTTGGTGTTGGCGTCCCAGGGCTTGAAGCAGGCGGGGTTCTCGCCCGGGCCGCTGACCACCGAGGGGCCGGCCGCCATGGCGGATGCGGCGACGAATGCCGCTGCCGCGGCGACGATGCGGGTGCGAAAGATCATTGCTGTCTCCTTGTTCTGGACGTGGGGCCCGCCTGAACGTGACCGCCCAAGGGGCGAAAACAATGCCGCACACCTGCACATCGTCCTCTGGGCAGGTTGCCCGATCATCATACAAATCAGGGTTTGCGCCGGCCGCTTGGGAATTACCCTTGCCGTATTGGCCTGCTCGCACACGGCGTATCCCGCGCGCCACGAGTTCATCGCGCGCTACGTCGCGCGGGGCTGATCGTCAGGGTGCTTGCGGCAGAATCGAAAGATGAAGAAATTTCCGGTGGAGGCGAGCCTTCTTCTCGTCGATGACGATCCCAGCATCATCCAGGTGCTGAGTCGGATACTTTCTGATTACTCCACCCTTCGATTCGCCACCAGCGGTGCCGACGCACTGCAACTGAGCAAAGAGGCGACGCCCGATCTGATCCTGCTCGACGCGCAGATGGGCGACATGAGCGGCCTCCAGGTCTGCGAGGCGCTCAAGGCCGATCCCTCGCTGGTCGACGTACCGGTGATCTTCGTCAGCAGCCACCAGGAATCCGAGCTCGAAGTCGCGGTGCTGCAGATGGGCGCGGTGGATTTCATCCGCAAGCCGTTCAACGCGCAGCAGGTGCTCGCGCGGGTCAATACGCAGCTCAAGCTCAAGCGGCTGTCGGACGACTTGCGGCGGCTGTCGCGCGTCGACGGCCTCACCGGGCTGGCGAACGAAGCTGCCTACGCCGAGACCCTAGCGCGCGAGAGCGCCCGCGCGACGGAGGCAGGGCAGTCCATTTCAATCGTGCGGGTTGAGGTCGACTTCTTCCAGTCCTTCGAGGCGCTCTACGACCGCAAGGCGACCGACGCCTGCCTCGCGGCTGTCGGCGATGCGCTGCGCCGCAGCATGCGCCGGCCAGGCGATGTCGCGGCGCGACTCGATCGCGAGCGTTTCGCGATGGTTCTGCCCGACACGTCCGCCGACGATGCGCTGCATGTGGCCAACCGCGTGCTGCGTGCGGTGGAGACGCTCGACATCGGCCACCAGGGGTCCACGGTTTCGCGCCACGTGACCTGCAGCGCGGGCGTGGCCTCCCTTGACGCGGCCCGACGCGACGAACTGGCTGCAGCAGGCGTCGACGCAATCGAGGCGCTGGCTGCAGCGGCCGCGAAGGCGCTCGACACGGCGATCGCAGCCGGCCGGGCACAGGCCGCGATCGCGGCTCCCGATGCAGCGCCGGCGCCCGTCGCCGACGCAGGCTGAACAGTCCCGTGGGGATTCGTGAGTTCGCGCGGTCCCTGGTCTGGCTGATCGTCGGCCTTTGCGGCGCAGTGGGCGCCGCGCTGCTGCAGTCCCAACACAACGAGTCGCTGGCGAAAGAGCGCTTTGACGCGCTCGTGCGGCGTGCAGTCGAACAACTCGCCGCCCGCATGAAAAGCTACGAGACCGGCCTGCGCAGCACGCGCGGCGCGGTTATCGCCGCAGGCGGGGAGAGCGGCATCACCCGCTTGCGGTTCGCCCAGTTCATGGCTTCGCGCGATATCGAGCGCGAGTTCCCCGGGTCGGGTGGATTCGGCTACATCCGGCGCGTGCCCGTCGGGCAGGAAGCCGCCTTCGTTGCCGCGGCACGGCTCGACGGCAAGCCCGATTTCCGCGTCCATCAGCTCGGCCCCAACGATGGCGAGCGCTTCGTCGTCCAGTATTTCGAGCCGGGCGATTCGACCAGCCCCGCCATCGGCCTCGACCTGGCTTCGGAACCGAAGCGCCGCGCGGCGGTGGAACGCGCAACGAAAAGCGGCGAGACCACGATCACCGCGCCGATCACGCTGGTGCAGTCGGAGGCCGACAGCGTCAGGTTGCGATCGGTGCTGATGCTGCTGCCGATCTATCGCGCCGAGGCGCAGCTCGGCAGGCTCCAGCAGCGGCAGCGCAAGTCGTCGGCGGCGCGCGGCACGCCCGACGATGTCTTCGGCTGGGCCTATACGCCGCTTCGCATCGACGAAGTGCTCAAGGGTTTCGATTTTCAGGACGGCGAGTTTGCGATGTCGCTGGTCGATGCGACGCCCGGCGCATCCCGCGAACGCTTCTTCAGGTCGCCGCGGCAGCTGGACGCTCAGCAGACCGACTACGAGGCCACGCTGCCGCTGGCGTTGTTTGGACGAACCTGGCAGGTCGAGATCATTTCGCAGCCGCGATTCATCAACCAGCTCAACCTGCGCAGCCCGTGGGCGATCTTTCTGATTGGTTCGCTGCTCGCATTGCTGTTCGCGCTGCTGTCGTTCGTCGAACAGGTCACCCAGCGCCGCAAGGAGCGCGAAGGCGAGCAGCGATCGCGCCTCGCGGCCATCGTGACCAGTTCCAACGACGCGGTCATCGGTTGCCGGCTCGACGGCCGGATCACCGATTGGAACGCGGCGGCCGCGAAGATCTTCGGCTACAGCGCAGAAGAAGTGCAGGGGCAGACGCTGCAGTCGCTGCTGCTGCCACCCGACTACGTGCAGGAAGAGGAAACGCTGCTGCGGCACATCGCCGATGGCAAGTCGGTTGCCGCGTTCGAGACCTTCCGGCGGCATCGCGACGGTTCGCCAGTGGCAGTTTCGGTGGCTGCGGCGCCGATCCGCTCGGCCGATGGGCGTGTCATCGGTGTGGCCGAGACGATGCGCGACATCACGCACGAGAAGGCCACCAAGGCGCACATCCTCGAACTGAACGCCACGCTCGAGCATCAGGTGCAGGAGCGCACCGCGGAGCTGGCTGCGCTGTCGCAGCGCGAGCGCGCGATCCTCGAAGGGGCGGCCAGCGCCATCATCGCGACCGACGTGCGCGGCGTGGTGACGTTGTTCAATCCAGCCGCGGAGGCCTTGCTCGGCTACACGGCCGCAGAGGTCGTCGACCGCATGGAGATGAACAGCTTCCACGATGCGTTCGAAGTCCACGGCCGAACGATGGCGCTGACGACCGAGATGGGCCGTCCGCTGCAAGCCGGGGAAGTCTTCGCGCCGGCGCCGGGCACCGGACGTGCGCAGGCCCGGGAGTGGACCTATGTCCGAAAGGACGGCCGCCGCGTCCCGGTGCACCTGAACGTGAGTCCGCTGCGCGATGTGGAAGGCACGGTAGTCGGCTTCATCGCGATCGCGGCCGATCTCTCGGAACGCAAGGTGGCGGAGCATCGACTGCGTTCGAACGAGCGCTTCATGCGGATCGTGACGGACAACATTCCTGGCGTGGTGGCCTACTGGACGCCGGACTTGCGTTGCACCTTCGCCAACAACGCGCACGAGCGCTGGCTCGGTCGCAAGTCCGCGGAGATGGCCGGCATCACGATGGAGGAGCTCCTCGGGCCGGTGCGCCTCGGCGAGAACCAGCCGCTGATCCGCGCGGTGCTGGCCGGCGAGGACCAGCGCGTGATGCGCACCCGCACGATGACCGATGGCACCGTCGTGCACTACTGGCTGCACTTCATCCCCGACCGCGACGACGCGGGCATCGTGCAGGGCTTCATCACCGTGGCGGTGGATGTGACCGACATGCGCGAGGCGCAGGCGCAGCTCGAGCAGCTCAACGAGGCGCTCAATGAGCGCAGCGCGCAGGCGGAATCGGCGAGCCGCGCCAAGAGCGAATTCCTCGCGAACATGAGCCACGAGATCCGCTCGCCCCTCAACACGGTGCTGGGGCTGGCCTACCTGCTGCGCCAGACCGAGCTCGACGAACGCCAACGTGAATTGCTCAAGCGGATCCAGACCGCCAGCACGGCATTGCTCGGCGTCATCAACGACATCCTCGACATCTCGAAGATCGAGGCGGGCGAGATGGTGATCGACGAGACCGAGTTCGGCCTGCGCGAGCTGCTCGAAGGCGTGATCGAGATGGCCGGAGTCGTGGCCAACAACAAGGACATCGCGCTGCGTCTCGATGCGGAAGAAGACCTGCCGCACCGGCTTCGCGGCGACGTCACACGCATCCGGCAGATTCTGGTGAATCTGCTGAGCAACGCGGTCAAGTTCACCGCGAAAGGCTCGGTCCGCCTGAACGTTCGGGCGGTGGCGCGCGACGAACATCACGTACGGCTGCGCCTGGCGGTGACGGACACGGGCATTGGCATCGAGCCCGCGCTGCTCGACCGCCTGTTCACCCCCTTCACGCAGGCCGATTCATCGACGACGCGCCGCTTCGGCGGCACCGGGCTGGGCTTGTCCATCGTCAGGCAACTCGCCGAGCTGATGGGTGGCGAGATCGGCGTGAACAGCACGCCAGGCGCGGGCAGCGAGTTCTGGGTCGTCCTGCCGCTCGGCATTGCCAGCGACGACGAAGCGTTCCCGATGCTCGACGAACTGCATCCTGCCCGACGGCTGGAGGATGTTCGTGTGCTCGTGGTCGACGACAGCCAGATCAACCTCGACGTGTGCCGCCACATCCTCGAGAGCGAGGGTGCCCGGGTGAGCCTTGCGTCCGACGGCGCCGAGGCGGTCGGGCGCTTGCGCGCCGCGCCCGGTGCCTTCGATGCGGTGCTGATGGACGTCCACATGCCCGTGCTTGACGGCAACGAGGCGACGCGCCGCATCCGCGGTGAACTTGGGTTGCGCGACCTGCCCGTGATCGCCCTGACCGCGAGCGCGCTGGTCTCCGAGCGCGACCGCGCGCTGGACGCCGGCATGACGGACTTCATCAGCAAGCCCTTCGAGGTCGAAGCGCTGATTCGCACTGTGCGCCGCTGCGTCGCGCGCGTGCGGGGCGAACAGCCCGCTGCATCCGGCGAACCGACCCCGGCTCGTGGGCAACTGCCGCACGATTGGCCTCGAATCGAAGGCATCGACGCGGCGGATGCCTTTGCACGACTGGTGGGCGACAAGGTGCTGCTGCTCAGCGTGCTGCGTGGGCTTCTGAACGAATACGGCGACTTGGCCGCCAGTACACCGGCGCTGGAGGAGCGCGGCGCGGACGACGCCCTCCGTGCGCGCTTGCACAAGCTGCAGGGCAGCGCGGGCGTGATCGGTGCCCGGGAAGTCCGGCAGGCGGCGCTTGACGGCGAAACGGCGCTGAAAGCTGGCGATCGGGCCGCGAGCGAGGGGGCACTGCATGCGCTGAGTGCGGCGCTGCAAACGCTCGAAACATCGGCTCGCACGTGGCTTTTTGCGCCAGTGGACCCACAGGAATCGCAAGAAGCGTCGACGCTCGACCCTCAAGGGCTCGCCTTGCTGGTCGATGCGCTCGACCGGCAGGATTTGGCCGCCATGCCCTGGTTCGAGGAACTCGGCCCCGCACTACGTGGTGCGCTCGGCGAAGAGCGCTTTGCGGAACTCGACGTCGCGGTCCGATCGCTCCAGTTCCGCCGCGCCGGGGCGTTGCTGCGCGACGCATCGCTGGTCAACGACGCAGAAGCAGCCTCGCGTACACCGTGAGGTTGAGCAGCGCGACGAACGCGCCCAGCCCGATCTGCACGCCCCGGGTGAGTCCCTCGGGATAAATCGCCGCGAGCAGGTAGTGCTCGATGAAGCCGCCGCCGTAACCCGCCAGACCGGCCGCCCGGCGGAATTCGTTCTCCAGCGGGGTGAGCGGGCAGATCCCGCCCGACCATTCGATCCAGATCGCCCACGCGACGGCCGGCAGGTGCAGCCATGCGAGCCGTGGCCAGCGCCAGACCGCCGCGCCGCCCATCAGCACGAAGAGGATGAAAGCGCCGTGCAGTACCAGCACGCCGTCGGCCAGGATGCGGTGAAGCATGGGGTGGGATTCTTCCCCAAACCTATAATCGAATGTTCAAGCAGATCAAGCAGTTAGGTGGGTTCGATGCGGGGCGCTGCGCGCCACCTTCACGACGCAGACCGCCTCTGCAACAAGCCAATTCCAAGATGAGCCAGCCCACCTTCAGCGTTGCCGACATTCGCAAGACGTTCCTCGAATTCTTCGAGAGCAAGGGCCACACCGTGGTGCCCTCCAGTTCGCTGGTCCCGGGCAACGACCCGACCCTGATGTTCACGAACTCCGGCATGGTGCAGTTCAAGGACGTGTTCCTCGGATCCGACAAGCGCCCCTATGTGCGCGCCGCTTCCGTCCAGGCGTGCCTTCGCGCAGGGGGCAAGCACAACGACCTCGAGAACGTGGGCTACACCGCGCGCCACCACACCTTCTTCGAGATGCTGGGCAACTGGAGCTTCGGCGACTACTTCAAGCGCGAATCGCTCAAGTGGGGCTGGGAACTGCTGACCCAGGTCTTCAAGCTGCCGGCCGATCGCCTGCTGGCCACCGTCTACCACGAGGACGAAGAGGCCTACGACATCTGGACCAAGGAAATCGGCCTGCCGCCCGAACGCGTGATCCGCATCGGCGACAACAAGGGCGGCAAGTACAAGTCCGACAACTTCTGGATGATGGCCGACACCGGCCCCTGCGGCCCGTGCAGCGAGATCTTCTACGACCACGGCCCGGAAATCCCGGGCGGCCCTCCGGGCAGCCCCGATGAAGACGGCGACCGCTTCATCGAGATCTGGAACCACGTGTTCATGCAGTTCGACATGAAGGAAGACGGCAGCGTCGTGAAGCTGCCCGCACCCTGCGTCGACACCGGCATGGGTCTGGAACGCCTCGCCGCGATCCTGCAGCACGTGCACAGCAACTACCAGATCGATCTGTTCGATGCGCTCATCAAGGCTGCTGCGCGCGAAACCGGTTGCGCCGACATCGGCAACAACTCGCTGAAGGTCATTGCAGACCACATCCGTGCGACCGCGTTCCTGGTGGCCGATGGCGTGATCCCGTCGAACGAAGGCCGGGGCTACGTGCAGCGCCGCATCGTGCGCCGCGCCATCCGTCATGGTTACAAGCTGGGCCAGAAGAAGCCGTTCTTCCACAAGCTGGTGCCCGATCTCGTGGCGCTGATGGGCGACGCCTATCCCAAGCTGCGCGCCGATGCGCAACGCATCACCGACACGCTGAAGGCCGAGGAAGAGCGCTTCTTCGAGACGCTCGCCAATGGCATGGAGATCCTCGACGCGGCCCTCGCCGACGGCGCGAAGGTGCTGCCGGGCGACGTGGCTTTCAAGCTGCACGACACCTACGGCTTCCCGCTCGACCTCTCGGCGGACGTGTGCCGCGAGCGTGGCGTGGCGGTGGACGAGGCCGGCTTCAACGCCGCGATGGAGCGGCAGAAGGCCGCCGGTCGCGCCGCAGGCAAGTTCAAGATGGAGCGCGCCGTCGAATACACCGGCGCGGGCAACGTCTTCACCGGCTACGAACACCTGGAAGAGAAGGCGAAGGTCGTCGCGCTGTACTTCGAGGGCGCGGCTGTTCAGCAACTCAGCGAAGGCCAGTCGGGCATCGTCGTGCTCGACACCACGCCGTTCTATGCCGAGAGCGGCGGCCAGGTCGGCGACCAGGGCGTGCTCGCCGCCGAGGGCGTGCAGTTCGGCGTCGATGACACCCAGAAGATCAAGGCCGACGTATTCGGTCATCACGGCACGCAGACGCAGGGCACCCTCAAGGTCGGCGATGCCGTGACCGCCCGCGTCGACACCGCGCTGCGCGCCGCGACGATGCGCAACCACAGCGTCACCCACCTGATGCACAAGGCGCTGCGCGAAGTACTGGGCGGCCATGTCCAGCAGAAGGGCTCGCTGGTCGATGCCGACAAGACGCGCTTCGACTTCGCGCACAACGCGCCGGTCACCCAGGAGCAGATCACAGAGATCGAACGCCGCGTGAACGCGGAGGTCCTCGCCAACGAGGCGACGCAGGCCCGCCTGATGGATATGGAATCGGCGCAGAAGACCGGCGCCGTGATGCTCTTCGGCGAGAAGTACGGCGAAACGGTCCGCGTGCTCGACATCGGCAGCAGCCGCGAACTGTGCGGCGGCACGCACGTCGCGCGCACCGGCGACATCGGCATGTTCAAGATCGTGAGCGAAGGCGGCGTGGCCGCCGGCGTGCGACGCATCGAGGCGGTGACCGGCGCCAATGCGCTGGTCTACCTGCAGCAGCTCGAAGCCACCGTGAACAGCGCCGCGGCGACGCTGAAGGCGCCGGTTTCCGAACTGCAGCCGCGCCTTTCGCAGGTGCTCGAACAGGTTCGTGCGCTGGAGCGCGAAGTCGGTGCGCTCAAGGGCAAGCTCGCTTCGTCGAAGGGCGACGAGCTAGTCGCGCAGGCGGTCGACGTCAACGGCATCAAGGTGCTCGCGGCCAAGCTCGACGGCGCCGATGTCAAGACGCTGCGCGACACGATGGACAAGCTCAAGGACAAGCTCAAGACCGCCGCCATCGTGCTCGCGGCCGTCGATGGCGCCAAGGTGCAGCTCGCGGCCGGCGTCACGTCCGACACCATGGGCAAGGTCAAGGCGGGCGAGTTGGTCAACTTCGTCGCCCAGCAGGTGGGCGGCAAGGGCGGCGGCAAGCCGGACATGGCGATGGCGGGCGGCACCGATGCCGCTGGCGTTCCGGCCGCACTGCAGTCGGTCCAGGCCTGGGTGGCGGAACGACTCCAAGCCAAGGGATGAACGAGGAGTCGGCGGTCGACGTCCTCGTGATGGGGGCGGGCGCGGTCGGGTGCTACATCGGGGGCAGTCTTGCGGCGGCGGGCGTTCGCGTCGGCTTCGTCGGACGTCCCCGGGTGATCGGCGCGCTGGATTCGCGCGGCCTCACGCTGACCAATATCGAAGGCATCCGCCATCACGTGCCGCCGGGCCTGATGCGCGTCTATGAAAACGTCCCCTCGGGCGTTCGTCCGGCGCTGGTCCTCCTGACCGTCAAGAGCGGCGCGACCGCGGAAGCTGCAGCCGAGCTCGCGGCAAAGCTGCCCGCCGGCACCGCGGTGCTGTCGCTGCAGAACGGCATCTCGAATGCCGACATCGCAGCCGAAGCCGCGCCGAGGCTCAATGTCCTGCCGGCCATGGTTCCCTACAACATCGCCGAACTCGGCCCCGGTGCCTTTCATCGAGGCACCGTTGGTCGCCTGGCTGCGAAGGATGATCCGGTGCTCCGGCGCTGGGTGGCGGTGTTCGAGCGGGCGGGTGTACCCATCGACCTGCATGCAGACCTTGTGGCGGTGCAGTGGGGCAAGCTGCTGATGAACCTCAACAACCCGGTGAACGCGTTGTCGGGGCTGCCGCTGCGCGATGAACTGTTGAAGCGCGACTATCGCCGCTGCCTTGCCGCACTGATGGATGAGGCACTGCGTGCGCTCGGCAACGCGGGCATTGCGCCGGCGCAACTGGCGGCGGTGCCGGCGCACAAGCTGCCGGGCATCCTGCGCCTGCCGACCCCGCTGTTCCGACTGGTGGCTGCGCGAATGCTGCGCATCGACGCAAAGGCGCGGTCGAGTATGGCCGACGACCTCGCGCTTGGCCGACGGACCGAGATCGATGCGCTTTGCGGTGAGGTGGTGCGCCTCGCGCGCAAGCACGGCGGTGAAGCGCCTCTCAACGCGAAGATGGTCGAGCTGGTCGAGGCGTGGCCGGAGCGGAAGGAACGCTGGCCGGCCGCCAGGCTCGCGTCCGAGCTCGGCCTCTAGATCAGCACGATCAGGCTGCGTGGCCCGCAGGCGCGACGCTTGCGCCTTGCACGTGGTGGCGCTTGAGCGCGTCCGCCACGAACCCGCTGGCTTTCATTTCTTCGACGAACGCCGACAGTGCGGCACCAGCATCGGCGCCGCGGGAGGAGGGTGTTCCCATTGCCTGCTGGATCACCATGAAGCGGCCAGGCAGCAGACGCAGGCCTGGCATGCTCGCAGCTTCCGCTTCGAGAACCTGCCGGATGCCCGCCGCGACTTCGACCCGACCTGCATTCAGGCTTTCCATCACGCCCTTCGCGCCCTGCACGCGAACGATTTCCGCCTGCTTGATCTCGCGGGTCAGGAAGAGGTCATAGGCACTGCCGACGCCAACCGCGATGCGCGTCCGGGCGCGGTCGACGTCCTCGTTGCGCTGCAAGTGTGATTGCGCCGGCACGAGGTAGCTGCCTTCGATCAACACGTAGGGCGCGGTGAACTGCAAGCCTTCGCCGCGCGCCGGATCGATCGCGAAGAAGCCGATGTCTGCCTGCTCGCTGCGCACCGCTTCGACGGAGGCAGCGGCTTTCTCGAACACCACGAACTCGATCGCCACACCGAGCCTGCGCGCGAACTCCCGCGCCAGATCGACCGAAACGCCAGCCGGCTCGCCGCTCGCGGGATCCTTGCCCGCGAGGATCGGGTTGCCGAGATTGATCGAGGCGCGCAAGGCGCCGGTCGGTGTGAAAGCCGAGACGACGGCGGCGGGGAGGGTGGTGGTCATTCCGCGATTCTGCCGCTCTAGGCGGCAGCAGCGACGGGTTGACGTCCCTTGCGGTAGAGCGCCAGCGTCGCGCCCAGCCCGCACACAGCCGCCACGCTGAGCCAGTACGCAGGCGCCGCCTTGTCGCCGGTGGATTCGATCAGCCAGGTCGAGATCGCGGGCGTGAAGCCGCCGAAAAGCGCGGTCGCCAGGCTGTAGGCGAGCGAGAAGCCCACCACGCGGACCTCGACCGGCATGACTTCGGTCAGGGCCACGACCATCGCGCCGTTGTACATCCCGAACAGGAACGAGAACCACAGCAGCACGTCGAGCATGCGGCCGAAGCTCGGCGCCGCGGCGAGCCAGTGCATCGCGGGGTAGGCCGTGAAGATCGCGAGCACCGTGACCGCCAGCAGCAGCGGCTTGCGGCCGATGCGGTCCGACAGCGCGCCGCCGATCGGCAGCCAGATGAAGTTGGTCACCGCCACGAGCAGGGTGACGATGAGGCTGTCGCGCGCGCTCAGATGGAGCACCGTCTTGCCGAAGGTCGGTGTGTAGACGGTGATGAGATAGAAGGTCGTCGTCGTCATCGCGACGAGCAGCATGCCGGCGACGACGATGCGCCAGTTGCGCGTCATCGACTGGAACACCTCGCGCGTGCTCGGATGGTGTTTGCGTGCCTGGAAGGCTTCGGTCTCCTGCAGCGAGCGGCGCAGGACGAAGATGCACGGGATGATCATGCAGCCCACGAAGAAGGGGATGCGCCAGCCCCATGCGGCGAGCGTGTTCGGATCGAGCATCTCGTTGAGCGCGAATCCGAGTGCCGCGGCCAGCACGATCGCCACCTGCTGGCTTGCGGACTGCCACGAGGTGTAGAAGCCCTTGTGGCCGGGCGTCGCCATCTCCGAGAGATAGACCGACACGCCGCCCAGCTCGGCGCCCGCCGAGAAGCCCTGCAGCAGCCGTCCGAGCAGCACGAGCACCGGCGCGATGAAGCCGATGGTCGCGTAGCCCGGCACGAATGCGATCAGCACCGTACCGCTGGCCATGATCGCCAGCGTGACGATCAGGCCCTGACGGCGGCCGACCTTGTCGATATAGGCGCCGAGGATGATCGCGCCCAGGGGCCGCATCAGGAAGCCGGCGCCGAAGACCGCGAAGGTCAGCATCAACGAGGCGAACTCGCTGCTGGCGGGGAAGAAGGCCTTCGAGATGTAGGTGGCGTAGAAGCCGAAGAGGAAGAAGTCGAACTGCTCGAGGAAGTTGCCGCTCGTCACGCGCAGCACAGCGCCGAGTTTGGATGTGCCGTGGTGAGGCGCGGTGTTCCCGGGCGCCAATGTGGCTGAGGTCATGCGTGTCTCCGGAAGTGGGCGGGTTGCGAGCCCCTTCATCGTAGGAAGGCAAGCTGTCGAACAGCCGTCCTGGCGCTCGGGGTTTGTCTGGGCCCCGGAAGTCAGGCGTCAATCAGGCGATTGGGTGTCCGAGCGGGATAGCCGAATTGCTGCAGGACCGTGACACCGCCTGTAAGTACACGTAAAAGATAGGGTTTCTACCTATCTTCCCCGAAGATTTTGAGAATATTCTTCGTCCATCGTTTCACCAATAGATCACGGTTTAATTAGTGAAACGAACCGGAGCAAGCAAGGCAGGCAGTTCGACCCGCCCATTTGCATCTGGAGTGGAGGCCGGTTCTCAGTTTCAACCTCGTACGGATTGCAGACCACCATGATGAAGCAGACACGTCGCCAAGCCCTCACCCTCGCCCTGTCGCTGGCGGCCGCCACAGCTGCCGGGCCGCTCTGGGCGCAGAGCTATCCCAGCAAGCCGATCACCATCGTGGTGGCCTATCCGGCCGGCGGCGACACCGATGCGCTCGTTCGCCTCTACGCCGAAAAGCTGCAGGCCCGCATCGGCCAGCCCGTCGTGATCGACAACAAGCCGGGCGCCAGCGGCGTCATCGGCAGCAGCTTCGTCTCCAAGGCGCCGGCGGATGGCTACACGCTTTTGTTCGCGCCCAGCACCTTCTCGATCGCACAACTCGTGCTCAAGACCGGTTCGGGCGGCTACGACGTGCTGAACGGCTTCACGCCGGTCATCCAGACCGGCACGCTGCCGCTGGCGCTAGTGGCCAACTCGGCTTCCGGCATCAAGAGCTTCAAGGACATCTCGGCCGCGAAGTCGCAATCGCTGACCTACGCCAGCCCGGGCAGCGGCTCCCCGATGCACATCCTCGGCGAGATGGTCAACAAGTCGACCGGCCTCAAGCTGGCCCATGTGCCATACAAGGGCGTCGCACCGGCCATCAACGACGTGCTGGGCGGCCATGTTCCCCTGACCTACATCACGCTGGGCCCGGTGGCGCCGTACCTGCAAGGCGGCAAGCTGACCGTGCTGGCCATCGCCGACAGCAAGCGTTCGCCGCTCGCGCCGAACGTGCCTACCTTCCAGGAACTGGGCGTCAAGGATGTCGAAGTCACCGCCTGGCACGGCCTGTTCGGCCCCAAGGGCCTGCCGCCTGAAGTCGTGAAGACGCTCAACGCCCACTTCAACGAAATCATCAAGATGCCTGACGTGGTCGCGCGCATGGAGACGCTCGGTGCGCTGCCGCTCGGCGGCACGCCGGAGACGCTGGCCAAGACCAATGCTTCCGACTTCGCACGCTTCGGGCGGATCATCAAGGAACTGGGCATTCAAGCGGACTGAACGCGAGATTCCCGAAGGACTGATCTATCTATGACCGCCGTGAACACCACCGCCGATCCCGCCAGCCTGAACGCGCTGCTCGCCGAACTGCCGGCCGACTTGCTCAAAGGCCGTCGCGTACTCGTGACCGGCGCTGCGCGCGGGCTGGGCCTGGCATTTGCCAAGTGCATCGCCAAATCCGGCGGGAGCGTGGTCCTTGCCGACATCCTGGGCGACCTCGCGCAGACCGAGGCGCAGGCGATGCGTGAAGAGGGCTTCAACGCGCATGCGCTCACCATCGACCTGTCGGACCCGGCATCGATCGCCGCAGGCGCCGACGAAGCGGTGCGCCTGCTCGGCGGCCTCGACGGGCTGGTCAACAACGCCGCGATCACCAATTCCGGTGGTCGCGATGCCCACGCCCTCGAGATCGACATGTGGGACCGCGTGATGAACGTCAATGTGCGCGGCACCTGGCTCATGAGCCGTGCCTGCCAACCCGCGCTCGCGAAGAGCGGCCGCGGTGCGATCGTCAATCTCGCATCCGACACCGCACTCTGGGGTGCACCCAACCTGCTCGCCTATGCGTCGAGCAAGGGCGCGGTGATTTCGATGACCCGCTCGCTGTCGCGCGAGTGGGGTGGCGACGGCATCACGGTCAACGCGGTGGCGCCCGGCCTCACGCTGGTGGAGGCGACCGAATACGTGCCCATGGCGCGTCACCAGAAATACCTCGAAGGCCGCTCGATTCCGCGCGA
Source organism: Variovorax sp. (assembly GCA_017744935.1). GTDB lineage: Bacteria > Pseudomonadota > Gammaproteobacteria > Burkholderiales > Burkholderiaceae_C > Variovorax. Next base: position 69,934 of record JAGIAI010000019.1, read on the forward strand.
GCAGCAGGCGGTCGACGTCTGCGGCGCGGTGCTGTTCGGCCTGTCCGGCCTGTCGCGCTTCGTGACGGGCCAACTGCTGGCCGTCAACGGCGGCTTCGTCATGCACTGATCTTTTTTCGACCAAGGAGTACCCGATGAGCGATCTGTCCGAGCAAAAGAATGTCGACAACGAACAACCGAGCTGGGCTCGCCCCGAAGGCGCGAGCTTCGAAGAGTGGATGACCACCCGCGTGGCGCGCTTCTCGACGCGCAAGTACGACTGGAACGCCCTCAAGTTCCAGGCCGACTACGACCCGAAGTTCCGCCGTGCGCAGATGCGCTACATCGGCACCGGCGGCACCGGCGTCTCGACTGACATGAACACCATTCCGTCGGAGAACTTCACCTTCTCGACGATGGTGATCCCCGCCGGCCATGAAGGCCCGCCGCACCTCCACATCGACGTGGAAGAAGTGTTCTTCGTGCTGCGCGGCAAGCTCAAGGTCGTGCTGACCACGCCCGAAGGCGAGCGCTATGAAACCATCCTGACCGACCGCGACGTCGTGTCGGTGCCCCCGGGCGTGTACCGCGAGGAAATCAACGTCGGCGACGAAGACGCGCTGATGTGCGTGATGCTCGGCTCGAAGAAGCCGATCACGCCGACCTATCCGGCCGACCATCCGCTGGCAAAGATCAAGCGCTGAGGTGCTGCGATGAGCGACGCTGCCGTGACCGAAATCTCGAACCTGCCCGAGTCCGAAGTGGCCCGGCTCGACGCGCGCTTTCCTGCGCGCAGCGTGCCGGTGCGCGGCGGTGTCGTGTCGGTGCGCGAATGCGGTGCCGGCCCCGTGCTGGTGTGCCTGCATGGCATTGGCTCGGGTGCGGCGTCGTGGCTCGATACGGCGCTGTTGCTCGAATCGGATGCTCGGCTGATCGCGTGGGATGCGCCGGGCTACGGGGTCTCCACGGCGCTCACGCCTGATGTACCCAAGGCGGCCGACTATGCCGAGCGCCTGCTTGGCCTGCTCGATGCGATGGAAATCGAATCGTGCGTGCTGGTCGGCCATTCGCTCGGCGCGCTGACCGCGGCATCTGCTGCACGTCAAGGCTCGCCGCTGGCCGCGCGCATCAAGCGACTGGTGCTCATCAGCCCGGCGGCCGGCTACGGCACGCGTCCGGAAGCCAGCCAGCGCGTGCGCACCGAGCGGCTCGACACGCTCGACAAGCTGGGCGTTGCCGGCATGGCCGCTCATCGTTCGGGCCGCCTGGTATCGGAAAACGCGAGCGAAACCGCGCGCCAGTGGGTGCGCTGGAACATGTCGCGACTGAACGATCGTGGCTATCGGCAGGCCGTCGAGCTGCTCTGCGGCGCCGACCTGCTGGCCGATCTGCCGCCTGCGATGCCGGTGCGCGTTGCGTGCGGCGAACTCGACGTGGTGACGACGCCCGCGAGCTGTGAAGAGGTCGCGCGCAAGTGCGGCGTCCCGCTCGAACTGCTCCCCGCGGCAGGGCACGCAAGCTATGTCGAGCGGCCCGACGTGGTTGCACCGCTGCTGCGCGAAGCGCTCGCAGGCTGACCCGAACAACAAGACAGAACCAGAGACTATGACCACCCCTGGCAATGAAGTGATCGAAGAGGGTTCCGACCGGTACAACGTGCCGGCGCTGGAGCGCGGCCTTCGCGTGCTGTGCGAATTCAGCCGCGAGAACCGCGCGCTGTCCGCCCCCGAACTCGCGCGCCGTTTCGACCTGCCGCGCTCGACCGTTTTCCGTCTGCTGACGACGCTCGAGAACATGGGCTTCCTCGAGAAGACCGAAGGCGGTCGCGACTACCGGCTCGGCCTCGCGGTGCTGCGCCTCGGCTTCGAGTACCTCGCGTCGCTCGAACTGACACAGCTCGGCACGCCGCTGCTGCAGCGTCTGTGCGAAGACCTGCGCACGCCCTGCAACCTCGTGGTGCGCGATGGCCGCTCGATCGTCTACGTCGCCAAGGTTGCGCCGCCGACGCCGTTCGCCAGCTCGGTCACGGTCGGCACGCGCCTGCCGGCGCATGCCACGGTGCTTGGCCGCATCCTCCTGGAAGACCTGAGCCTGCCCCAACTGCGCGCCCTCTACCCCGAAGAACGTCTTGAGACCTTCTCGCCAAGCACGCCGAAGACGGTCACAGAGCTGTTCGACATGGTCCAGGCCGACCGCACGCGCGGCTATGTGCTGGGCGAAGGCTTCTTCGAGTCGAACATCTCCACCATTGCCGCGCCGGTGCGCGACCACAGCGGCCACATCGTGGCGGCGCTGGGCGCGACCATCACTTCCGGCCACATCGAGGAGAACCGCATGGACGAGATGGTGCAGCGCGTGCGCGACACCGCCGATGCCATCTCCGGCCTCCTGAACTATTCGCCCGTCGCTTCCGCCAAGGTGGTTCCACTTCGGAGCAACGGCAACCGCATCGACGACCGGGCTTGAGACGATCATGACCACGCCAACGATCTCCACTCCCTTCTTCGCGCCCGATGCGCTCGCAGGCCGCGTCGCGGTCGTGACCGGCGGCTCTTCCGGCATCGGCCTGGCGACCGTCGAGCTGCTGCTCGAATGCGGCGCATCGGTCGCGCTCTGCGGCCGCAATGCCGAGCGCCTCGACGGCGCTGTGGCCGGGCTTCGCGCCAAGTTCCCGAAGGCCGAGCTGTTTGCCCGCACCTGCGATGTCCTCGACGCCGAGTCGGTGCAGAGCTTCGCGGCAGAGAGCGAGGCCGCGCTTGGTGCCGCGTCGATGCTCATCAACAACGCAGGGCAGGGCCGCGTCAGCACCTTCGCGAACACCGAGGACTCGGCGTGGACCGAAGAGCTCCACCTGAAGTTCTTCTCGGTCATCAACCCCACGCGCGCCTTCCTGCCGCAGCTCGCTGCGCAGCGCGTGGTGCTTGGCGACGCAGCCATCGTGTGCGCGAATTCGCTGCTCGCTCGCCAGCCCGAGCCGCACATGGTCGCCACCTCGGCCGCACGTGCGGGCCTGCTGAATCTCGTGCGCTCGCTCGCCACCGAGTTCGCGCCGCAAGGCGTGCGCGTCAACGGCATCCTGATCGGCCTGATCGAGTCCGGCCAATGGCGCCGCCGCTTCGAGGCGCGCGAAGACAAGAGCCTCGACTGGCCCACCTGGACCGGCCAGCTCGCCAAGAGCAAACACATCCCCATGGGCCGCCTGGGACTTCCCTCTGAAGCCGCGCGCGCCATTCTTTTCCTCGCTTCGCCCCTCGCTTCCTATACGACGGGCGCCCATATCGACATCTCCGGAGGCCATTCCCGCCATGCATAACCCCACCAACACCGTGACCGTCGGCGCAGTCGTCGCGGCATTCCTCGAACAGTGCGGCGTCAAGGCTGCGTTCGGCGTCATCTCCATCCACAACATGCCGATCCTGGACGCCTTCGCCCAGCGTGGCGCAGTCCGGTTCATCTCGGCGCGCGGCGAAGCGGGTGCGGGCAACATGGCCGACGCCTATGCGCGCTCGACCGCCAGCCTCGGCGTGGCGATCACCAGCACCGGCCCGGCCGCAGGCAACATCGCCGGCAGCATGGTCGAAGCGCTGACCGCCGGCGCCCCTGTGCTGCACATCACCGGCCAGATCGAGACGCCCTACATCGACAAGGGCATGTCGTACATCCACGAGGCACCGGACCAGCTCACGATGCTCAAGGCCGTCTCGAAGGCTGCCTTCCGCGTGCGCAGCGTCGAGAACGTGCTCGGCACGCTCAAGCGCGCAGTGCAGGTTGCATTGACCGCGCCGACGGGCCCCGTCAGCGTCGAGATCCCGATCGACATCCAGTCCGCGCTCGTCGAGATGCCGGCAGACCTCTCGCCGCTGCCCGTCGAGGCTGCGGTCCCGTCGAAGGCCGGCCTCGACGCGCTGGCCGCGAACCTCGCGAAGGCCAAGCGCCCGATGCTGTGGATCGGCGGCGGCGCACGCCACGCCGGTGCAGCCATCAAGCGCCTGCAGAAGCTCGGCTTCGGCGTGGTCACCACCACGCAAGGTCGCGGCATCGTGCCCGAGGACGACCCGGGCTCGCTGGGCGCCTACAACATCCAGAAGCCGGTCGAGAACCTCTACCAGACCTGCGACGCGATGCTCGTCGTCGGTTCGCGCCTGCGCGGCAACGAAACGCTGAAGTACGAACTGAAGCTCCCGCGTCCGCTCTACCGCATCGATGCCGACGGCGCCGTCGAAGGCCGTTGCTACACCACCGATGCCTTCCTCTGCGGCGATTCCGCCCTCGCGCTCGAAGGCCTCGCGGACCGCCTCGAAGCCGCCAAGTACAAGGCCGATCCGAAGCTGCTGACCGACCTGCGCGCCGCGCACGACGAAGCAGTCGCCTCGCTGCGTGACGGCCTCGGCCCGTACGCCGAACTCGTGAGCCGGATCCAGGCTTCGGCCGGCCGCAACTTCAACTGGGTGCGCGACGTGACCGTCTCCAACAGCACCTGGGGCAACCGCGAGCTGCGCGTGTTCGAGCCCAGCCAGGGCGTGCACGCCACCGGCGGCGGCATCGGCCAGGGCATGCCCATGGCGATCGGCGCGGCCATCGGCGCGGCGGTGACCGGCTCCGGCCGCAAGACCTTCTGCCTTGCCGGCGACGGCGGCTTCATCCTGAACCTCGGCGAACTCGCCTGCATGGTCCAGGAGAAGGCCCCGATGGTGATCGTGCTCATGAACGACAAGAGCTACGGCGTCATCAAGAACATCCAGGATGTGCAGTACGGCGGTCGCCGCTGCTACGCCGAGCTGCACACGCCCGATTACGACCTGCTGTGCAAGTCGATCGCGCTGCCGCACGCCCGCGTGACCAGCCTCGACCAACTGCCGGCTCGCCTCGATGAAGCCCTGTCGACCGACGGCCCGTTCCTGCTCGAAATCGACATGCTCACGATCGGCAGCTTCAAGAGCACCTTCGCGGGCCCGCCGACCAACAAGATCACGCAGATCCCCGCGCTGAGCGGCGGCAAGTGAGCGGGGCAGCAGCAATGACCGTTCGCATCGCCCTGATCGGCTGCGGCGCCATCGGCACCGCCGCGCTCGAACTGCTGCGCGAAGACGCCGGCCTGTCGGTGGTCGCCATCGTCGTGCCCGCGGATGCCTTCGCGGCCACGAAGGATGTGGCCGCGCGGCTCGCACCCGGCGCGCAAGTGGTGTCGGCTGTGCCGGCCGAAGGCATCGATCTCGTCGTCGAAGCCGCAGGCCATGCAGCCATCGAGGCGCATGTGCTGCCCGCGTTGCAGCGCGGCACGCCGTGCGTCGTGGCCTCCGTCGGTGCGCTCTCGGCGCAAGGCTTCGCTGAAAAGCTCGAAGCCGCCGCGGTCGCCGGAAAGACTCAGGTGCAACTGATTGCCGGCGCGATCGGCGCGATCGATGCACTGGCTGCGGCACGCATCGGCGGCCTCGAAACCGTGCGCTACACCGGCCGCAAGCCGCCGCACGCCTGGAAGGGTACGCCGGCAGAGCAGGGCCGTGATCTCGGCGCGCTGACCAGCGCCACGGTGATCTTCGAAGGCAGCGCGCGCGAAGCCGCCACGCTCTATCCGAAGAACGCCAACGTTGCTGCCACCGTGTCGCTCGCCGGGCTCGGCCTGGACCGCACCAGCGTGCGCCTGATCGCCGATCCGGCTGTCGCCGAGAACGTCCACACCGTCGAAGCCGAAGGTGCCTTCGGCAACTTCGAGCTGACCATGCGCAACAAGCCGCTGGCGGCGAACCCGAAGACCTCGGCGCTCACCGTCTACAGCGCAGTCCGTGCATTGCGCAACCGCGTCGCGGCCCTCACGATCTGAAGCTCTCCCTGAAGCGAGTCACCCCATGATTTCCACCGAACTGCTCCCCATCAACGTCGGCGGCGAATGGCGCCTCGGCGGCTCCGATGTGTACGAGAGCCTCTATCCCGCCACCGGCGAGCCGATCGCACGCCTGAAGGCTGCGAGCCTGGCCGATGTCGAAGAAGCGATCCAGCGCGCCGACCACGCCTTCCGCACCAGCGGCTGGGCACAGAAGCTGCCGCACGAGCGCGCTGCCGTGCTGCATCGCGTGGCCCATCTCATCCGCGAACAGTCCGAGTCGCTGGCGCAGAAGCAACGCCTGGACAACGGCAAGCCGATCAACGAGACGCGCGCCCTCGTTGCCAGCGCCGCAGGCACTTTCCAGTTCTTCGCCGCAGCGCTTGAAACGCTTGAAGAAACCATCACGCCGTCGCGCGGCCCGTTCGTCACGATGAGCGTGCACGAGCCCATGGGCGTCGTCGCCGCGATCACGCCGTGGAACTCGCCCATCGCGAGCGAAGCGCAGAAGCTCGCGCCGGCCCTCGCCGCAGGCAATGCGGTGGTCGTGAAGCCCGCCGAAGTCACGCCGGTCATGGCGCTCGAACTGGCACGCATCTGCGAAGAAGCCGGCGTGCCGAAGGGCATCGTCAGCGTGCTGCCGGGCAAGGGCTCGGTCATTGGCGATGCGATCACCAAGCATCCGCTGGTCAAGCGCGTGTCTTTCACCGGCGGTACGACCACCGGCAAGCACATTGCCCACATCGCGGCCGACAAGATGATGCCGGTCTCGCTCGAACTCGGCGGCAAGTCGCCGACGATGGTGCTCGAAGACGCGGACCTCGACCATGCGGTCAACGGCGTGCTCTACGGCATCTTCAGCAGCTCGGGCGAATCGTGCATCGCGGGCTCGCGACTGTTCGTGGCGCGCGATATCTACGACGAGTTCCTGACGCGCCTGGTCGAAGGTGCCAATGCACTGCGCGTGGGCGACCCGGCTTCCGAGCGCACGCAGATGGGTCCGCTGATCACTGCGCGCCATCGCGAGAGCATCGAGCGCTACGTGGAACTCGGTGTCTCCGAGGGGGGGCACATCCGCACCGGTGGCGTGCGTCCGCACGGCAACGGCATGGACAAGGGCTACTTCTACACGCCGACGATCCTCGAAGGCCTGACCAACAACGCGCGCATCACGCAGGAAGAGATCTTCGGCCCGGTGCTCGTCGCGATGCCTTTCGACAACGAGGAAGAGCTGATCGCACAGGCCAACGACAGCATCTACGCACTGGCTGCCGGCGTGTGGAGCCGCGACTTCAAGCGCGCGTGGAAGCTCGGCCGTGCCGTGCAGGCCGGCACCGTCTGGGTCAACACCTACAAGCAGTTCTCGGTCTCGACGCCGTTCGGCGGCTGGCGCGACAGCGGCCTGGGCCGCGAGAAGGGCCGCGAAGGCATCTTCCAGTACATGGAGCAGAAGAGCATGTACTGGGGCACGAACGAACAACCGCTCCCGTGGGCGAACGCGTGAGCACGGAGAGATTGAAATGAGCGTACTTGGCATTGACCAGATCACCTACGGCGCGGACGACCTCGCCGTCTCCCGCACCTTCTTCCAGGACTGGGGCCTGACGCTGAAGTCCGAGGCCGCCGACGAGCTCGTCTTCGAGTGCCTGAACGGCTGCCGCGTGGTCGTCGCCGCGCTCGGCAAGCCCGGCCTGCCGGTCGGAATGGAAGAGGGCCCGACGCTGCTCGAAGTGGTGTGGGGCGTGCAGAACGACGCCGACCTCGATCGCTACGCCGCAGCAATCGCGAAGGACCCGGGCTTCACCGACGGCGACGTCGAAGGCGCACGTCGCATCGGCTGCATCGACCCGAACGGTCTCTCGGTGCGTCTGCAGGTCTCGCGCAAGCGCGCGGTCGAAGTCGACTGCGGCGCGATGAACACCTGGAACGCCAAGCAGCGCATCAACCAGCCCGCGCCGATCTATGAACGCGCGACGCCGATCGAAGTGGGCCACGTGGTGTTCTTCGTGACCGACGTGGTGGGCACGAGCGCCTTCTACAGCGACCGCTTCGGCTTCGTCGCTTCCGACAGCTACCCGAACCGTGGCGCCTTCATGCGCTGCGCGCCGGACGGCGGTCACCACGACCTGTTCCTGCTGCAGCTTCCCTCGGGCAAGCGCGGCCTCAACCATGTGGCCTTCACCGTGCGCGACATCCACGAAGTGTTCGGCGGTGGCCTGCACTTCTCGCGCAAGGGCTGGGACACGCAGCTCGGCCCGGGCCGTCATCCGGTGTCGTCGGCGTACTTCTGGTACTTCAAGAACCCGGCGGGTGGCCTGATCGAGTACTACGCCGACGAAGACCAGCTCACTGCCGAATGGCAGCCGCGCGAATTCGAGCCGGGCCCGACGGTCTTCGCCGAGTGGGCGATCGACGGCGGCCTCGATGGCAACACCCGCCGCCAGAAGAACGTCGAAGGCCCGCAGGGCAAATTCCTCACCGAAAAGAAATGAAGGTCATGACCATGAATCGCCGTACTTCCATGTTTCGCCTGCTCGGCACGACGTTGCTCGCCCTCGGCGCGCTCACGTCCGCCCATGCGCAGACCGAAGCACAGAAGCAGCTCGGCAGCGATCGCTTCACGATCGTCTCGCCGTTCCCGCCGGGCGGGCCTGTCGACACGCTGGCACGCATCCTGTCCGACGGTCTCGCGAAGCGCTACAACCAGGTGGCAGTTGTCGACAACGCCGCAGGTGCGGCGGGCAACATCGGCATGGACCGTGTCAAGCGCGCCAAGGGCGACGGCCACACGCTGCTCGTGGTGCCGGCCGGCAACCTGACGATCAACCCGACCTTGATGCCGAACTTCCCGTTCAACATCGAAAAGGACTTCGTACCGGTCACGATGCTGGCGAAGGCACCCAACGTGCTCGTCGCCTCGCCGACCGCGGGCATCAAGACCGCGAAGGATCTCGTCGCACAGGCCAAGGCCAAGCCCGGTGCGTTGTCGTATGCCTCACCGGGCGTCGGCAGCGGCCTGCACCTGGCGGGCGAACTGTTCAAGCAGCAGGCCGGCGTCGATCTGATGCACGTGCCGTACAAGGGCACGGCGCCTGCACTCAACGACGTGCTGGGTGGCGTGGTGCCGCTGATGTTCAGCAACCTGCCGGGCACGCTGCAGTTCATCAAGAGCGGCAAGCTGGTCGCGCTGGGCATCACCGATTCCAAGCGCACGCCGGTGGCGCCCGAGATCCCGACGCTGGCAGAGCAGGGCATCCAGGGCGTGAACGTGACTTCGTGGTATGGCCTGCTGGCCCCCGCCGGCACGCCGCCGGCCGTGGTCGAGCAGCTCGCGAAGGACGCGGCCGAAATGCTGTCGAAGCCCGACGTGCGCGAGCGGCTGCAAGCGCAAGGCATGACCGCCGCGACGATGAAGCCTGCCGAGTTCGCGACCGCCATGCGTGACGAGACCAAGGTCTGGGCGCAGATCATCAAGGCGCGCAACATCGTCGCCGAGTAAGAACATGAGCAACGCAGCGGTCCCTTCGCCGACGATGCTTCTCACGATCGTGATGAAGCATCACCCCGGCCTCACGCTGGACGACGTGCAATCGCGCATGAAGGCCAGCGACTGGTGGGAGTCCTTCCCGCCGGAAGGCACGCGCATCGTCTCGTGGACGGTGGCGATGGGGCTGGGGCAGATCCTCACGCTGGAACTGCCGCCTGAGAAGCTGCCGCTGGTGAATCTCGAACTCGAACGTCGTGCGTGGGGTGTGTTCAGCACCGAGTGCTATCCCACCTACGACTTCGTTCCCGTGCGCGAACGCATCCGCGAGCGCGTACGCAACGGCGGCCAGTGAGGCCGTACGGAAAAACTTTACGCACGTCCTATTAATCCCCGATGGAGCGAACCATGACCGACCGCATTCTCGAACCGCATCAGGCGCGTACGCGCACTCCCACCACTTACGAAGACCTGCTCGGCGACGCGATCGAGCGGGCCTATGCCTCGGGCGTCCACGACCTGGCCGGCCTGGTGGAAGCGCTGAATCGCGATGGCATCACCAGCCCGAGCGGCCAGCTCTGGACCGAAGCCATCTACCGCGAAGAGATCGCCGCGCTCGGCAACTGATCCGCCCGACATCCATCCTTCATTCGAGGAACCCACCATGACGACCATTCCCATCCAAGTCGATCCCGTTGACCAAGTGCTCGAGGTTGGACTCAAGGACCTCTGGTATCCGATCTGCCCGTCGAGCCTCATCAAGGAGCGGCCGGTCTCGCTGCGCCGCCTCGGCCGCAAGCTTGCGTTCTGGCGCGATCACTCCGGCAAGCTGCATGCGCTCGAAGACCGTTGCCCGCACCGCGGCGCGCCGCTGTCGCAGGGCGTGATCCTGGGCGACCGCCTGTCGTGCCCCTATCACGGCGTCGAGGTGCGCTGCGACGGCGTGGTCACCAAGGTGCCGGGCAGCCCGGGCTGCAAGCTCGAAGGCTCGCACGCGACGCGCTACTTCCACGTGGAAGAGAAGGCCGGTGCGGTGTGGCTCTACAACTCGAAGGAAGACGTCGAGACGCCGCCGCCGCTGGTGCTGCCCGAGCAGCTGACGAACGATGACGAGTACTCGAACTTCCTCTGCTATGCCGAGTGGAAGGGCGACTACCGCTACGTGCTCGACAACGTGATGGACCCGATGCACGGCACGTTCCTGCACAAGCAGTCGCACTCGATGGCCGAGGGCGATTCGAAGGCCAAGTTCGGCATCCGCGCCACGGACACCGGCTTCGTGTTCGAGAAGGAAGGCCAGCGCAACGTCAACTTCGACTGGACCGAATGGGCCGACACCGGCGTGCACTGGATGCGCCTGGAGATCCCGTATCCGAAGACCGGCGGCCCCGGTGGCAACTTCATCATCGTCGGCAGCTACACGCCGATCTCGCCGACCCTGTCGTGCGCCTTCCACTGGCGCGTGCGCAAGCTGCCGAAGGGCTGGGAGCGCGATACGTGGCGCTTCCTCTACAAGAACCGCCTCGAAGCGCGCCACTGGCACGTGCTCGAACAGGACCGCGTCCTGATCGAGAACATGGAGCTCGACGCCAACCAGCACGAACAGCTCTACCAGCACGACCTGGGCATCGTTCGCCTGCGTCGTCACATGCGCAACCTGGCCCAGCAGCAGATCGAAGCTGCAACCCAGCCCGCATGACCACAGGAGCCGCCATGCCCGTGCGTCGCGTCGCCTGTCAGTCGGTGCCCGATCTGCCGCACGCCACCTGGTCCAACGCCCTTGTCGTTGGCCAGGAGGTGGTGATGTCGGGCCAGACCGCGCATCCGGCAACGCGCGATGCCGCGCAGAAAGGCGAGCCGCTTGGCGCCTATGAGCAGGCCCTCGTGGTGCTGCGCAAGGTGCAGGCGCTGCTCGAAGCCGCGGGCGGCGGTATCCACAACATCGTGAAGCTGGTGGTGTATGTGACCGACATCGCGGACAAGGACGAGGTCGGCCGTGCCCGGCGCGATTTCTTCGCGCAGGCCGGATCGCCTTATCCGGCCTCCACCCTGGTCGCGGTCAGCGCGCTGGTGTTTCCCGAACTCCGCGTCGAGATCGACGCCTTCGCGCGGCTCGACGTCGACCTGCGCACTGCCAACTGAATCGTTTCTTCGAGGTTCCCGCCATGTCTTCCCCCACGCTGAAAGCCCTGGTGCACACGATGCGCTACGAAGCCGACGGCATCGTCAGCGTCGAATTCCGCCCGGCATCGCCGGATGTGGATTTCCCCGCTTTCGAGGCCGGCTCCCACATCGACCTGCACCTGCCCAACGGCCTGGTGCGCAGCTACTCGCTGTGCAACCCTTCGAGCGACCGCCAGCGCTACGTGGTGGGCGTGCTCAACGACCGCAAGAGCCGCGGCGGCTCGCGCTACGTGCACCAGCAGCTGCGCGTGGGCATGACGCTGCCGATTTCGGCGCCGCGCAACAACTTCAAGCTGGAAGAGGGCGCGGAGCGCTCGGTGCTGGTGGCCGGCGGCATCGGCGTGACGCCGATCTGGTGCATGCTGCAGCGCCTGGTGGCGATCGGCAGGCCAGTTGAATTTCTCTACTGCGCGCGCAACCGCAAGGAAGCCGCCTTCTGCGAGGCGATCGGCGCACTCGCTGCCGAGAACGGCGTGCAGCTCACGTGGCACTTCGATGAAGAGAAGGGCGCACCGCCCAACCTCGCCGACCTGCTGGCAGGCAAGGGCGCAGACAGTCACTACTACTGCTGCGGCCCGACGCCGATGCTCGACAGCTTCGAGAAGGCCTGCGAGCAGCTCGGCTTCCCGCATGCGCACATCGAGCGCTTCGCGGCGGTGCACGTCGAAGCACCGTCAGCCACCCAGACCTACATCGTCGAATGCGCGAAGAGCGGCAAGTCGGTCGAAGTGCCGCCGGGCAAATCGATCCTCGACAGCCTGATCGATGCGGGCCTGAACCCCGACCACAGCTGCAAGGAAGGCGTCTGCGGCGCGTGCGAAACGAAGGTCATCGAGGCCGGAGAGATCGACCACCGCGACGGCATCCTCACGAAGGCCGAACAGGCCGCCAACAAGACCATCATGATTTGTGTTTCGGGCTGCAAGCGCGGCCCGCTCGTCCTGGATATCTGAGGCGATATCCACCCCTAGCCCTCGAAAGAAAAATTCAATGAAGAAAGCAGTAGTGGCCGCGGCCGCTTGCATGGCCGCGGGCGTCGCCTGCGCGCAATCGAGCGTGACGCTGTTCGGCGTGCTCGACGCAGCCGTCACCTA
>JAGIAI010000001.1 GCA_017744935.1 Variovorax sp.
GCAGTTCCTTGCCTTCGGCGACTTGCGTGCCCACGCCGGTCTTCGTGAAGAAGGCCGGGATGCCGGCGCCGCCCGCGCGCAGCTTTTCGGCCAGCGTGCCCTGCGGCGTGAATTCGAGCTCGAGTTCGCCTGCGAGGTACTGGCGCTCGAACTCCTTGTTCTCGCCGACGTAGCTCGCAACCATCTTCTTGATCTGGCGCGTCTCGAGCAGCTTGCCGAGGCCGAAGCCGTCGACGCCCGCGTTGTTGGAGATGCAGGTGAGGTTCTTGACGCCTGAATCGTGCAGTGCGTCGATGAGTGCCTCGGGGATGCCGCAGAGGCCGAAGCCTCCGACAGCGAGGGTCTGGCCGTCGGCCACGACGCCCTTGAGCGCCGCGTCGGCGGAGGGGTAGATCTTGTTCGCCATGGTTCCTCGTTCGGTGGTGGTGGGTGGTTGAATCCGGCTTAATCCGTGACAGCGACGATACTACGTACAGGCATACGTAGTATTTCGTAATGGAGACACCCGAAGGAAATTTACCGATGGTCGACTACCGGCTGGCTTTCGAGCTGGCGCCGGTGGGCATGGTGCTGTCCCGCCATCGCATCATCGTGGACTGCAACGCCCGTGTGTGCGAGATGTTCGGCGCCACGCGCGATGCGCTCGTCGGCCAATCCTTCCAGGTGCTCTACCCGAGCGTCGCCGAATTCGAGCGCATCGGCAAGCGCATGGAGCCGATCCTCAATGCAAGCGGACGTTACGCCGACAACCGCATGATGAAGCGCCTGGGCAATCTGCACGGGATGTTCGCGGGCGAAACCTTCTGGTGCCACGTCAGCGGCCAGGCGTTGAACCGGGAGGCGCCGCACGAGGCGGGCATCTGGACCTTCGAAGATCTCGGGTCGCGGCGCTCGGTAAAGGCCGAACTCACGCCGCGCGAGCGCGAAGTGGCGGCGCAGGTCATGCAGGGCCGCACCTCGAAGGAAATCGGCAAGGCGCTGCAGATCAGCCATCGCACGGTCGAAATTCACCGCGCGCGGCTGATGCGCAAGTACGCCGCGGCCACGACTGCGGAACTGGTCCAGAAACTGATTGCCGGATAGATTGCGGCTCAGATGAACCGCTATCACGACCCCGCCAAACCGCACCATCGCGAACACGGCTTCCAGAACAACTACGTGGAGTTCCAGCCGAAGAGCCTCTCGGAACTGCTCCGCTGGCGCCGGCAGGCGCTTCGAGACCACTTGCCGAGGCCCCCGCTCGCACCGACGCCACGCGTCGCGCCAGAACTCGATTGGCTGCACGCCAATGCCCGAGCCGGCAAGGCGATGGCGCCCTGCTTCACCTGGATCGGCCATGCGACCGTGCTGGTCCAGATGGGCGGGCTCACGGTGCTGACCGATCCGATGTTCTCGCTGCGCGCATCGCCGGTGCCCTTCGCGGGGCCCAGGCGACACACGCCACCCGGGATCGAGCTGCCGCAGTTGCCGCGCGTCGATCTGGTGCTGGTGTCGCACAACCACTATGACCATCTCGATGCGCCATCGGTGGATGCGCTCAACCGGCAGCCGGGCGGGCCGCCGTTGTTCGTGGTTCCGCTGGGCGTCAAGCCCTGGCTGCACGGTCGCCGAATCCGCAATGCGATCGAACTGGACTGGTGGGACCGGCACACGGTGCCCGGCGCGCACGGCGACGTGCAGATCGCGCTCGTGCCCGCGCAGCACTGGTCGTCTCGCAGCCCGCGCGATGCAATGGCCACGCTATGGGGCGGCTTCGCGGTGCTCGCGCCGGATTGCCATCTGCTCTACACCGGCGATACCGGCTATTCGCGCGACTTCGCCGACATCCGCCGGCACTTCAGCGACCGGCAGGCGCCGGAGCAGGGCGGCGGATTCGACATCGCGCTGATCCCGATTGGTGCCTATGCGCCGCGCTGGTTCATGAACTCGCAGCACGTGGACATCGAGGAGGCATTGCGCATCCACGCCGATGTCGGCGCCAAGCGTTCGCTCGGCATTCATTGGGGTGTGTTTGAACTGAGCGACGAGGCGCTCGACGACCCGCCACGAAAGCTGGCGGAAGTGCGCGACGCGCAAGGCATTCCCGAGGAGGATTTCTTCGCTGTCGCAGTGGGTGAAACGCGCAGGCTCGCGTCGCGCTTGGGGTGATCGCATGTCAACCCGCCTTGCGAAAGGTGAGATTGATCCGGCATGCGTCCCAGAACGGATGCGCGCCCTCCTTCAAAGGCAACACGCCGTGGTAGTGCAGCCGCGCCGGTCCACCCCAAACCACGACATCGCCATGGTCCAGCGGGACGCGGCGCGCCTTGTCCGAACGCTTCGGTCCACCGAACAGGAACACCGCAGAAATGCCAAGAGATACCGAGACGATCGGCTGTCTGAAGTCCCTCTCGTTGCGGTCCTGATGCAACGAGAGCCGCGTGCCCGGCTCGTAGCGATTGATGAGGCATGCATCCGGCACAAAGCCCTCGAAGCCCGCTTGCGACGCGGCTTCGGATGCAAGCCGCCTAAACACATCCGGCAGACGCGGCCAAGGTTTGCCACTCTCGGGATCGCGGGGGTCATAGCGATAGCCGGTGAGATCGGTCACCCAGCCGAGATCGCCGCAGTTGGTCATCGCGACCGACATGCGGAACCCGCCGGGCGTGACCATGTGGCGCAGCGGTGCCTGCTCGATCACTTGCCGGACGGCATGCTGCAGCGCCGATTCATCAGGCCGCGCGAAGCGGCGCAACACGACTGCGCCGGGACCGAGCGGCAGTGCTGCGGATTTCACTTCGTCGTCGAACAGATCCTGCGTCATCGCTTGCTGCTCATTGAGCGTCGTGAAAGATGATGCCCGCCGTATGCCGTTGGCCCGAACGCACGCGGCTCACACCATGCCGAAGATTCACGCGATACGCGCCGCGCGTGCCCTGCACCGGCCGGTGATGCACCGCGATCACCGCCGCATCGCCCTGCCGCAACGGAAGCACCATCGGTCGCGACTGCATGCGCGGTCGTTGCTCCGTCATCACGAACTCGCCACCGGTGAAATCGCGGCCGGGCTCGGAGAGGAGGATCACCACTTGCAGCGGAAATACATGCTCGCCGTACAGATCCTGATGCAGGCAGTTGTAGTCGTCCGGCGCGTACTGCAGCAGCAAGGGCGTCGGCCGCAACTGGCCCGCCGCATGGCAGCGATCGATGAACTCGGCATGTCGCACCGGATAGCGCACGTCAATGTCCATGATCTCGTTCCAGCGATTGGCGATCGGCACCAGATGCGGATAGAGCCGCTCGCGCAGCGCCGCGATCGGCTCCGGCAGCGGATAGGCGAAGTACTTGTACTCGCCGCGACCGAAGCCGTGCCGCTCCATCACCACGCGACTGCGAAAGGGCTTCTCGGCCCCATACAGCCCGGCGAGCGATTCGCACTCGCCGGGCGTGAGCAGAGATGGCAGCAGCGCACAGCCCTGGTCATCGAGATCGGCTTCGGCCTGTGCCCAGTCCATGTGCGTCACCCGTTCATTCCACGTGCTCATGCGGGCTCGGCTTCCCGGCGCAGCAGCGCACTCTTGCGGTCGACGCCCCAGCGGTACCCCGAGAGGCCACCGTCGCTGCGCACCACCCGATGGCAAGGGATCGCGACCGCGAGCGCATTCGCGCCGCACGCCTGCGCCACTGCGCGAACCGACTTCGGCGAACCGATGCGTTCCGCGATCTCGCTGTAGCTGGCCGTTTCGCCCACCGGGATTTCGCGCAGTGCCTTCCATACACGCTGCTGGAAGGCCGTGCCACGTACATCCAGCGGAAGATCCAGCCCGACGCGCGGTGCCTCGACGAAGCCGACCACCTTCGCGACCAGCGCTTCGAAGCCGGCGTCGCCGCCGATCAGTCGCGCACGCGGGAACTGATCCTGCAGGTCGCGCGCCAAGGCATCGGGATCGTCGCCCAGAGCGATCGCGCAGATGCCGCGCTCGCTTTGCGCGACCAGGATCGCGCCCAGCGCACATTGGCCGATCGCGAAGCGGATTTCGGTGTCCGCGCCGCCGGCACGCCATGCGGTCGGAGTCATGCCGAGAATCTCGTTCGAGTCCTCGTAGAAGCGGCCGTTGGAGTTGTAGCCCGCGTCGTAGATTGCCTCGGTCACCGTGTCGCTGCGCGTCAACTCGCGGCGGACGCGGCTCGCTCGATGCGCGGCGGCATACGCCTTGGGCGTCACCCCCGTCACCTCCTTGAAGAGCCGGTGCAGGTGCCACGGGCTCAGCCCGGCCCGTTCGGCAAGTTCGTCCAACGTCGGCTCCTGCTCGGCACTCTCGATGTAGCGGCACAGCTCTGCCACCAGATCCGCCTGCTGGCTGGATCGCGCCGGCTCGTCGGGCCGGCAGCGCTTGCACGGACGGAAACCCGCGCGCTCGGCATCCGCCACCGTGGCGTGGAATTCGATGTTCTCCGGCCGCGCCCGGCGCGACGCGCAGGACGGCCGGCAGTACACGCCTGTGCTGCGAACCGAATAGAAGAAGCTGCCGTCGGCCTTCGCATCGCGCGCCACCACTGCGGCCCAGCGTGGATCGCTCACCGTGGCGAGCGCACGTGTTTCGTTGTCGTTACGCATGTTCATCTCGAGTCCTTCAGTGTCGTTGATCGGTGCATTCACTGTAGGGATCAGGGGTGGAACGGGCACTCCGCTGCTTGCTTTCGAATTCGATCGTAGGACGATGCCGACACCGGCGAACCCGTTTCAGCCATCGACCTACGGAGCCGCGGCCCCACCGTCGTTAACATTTGCGCCACATGATCGACCGACGCTCACTCCTCACCGCTGGCGGCGCCTCCCTGGCGCTCGCTTCCCTGGGCATCTCCGCCGACGCATTCGCGGCCGCCGGGCTCCAGTTGAGCCAGCCAAGGCCGTTCTCCTTCGATCGCCTCGTGGCGCAAGCGAAGGCGCTGGGCGCGCAGCCGTACGTCGCCGACAAATCGCTACCGGCCGACATCCTGGAAAAGATCGACTACGACGCGCACGGCAAGATCAAGTTCAACACCGACAACGCCCTCTTCCGCGACGGTCCGGGGCAGTTCCCGGTCACCTTCTTCCACCTGGGCCGCTACTTCCAGGTGCCGGTGCACATGCATGTGCTGGAAAACGCAGGCGGCGACAGCTTCGCGCGCGAGATCGTCTATGACCCGGGCTACTTCAACATGCCACCGGACAGCCCTGCGAAACAACTGCCGGACGGCGCGGGTTTCGCGGGCTTCCGGCTGCAGGAAAGCCGCCTCGGCGACCAGAAGAAGCTGCCGTGGCAGACCAACGACTGGGTGGCCTTTCTCGGCGCTTCGTATTTCCGTGCGATTGGCGAGTTATTCCAGTACGGACTTTCGGCACGTGGCATTGCGCTCGACGCGGCCATGCCGGATCGCGCCGAAGAGTTTCCGACCTTCACCCAGTTCTACTTCGAGCCGCCGGCGAACGATTCATCGAACGCGGTCACGGTTTACGCCCTGCTCGAAGGGCCCAGCATCACCGGCGCCTACAAATTCGTGCTCCAGCGGGGCAAGGCGGTGCTGATGGACATCGACGCGCGCCTCTTCCTGCGTCGCGACATCGGCCGCTTCGGCCTGACGCCACTGACATCGATGTTCTGGTATTCGGAGACCGTGAAGCCCACCGGCATCGACTGGCGCCCCGAGGTGCACGATTCGGATGGCCTCTCGATGTGGAACGGCGCGGGTGAGCGCATATGGCGGCCGCTGAACAATCCCGCGCAGACACGCGCATCGGCCTTTAGCGACAACAACCCGCGCGGCTTCGGCCTCCTGCAGCGGGACCGTGCGTTCGACCACTACCAGGACGGCGTTTACTACGACAAGCGCCCGAGCCTCTGGGTCGAACCGATCGGGCAATGGGGCGAAGGCTCGGTGCAGTTGATCGAGATCCCGACCGACGACGAGATCCACGACAACATCCTCGCCTGCTGGGTGCCCAAGACACCCGCCAAGGCCGGATCGAGCTTCGAGCTCAAGTACAGGCTGCACTGGGCAGCGGAGGAGCCCTTCCCGTCGCCACTCGCGCGCTGCGTCGCGACGCGCATAGGGCGCGGCGGTCAGCCCGGAACGGCGAGGCCGCAGGGCGTGCGCAAGTTCATGGTCGAATTCATCGGCAAGCCGCTCGAGTCACTGCCGTTTGGCGTCAAGCCGGAGTTGGTGCTGACCGCTTCGCGCGGGAAGTTCTCGTACATCTTTACCGAGGCGGTGCCGAACGGGGTGCCTGGGCATTGGCGCGCGCAGTTTGATTTCGCAGCCGAAGGGACCGATCCCGTCGACATGCGTCTGTACATGAAGAACGGGGATCAGACGTTGACGGAGACTTGGCTGTACCAGTTCCAACCCTTCTGACCCCGCAACTCGTCACTTGCCCTTGATCGCGAGCAGCTCGATCTCGAAGTTGAGCGTCGCATCCGGCGGAATCACCCCGCCCGCGCCGCGCTTCCCATAGGCGATCCCCGGCGGGCAGGTCAGCTTGGCCTTGCCGCCGACCTTCATGAGTTGCACGCCTTCGGTCCAGCACGGGATCACACCGTTGAGCGGAAACTCCGCCGGCTCGCCGCGCTTGAAGGAGCTGTCGAACTCCTTGCCGTCGGGGAAGGTGCCGCGGTAGTGCACCCGCACCACGTCAGTGGCAGCCGGTGAAGCGCCCTTGCCATCGACGAGCGACTGGAAGATCAGGCCGCTCGGCTTGGTCACAGGGGCCGATTGCGCGAAGGCGGTCGGCAACACGAGCATCGAAACGATGGCGGTACAGAGAATGGATCGCACGGATACCCCTTTGATGTTTGAATGAACGGGTTCATTATTGCCGCGCCGCAAGCCAGCTTGGCACCGCTCTTGCAGGCCTACAAGCATGCGCTACCGAACCACGATCGATTCGCACGTCTTCGAGTTCGCCGATCTGAAGCAGGTCATGGCCTGCGCGAGTCCGGCACGTTCGGGCGACTACCTCGCGGAGATCGCGGCCGCGACGGCGCAGCAGCGACTCGCGGCACGACACGTTCTTGCCGAGACGCCGCTGAAGCAATTCCTCAACGAAGCGCTGGTGCCGTACGAGGAAGACAACGTCACCCGCCTCATCGTCGACAGCCATGACGCGCAGGCCTTCGCGTCGGTGGCACACCTGACGGTCGGCGATTTCCGCAATTGGCTGCTGTCGGAAGGGGCGGACACCAACGCCCTCTCTGCACTCGCGCCCGGCCTGACGCCGGAGATGGTGGCCGCGGTCTCCAAGCTCATGCGCAACCAGGATCTCGTGTCGGTCGCGCGCAAGTGCGGCGTGGTCACACGTTTCCGCGACACGATCGGCTTGCCCGGCCATCTTGCGGTGCGGCTGCAGCCCAACCACCCGACGGACGATCTGCGCGGCATTGCGGCCTCGCTGCTCGACGGGCTGCTGCTGGGCGCAGGCGATGCAGTGATCGGCATCAACCCCGCGTCCGACAGCATGCAGGTGCTCGGCGACCTGCTTCGCATGCTGGACGAGGTGATTCAGCGCTTCCAGATCCCCACGCAGAGTTGCGTGCTCACGCATGTCACGAACACGTTGAAGCTGGCCGAAGATGGTGCGCCGGTCGATCTGGTGTTCCAGTCCATCGGCGGCACCGAAAAGACCAACCGCTCCTTCGGCGTCACGCCCGAGCTGCTCGACGAGGCGTATGCAGCCGCGCTCGCGATGAAGCGCGGGACCATCGGCGACAACGTCATGTACTTCGAGACGGGCCAGGGCAGCGCGCTCTCGGCCAACGCCAACTTCGGCGTCGACCAGCAGACCTGCGAGGCACGCGCCTATGGCCTTGCGCGGCGCTACAAGCCTTTGCTGATCAACACGGTGGTGGGCTTCATCGGGCCCGAGTACCTCTACGACGGCAAGCAGATCATTCGCGCCGGACTCGAAGATCATTTCTGCGGCAAGCTGCTCGGGCTGCCGCTGGGTTGCGACATCTGCTACACCAACCACGCCGAAGCCGACCAGGACGACATGGATACGCTGCTGGTGCTGCTCGGGACCGCGGGCATCAACTTCATCATGGGCGTGCCGGGCGCGGACGACGTGATGCTCAACTACCAGAGCACCTCCTTCCACGACGCGCTTTTCCTGCGCGAGACGATGGGTCTCAAGCGCGCACCCGAGTTCGAGGCGTGGTTGCAACGCATGCAGATCTCCGATGCAGCGGGTCGACTGGCGCCCGCCTGCTCCAACGCCATGCTCTCGGACATGGGCACGCTGAAGGCACTTGCCGGATGAACGAACCCACCACCCCCAGCCCACTGGACCCTTGGCGTGCCGCAACGCCGGCTCGTATCGCACTGGGCCGTGCCGGCTCGGGCATGCCCACGAACGAAGTGCTTCGCTTCGGTTGGGCGCATGCCATGGCGCGCGATGCGATACACGCAGCGCTCGACGTTCAACCGCTCGCGGATGCGTTGCAGGCGCAGGGCTGGGACACCCTGCAAGTACACAGCCGCGCAGGCGATCGCACGTACTACCTGCGCCGCCCTGACCTCGGCCGGCAGTTGGCCCCGGAGGATTCATCGCGCCTTCGCTCGCTGGCCGGAACGCCGAAGGACCTCTGCATCGTCATCGGCGACGGCCTGTCGTCAATGGCGATCGAGCGTCACGCAGCGCCGCTGCTGGCTGAACTGCGGCCGAAGCTGCCACCCGGCCTCTCGATGACGCCAGTCGTCATCGCTTCCCAGGCCCGCGTCGCGCTGGCTGACGAGATCGCTGAGGATCTCGGCGCACGCCTGTCGATCATCCTGATCGGCGAGCGCCCGGGCCTCAGTTCGCCCGACAGCCTGGGGGTCTACATCACGCACGCGCCGCGCCGCGGACGACACGACGCCGAACGCAACTGCATCTCGAACATCCGGCCGGAAGGCCTCGGCTACGCGGCGGCGGCATTCAAGCTCGCCTGGTTGATCCGCGAATCGCTGCGGCGAGGATTGACCGGCGTCGACTTGAAGGACGAAAGCCATCTGGCACTGCTCGACGAACGCGACTCCCTATGATCGATGGCGTTGCGGATCATCAGGAGACTTCATGACCGAGCGCTACCCCCTTGCAGAGATCAAGGACTTGCCCGACGACATTCGTGCCGCGGTGCTCGAAGTGCAGGACAAGGCAGGCTTCGTGCCCAACGTGTTCCTCGCCCTCGCCCGCCGGCCTGCGGAATGGCGGGCCTTCTTCGCTTACCACGACGCACTGATGCTGAAGGAGGAAGGCTCGCTCACCAAGGGCGAGCGCGAGATGATCGTCACCGCCACCAGCGCGGCCAACCAGTGCCTCTACTGCGTGGTCGCGCACGGCGCACTGCTGCGCATCTACGAGAAGAAGCCACTGGTCGCCGACCAGGTGGCCGTCAACTGGCGAAAGGCCGACATCACGCCGCGCCAGCACGCGATGCTCGAATTCGCAATGAAGGTCTGCGGGCGTTCGCACGAGATTGAAGAAAGCGATTTTCCACCGCTGCACGCGCACGGCTTCAGCGATGAAGACATCTGGGACATCGCAGCGATCACCGCGTTCTTCGGGCTCTCCAACCGCATGGCGAGCTTCAGCGGCATGCTGCCGAATCCGGAGTTCTACCTGCTGGGGCGCTTGCCGCGCGACAAGAAGTAGCTCAACTGGTCGCGGCAGGCTCCTGCCCGCGGCAACTCGCCAGCGCATCTAGCGAAGGCAGATAAGTTGGCGTCTGCACGTCCATCAGACCCAACACGGTGTGATAGAGGTTGTCGTGCGTGAGCGGCTTGTCGAGCCCGGATTCCATGCACGAGCGCGATAGTCTTCCGCGTTCGATCATGCCGTCGCCGAACCAGGTCACCATCGGCACGCGCTTCTGAACATCGGGCGCGAAGCCGTAGGGCACGCCATGCAGGAACAAGCCGTACTCGCCGAGCGACTCGCCGTGATCGCTCACGTAGAGCAGCGAAGGATCGAACTTCCGGGACTTCCCTTTGAGCCAGTCGATGGTCTTGCCGAGGAAGCGATCGGTATAGGCGATCGAGTTGTCATAGCCGTTGATCAGCTCGGAGTGACTGCACTCGGCGAGCGCATTCGTCCGGCACTCCGGCATGAAGCGCTTCATGTCGGTGGACGAGCGCTTGTAGTAGGCCGGGCCGTGGCTTCCCATCTGATGCATTACCAGCACGATGCCTTTGCGGCGGCGCTCGGCCGGTAACGCGGCGATGCGCTCATCCAGCCCGTGGAGCATGACGTCATCCAGGCACTCGTCGACATCGCACATCGTGCTCTTGAGCGCCGGGTCCACGCGGTCGAAAGACGACGCATGCGGAACGCGGTCGCACACACCCTTGCACCCGCCGGCCTGGTTGTCGAGCCAAAGCACCGCAAGGCCCGAGGCTTGCAGCACGTCCATGAGGTTCTCGAATTCATCCTCACGCGCCTCGAACGCGTCCTTGCTGAGCGGCGAGAACATGCACGGCACCGAAGCGAGCGTGTTGGTACCGCACGAACGCACGTCGCGGTAGCTCAATACATGTCGCGCGGCGAGTTCCGGCGTGGTGTTGCGCGCATAGCCATTGAGGCCGAAGTGATCGGCTCGCGCGGTTTCGCCCACCACCAGCACGAAGAGTGGCGGCCTTGCCTGTTTCGCGTAGCTCGCACCAAGAACGGTGCCGCCGGTCACGGGGATCAGCTTCCGCCCGTGGACGAACATCGGCTTGATCACCGCCGTCGTTGTCGAATAGATGCTCGCGAGCGGGTTCAGCATGTAGCGCAGATGCACGTTGTTGCGCATCAGCGGTGCAAGCTGCCGGTTCATCGCGAACGCCCCGGCGCCGGCAACCGCCGCCGCGATCAGCAGCAACCCCAGATTGCGCCAGGCCTGCGACAACGCCGGTGCAGGCACGAGGCGCACTCGCCAGAGTGCCCAGGCAGGCAGCGCGACGACGCACAGCACGTTGAACAGCATTCGCCAGCTCAGCAGGTCCTGGACTTCGCTCGAGTCCGTCTGCAGGGCGCTGGCCATCATCGTCGGGTCCATCACGACGCGATAGGTCAGCATGTAGTGCTGCACCACCGCGGCGAGCACGGCCACGCCGAACCACAGGGGTTTCATCCATCGCGTCCATGCGGTGAACGAAAGCACCGCGACCATGCCGCAGATCAGCAGCAGCGACATCAGCACGATCAGTGGCAGGTAGACGCTCGGGGCGCCGCCGATACGGGCAAGTTCGTTCCACAGCGGCCAGTTCGCAGCCACTGCGAGATAGAGGCTCAACCCGATGATGACGCTGCGCGCCGAGCGCGGACGCGCAAACCAGGCGTCCAGCGCGCGCCATGGCGTGAGGGCCGGCTGCGCATCTTCCGTGGAGTCTGCTGAAGCGAGGTCGGGCGGAAGGGAGGTGGAATGCGCGCGTAGGCCGAACATCGCACGAGACTAGAAATCAGGACTGAAAACTCGCTGAATGTTTGGATCAGGTTCCATTCAGACTGCGCTCGCGACGTGACGCGGCATCGCCTGTCGAGCGTGAGGCACGCCACCGCATTGCCAGTTCGATGACGTAGCCCGTGACCCAGCACAACCAGGCGGTCCACAACGTGTGGCTCATGAAATGAGCGCCGCGCCATTGCTGGGCGAGTCCGAGCGCCAGTCCGGCGATCACCGAGCAGGCGAGCCATACTCGCGCGATCGAAGGCGACGTGCGGCGCCACGCGAAGTAGCCGCCCATGTAGGCAAAGGCGGCCGACGCATGACCTGCCGGAAAGCAGTTGCCGCCGCCTCCATCGCGAACGTTCCACGACCAGTGCGACACGTATTGCGCCGCTCCGCCGAATGCTTGCAGGTCCCAAGGGCAACTCGTGCTGCTCGCACGTTTCATCAGGGAAATGACTGCAACCGACGCCAGTGCGCTGATCGCCATCTGCACCCTGTCGCTGCGCCCGAGCCGCCGCAGCGCTCCGAAGGGCCACGGGATCGCAACGAAGAGCGCCAGGGTCAGCCCCCAGCTCAATGCCTTGGCGCCCTCGTGCATCACGTTCACGAGGAACCAGTTGTCCCGCCACGGAAAGCCCAGCGGCGTGCCTATCGCGCGGGCGAACACGAGATCCCGTCCGCTGGCGTCCCATAGCAGCAACAGGAGCAGCGCCAGCAAAGTCAGGGGAAACGGGCGGACGAGCGGGGACCGGGACATCGGGGCGCGAGCTTATGGCCACCGCATGAATCCAGGCTGAAGCCTGCAGGGCCGGGCGGCCGCGGGCCGGCGCTGGCACTAGACTTCCGCTTTTGTCATTTGGAAAGGGGGCCGAGGTGCGCATATTGCTGGTCGAAGATGACGCCGCCCTCGCGAGCGCACTCTGCAGCTATCTCGTCGCCAAGGCTTTCGTGGTCGACGTCGCGCCAGGCCTCGCCGAGGCGCGCGCAGCGCTCGCGGCCGTGCAGTACGCGGCGGTCCTGCTGGATCTGCATCTGGGCGACGGGGATGGTCTGTCGCTCCTGCCGAGCGTTCGTGCACTGCGCGACCGCCCCATCGTGATCGTGCTCACCGCCCGTGACCAGGTGACCGACCGCATCCGCGGCCTGGACGCGGGCGCCGACGACTACCTGATCAAGCCCTACGACCCTGCGGAGCTGCTCGCACGGCTGCGTGCGGTCGAGCGGCGGCGCAGCACCAACAGTTCGCCGGTGCTTCAACTGGGCAAGCTGGAGATCGACCTGGCGCGCGACCTGGTGCGCAAGGACGGCATTCCGGTCACGCTCACCCAGAAGGAATGGGCGCTGTTGCGGGTGATGGCCACGCGGCCCGACCGCATCCACACGCGCGAGAACCTTGCCGACGCACTCTATGGCTTCGGCGACGAAGCCGACAGCAACACGCTCGAGGTGTTCATCAGCCGCCTGCGCCGCAAGCTCGGCCGCAATCACATCCAGACCCTGCGCGGGCTCGGCTACCGGCTTTCGTTCAGCCCCGACGACGAGGACGAATGAACCTCGGATTCCTGCGCCTGTCCACCACCGAGCCGCTCAAGCGCGATTCGCTCGCCGGTCGGCTCACGCGCACGCTCATCGTCTGGGTCGGCGGAGTCTGGCTCCTGTGCGTGCTTGGCGTGGTCTGGTATGTGGACCGCGAGATCAATCACAACTTCGACAACGAACTGATCGAGGTCTCGCACCGGATGTTCGACATGGCGCTCAGCGAGCTGGACAAGCTCCAGGCCGCCCATCCGGACGCGCCCAAGCCCCTGATCGCGCGACCGCAGCTCTTTTCGTCGGATGCCGTGATCTATCAAGTGGTCGATCCGGGCGAGCACATCCTCTTGCGTTCCGCCGAAGCGGCCGGAACATCGTTCGATGTGCCGCTGGCCCCGGGTTTCGCGAACGCAGAGCCGTGGCGGATCTACACCGTGCATCACCCTACACGCAACCTCTACTTCCAGGTCGCCGACCCGCTCGACGAGCGGCGCTCCGCCCTCAACCGGACTTTGCTGGGGCTGATCATTCCGCTGGGCGCGGTGCTGCCGTTGCTCGCGCTGGTCCTGCGCAACGTCGCGCGCAGCGAGCTTCGCGGCCTGCAGGCGCTGGCCGCCGAGATCGAGCAGCGCAGCGGCACCGACCTGCGCCCGATCCGCCTGCCTGGCCTGCCCAAGGAGCTGCGCTCGGTCGGGGACCACGTCAACCAGTTGCTGGAGCGGCTGTCGCATTCGCTCGACGTCGAACGCGCGCTCGCCGCAAATGCCGCGCACGAGCTGCGCACGCCGCTCGCCGCGGCCCGGCTGCGGCTCCAGACCGCGCTCGAACACGACCTGAAGCGCGAGGAAGTGGCGGCTGCACTCGAAGCACTGCAGGTGCTCGGCCATCGCGCCGAGAAGCTGCTGCAGCTCTCGCGCGCCGAATCCGGGGCTTCGCTGGCGCGCGCGCGGGTCGACCTGGTCCAGCTCGCCGGCACCGTTGCTCAGGAGTTCTGGCAGGACGCGCGCGTCAACGAACGTCTCAAGCTCAAGGTGCCCGATACCGAGCCACCGATCGCGCTCGGCGACGTCGACTCGCTTGCGATCGCACTGCGCAACCTAGTGGAGAACGCCCTGCGCTATGGCAAGGGACGTGTCTCGATCGAAGTGATGTCGCCCTGCACGCTCGCCGTGCGCGATTTCGGACCGGGGGTGAGCCCGGAAGAGCTGCACACGCTGCAGCAACGCCACGTGCGTCACGGCTCGGACCGCGCAGGCTACGGGCTTGGGCTGTCGATCGTGAACACCATCGTCGACAAGCTCGGCGGCCAGCTCGACCTGGCCTCGCCGCCGCCCGGCGCGGCGACGGGCTTCGAGGCGCGGATCGTGCTGCGGCCGGCTTGACGAGGCGGCGGCTACACCGTCGCCAGTTCCCTGAGCCAGTCCGGCAGCGTCAGCGCCTTCTGCGCGGCAACGTCGATCCAGATCGTGGTGGCGCCACCCGCCGCACAGATCACGTCGGGCGCATCGGCGCGCGCCATCGTGGCCCAGCTCTCGAAGGTGGTGCGGCCGGGGTCGCTCACGTACATCTTGAGCAGCACGTCGCCCGGGTATTCGATCTGCCGGTAGAAGTTGCAGAACGCATTGACGATCACGATGCCCTGGCCTTCCGGCATCGGCTCATGGCCAAGGGAATGCATCCAGTCGATGCGCGCGATTTCCAGGTACCTGAAGTAGGTGGTGTTGTTGAGATGCCCCATCGCGTCCATGTCGCCCCAGCGGATGGGGATGGACGTTTCGTAGACAAGCTTCTTCTTTTCGGGGATTTCGATCCGCATGGATGGTCCTGGTCTCTAGAGCGCGAAGCCGTCGTCCGCCGCGATGACTGCGCCATTCACGAAGTGACTCTCGCCGCTGGCGAGCAGCACGATGAGCCCGTCGAGGTCCTCGGGCTTGCCGACGCGCTTGCGGGGCAGCATGCCGACGAGCTTCTGCCCGCCGTCGGTGACCCAGTGCTCCTCGTTGAGCTCGGTCGCGATGTAGCCGGGGCACAGCGCGTTGACGTTGATGCCGAAGCGGCCCCATTCCAGCGCCATGGCCTTGGTCATCTGCACCACGGCCGCCTTGCTCATGCAATAGACCCCGATCTGCGGCAGCACCTTGAGCGCCGCGACCGAGGCGATGTTGATGATGCGCCCGCCGATGTAGGTGCCCGGCGCAGCGCCCTTGGCACGGGCGAGCATGCGCTTGCCTACCTCCTGCGCTACAAAGAAGGAGCCCTTGACGTTGGTGTCGAAGACGAAGTCGTAGTCCTCGCCGGACACTTCCTGCAGGCGCTGCGTGGTGCTGACACCGGAGTTGTTGACAAGGATGTCGATCGGCCCGACTTCGGTTTCAGCACGAGCGACGGCGGCCTTGATGCTGTCCAGGTCGGTCACGTCGAGGTCCACGACATGGGCATCGCCGCCCTCGCCCTCGATGCGAGCGCGAAGCTCCTTGAGCCTGTCGGTGCTGCGGCTCGCGAGAACCACTGCTGCACCCGCGCGTGCCAGCGTCTTGGAGAACTGCGCGCCGAGGCCGCTCGACGCGCCGGTGACGAAGGCCACCCGGCCGGAAAGATCGATGCTGTACGCCATGGAGAGATCCTCTGGGAGTCGCCAATGCGACGGCTCGGAGCGCCCACAACCGCCGCATAAAATGGCCCCGCCACAGCGGTGCCTCGCACCCTCAGATCATTATCGACGAGACCCACATGACGAACGACGAAATACTTGCCCAGTTCGGCCCCCGTGAATCCATGGAATACGACGTGGTGGTCGTGGGCGCGGGCCCCGCAGGCCTCTCGACCGCCATCCGGCTGAAGCAGCTCGCCGCTTCGCATGGCAAGGAAATCTCGGTCGTCGTGCTCGAGAAGGGCTCCGAGCCCGGCGCGCACATCCTCTCGGGCGCGATCATGGATCCGCGTGCGCTCTACGAGTTGCTCCCCGACTGGGAAGAGATGGGCGCCCCGCTGAACCAGCCGGTCACGCAGGACACCTTCCTGATGCTGACCGAGACCGGCGCCACGCGCACCCCCAACTTCATGCTGCCCCACAACTTCCACAACGAGGGCAACTACATCGTCAGCCTCGGCAACGTGGTGCGCTGGCTGGCGCAGCAGGCCGAAGCGCTGGGCGTCGAGATCTTCCCGGGCTTCCCGGCGGCCGAGGTGCTCTACACCGAGGACGGCAAGGTGCGCGGCGTCGCGACCGGCAACATGGGCATCGGCAAGGACGGCGAGCCCACCGAGAACTTCCAGCTCGGCATGGAGCTGCTCGGCAAGTACACGATCTTCGCCGAAGGCGCACGCGGCCACCTGGGCCGCCAGCTCATCGCCAAGTACAAGCTCGACGCCGGCAAGGACCCGCAAAGCTACGGGATCGGCATCAAGGAACTGTGGGAAATCGACCCCGCACGCCACGAGCCGGGCCTCGCGGTACACACCGCTGGCTGGCCGCTGCCTTCGGACACCTACGGCGGGTCGTTCCTCTATCACGCGGAAAACAACCAGATCGTGGTCGGTTTCGTGGTCGGCCTCGACTACCAGAACCCGTACCTGAGCCCGTTCGAGGAATTCCAGCGCTTCAAGACCCACCCCAACATCCGCTGGTACTTCGAAGGTCAGGACAAGGGTCTGAAGGCGCCCAAGCGCCTGAGCTACGGCGCACGCGCGATCACGGCGGGCGGCCTGCTCTCGCTGCCGAAGACGATCTTCCCGGGCGGCGCGCTGGTCGGCTGCGATGCGGGTTACCTCAACGCCAGCCGGATCAAGGGCAGCCATGCCGCTATCAAGACCGGCATGCTGGCAGCGGAAGCCGCCTACGACGCCGTGATGGGCGGCCGTCAGCATGACGAGCTCACCGGCTACCCGGCCGCCTTCGAGCGCAGCTGGCTGCACACCGAGCTGAAGAAGGCGCGCAACTTCAAGCAGTGGTTCAAGAAGGGCATCGCGGTCGGCACGATCATGACCGGCATCGAGCAGTTCCTGCTGCGCGGCCATGTGCCATGGACCATCCACCGCAACCAGCCGGACAACGAGCGGCTCAAGCGCGCATCGGCGTCGAAGAAGATCAACTATCCCAAGCCCGATGGCAAGCTGACCTTCGACCGGCTCTCCTCGGTGTTCATCAGCAATACCAATCACGAAGAGAACCAGCCGGCACACCTGACGCTGAAGAACGCCGCGGTGCCGACGCAGATCAACCTGCCCGAGTACGCCGGCCCCGAAGGCCGCTACTGCCCGGCCGGCGTCTACGAGTTCGTGCCGGACGAATCGACCGGCAAGGAGCGGCTGCAGATCAACGCGCAGAACTGCGTGCACTGCAAGACGTGCGACATCAAGGACCCGACGCAGAACATCGTCTGGGTCACGCCCGAAGGCGGCGGCGGACCGAACTACGTGGGCATGTAAGGCCCGGCATCGCGCCGCGCGGCGCCGTCCGGTCCATCCCACGAAAAAGGCGCCTTGGGCGCCTTTTTCGTTCTCAGGCCGACGTGGCCTCTCCCCCTCCCCAGCCACCGCCGCCGGGCGTCTCTATCACGAACACATCGCCTGGCTGCATCCGCACCTGTCCGATGTGGTCCAGCGCCTCGACCGTCCCGTCCGCGCGCTCGACGCGGTTGGTGCCCACCGCGCCCGCCGATCCGCCGGCGCCCCCGAACGCCCCCTGGGTGCGGCCGTTGCTCAGGATCGACGCGGTCATCGGCGCCAGGAAGCGTATGCGCCGCACGCCGCCGTCGCCTCCGCGCCAGTGACCCGCGCCGCCCGAGCCGGCCCGGACCCGATAGCTGTCGAGCCGCACGGGAAAGCGGAATTCCAGCACTTCGGGGTCCGTCAACCGCGAGTTGGTCATGTGTGTCTGGACCACGCTCGTGCCGTCAAAGCCCGGCCCGGCGCCGGCCCCCCCCGAGATCGTCTCGTAGTACTGATGATCGCCGTCGCCGAAGGTGAAGTTGTTCATGGTGCACTGGCTCGCCGCCATGACGCCGAGCGCACCGTAGAGCGCGTTGGTCACACAGCTCGACGTTTCGACGTTGCCAGCCACCACAGCCGCGGGCGACAGCGGGTTGAGCATGCAGCCCGGCGGCACGATCACCTCGATGGGCTTGAGGCAGCCCGCATTGAGCGGAATGTCGTCGTCCACCAGCGTGCGGAACACATAGAGCACGGCGGCCATGGTGATCGCACGTGGCGCATTGAAGTTGTTGGGCAGTTGCGCGCTGGTGCCGGTGAAATCCACCGTGGCAGAGCGCGCCGCGGCATCGACCTTCACACGCACGCGGATGCAGGCGCCGTTGTCGAGCGGCAGCGCGTACTCGCCGTCCTTCAGCGCGGTGATCACTCGGCGCACCGACTCCTCGGCGTTGTCCTGCACATGGCCCATGTAGGCGGCCACGGTGTCGCGGCCGAACTGCAGGGCCATGGCCTGCAGTTCCTGCACACCCTTCTCGTTCGCGGCGATCTGGGCGCGCAGGTCGGCCAGGTTTTGCTCGATGTTGCGTGAAGGATGCGGCCCGCTCGCGAGCAATGCCCGCAGCTCGGCCTCGCGCAGCCGCCCTCTTTCGACCAGCTTGAAGTTGTCGATCAGCACGCCCTCTTCCTCGATGGTCTTCGAGAACGGAGGCATCGATCCCGGCGTGATGCTGCCCACGTCGGCATGGTGACCGCGCGAGGCGACGTAGAAGGAAGGCCGCGCGTCCGCTGCGTCGAGATAGACCGGCGTCACCACCGTGATGTCGGGCAGGTGCGTGCCACCGTGATACGGATCATTGAGCACGTACACATCGCCGGGCGCCATGGACGAATTGCGGTCGATGACGGTCCGGATGGACTCGCTCATCGAGCCCAGGTGCACCGGCATGTGCGGCGCATTCGCGATCAGGTTGCCCTGCACGTCGAACACCGCACAGGAGAAGTCGAGCCGTTCCTTGATGTTCACGGAGTAGGCGGTGTTCTGCAGCCGCAGGCCCATCTGCTCCGCGATGTTCATGAAGAGGTTGTTGAACACTTCCAGCATGACCGGATCGGCACGGGTGCCCACCGACTGCCCGGCGATGCGCGGCCGCACCCGGTGCAGCGACACGCCGGATACAGACACCCGCGCCTGCCAGCCGGACTCGACCACGGTGGTGGCGTTGCGGCCCGCCAGGATGGCCGGACCGTCGATCACGGCACCGGGGCGCAATGCGCTTTCCTCGTGCAGATTGGCGTCGCGCCAGCCGGCCGGTTGCTCGTCCGCCTCGCAGTACATGCGGACCGCAGTAAGCGGCTCCGGCGTGTGGCGAGTCGCCTCCGAGGCCGGTGCGGTGCCGCCGGGTCGCTCGCCGGCCCCCGTGGCCTCGACCGTCACCGCCTCGATCACCAGCGCGCGCCCCTCCATCAGGAAGGCGAAGCGGCGGCGATAGGCCTGCTCGAATTCATCGAGCATCGCGGCCAGGGCCTCGGTCGAGGGTGTCTCCATGGGGAGCAGGCACGCCAGGGCGGTGTCGGTGCCTTCGTACCGCAGTTGCACGCGATGCGTGACCTCGATGCAGCCCCGGGCCACGCCTTGGCCTCTCAGTTCTTCCACCGCTCGCGACGCCAGCGACGTTGCCTCCTCTCGCGCCGCCGACAGGCCCTCGGCGTCGAGCCGGCGCTCAAGCGCGAGTTCACGCATCGCGAGCTGATCGGCCAGGCCCATGCCGAACGCGGACAGCACGCCCGCGAACGGGTGCAGATAGACGCTGCGCATGCCCAGCGCATCGGCCACGAGGCAGGCATGCTGGCCGCCCGCACCGCCAAAGCACTGCAGGGTGTACTGCGTGACGTCGTATCCCCTGGCCACCGAGATGCGCTTGACCGCATTGGCCATGCTTTCCACGGCGATACGCAGCGCACCGCTGGCCACCTGTTCGGCGCTCACCGTACGGCGCGTCGCCTGTGACATCCGATCGGCCATCTCCAAGAAGCCATGCTGAACCGCGGCGAGGTCGAGCGGCTCGTCGGCCCCGGGCCCGAACACATGCGGGAAGTGTGCCGGCTGCAGCTTGCCGAGCATCACGTTGGCATCGGTCGTGGTCAGCGGCCCGCCGCGGCGATAGCTCGCGGGCCCCGGATTGGCACCGGCCGATTCGGGACCGACGCGCAATCGCGCCCCATCGAAGCCGATCACCGAGCCGCCGCCGGCCGCCACGGTGTGGATGCTCATCATCGGCGCCCGCATGCGCACCCCGGCCACCTGCGTCTCGAACGAACGTTCGAACTCGCCCGCGTAGTGCGAGACATCGGTCGAGGTGCCACCCATGTCGAAGCCGATCACGCGCGGGTGCCCGGCGTCGAGCGCGGTACGCACCATGCCCACGATCCCACCCGCGGGCCCCGAGAGGATCGCGTCCTTGCCCTGGAAGCGGTGGGCCTGCGTCAATCCGCCCGAACTCTGCATGAAGAACAGCGGAACGCCAGGCATGTGCTGTGACACCTGGTCGACATAGCGACGCAGGATCGGACTCAGGTACGCATCGACCACCGTGGTGTCGCCGCGCGGCACCAGCTTCATGAGCGGGCTGGTCTTGTGCGACACCGACACCTGCGTGAAGCCGACCTCCCGCGCGATGCGCTCGGCCGCTGCCTCGTGCGATGTATGCCGCCAGCCGTGCATGAAGACGATGGCGCAGGCGCGAAGGCCCTCTTCGAACGCGCCTCGCAGCGCCAGTCGCAAGGCCGGCTCGTCGAGTTTCTGCACGATGCCACCCTGCGCATCGATGCGTTCCTCGGCCTCGATCACGCGCCGGTACAGCAGTTCCGGAAGCACGATGCGGCGATCGAACAGGCGCGGCCTCGCTTGCGTCGCGATACGCAGCGCATCGCGAAAACCCACGGTGGTGACGAGCACCGTCGGTTCACCCTTGCGCTCCAGCAGCGCGTTGGTGGCCACCGTGGTGCCCATCTTCACGCACTCGACCCGCTCCGGCGTGATGGCCTCTCCGGCCGCAAGCCCGAGCAACCGTCGGATGCCCTCGACCGCCGCATCGCGGTACTGCTCGGGGTTCTCCGAAAGGAGCTTGAGCGTGTGCAGGCGCCCTTCGGGATCGCGGCCCACCAGATCGGTGAACGTGCCTCCGCGGTCGATCCAGAACTGCCAGCGGGAAGAAGAAGAAAAAGAAGTCTGCGTATTCATGGCAAGGAACTAAAAGGAAAGAATGAGCAAGCCACGCCGCAACGCCACCCCTTCCAGGACCACCGCGGAACCGGCTTCGCCGGGCCGCAGGTGGTGCCCCCTGAAAGGGGGTGGAGAGCGACACGAAGTGCGCGAGCCTGGGGGTGAGCTTTAGCTCAGAACTTCCTTCCGCGAGTCTCGGGAAGGCAGAGAGCCATGACGATCACGACCGCATAGGCGATTGCCGCGCAGATGCCGATCGCGGAGCCCAGCGACAGGCTGGTGCGGTCACTCAGCAGCCCCACCACGGCCGGGAAGGTGGCGCCGATACCTCGTCCGAAGTTGTAGCAAAAGCCCTGCCCCGAGCCGCGCAGCTCGTTGGGGAACAACTCCGCCAGGAAGGCGCCGGAACCGCTGAAGATGCCCGACATGAAGAAGCCGAGCGGAAGGCCGAGCACGAGCATGACGCTGTCGGTGATCGGCAGCAGCGTGTAGGCATACACAAGCGAACCGGCTCCGATGGCAAACAGGATGAAGGCCAGCTTGCGCCCCAGGCGGTCGGACAGGTAAGCACCGCACAAATAGCCGGCAAAGGCGCCCACGATGAACATGAACTGGTAGCCGCCCGAGCCGAGCACCGTGAGGTGGCGCTCGTTCTTCAGGAAGGTCGGCAGCCAGACGCCGATCGCGTAGTAGCCGCCCTGCATCCCGGTGAACATCAGGCTTGCCAGGACGGTGGTGCCGAGGATGCCGGGCTTGAAGATCGCAAGGAAGTTGCCGTTGCGTTCGCCGCGCGCCACGGCGGCACGGGTCTGCATGTAGACCTCGGGTTCGTGCAGCGAGCGGCGGATGAAAACGATCAGCAGCGCGGGCAGCAGACCCAGCAGGAACATCACCCGCCACGAGATCTCCGGTGGCAACAGCGAGAACAGCGCCATCGACACCAGCACCGCCGCGCCCCAGCCGATGGCCCAACTGCTCTGCACCAGACCGACGGCCTTGCCGCGGTAGGCGGGCCGGATCATCTCGGCGATCAGCACCGAGCCCACGGCCCATTCGCCGCCGAAGCCGAGGCCTTGCAGCGTCCGGGCGATGAGCAGTTCCTGCGGCGAGCGCGACAGGCCGCAGGCGAAGGTGAAGATCGCGAACACCAGGATCGTGAGCTGGAGCACGCGCACGCGCCCGAAGCGGTCGGCCAGCACGCCGGCCATCCAGCCGCCGATCGCGGAGGCGACGAGCGTGGAGGTGCCGATCAGTCCCACCTCGGTCTTGCTCATGCCCCACAGCGACAGCAGGATCGGCGTGACCAGCGGCAGGGTGTAGTAGTCGAAGGCATCGACCGCATAGCCGCTGAACGAAGCCGCCAGCGTGCGCTTTTCGTTGCGACTGAGCGTGTTCAGCCAGCTGCCTTGCGGGGGACTCGCTTCGGCCAGGTCGGTGGCATCGAGCGTGCTCTTCATGGTGTTGTCTCCTGTTGGTGGATGCGAAGAAAAAGCGGGTTCAGAACGCCGCGAGGCGGTGGTGGAGCAGATCGGTGACGAGCATCGCGCCCGGTGCATGGGTGATCGCGAAAGGCAGGCGCGCGGCGGCCAGCGCCGCCTGGGGCGTGACGCCGCAGGCCCAGAAGACGGGCAACTCGTCGGGCATCCGCTCGACGGCCTCGCCATAGTCCGGGCGGTCGATTGAACGGATGCCGATAAAAGCCGGATCGCCGATGTGGACCGGCGCGCCATGCACCGCGGGAAAGCGCGAAGTGATCTGGACAGCGCGAATCGCGTCTGCCGCACGCAGCGGGCGCATCGAAACCACCATCGGGCCATGGAACACGCCGGCGCGCGCGGTCTGGATGTTCGTGCGGTACATGGCGACGTTGCGCCCTTGCGAGACATGGCGCAATGCGATGCCTTCAGCCAGCAGCGCATGCTCGAAGGTGAACGAGCAGCCAATGACGAAACTGACCAGATCGTCGGCCCAGAGTGCACGAACATCGCCGGGCTCATCGACCAACTCGCCGTGGCGCCACACCCTGTAGCGCGGCAGGTCGGAGCGGATGTCGATGTCATGTCCCAGGGCGGGCAGCGACGGGTCGCCGACTTCCGACACGCCCAGGAGCGGACACGGCTTGGGATTGGCCTGGCAGAAGCGCAGGAAGTCGCCCGCGTGTGCCTGCGGCAGGATCACGAGGTTGCCTTGCACATGGGCGCTTGCCAGGCCGCTGGTGTGGTTGTTCAGCGCGCCGCTGCGCGCGGCGAGGCGCACGCTCATCGCGGTGCTTGCGCCATCGACTTTTTCGTTGCGGAGGTCAGAAGGATTCATGCGGCGGATTGTGGGAATCCGCCGCCCCGAGCGCCAACGCAAAGTTTCTTGCTCAGGTCATCGATTTTTTCGATGAGCCCGCGCGGTGCGAAGCATGCACCACGGCGGAACCCAGCGCCGCCTCCAGCAAAGGGGACGACGGGTCTTCCCGATAGCTGGCATAGATGGGCAACGGCTCCAGGGTGGCGTCGCAAGGCAGCGCGCGCAGTGGGAGCCTGCGCGCCAGCGGTTCCACCACCGCACGCGGCAGGGTCGCGACACCGAATCCGGCTTCCACGAGCTGCGCCATGGCGGAAATCGAGGAAATCGCATGCACCCTCGGCGCGGGATAGCCGGCCTCGCGGAAGAACTCCAGCAACGCCACATGCGGCTGCGAACCCCGCTGGAAGGTCAGCAGGTCGAACGAGAGCAGGTCCGCCATCCGGTAGCGACGTCGCAGATGCAGTTCGCGGTGGCCGACGAAGCACATCGGCATCGCGGGCACGGCGCGGGTGCGCACGCCGTCACCGGCGGCGGGCAGCGCGGCGAACACGAGGTCCTGCTTGCCGCGCTGAAGCTGGTCGACCAGCACGGGTGTGGTTTCAACGGTGAGTTCGAGTTCGAAGTCCGGATAGGTCTCCCGCATGTGCTGCAGCCATCCGGTGAGCCAGCTATGCACGACCGACTCGATGGCGCCGACTCGAAGCACCGTCTCGCGCACGGCGCCCGAGCCCATTTCGGCCTTGATGTGCATCTGCATCTCGAGCAGTCGCTGCGCGAAGGCATGAAAGCGCTGGCCCGCCACCGTGAGCCGGAACTGCTTGTCGCGCCGGTCGAGCAGCAGCACGCCGAGTTCGCGTTCGAGCGCCGCGATGCGGCTGGACAGCGCCGACTGGGTGAGGTGCAGCTTTTCGGCGGCGCGCGTGACGCTCTTGAGCGCAACCGCCCAGTGAAAGGCTTCGACGAATCGCAGGTTCATGTCCGGGCTGCTTCGATGTCGGGGGGCAAGGTCCCGATCATCGCCCGGATCACTTGCCGATCAACTGGGTCAGTCGGTCGGCCGCGAAGGACTCGTCCTTCGCGGCATCACAAGGCACGCAATCCTTCTTGCCCGGCTGCTTCGACAGCGTTTCAAGCGCCTGCCACAGCATCGCGATCTGGTGTTCCTGGCTCGCGGTGTGGTCGATGAGGCCCTTCATGGCCTGGCTCAGGGGATCGTCCTCCAGCGTGACCCCGTAGGCCGAGAACTTCGCGGCCGTGGGTTGCGTCACGTCGGCGCTCTCCCCCGCCTTCGAAGGAATGATCCGCGCCGGAACGCCCACGGCCGTCGCCCCGGCCGGCACCGGTTTGATCACCACCGCATTGCTACCGATCTTCGCGCCGTCGCCCACGACGAAGCCGCCCAGCACCTTCGCACCCGCACTGACGACCACGTTGCGACCCAGCGTCGGATGCCGCTTGGTGCCCTTGTAGAGCGAGGTGCCACCGAGCGTCACGCCCTGGTAGATGGTGCAGCCGTCGCCGATTTCCGCGGTTTCACCGACGACGACGCCCATCGCATGATCGAAGAACACGCGTTCGCCGACGATCGCGCCGGGATGGATCTCGATGCCAGTGAACCAGCGAGAGAACTGGGAGATGAAGCGCCCGACCCACTTGAAGCCGTGGACCCAGAACCAGTGCGCGAACCGGTGCAGCACGACCGCATGCAGCCCCGGGTAGAGAGTCAGTACTTCCCAGCGCGACCGGGCCGCCGGGTCGCGGTCAAGGATGCACTGGATGTCGGAACGCAGCCGGGAGAACATCGGTTGTTGTTATATCGATATGGGGCAGGCAGTCTATTCCCGCCCTACTTCACTCACGGCGGATGGGGGTTTTGCCCGGTCCGCCACCGTCTGCGGCGTCCGCCATGGCCTTGGCGATGCCACGCAGGATGTGGATTTCCTCTTGCGTCGGTTGCGCACGGTTGAACAACTGCTGCAGGCGCGGCATGAGCTTCTTGGGCGCTTGCGGGTCGAGGAAGCCGATGTGTACCAGCGAGCGCTCCCAATGGTCGAGCATGCCCGCGACCGCCTGTGCATCGGCTGCGCGCGCCGGCACGGTCGCGTCACGGACCGCGAAGCCGCCCAGCGCCTGTCGCCATTCATAGGCGATCACCTGGATCGCCGCACCGAGGTTGAGCGAGCCGAACTCCGGATCGGTCGGGATGCTGAGTGCGACATTGCAGCGGTACACGTCCTCGTTGCGCATGCCGAAGCGCTCGGAGCCGAAGAGAAAGGCGACATGCTGCGCCTCGCCCTTCGCCAGCGGTTCGAGGTGTTCGCGCGGGGTCCGCGTCGGGGGGCCGAAGTCGCGCGGCACCATCGCCGTCGCGCAGAGATGCGTGACGCCGTCCAGCGCCTCATCGAGCGTGTCGACGATGCGCGCATTGGCCAGCACATCCAGCGCACCGCTTGCGCGCTGGATGGTTTCCTCGCGACGCAGCACGTTGGCCCAGCGGGGCGCAACCAGCACCAGTTCGTCGAAGCCCATGGTCTTCATGGCGCGCGCCGCGGCGCCGACGTTGCCGGCATGGCTGGTCTGGATCAGGATGAATCGGGTACGCATGGGGACAGCGGAAACGCGGAGCCGGTAAAATCCCCCGATTCTCGCTTCCCGCATCGCCGGGCCGCATTCCCAGGGGGCTACATGCAAACGTCGTTGCTCCCATACCGTTCTTCGCACAATTCATGTCGTCCCCGAACCTGCACCCCATGCTCAACG
The DNA here is from genome assembly GCA_017744935.1 of Variovorax sp. Taxonomy (GTDB): domain Bacteria; phylum Pseudomonadota; class Gammaproteobacteria; order Burkholderiales; family Burkholderiaceae_C; genus Variovorax. Next base: position 26,170 of record JAGIAI010000001.1, read on the forward strand.
TGGCCATCAAGGCCGCCCGCGCCGCCGGCGCCATCATCAATCGCGCAGCGCTCGATATCGAAGCAGTGCGCATCTCCCAAAAGCAGGTCAACGACTTCGTGACCGAAGTCGATCACGCGAGCGAGCACTCGATCATCGAAACCCTGCTCACCGCCTATCCGGGGCACGGCATCCTCGCCGAAGAATCGGGCACCCAGCACGGTGCAAAGGATTCCGACTACGTCTGGATCATCGATCCGCTCGACGGCACCACCAACTTCATCCACGGCTTCCCGGTCTACTGCGTGTCCATCGCGCTGGCGGTGCGCGGCAAGATCGAGCAGGCCGTGGTCTACGACCCGACCCGCAACGACCTCTTCACCGCCACCAAAGGCCGGGGCGCCTTCATGAACGAGCGCCGCATCCGCGTGAGCAAGCGCACCCGCCTCGCGGAATGCCTGATCTCCACGGGCTTCCCGTTCCGCACGGGCGACAACTTCAAGCAGTACCTGGCCATCATGGCCGACCTGATGCCCCGCGCCGCCGGCCTTCGCCGCCCCGGCGCGGCCGCGCTCGACCTCGCCTATGTGGCGGCCGGTTTCAGCGATGCGTTCTTCGAGACCGGCCTGAACATCTGGGACGTGGCGGCCGGCTCGCTGCTCGTCACCGAGGCTGGCGGCCTCATCGGCAATTTCACAGGCGAGCCCGACTTCCTCGAGCAACGCGAATGCCTGGCGGGCGCGCCGCGCATCTACGGCCAGCTCGTGCCGCTGCTGGCGCAATACTCGAAGTTCGCCAGCGTGGACGAAAAGCTCCGCGCCAGCGACCGCATCCGATCCGTCGATCCTTCGCGTTCGCATTCCGACCTCTACGCGCGCAGCACGGTCGGCCTGACCGAGGAAAAAGCCGATGAGGAGGCGCCCGCAGCCCCCGCCGAGGCCGCGTCGCAGCCCCGCAAGCTGACCCGCGTCCGCCGCGACGCCCCTGCGGCGCCCAACGAGGGCGACGCGCCGGCCCGGTGATGGCGTCGCAACGCACGGCCACCGAACGGGGCCGTGCGGCCTTGCGGGTGGCGCTCAGCCACTACGTGCTCAACGGCATCGCGGTCGCCTTCGGGCTGCTGCTGATTTCCGGGGGCGTGCATCTCGCGCTCGGCACGCTCGCGGCCTCAGCCGCGTCGGTCGGCGTGATCGTGACCGCACCGCCCGACCTCGCTGCGCCAAGGCGCGGCAAGTTCTTCCAGATGTTGCCCGCGCCCCTCATCGGGTTGCCGCTCTTCTTCATGGTCCAGCTCCTGCACGCGAAGCCGCTGCAATTGGGGCTGCTGCTCGTCCCCGCGACCTTCCTCGCGTTCCTGGCGATGGCGTGGGGCAAGCGCGGAATTCCGATCGCCATCGCGGTCATGTTCTCCATGATTTTCTCGATGGCCACGCCGACGCCGACCGGCATGGCGGAGGCCGTGCAGCGCACGATGTACTTTGGCCTCGGCGCGGGGCTCTACGTGATCTACGCGGTGATCGCCAATTCCGCACTGAATGCGCGCTACCGCGTGCAAGTGACGGCCGACCTGCTGCTGTCGCTGGCGGCGTTGATGCGCACCGAGGCCCGCCAGTTCATGCCGGTCGACGAATCCGGCGACGTGCGCGAGGTTCCGCCGTCGCTGCTCGGCCAGCTTCTGCGAGAGCAGGCAGCGCTGGCCGACCAGTTGCAGGCGGCACGCGACATCGTGCTCGAATCGCCCCGCACGCCGCGCCGGCAGCAGCTGGCCGGCATGCTGGTGACGGTGCTCGAGCTTCGCGACCTGCTGCTGGCGAGCGAACTCGATCTCGACGCGCTCAAGACACACCCCGACCACGCGCCCGCACTCACCGAGATGCGCGACATCCTTCAAGGCCTGGCCGACGACACGACTGCGCTCGCGGACTCGCTGCTGCTGATCCGCAAGCCCGATGCGGTGACCGATCGCCGCCCGCGTCTCGCGGCCATCCACCTGCAGGACGACGTATCCCCCGGCAGCTTCACCGGCCCCACGCCGGCGATGCTGTCCCGCGGGCTCGCCAACCGCATCGGCCACATCAACGACGAAGTGCTGCGCTTGTCGGCGCTCGCGCGAGGCGACCGCGAACCCGATCTCGCCGTGGTGCGCGCGAGCTGGCAGGTGTTCGTGAGCCCCACCGAATGGTCGCTGCGCCCGTTCCTCGCGCTGTGGAGCTGGGACGCCCCGCCGCTGCGCCATGCGATCCGCGCCACACTTGCGATCGCCGCCGCCTACGGCATCGCGCTCGCCATGCCCTGGGGCTCGCACGACTACTGGATCCTGCTGACCATCGTGGTCGTGCTGCGGGGCAGCCTTTCACAGACGCTGGAGCGGCGCAACAGCCGCGTGGCCGGCACGTTGCTGGGCTGCGTGTTCGCGGTCGGCCTGCTTTCGGCACACCTCTCGCCGCTGTCCCTGTTGATCGGCATGACGCTCGCGCAGGCGATCGCGCACGGCTTCGCGGTCCGCCGCTACCTCATCACCTCCGTCGCAGCCACTGTGCTCGGGTTGGTGCAGGCCCACATGCTGAACACCGGCGTGAGTACCGCGTTCGCGCTCTTCGAGCGCGTGGCCGATACGCTGATCGGCGCGGCACTCGCGTGGGCGTTCTGCTATGTGCTGCCGTCTTGGGAGCGCGGCCAGATCCCGGCGCTTGTCGCACGCACGCTCAAGGCGCAGGCACGGCATGCGCGGCTGGCGCTCGGTCTCGGGCAATTCCGCTCGGTCGATGCCTCGCCGGAACTCGACTGGCGCCTCGCGCGCCGCGAGGCCTTCGACAGCCTTTCCGCGCTGGTGCAGGCCACGCAACGTTCGCTGTCGGAACCCCGCGCGGTGCGCCCGCCGCTGGAGCCGCTCGAACACCTGCAGGCGCACAGCTACCAGCTCCTCGCGCAATTGAGCGCGGTCAAGTCGATGCTCGTGCTGCGGCGGGACCGGCTCACGGTGGCCGACATCGAAGGGCCGCTGGCCCGCACCATCCAGCGCATCGAGGCAGCCATCGGAACCGCACCGACCAGCGGCCCCGCGATGCCAGAGAGCCCGCCAGCGACCACCATCGCCGGCTCGATCCCGCTGCCCGACCCGTTCAACAACGACATCACGCCGTGGCTGCTGCGCCGGCTCGACATGGCGACCGGCATTGCCGCCCAGTTGCGCGATGACGCCGCGCGCATCCTTCAATCGCTCGCCGAAACAGAGGCCGAGGCCGAAGCGCATACGCAGGCCGGGACGGTTCGATGATCAAGGAAATCCTCGGCGAGCCATGGGTGAGCCCGATCGTCGCCGCATTCATCGCGGCGTTGCTTGCGCTGCTCGTCCACTACCTGGGCGCCTTCGTGCTTCGGCGCGTGACCCGCTCGATGCCAGTGCTGAATTCGATGCTGGCCCACATCCGGCGACCGGCCCTGTTCCTGCTGCCGCTGATCGCGATGGAACTGGTGTGGCAGGCCTCACCCGACGACCTGCGCCTCATCGAGAAGATCCGGCATTTCAACGGGCTGCTCGTGATCGCGGTGTCCACCTGGCTGCTGGTCCAGGCGATCAACGGCCTCGCCGAAGGCATCGTCAAGCAGAACCCGTACGACGTGACCGACAACCTGCATGCGCGGCGCGTGCTCACGCAGACGCGCGTGCTGGCACGCACTGCGAATGCGGTGCTGATCGTCGCGGGCGGCGCTTTCATGCTCATGACCTTCCCCGGCGCACGACAAGTGGGCGCGAGCCTGCTCGCATCGGCAGGGGTGATCGGTATCGTGGCCGGCCTCGCGGCCAAGCCGGTGTTCAGCAATCTCATCGCCGGGCTGCAGATTGCGCTCGCGCAGCCGATCCGCATGGACGACGTGCTGGTGGTCGAAGGCGAGTGGGGCCGCGTGGAAGAGATCACCGGCACCTTCGTCGTGCTCAGGATCTGGGACGACCGGCGGCTGATCCTGCCGCTCAGCTACTTCATCGAGAAGCCCTTCCAGAACTGGACCCGTCACGATTCGCAGTTGCTGGGTTCGGTCTTCATCTATGCGGACTACGGCATGCCGCTCGCACCGCTGCGCGCGGAGGTGGAACGGATCGTCAAGTCCGCGCCCGAATGGGACGGCCGCTTCTTCAACCTGCGCGTGACCGATACGACCGAGCGCACGATGCAGATCCGGGTGCTTTGCACTGCCGCGTCATCCTCGCTCGCCTTCGACCTGCGCTGCACGGTGCGCGAAGGGCTCATCGACTTCATGCAGCGCGAGTACCCGCAGTTCCTGCCGAAGGTCCGGATCGACGCCGGGCCCGCCGACGCGAAGCCTGCCGGGCCGGTGGCGGCCGGCTGACACGCGCATCGGCGCGCGGCGACAGCACGCTGCGGATCGCCTCGATCAACCTGCGCGCGCCCTCGGCCGGCTCGCTGCCGCGCCGCATGGTCATGCCCACGGGCCCTTCGGTGCTGCTCGTGTCGATCGGCAACCGGACCAACTCTCCGCCCGCAAGAAAGCCTTCGACCGCACCCTGCGGCGCGAACCAGACCGCATCGGAGCATCGCAGCAGACCGAGCGCGAAGCTCGTGTCGGTCGCCTCGACGAGGCTGCGCGGCGGTGCCATGCCCTGGGCGAGAAGAAAGGCATCGACGGTATGCCGGATCAACGTCCCCGACACCGGGACCAGCAACGGATGGGCCGACAAGTCATCGAGCTTCGGACGCCGCAGCGCCGCGACCGGATGCCCGGGCCGGGCGACCAGCAGCAGCGGCTCGCTGTAGAGCAGCTCGAACGCGAGGTCGGCCATTGCCGAAGCCTGAGCGATGCGGCCCAGCACGAGGTCGATCTCGCCCTGGCGCAGTTGTGTCATCAACTGTGCGTTGGTGCCGCTGACCACGCGAACGCGCAGCGCCGGTGCGTCCGCCTGCAGCAGTGCAACGGCCGCTGGAAGAAGGTTGGCCGCCATGTTCGGCAGTGCACCGACCGCCACCCGGAGCTGGTCCGCTTCGGGCTGGTCGAGCGCAAGGCTCAGCCCGTCGCGCAGTCCGCGCAACGCGACGACCGCATGGCGCACAAGCACCTCGGCCGCGGGCGTCAGCTCCACGCCGCGTCGACGCCGGACGAGCAACTGGCGGCCCACGATGTCTTCGAGTTCGGCCACGGTCTTGGATACCGCAGGCTGGGTGAGCGCGAGCGCCTTGGCGGCGCGAACGAGATTTCGCTCCTGCGCCACCATCACGAGACACTGCAAATGGCGCAGCTTGAGACGAGCAAAGTTCATGGCTGATCGATGGGCTTCCTCGGGAGAGGTCGGCACAAAATATAACGAACTGGAATAGCAGGTGGAAGAGCTTTCAGTTGTGCCGGCCCGGCCGCGCTTCTAGAGTGCGGCATCGGAGACAAGAGACATGACACACCCCGCCCCTTTTGGCGCTTTGCGCCGCCTCGCCCTTGCGGCCGCGTGCGCGCTGCTTGCCACCCCGCTCGCGACCACAGCGCACGCCGACTCGCCCTACCCCAGCAAGCCGGTGAGGTTCGTCACCAACTTCCCGGCGGGCGGCCCACTCGACATCCTCGGCCGCGCGCTCGCGGACCCGCTTCAGAAGAGCCTCAAACAGCCTTTCGTGGTCGACAACCGCCCCGGCGCGGGCGGCAACATCGGCGCCGATGCCGTCGCCAAGAGCCCGGCGGACGGCTACACCGTATTGCTATCGATCGACACCACCTTCACGATCAACCCGCACCTGTACGCATCGATGCCCTTCGGGGCGAAGGACCTGAAGCCGCTGATGATCTTCAGCTCCTCGGGGTTGACCTTTGGCGTCGGCACCTCCGTCGGCGCGAAGACGCTGCCGGAATTCGTCACGCAGAGCAAGGCCGAGGCAATGACCTTCGCGTCCGCAGGCAACGGAAGCCCAGGCCACATCGCGGCCGAAATCTTCTCTACTGCGACCGGCGCAAAGATCACGCACGTGCCATACAAGGGCAATGCGCCGGCGGTGATGGCACTGTTGTCGAACGAGGTGCAGGCGGGCATCCTCGCGACGCCCGGATTGCTGTCCCAGATTCAGGCCGGCAAGGTGCGTCCGCTGGCCGTGACCGGTCGCCAGCGCTCCCCGCTGCTGCCGCAGGTGCCGACCGTGGGCGAACTGGGACTCAAGGATCTCGAGTTCGAGGTGCTCTATCTCGCGATGGTGCCGGCTGCCACGCCGGAGCCGGTGATGAAGACGCTACGCGATGCGCTCCAGTCCGCACTCGCGCTGCCCGAAGTCAAATCGCGGCTCGCCATGCTCGACATGGTGGCGCTGGGCGAAACCGGTGATGCGGCCGCCCAGCATCTGGAAAGTACCCGCGCACGCTACGGCAAGATCGTCAAGTCCACCGGCATGAAACTGGACTGAGCCGATGCTCTCGCCTGCTGGTCAATCCGCCTTCGTGCCACGGCGCCGGCGGTCTGCCTTGGGCAGTACGGCTTCGGCGACCATGCGTTCGGCATGCAGCTGCAGTCGGGCGAGAGATTCATCGAGCTGCGAGATCGAATCTTCATCGAGCGCGCCGAGCAGCTCTGCATTGATGCGCGTTACCAGCGGGAACAGTTCGTCGTACAGATTGCGGCCGCGCTCCGTGAGGCACAGGAGCACCTGCCGCCGGTCGCCCGCTGGATGCGAGCGCGCGATCAGCCCTTTCTCCACCAGCGAACCGATGGCCTTCGAGGTGCGTGCGCGATCGAGCTGCGCATGCTCGGCCAGCCCGGACGAGCTGAGTTCGCCGCGACTTGCCAGCGTCGCGATGAGCCGCCACTCGCGCCGCGTGATGCCGAAGCGCCCCTCACAGATCCTGATGACCATGCTGCCCGCGACCGAAAGAAGCCGCGACAGCCGGTACAGGAGCAGGTCATCGAGCGGTCGGCGCGACTCTGGCGTCGGGGTCATCTGGGGTTAGTCCGGAGGATGGTTGATTAGATCAATCGAATGTCGCAACTCTAAAGTCATCCGAGGCCGGGTCCTCCTGAAGGCCCGATGGATGAACACATTCCAGGAGACATTGATGCCCCGCACCGACCTCGACCGCCGCAGCCTGATCGCCGGCCTCTGCGCCCTCGCGCTCTCGCCGCTGGCCAGTGCCGAAGCGGCATTCACGCCCGGGCAGCCGATCAGGGTGCTGATCGGCGTTCCGGCCGGGGGCACGCAAGACGTGCTGACACGCGCCATCGCTCAGGAAACACGCGAGTCGCTCGGTCCGCTGATCGTCGACAACCGTTCGGGCGCGTCAGGTCGCATCGCCGTCGAAGCGGTCAAGCACGCACCTCCCGACGGGCGCACGCTGCTGCTGGGCACCGCCAGCATGATGACGATGTACCCGAGCGCCTACGCCAAGCTCTCGTACGACCCGATCAAGGATTTCGTGCCGATCATCAACGCAGCGCGCTTCGAGCTTGCGCTGGTGGTGAGCAAGGACGTGCCCGCCAACACGCTGGCCGAGTTCATCACCTGGGCAAAGGCGCAGGGCGACAAGGTCAGCTTCGGCTCGTACGGCGCGGGCACGCCATCGCACTTTCTTGGCGAGATGCTCAATCGCTCGGCGGGACTCAAGATGGTCCATGTGCCCTATCGCGGCTCCACGCCGGCGCGGCAGGACGTGATGGGCGGACAGATCCCGGTTTACTTCGACACCGTCGGCGGCGCGCTGCAAATGCAGCAAGGCGGCCGTGTCAAAGTGCTCGCGACCAGCGGCGAGAAGCGCTCGCCACTGATGCCCGATCTGCCGACCTTCGTCGAAGCGGGGTTGAAAGACGTGGTCGCGACCGCGTGGTTCGCTTACTACGCGCCCGCGAAGACACCGCAGCCGATCGTCGACAGGCTGCGCGCGGAGTTCTCCCGCGCGGTCAATTCGCCTGAGGTGAAGCAGCAGCTGCTGCAGAGCGGCATGTATGTGGTCAACGACGACGCGAACACGCTTCTGAAGACAATGCGCGAAGACACCGCCCGCTGGGCCGTGATCATGAAGGCCGTGAACTTCCAGGCGAATGACTAGTTCACCCCCAGCCTCGTCCACTTCGTGTGACTCGGACACCCCCTCTCCGGGGGCAACCCCAGCGGCCCGGCCAAGCCGGTTCCGCGGGGTTTCTGGTTCCGACCCAGATTGGTGTCGGCGAGCGGCGCGCACCACTAACGAAAGGATTTCATGTTTTCTCATTTGATTTCGCGCGTTGCGGGCGCGCTGGTCTTGGCCGCCACAGCCTTGGGCGCTCATTCCCAAACGCTCGAGGGCGGACCGCTGCACATCGTGGTCGGCTATTCGGCCGGTGGTGCGACCGATCGCGTGGCGCGCATCGTGGGCGACAAGCTTCAGGCCAAGGTCGGCGTGCCGGTGATCGTGGACAACAAGCCCGGCGCCGGCGGACGTCTGGCAGCCCAGCAGGTCAAGTCCACGCCGGCCGGGCAGAACGTGCTGATGGTCGCGAACCCGGCCGTGATGGTGGTCGCGCCGCTCGTGTTCAAGGACAACGGCTACGACGCGGAGCGCGACTTCGTGCCGGTCTCGCACGTCAACGACTACGAGTTCGCGCTCGCCGTCTCGACCGCCGTGCCGGTGCGCGAGCTGTCGCACCTCATCGCCTGGATGCGCGCGAATCCCGAGAAGGCGAATTTCGGCGTGCCGGCCACGGGCAGCCTGCCGCATTTCTTCGGTCTGATGATGGGCGAGAAGGCGAACGTGCAGGCGCAAGTGGTCGGCTACCGCGGGTCCGGCCCGTTGCTGACCGACCTGGTGGGCGGCCAGGTGCCGATCGCCTTCGACACCTTCGATGTCGACCTTCCGCAGCATCAGTCCGGCAAGATCCGGATCCTTGCGGTGTCGGGGGCAAAGCGCTCGCCCTTCGCGCCGGACATCCCGACCTTCAAGGAATCCGGCCTCGACCTCGTCGCGACCGGCTTCAACGCGTTCTTCGCGCCGGCGACCATGCCGCGCGAGAAAGTCGCGCGGCTGTCGAAGGACATCCACGCGGTGATGCAGGACCCCGACACCCAGCGCCGCTTCAAGGACGCACTGATGACGCCGGTCGTCAGCACGCAGGAGCAGACGGCAGCGATGCTCAAGGCGTACCGTGCGCAGTGGGCGCCTGTGGTCCAGAAATCCGGCTATCAACCCTGACATCCATGCAACGACCCAACATCATTTTCATCGTCGCCGACGACCTCGGCTATGCGGATCTCGGCTGCTACGGCGGCCGTGATGCCCACTTCGGGCCGGTGTCGCCGGTGCTCGACCGGCTCGCTGCCCGGGGCATCAAGTTCACGCAGGGCTACGCGAACTCGCCGGTGTGCTCGCCGACGCGCTTCGCGATGATTACCGCGCGCTACCAGTACCGCCTGCGCGGCGCAGCCGAGGAGCCGATCAACAGCAAGAGCCGCGGCAGCACCACGCTCGGCTTGCCGCCTGAGCATCCGACGCTGCCTTCGCTGCTGCGCGACGCGGGCTATCGCACCGCGCTCATCGGCAAGTGGCACCTGGGCTTTCCGCCGGCGTTCGGGCCGCTGCGCTCGGGCTACGAGGAATTCTTCGGGCCGATGTCGGGGGGTGTCGACTACTTCACCCACTGCGATTCGGCCGGCCGGCACGATCTGTGGTCGGGCGAGGAAGATCATCAGGAAGACGGCTACCTCACCGACGTGCTTTCGCGCCGCGCGGTCGACTATGTGGAGCGCATGGCGAAGCAGGACGCGCCCTTCTTCATGAGCCTGCACTACACGGCGCCGCACTGGCCGTGGGAAACGCGCGACGACGCAGCCAAGGCGCCCGCGGTGAAGGACAACCTGTTCGATCTCTCGGGCGGCAACATCCACACCTATCGCCGCATGATCCATCACATGGACGAAGGCATCGGCTGGATCATGGATGCGCTCGAAAAGCACGGCATGGCCGACAACACCCTGGTCGTTTTCACCAGCGACAACGGCGGCGAGCGCTTCTCGGACAACTGGCCGCTGGTCGGCGGCAAGATGGACCTCACCGAGGGCGGCATCCGCGTGCCATGGATCGCGCACTGGCCGAAGGTAATCGCCGCCGGTGGCGACAGCGCACAGCATTGCGTGACGATGGACTGGTCCGCGACGATGCTCGATGCCGCTGGCGTCAAGGCCGATCCGGCCTACCCGCTCGACGGCGTCTCGCTGATGCCGGTGCTGCGCGATGCCGCACACACCTTCGCCCGACCGCTGCACTGGCGCATGAACCATCGCGACCAACGCGCATTGCGCGAAGGCGACTGGAAGTACCTCCAGGTGGACGGCAACGAATACCTGTTCAACATCCCGGGCGACGAACGCGAGCGGGCCAATCAAGCCAAGAAGGATCCGGAACGCCTCGCCCGCATGCGCGAAGCCTGGCTGGCATGGAATGCCACGATGCCGCCGATTCCGGAGGACGCCACCGTGAGCCTCGGCTACTCGGTCAAGGACATGCCGCAGCGTTGAGCGCAGCCAACAAAAAAGCCCCTCGATGAGGGGCTTTTTTCATGGAGCGGCGCCGGAGGTCAGCCGACCTGCATGCCGCTCTTCAGGCGCGTGCCGCGCACCATGTTGGCGCAGGCCCTGAGGAGGCGTTTGAAAACCGCAGCCAGAAGGGACGGCTCATCGCGGCCGATATGGCGGACATCATCGTTCGTCAGGTCGCGCTCGAACGAGTCCGTGAACTTGGGATTGCGGGGGAAGTACGAGGTCGAGGCAGTCATGCCGCAATTCTAGGGGTTTACCCTGATTTTTGCAGGCACACCCTTACATCCCCCTGTAACCCGTGATTCCGTCACGTTTCGCCCGCTAGAGCACCCGGATCGGCATGCAGAGCTCGCAGTTGAAGGCGCCACTCTTCTCGTCCATCGCGAAGTCCTTGCCGTAGACCTCGACCGGGGGCGCATCGTCGGCCTGATGGCCGCTGTCCGGCAGCCAGTCGCACAACTGCACCCAGACGCCATGGATATCGGCCGAGGTGCCCGCAAACCGCGCGCACGCAAAGCGCCCGCCACGCAGGGTCTGCACACCGACCTCGCCTTGGGGACTGAAATCGTCGCCCACCTGGATGCACGCGTCGTAGCGGCATTTCTCGGGCGGCGTGACGTCGGGGTTGTCGTGGCTCATGCCGTACATCACACGGCGCGGCTCCATCAACCCGTGTTCGCCACACCACGCCGCGAAGCGCTGCCAAAGCTGGGCGATGCCCGCACTTCCGTAGGGGCCGACGTGGCGCATATAGGCAACGCGCACCGGGGCAAGGGTCTTGATCTGAACTTTCATGGTTTCGTCTCCTGAAACGCGGCCTTTGGGCCAGGAAAGTTCATCGTCGCGAAAAGCCTCGATCACAACTTGATAGCGCTTGCTATCCGCTTGATGAATCTTGCTGAGCTGCACGCGGCGGGCCGCCGCCCAGTCCTGGAATGCGCCGCGCCGCCATTCCGTCGGCGTGACGCCGAAATGCGACCTGAAGGTGCGGGTGAAGACCGGGGCCGAGCCGAAACCCACGTCCATGGCGATCACGAGCACCGGCTCCGGCGGCAGGAACAGCAGTCGCCCCGCCGCCACTTCGAGCCGGCGACGCCGTACGCGGTCCGCGAGCGTCTCGCCGGTCATCGACTGGAACACGCGATGGAAATGCCACGAAGAGAAATGCGCAACCTGCGCCAGCGAGGCGAGATCCAGCGGATCCGCCAGATGGCCATCGATATGGTCGATCACGCGGTTGATGCGCGCGACGTAGGTGTGCCGCGAGATCAGACTTGACTTCGACATTATTCAGATATATCTTTACTCAATCAGATAACGACTTCGATCTCATCCGATGCGCCATTTCAGACATTTTGTACACAGCACCCGCCGCGATGAACACGACGACGGACTCGGCGGCGGTCGCCATGACGGCGGCGTGCACCGCGGCCTGCGCGCCGGTCGCGGCGGCGGCCGCATCTTCGGCCACGGCGGCCTGCGCTTCGTGCTGCTTCAACTCATCGCCGACAAACCCAGCCACGGCTACGAACTCATCAAGGCCATCGAGGAGCGTCTCGGCGGCCGCTACGCGCCAAGCCCCGGCATCGTCTATCCGACGCTCACGTTGCTCGAGGAACTGGGCTACGTCAGCGTCGACACGCCTGAAGGCGGCAATCGCAAGTGCTACACCGTCACGGACGCCGGCCGCGAATTCCTGGACGCCAACCGCGCGACAACCGACGACCTCATGGCCCGCATGCAAGGCGGCGTGGACGGTGCAGGCATGCGCGCTGGCCGTCCACCACAGGTCGTCCGTGCGCTCGAGAACCTCAAGCTCGCCATGCGCATGCGCCTCTCGTCACCCCTCACCGAACAACAAGCCCACGAATTCGCCGCGGTGCTCGACAGCGCCGCCCAACAACTGGAACGCATCTGACATTCATGACAACTCCCCAACACGACACACCCCTTCCCGATCGCCTGCCGCGCCGCGTGCGCCACGAACTGCGCTTTCGCAAGCTGCAGGTGCGCGCGGTGCACCGCGTCACCCCTCACCTGATCCGCGTCATGCTCGAAGGCGATGACCTTGCAGGCTTTAGCAGCCCCGGCTTCGACGACCACGCGAAACTCTTCTTCCCCGATGCCGAAACGGGCGTCCTTCAACTGCCTACGATCGGACCTGACGGGCCGGTATGGGCCGGCACGAAGCCCACGATGCGCGACTACACGCCCCTGCGATACGACGCGGATGCGGGCACGCTTGAGTTCGATTTCGCGCTGCACGACGCCGGCCCGGCCACTCAATGGGCCGAGAACGCCAAGCCCGGGGACGTCATCGGCGTCGGCGGGCCGCGCGGCTCCTTCATCGTGCCCACCGCCTTCGACTGGCACCTGCTCATCGGCGACGACACCGCCCTTCCCGCAATCTCGCGGCGCCTGGGCGAACTGCCGGCCGGCGCGCGTGCGGTCGTGCTGGTCGAGGTCGACGGCGAGGCCGACCAGATCCCGGTCGCGTCCGCCGCGAATGTGGAACTGCACTGGGTACACCGTCGCGGCGCCGAGCCCGGCGCCGGCGCTCCGCTGCTCGATGCATTGCGGGGCCTGAAGCTGCCGCAGGGCGACTTCCACGCCTGGGTCGCCTGCGAATCGGGCGCTGCCAAGGCCCTGCGCGCGCACCTTGTCGACGAACGCGGGGCACACCCCAAATGGATCCGCGCTTCGGGTTACTGGCGCCGCGGCGCCGCTGCCACGCACGACACCCACGAAGGCTGAGTACCCGACCCACCAAAAGCGCTATGTCGCGAGTCCGGTTTACGACCGCCGAAGCGAGTTTGAGAATCCTGCCGTTTGAATACTTAGGAAGTAATTCCTTGGGGCATACGGATGGGTTTCAGCATGGCGCAGTGGCAGTTCTTCGCGGCCTTGTTGACCGGCGTCCTGCTCTTGCTCGCAGTGATGTGGGCGTGGCGACGGGCGGCCGGGCGGCGTGAATCGCAACGCCGCATCGAGGCAGCGCGCATACGCTCGGGCCACGTCCCGCTCGAGATTCCGACCGTGCGCGGCAGCCTCGGCCCGTCGGGCGACGATTCGGTGCCCGACACGCTGCCCGAATGGTTCATCCAGGGCAAGGGCGAGCACGCGATCGTGGACGAGCACCCCCGCATCCGCGTGCGATACGTCGATGCGCACGACAAGAAGATCGAGTGCGTGATCCAGGTGGACAACCTGGACCTGCAGAAGAAGATCATCACCGGCCACGGCGAAATGCCGGGCGAAGTCCGCCGGGTGCCGCTTCACCGCATCCATTCGGCCCGGGTCGCCGAAACGGGGCAGCGCTTCAACGTCGACACCTGGGTCGAGGCGGTGCGCGTCGCGAGGCGGCGACGCGGGCAAGCCTGAGGGACACCGCGGCTCGCACCGCGTCGGTTCCTTATGATGCGTGCCTGCCGGCCCATCGGCCGGCGCAGCTTTCTCTTTGATGACTCTTCCTGCGACGGCACCTCACACGCCCATGATGGCCCAGTACCTGGGCCTGAAGGCCGACCATCCGGACACCCTGCTCTTCTACCGGATGGGCGATTTCTACGAGCTCTTCTACCAAGACGCCGAAAAGGCAGCGCGGCTGCTCGACATCACATTGACGCAGCGCGGCCAGTCGGCTGGCCAGCCGGTGATCATGTGCGGCGTGCCGTTCCACTCGGTCGACACCTATCTCGCACGGCTCATCAAGCTCGGCGAATCGGTCGCGATCTGCGAACAGGTCGGTGAAGTCGGTGCGGCCAAGGGCCCGGTGGAACGCAAGGTGGTTCGCGTGGTCACGCCCGGCACGCTGACGGATGCCGAACTGCTCAACGACAAGAGTGATTCCCTGCTGCTCACGGTGCACCCGGGCATGCGCAATTTCTGCGGGCTCGCGTGGCTCAGCGTGACGGGCGACGAACTGCGGCTGGCCGAATGCCCGGCCGATGCGCTCGATGCGTGGATCACGCGCATCGGGCCGAGCGAGGTGCTCTACAGCGCCGAAGTCACATCGGCCTTTGAGCAGCGCCTGAAGGCGATGCGCAACGGGGCCTCGTCGTTCACGCTCTCGGTGCGTCCCGCGTGGCAGTTCGACGGCGGCCTCGGCGAGCGCAAGCTGTGCGAGCAGATGGGCAGCAACAGCCTCGTGGCCTGGAATGCCGAGTCGCTTTCCAACGCGCATGCGGCCGCGGCCGCGCTGCTGGGGTATGCCGAGCACACGCAGGGCCGGACGTTGTCGCATGTTCAGCGCCTGTCGGTGGAGCGCGACGGCGACCTGATCGAATTGCCGCCCGCCACGCGACGCAATCTTGAGCTGGTGCAGACGCTGCGCGGCGAGGATTCGCCGACCCTGTTCTCGCTGCTCGACACCTGCATGACCGGCATGGGCAGCCGTCTGCTCAAGCGCTGGCTGCTTGCGCCGCGCCGCGACCGGGCCGACGCGCAGGCGCGGCTCGACGCCATCGATGCGCTGCAGGCCACACCGCCCGGCGGGACTTCGGCGCCATGGCGCACCCTGCGCGATCAACTCAAGAACACCAGCGACGTGGAACGGATCGCCGCGCGCATCGCCCTGCGGCAGGTGCGTCCGCGCGAACTGGTCGCGCTGCGCATGGCGCTAGCGAAGGCGGAACAACTGGCACCAGGGTTGCCTGCCTCGGCGCCGCTGCTCGCGTCCATCGCATCGCGCCTTGCGCCGCCGGCCGGCTGCGTCGAAACGCTGGTCGCAGCGATCAGCCCGGAGCCGGCCGCGCTCGTGCGCGACGGCGGCGTGATCGCGTCCGGACATGACGCGGAGCTGGACGAGCTGCGCGCCATCAGCGAGAACTGCGACGACTTCCTCCTGCAACTCGAAAGCAGCGAACGCGAACGCACCGGCATCAGCAATCTGCGAGTGCAGTTCAACCGGGTGCACGGCTTCTATATCGAAGTCACGCAAAGCGCACTCGACAAGGTGCCCGACAACTACCGCCGCCGCCAGACGCTGAAGAACGCCGAACGCTTCATCACGCCCGAACTCAAGGCCTTCGAGGACAAGGCGCTCTCGGCGCAAGACCGGGCCCTGGCGCGCGAGAAGTGGCTCTACGAGCAGTTGCTCGACAACCTGCAACCCTTCGTCGCCGGGCTGAACCGCCTCGCCGGCGCGCTCGCCACGCTCGATGCGCTCTGCGCGCTGGCCGAGCGCTCGCACACGCTGCACTGGCGGGCGCCAGGTTTCGTGGCGCATCCGTGCATCGAGATCGACAAGGGCCGGCACCCGGTGGTCGAGGCGCGGCTTGCCGAAAAATCATCGGGTGCGTTCATTGCAAACGACACGCGCATGGGCCCGCAACAGCGCATGCAGATCATCACCGGACCGAATATGGGTGGTAAGTCCACCTACATGCGACAAGTGGCGATCATCGTGCTGCTTGCGTCGATCGGCTCGCATGTGCCGGCCGATGCCTGCCGGCTCGGGCCCATCGACGCGATCCACACGCGGATCGGCGCTGCGGACGACCTTGCCAACGCACAGTCGACATTCATGCTGGAGATGACCGAGGCCGCGCAGATCCTTCATGGTGCTTCGGCGCACTCGCTGGTGCTCATGGACGAGATCGGCCGCGGCACCAGCACCTTCGACGGCCTTGCGCTCGCAGCAGGCATCGCGGCGCAACTGCACGACCGCACGAAGGCCTTCACGCTGTTCGCCACGCACTATTTCGAGTTGACAGAGTTCCCCGCCACGCACCATGGCGCGGTCAACATGCATGTGAGCGCAACCGAGGCTGGCCGCGACATCGTTTTCCTGCACGAGATGCAGCCAGGCCCGGCGAGCAAGAGCTACGGCATCCAGGTCGCGCGGCTGGCGGGTATGCCCGCCGCGGTGGTCAACCACGCACGCCAGGCACTGGAGGCGCTCGAAGCGCAGCAGACCCAGACGCGCGCGCAGGTCGACCTCTTCGCGCCACCCCCCGTGACCGAGGCTCCGACGGTCAGCGCCGTAGAATCCGCGCTGACTGCGCTCGACCCCGACGCGATGAGTCCGCGGGAGGCGCTCGAAGCGATCTACACCTTGAAAAAACTCCAGACGCGCGAACAGGGCTGATGGTCCAATTCGTGCAACAAGACCTCATGACGTACTGTGTAGGCATCAAACTCAACGCCGGATTGGTGTTCCTTTCCGACTCGCGCACCAATGCGGGGGTGGACCACATCAGCACCTTCCGCAAGATGATCGTCTACGAAAAGCCGGGCGACCGCGTGATGGTGCTGCTGTCGGCCGGCAACCTGAGCATCTCGCAGTCGGTACGCGAGATCCTCCAGATCGAAGAGTTGCGCGAAACGCGTGAGGACGGCGAGGAAGGCCCACCGATCACCATCTGGAACGCCAAGAGCATGTTCGACGCCGCCCGCGTGCTCGGCTCGGCGGTGCGCCATGTGTACGACCGCGACGCCGAAGCGCTCAAACATGCAGGGCTGGACTTCAACGTCTCGTTCATCTTCGGCGGGCAGGTCAAGGGCGAAGGCATGCGCCTCTTCCTCGTCTACTCGGCCGGCAACTTCATCGAGGCCACCACCGAGACGCCCTACTTCCAGGTCGGCGAATCGAAGTACGGCAAGCCGGTGCTCGATCGCGTGTTGACGCCCGAAACGCCGCTGGACGAAGCCGCAAAGTGTGCGCTCGTGTCGATGGACTCGACGATGAAATCGAACCTCTCGGTCGGGCTGCCGCTGGACCTCGTGGTGTACGAGGCCAACCAGTTGCACACCGACAAGGTCATCTGCATCGACGCCGACAACCCCTACTACCGCATGATGCACAACAGCTGGGGCCAGAAGCTGCGCGAGGTGTTCGACAGCATCGAGGACCCGGTCTGGGACGACGCCTTCACCGAGCACCCGCTCAAGATGCCTGCGACGCGGCACAGCCCGCTGCGCAAGATATCAACCCCAGACGAAAAGCTGATCTAAACCCAGATCGAGAACTCACCCCCAGCCTCGCCCACTACGTGTGGCTCGGGCACCCCCTTCAGGGGGCAACTCCGGCGGCCCGGCAAAGCCGGTTCCGCGGGGTTTCTCGAAGGGGCTTCGCTTCGCTGGCCTTGTTGGTTCATACCGCGCATTTCCATGCTTCCTCCTGTCATCTTTTCGCACGGCAACAGCTTTCCGGCGAGCACTTATCGAGTGATGCTCGACAGCTTGCGCAACCGCGGCTTCGACATCGATGCGATCGAGAAATTCGGGCATGACCCGAAGTACCCGGTCACAGACAACTGGCCGCATCTTGTGGAACAACTGGCCGACTTCACGCGCGCGCGGACCAGGAAGCTTGGCGGACCGGTGTTCCTTGTCGGGCATTCGCTCGGCGGATTCCTGAGCCTGATGTGCGCGGCGCAACATCCCGAACTCGCGCGCGGCGTGGTGCTGATCGACTCGCCGATCATCGGCGGCTGGCGGGCCGGCACCATCAACCTCATGAAGCGCACGCCGCTCATGAAGAGCGTCTCGCCCGGCGTGATCAGCCGTAAGCGCAAGAACACGTGGGAACACCGCGACGCCGTGTTCGAGCACTTCCGCAGCAAGAAGGCCTTCGCGAAATGGGACGAGCGCGTGCTGCGCGACTACATCGAGCACGGCACCTTCGACGCCGAGGACTCACGCACGCTGAGCTTCGATCGCGATGTGGAAACCGCGATCTACAACACCCTGCCGCACAACCTCAGCACTCTCTTGCGCGAGCATCCATTGAAGTGCCCCGCCGCCTTCATCGGTGGCCGCCAGTCGGTCGAGATGCGCCGCGTCGGCATGACGATGACCCAGCAGGTCACCAGGGGCCGGATCACGATGCTCGACGGCAGCCACCTCTTCCCGATGGAAAAGCCCATCGCCACCGCGGCGGCCGTCGAGGCGTCGCTCAGGAATCTGCTCGGCTGACGGGCCGGCCGACCCGCTCGTACCAGAAATACCGCGGAACCGGCTTAGCCGGGCCGCTGGTATTGGCCCCGGTAGGGGGTTGGCGAAGCGACACGAAGTGCGCGAAGCCTGGGGGCGAGCCTAGTCCGCCCAGACGACCAGCCCGCTCCACGCCGTCGCCAGCACCACGATGCCAAAGGCAATCCGATACCACGCAAAGGGGATGAAGTCGTGCGTGCTGATGTAGCGCAACAGCCAGCGGACGCAAAGCCAGGCACTCACGAAAGAGAACACAAGCCCTACCGCGAACAGCGGGATGTCTGCCGCGGACAGCAGCGCGCGTTCCTTGTAGAGGCTGTAGACGGCCGCACCGATCAACGTCGGAATGGCGAGGAAGAAGGAGAAATCGGTCGCCGCCTTGCGCGACAACCCGAGAAGCATGCCGCCGATGATGGTCGAGCCGCTTCGGCTGGTGCCCGGGATCATCGCGAAGCACTGCACGAGCCCGACCTTCAGCGCGTCCCAGGGCGTCATGTCGTCCACGTGCTCGATGCGCACCGAGCCCGGCGGGCGCTTCTCGGCCCACAGGATGATGAAGCCGCCGATGATGAAGGTGCTCGCCACCACGACCGGGATGAAAAGGTGCGCCTTGATCGCCTTGCCGAACAACAGCCCGAGCACCACCGCCGGCAGGAAGGCGATCAGCACGTTGAGTGCGAAGCGCCGCGCCTTGGGCTGGCGCGGCAGCGCGACGATGGTCGAATGGATCTTTTGCCAGTAGACGAGGATGACCGCGAAGATCGCGCCGGTCTGGATCGCGATATCGAAGACCTTCGCCTTGTCGTCGTCGAAGCCGAGCAGCGAGCCCGCGAGGATGAGATGGCCGGTCGATGAGATGGGAAGAAATTCGGTCAGCCCCTCGACGATGCCCATGATGGCGGCCTTGACCAGCAAAACGATATCCACGCGCGCTCCTTGAAAGAGCGTCGATTATCGCGATGGAAGAAGTCAGGTGTGACTCAGATCAGCACCGCGAGATGACACGGACTGCGGCTTCGCAGTGGTCTTGGAAGCCCATGCGCCGGTACAGCCGGTGGGCGCTGTCGTTGTCGCGCATGACGTGGAGGAACGGCGTTTCGCCACGCTGCAACTGGCTGCGGATCAGCTTTTCCATCAACCGGCGGGCGAGCCCGCGTCCCTGGAAGTCCGGGTGCGTGCACACGCCGCTGATCTCATGCAGCGAGCCGGCGTGCATGCGTTCACCGGTCATGGCGATCAGGCGGCCATCTTCGAAGCAGCCGAAATACTCGCCCAGTTCGGGCGTGCGCGGCCCGAAGGGTCCGGGCCGGGTCAGGGTTGCGAGTTCGACCGCCTGCGCGGCATGCTCCGGCCGCAGAGGCACGGCGTCCAGCGCGGAATCGTCGGCCGGCATGGCGCCGCCCCAGACCATCCGGTACATGGTGGCATCCACATCGATGTTCCACCCTGCGGGTGCGACACCGGTCCAGTCCATGCAATAGACCGCTTCGCCGGGCTCGCAGAGCAGCGCGAGTGCATCGAAATCGGGATGCCGCGTGTCCGCGAAGCCGGCGATCGGCGAGAAGCCCGGCGCGTAGCGCCGCGCGCGGTCATTGCCGGTCGCGAACTTCGCGTGAGCCCCCGAGAGCGCGCTCCAGGCGATGTTATCGAGGAGCTGGTTCATGCTGATGCGCGCTCGCGCAATGCCCGCACAGCGCTGTCCACGGTCGTCATCACGGACAGTCCCGATGCGTCCTCACAGGCGGCCCGAGCACGCGCCATGCTGAATTGGGCCAGTGCGATACGCGCGCAGCCGCGTTCCTTCAGGGCCCTGGCCTGCGCAGCGACAAGCTCGTCGTGCTGCCGTACATCGCCGCGATTCAGTGCCTCCATCGCACCGGCAGCAAGCGCGGTCACCAGTTCCACGCTGTCCGGAAACTCCGACGGCATCGAATCCAACGTCGGCTGAAAGGTGGCGATCAACCCGAGTCGGCCCGTTCCTGCCGCAGCCTCTGCCACCATGGCCTCGTTCGGCTTGAGCACCGGAATCCCGGCATGCCGCCGCGCGACGGCCTCGATGCACGATCCGAACGCCGAGCAGGTAAACAGGATGCCGTTCGCGCCGGCATCCACCACGTATTGCCCGAGCCGCAGGAAGCGCTCATGCATCGCCGCGTCGAGGCCGCCGGCGCGCACGAGGTCGGCGGAAAGGCTGTCATCCATGAGGTTCATGCGAACGGCCTCGGGCCAGTCGCGTTCGAACGCCTGGTTGATTGGCGCGATCGAATGGCTCAGGGCGTGGATCAGTGCGATGCGTGTCATGCCCCGAGCGTAGCTCAGGAGCCGCTGCTCGCGACAGGCTGGACGGCGTCCTGCATCCAGTCGGCATGCCATCCGCCGCCGAGCGACTGGATCAGCGCCACCGCCGCGGTCTGCCGGCCGACCTGCACTTGCAGCAGCGTGCGCCGCGCATTGAGCGCCGACACCTGTGCCACGACGACGCTGGTGTAGTCGATGGTGCCTGCGCGATAGCGATTGAGGAACTGCTCCTCGGTCCGGTCCGCGGCGGCCGACGCCTGGCGGCGCATGGTTTCCTGCTCGGCCAGGCTGGCACCGGCGGTGAGCTGGTCCTCGACGTTCTGGAACGCGGTCAGCACCGTCTGGCGATAGCGCGCGACGGATGCCTCGTGGCTCGCCTTGGCCGCATCGACGCTCGCGCCGATGGCGCCCGCATCGAACACGACCTGCGCCACCGACAACCCGAGCGACCACAGCGTATTCGAGGCGTTGAAGAGATCCCCCACGCGCGTCGCGCTGCTGGTGACGGCGCCGCTGAGCGTGAAGCTCGGGTAGTAGGCCGATCGCGCGATGCCGATCTGCGCGTTGGCAGCGGCGACGTCGCGCTCGGCGGCCGCAATGTCCGGACGGCGCTGAAGCAGCAGCGTCGGCACGCCGGCTGGAATACCCGGCACCACCGGCTTCCAGTCGGCGGCAGGCAACGAGAACTCCGCCGGCGCCGCGCCGATCAGCACTGCGATCGCGTGCTCCAGCGTGTCTCGGGTGCGCTTGAGCGCCACGCGTTCCGCCCGGGTCGTGACCAGCAGCGTTTCGGCCTGCAGCACATCGCTTTGCGCCGCGATGCTGGCCTCGTAGCGGTTGCGCGTGATCTGCAGGCTTCTTTCGTAGCCTTCGAGCGTGATGTCAAGGATGCGCAGTTCGGCATCGGCCTCCCGCAGCGAGAAGTAGTTGGTCGCGAGATCGCCGATGGCGGACAGGCGCGCCAGCGCCAGGTCGGCCTCGCTCGCCTGCGCGTTCGCCTGCGCACTGTCGACCGCCTTGCGCAAGCGTCCCCACACGTCCGGTGCCCAGTCGGCGTTGAGCGAAGCGGCCATCGCGTTCGACGGCGAGGCGTTGCGGGCACCGCTGCGGCGCGCGCTGCCGTCGACCGTGACGCTTGGGAACAGAGCTGCACGCTGGCCGCGCACCAGCGCCTGCGCCTGCGAGTAGTTGGCGACGGCGGCTGCGATGTTCTGGTTCGAGACCTGAACGCGACCCGCCAGGTCGTCGAGGGTCGGGTCGCCGAAGAGCTTCCACCATTCACCGCGATCCAGCGCATCCGCGGGCGCGGCAGGTAGCCATCCCTCGGCGGCAGGTGCGGACTTCCAGACCGGGGGATTTGCGGTTGCCGGCTGGACGTATTCAGGGCCGACCGCGCATCCGGCCAGCGCGGCAATCAAGGCCAGGGTCATCGCCGTTCGCGCGAGCGCTCGCGGGGGCTTGCGGGAGATCAATGGATTCGAAGCACTCATCATGTCGGTTTCACGTCGGCGGCGCGGCTCAGGTTTCTTTCGTTGGACGTGCGGCGCCGCAGCTTGTCCAGCAACACATACACCACCGGCGTGGTCAGCAGCGTCAGCATCTGGCTCGCGATCAGGCCGCCGATGATCGCCACGCCCAGCGGCTGGCGCAGCTCGGCGCCCAGTCCGAAGCCGATCGCGAGCGGCAGCGCACCGAGCGCTGCGGCAAGCGTGGTCATCAGGATCGGGCGGAAACGCAGCAGGCAGGCCTCGCGCACTGCCTGCGTGGCGGTCAGGCCGCGCGCACGCTCGGCTTCGAGCGCGAAGTCGATGATCAGGATCGCGTTCTTCTTCACGATGCCGATCAGCAGAAACACGCCGATCAGCGCGATGATGGAAAACTCCATGCGGAACAGCAGCAGTGCCAGCACCGCGCCGACACCGGCCGAAGGCAGCGTGGTCAGCACCGTGATCGGATGGACGAGGCTCTCGTAGAGCACGCCGAGCACGATGTAGATCACCACGAGCGCCGCGATGATCAGAAACCACTGCTGCCCCTGTGACTGCTGGGCCGCAAGCGCCGTGCCCTGGAAGCTGCCGCGAACGTTGACCGGCATCGCGATGTCGGCCTCGGCCTGCGCGACGACGCGTTTCGCGTCGCTCAGGCTCACGCCGTCGGCGAGGCTGAACGAGACGGTGCTCGCGAGTTCGGTGTCCTGGTGGTCGATCGAGGTCGGCACCGCGCGCTCCTTGAACTTTGAGAACGCCGAGAGCGGCACCATCAGCGTGGTGTCCGTCGCGATCTGCTGGCCGGTGGATGCGGTACGGGAAGACGGATTGGCCGATACGACGGTGGATGTGCCGGTGGTCGTGTCCTTGTTGTCCTCGACAGAACTCACGATGGTCGCGCCGCTCGCGTTGGTGGTGGCGGCCAGGGTCGAGGGCACGTAGAGGTCGCGAAGCACGATCGGCGAGCGCTGGAAGCGCGGCGCCCACTCCATGATCACCGAGTACTGATTGAGCTCGTCATAGATGGTCGCGACCGATCGCTGCCCATAGGCGTTGTAGAGCGCCGCATTGACCGCGGCCGAATTGATACCCAGGCGCGCGGCAGCGTCCCGGTCGACTTCTACATAGGTCTCGACGCCGTTGTCGGCATCGTCGCTGTCGACGTCGGTCAGCGCGGTTTCCTGCCGCAGGCGGTCGGCAAGCTTGGTCGACCATGCGCGCAGGTCATTGAGGTTGTCGCTCTTGAGCGTGTACTGGTAGGTCGAGTTGCTCGACCTGCCGCCCATGCGCAGATCCTGCACCGGGCTCAGGAACACGCGCAGGCCAGTGAGCTGGTTGAGCTGCGGACGCAGGCGATCGATCACCGCCTGTGTGCGATCCGCGCGCTGCGACACCGGCTTGAGGTTGACGAACATGAAGCCGCCACCCGCACGCCCGCCGCCCGAGAACCCGACGACCGTATCGACCGCCGGATCCTTGCGGATGATGTCCACCGCCTGCCTGAGCTTCTCGGCGATCGCGGCCGACGAGATGCTCTGGTCGGCGCGCAGGCCGGCATTGAGCTGACCGTTGTCCTGCTGCGGGAAATAGCCCTTCGGAATCGCATTGAAGAGGTAAACGTTGAGCGCGATCACGGCAAGCAGAACCGCAATCACCACACCTTTGCTCGCCAGCGCCCAGTCGAGGCTGTGGGCGTAGGCGACCAGCGTGCGGTTCCACGCGCTCTCCGTGATTCGGATGAAGAAGCTGCGCACCTTGCCGGGCTTCTTGCCGCCCTCTTCCGCCTCGCTGCGCAGCAGCATGGCGCACAGCATCGGCGTGGTGGTGAGCGAGATCACCAGCGAGATCAGCACCGAGACCGACAACGTGACCGCGAACTCGCGGAACAGCCGGCCCACCTGCCCGCCCATGAAGAGCAGCGGGATGAACACCGCCACCAGCGACAGGCTGATCGACAGCACGGTAAAGCCGACTTCGCGCGCCCCGCGCAGCGCGGCCTCCACGCGGTTCATGCCCGCTTCCACGTGGCGCATGGTGTTCTCGAGTACGACGATCGCATCGTCGACCACGAAGCCGGTCGCCACCGTGAGCGCCATCAGGCTCAGGTTGTTCAGGCTGTAGCCCAGCAGGTACATCACGCCGAAGGTGCCCAGCAGCGACACCACGGTCGCCACCGCCGGCACGATGGTCGCGCGCGCCTTGCGCAGGAAAAGGCCCACCACCAGCACCACCAGCGCGACGGAGATCAACAGCGTGGTCTCGATCTCGTGCAGCGAGGCGCGGATGGAGTTGGTGCGATCCGAGGCGACCTCGATGTTGATGTCCTGCGGCAGCTGCTCGCGAAGCTCGGGAAGCAGGTTGCGCACGCCATCCACCGTCTCGATGATGTTGGCGCCGGGCGCCTGGGTCACCAGCACGATCACCGCCGGTTCGCCGTTGAAGAGGCCCAGCGTGCGGGTGTTCTCGACGCCGTCGATCACCCGCGCCACGTCGCTGAGACGCACCGCCGCGTTGTTGCGCCAGGCGATCACCAGGTCGCGATAGTCGACCGCCTTCCGTCCCGGTGCGGGTGTGTAGATCTGCAGCTTGCGATCTGCGCTCTCGATCGCGCCCTTGGGCCGGTTGGCGTTGTTGGCCTGGATCGCCGCACGCACATCCTCGGTGCTGATGCCGAACTTGTTGAGCGCGAAGGGCTCCAGTTCCACCCGCACCGCTGGCAGAGAGCCGCCGCCGATCTCGACCTCGCCAACGCCTTCCACCTGCGAGAGGCGCTGGCTGACGATGTTCGAGACCTCTTCGTAGATCTGGCCAGGCGTGCGCGTCTTCGAGGTGAGCGCGAGGATCATCACCGGCGCCGACGCCGGGTTGCGCTTGCGGTACGTCGGGTTGCTGCGCAGAGTCGCCGGAAGATCGACGCGGGCGGCGTTGATCGCGGCCTGCACTTCGCGCGCGGCGCTGTCGATGTTGCGGCTCAGGTCGAACTGCAGCGTGACGCGTGCCGAGCCCTGCGAACTCGTGGATGTGAGTTCGTTGACGCCCGGGATGATGCCCAGTCGCCGCTCCAGCGGCGTTGCGACGCTGGAGGCCATCGTGTCGGGGCTCGCGCCTGCGAGGCTGGCCTGCACCGAAATCGTCGGGTAGTCGACCTGCGGCAGCGGTGAGACGGGCAGCACCAGGAAGCCGATGATGCCGGCCAGCGCGATGCCGATGGTCAGCAGCACCGTGGCCACCGGGCGCTGGACGAAAGGCCTGGAAAGGTTCATGTCCGGCCCCGGTTACGCGGTCACCCCGCCGCCTTCGGTGCCGCCATCGCTGTCGCCCTTGCGTCCGCCGCCCAGCCTGCGGCCCATGCGATCGAAGGCCAGGTAGATCACCGGCGTGGTGAAGAGCGTCAGCACCTGGCTCACCACCAGGCCGCCGAAGATCGCAAGGCCCAGCGGCCGGCGCAGCTCGGCGCCTTCGCCCCAGCCGAACATCAGCGGCAGCGCTGCGAACAGCGCGGCCAGCGTCGTCATCAGGATCGGCCGGAAGCGCAGGAGCGCGGCCTGGTGGATGGCCTCCAGCGGCGACTTGCCCTGATGCCGCTCGGCATCGATCGCGAAGTCGATCATCATGATCGCGTTCTTCTTGACGATGCCGATCAGCAGGATGATGCCGATGATCCCGATCACCCCCAGGTCGTTGCCAGTCACGATGAGCGCCAGCAGCGCGCCAACGCCGGCCGAAGGCAGTGTCGAGAGGATCGTCAACGGATGGATATAGCTCTCGTAGAGCACGCCCAGCACGATGTAGACGCACACCACCGCCGCAAGAATGAGCCAGAGCTGGTTGGTGAGCGACTTCTCGTAGGCGCCCGCCGCGCCGAGGAAGGTCATGCTCACGCTGGCGGGCATGCCGATTTCCTTCGCCGCCGCACGGATCGCCGCGACGGACTTGCCAAGCGCCACGTTCGGCGCGGTGTCGAAGCCGATCGTCGCCGCCGGGTACTGCGCCACGCGGGTGACCTGGAGCGGCGCGTATTGCTCGCGCACCGTCGCCAGCGACGAAAGGGGCGTCGCCGTGCCGGAACCGGTGCGCAACTGCAGGTTGCCCAGCGCCTCGGGCGAAGACAACGGCTCGCGCTGCGCTTCCAGGATCACGCGGTACTGGTTGGTCTCGGTGAAGATGGTCGAGACGATGCGCTGTCCGAAGGCACTGTAGAGCGCATCGTCCACCGAACTCGCGGTGACCGACAGGCGTGACGCGGTGTTGCGGTCGATGTCGACGTACGCAGCCAGGCCCTGTGCGCCCGCGTCCGTGGTCGGGTTGCGCACCAGCGGTTCGCTGCGCAGGCGCTCGACCAGCTTGGTGGCCCAGGTGTTCACCGTCGCGGTGTCCACGCCTTCGAGCGACACGCGGAATTCGGTCGGTCCGGTTTCGGCGTCGATGGTCAGGTCCTGCGTCGGCTGCAGATAGAGCGTGGCACCGGCCACGTTGGCGCGCACGCGGTCGCGCAGGCGCTGCATCACGTCGGCCTGCGAATCATGACCCTTGCGCAGGTTGATGAGCATGCTGCCGATGTTCAGCGCGGTGTTATTGGCGGCATCGACGCCCACCACTGAGCTCAGGCTCTGCACGTCCGGATCGGCCAGGATCGCGTTCGCGGCGGACTGCTGCAGGTCGGCCATGCGCGCGTACGAGACCTCCTGCGCAGCTTCGATGCGGGCCTTGAGCTGGCCGGTGTCCTGCGTGGGGAAAAGCCCCTTCGGAATGACGACGTAGAGCAACACCGTGAGTGCCAGCGTCAGCACCGCCACGACGAGCGTGAGCGACTGGTGGCGGAACACCCATTGCAGCCATGTGTCGTAGCGGGCGATCACGCGCTCGAAGAAGCGTTGCACGCTCGCGCCGAAACGGCCGCCCTCTTCCGATTCGGGCTTGAGCCAGCGTGCCGACATCATCGGCACCAGCGTGAGCGACACCACGGCGGAAATCAGGATCGTGATCGCGAGCGTCACCGCGAACTCGCGGAACAAGCGGCCGACCACGTCGCCCATGAACAGCAGCGGGATCAGCACCGCGACGAGCGACACCGTCAGCGAGATGATGGTGAAGCCGATCTGCGTCGCACCCTTGAGCGCAGCCTGGAACGGTGGTTCGCCGTCTTCCAGATAGCGGGCGATGTTCTCGATCATCACGATCGCGTCGTCCACGACGAAGCCGGTCGCGATGGTCAGCGCCATCAGGCTCAGGTTGTTCAGGCTGTAGCCCAGCAGGTACATCAGCCCGAAGGTGCCGATCAGCGAGATCGGGACCGCGATGCTGGCGATGATGGTCGCGCGCAGGCTGTGCAGGAAAAGGAAGATCACGAGCACCACCAGTGCCACCGCGAGCGCCAGTTCGAGTTGCACATGACTGACCGATGCGCGGATGCCGGTGGTGCGGTCGCTCAGCACCTCGACCTTGATCGAGCCGGGCAGCGAGGATTCAAGCTCGGGCAGTTGCTTCTTGATGGCGTCGACCGTGCCGATCACGTTCGCGCCGGGCTGGCGCTGCACGTTGAGGATGATGGCCGGATACAGCTTGGCTTCTTCGCTGCCCGCCTTCTCGTCGGGCCGCACCGCTGCCCATGCGCCGAGCTGGGTGTTCTCGGCACCGTCGATCACGCGGGCCACATCGCTCATGCGCACCGGAGCGCCGTTCTTCCACGCGACGATCAGGTTCTTGTAGTCGGCCGCGGCGACGAGCTGGTCGTTCGCATTGATGGTGTAGGCGCGCTTCGGACCGTCGAAGCTGCCCTTCGCGCTGTTGGAGTTGGCCGCGGCGATGGCCTGCCGCAACGTGTCGAGGCCGATGCCCACCGACGCCAGTGCGTTGGTGTTGGCCTGGATACGCACCGCCGGCCGCTGTCCCCCGTTGAGCGTCACCAGGCCGACGCCGCCGACCTGGCTGATCTTTTGCGCAAGCCGCGTGTTCGTGAGGTTCTGCACCTCGGTGAGCGGCATGGTTTCGGAGCTGACCGCCAGCGTGAGGATCGGCGCATCAGCCGGGTTGACCTTGGCGTAGACCGGCGGTGCTGGCAGGTCGGCCGGCAGCAGCGAACCGCCGGCGTTGATCGCAGCCTGCACCTGCTGCTCGGCGACGTCGAGCGTCTGGTCGAGCGCGAATTGCAGCGTGATGATCGACACGCCCGTGGCGCTCGTCGAGCTCATGCGATCGAGGCCCGCCATCTGGCCGAACTGGCGTTCAAGCGGCGCGGTGACGGTGCGGCTCATGACCTCCGGGCTCGCGCCCGGATAGAGCGTCTGCACCTGTATGGTCGGGTAATCGACCTGCGGCAGAGCCGCCAACGGGAGGAACCGGAAACCGACCAGGCCCGCAAGGACGATCGCGAGCATCAGCAGCGCGGTCGCGACCGGCCGCTCGATGAAGACGCGCGAAGGACTCATTTCTTCCCTGTCCCTTGCTTACTGCGGCGCTGGACGCTGGCGACGGCCTTGCTGCTGCCCTTCGCCGCGCTGACCGCGCTGGCCGTTCGCACCCTGGCGCGGTGGCGTCGGCTTTTCGCCCTGCAACATCACGCGCGCGCCGTCCTTGAGTCGATCGCCGCCTTCGGTGACGACGAGTTCGCCTTCCTTGATCCCGTCGTTGATCGCCACCAGATCGACCGTCGATTCGCCGCGCTTGACCGGACGCATGGACACGGTGCGGTCCTCGTTGATCACATAGACGAACGTGCCGTTGGGCCCGGTGCGCACCGCGGTCACCGGCACGACGACGGCGCTGATGGTGCGCAGCGTCATCTGCACGTTGACGAATTGGTTCGGGAACAGCGGCGCCCCCTGGTTCGCGAAGCGCGCCTTGGCTTTGACAGTGCCGGTACTGGTGTCGACGACGTTGTCGAGCGTCGAGAAGGTGCCGGTGTCGAGCACCGAAGCGCGCACGCGGTCCATGGCCTTCACGTGCAGCGGCTCGCCCTTGACGAGCTGCGCCTGGATGTCGGGCACGCGGTCCTGCGGCACCGCGAACTGCACGTCGATCGGGTTCATCTGCGTGATGACCGCAATGCCGGTGGTCGCGTTGGCCGTCACGTTGTTGCCCGGGTCGACCGTGCGAAGCCCGATGCGGCCCGCCACCGGCGCAGTGATGCGCGTGTATTCGAGATTGAGCTTGGCCGCGGCCTCTGCGGCGCGGTCGGTGATCACGGCGCCTTCGAGTTGCTTGACCAGCGCAGCCTGCGTATCGACGTCCTGCCGGGCGATCGAGTCCTGGCCGAGCAGCGTGCGATAGCGCGCCAGCGTGACGCGGGCGGCTTCGAGCTGCGCCTCGTCGCGCACCCGCGTGCCCTGCGCCTGCGCCAACGCCTGTTCATAGGGGCGCGGATCGATCCGCGCGAGCACTTGTCCCTTGGTGACTGACTGCCCTTCGGTGTAGAGCACCTCGGTCAGCACCCCGCCGACCTGCGGCCGCAGCGTGATGGTCGCCAGCGGCGTCACGGTGCCGAGCGCGTCGATGAGAATGGGCAGGTCGGTGCGGCGTGCCTCCGAATGGCCCACCGTCTGGCTGATGCCACCGGCGCCGAAGCCGGGGCGTCCGCCCGCCGGCTCGCCCGAGCGCTTGATGAGATACCACCCGCCTGCCGCCAGTCCCGCCACCAGAATCAGCGCCAACGACGTACCCAGCCACCGCCGTCCGCGCGAAGGAGGCCGGGGTTCAGGATGGATGGGAAGGTTGGGCTCGGCGTTGGGTGACGACATTGTTGGAGTCAGGCTTTGGACGTATGCCTCTGAGTGGAGCCGGGAATCGTAGCGCTCCGTTCTTACAAACCGTAAAGCCTCGGTAAAGCCCAGGTTGACGTCTGCATCTGGCGACAGCGATCTGCAACTGGCGCCGCCGGGGTGCACTTCGTCGCAACGCCATGGCGGGCAGGACAGGTCGCCGGCACAGTCCGCCCATCGATTCAGGAACCCATCCACCTCTCACGGAGAACACCATGCTGATGCAGATCCTTCTTCACACCCCCAAGTGGGTCTTCGGCCTCTTCGCACTGCTGGTGTGGCTCGGCGCCCGGCAGCTCGTTGCGTCCAGCCTGAGCATGACCCGCACGGCGCTCATGCCGGTCGTGATGGGCGGCCTGTCGGTCTTCGGGGTGGCATCGGCTTTCGGCGATTCGATCGTGTCGCTGCTGGCCTGGGCAGCCATGGTCTTCGCGACGCTTGCGCTGGTGCTGCAACGCGAGTTGCCCGCGGGCACGCGCTACGACGCTTCGGCCCGCCGCTTCCATGTCGCGGGGACGGCAGTTCCGCTGATGCTCATGATGGGCATCTTCTTCACCAAGTACATCGTCGGCGTGCTGATGGCAATCCATCCGGAGTACGCTCACCAGACGCTCTTCAGCATCGGCATCAGCGCCCTGTACGGCACGTTTACCGGCGTCTTCGTCGGCCGAGCGATCCGCCTGTGGCGCCTTGCGATGCGCGCCGACGCCGCCGGCGTCGCCGCCTGAACCGCAAACAGAGACGAAGGAGCTCGATCATGACCAACGACGACATCGACCACCTGGCCCGCAGGCGCGCGAAGGCGAAGATCGGCTGGTTCATCCACGCCACCGTCTATGCGACGGTCAACCTGATGCTCATCGGGCTTTCGCTCTACACCGGCCGCGGCTGGGCGATCTTCCCGCTGCTCGGATGGGGCCTGGGCCTTGTGCTGCACGGCGCTTCCGTCTGGCTCTTCGCGCCCGGCGGCAATCTGCTCGAACGGATGGTGGCCCATGAACGCGCCAAGCTCGATTCGAGCCACGGCGATCCGTGGTGAGAGCCTTTGACAGGCAAATTCGTCCAGAATCGGCAGCCATGACCGGAGACGCCACTTGATCGCCACGTTCAGGCGCAACTTCACACGCGAAAACATTCGGGACGTGTTGCGACACGGGGTGAGCACCGCGTTCATCTGCTGCCTGATCGCGATCATCTTCATCATCACCGGGCATGGCAGTTGGAGCTCGCAGTTCGTCTATTCGCTCTCGATCGGCCTGATCAGCTGGCTCATCATCGATCTGGGCCGCCTGATGATGAGCCCCGACCCCAGCAAACTCTGGCCGCACGGTCCCAAGGGCATCGCGCTGGTGGTCTTCGGCATCTTCGTCGGCTTCGTCGTCGGCAATGCGATCGGAGACGCCTACAACGGCGCACCGGTTTTCGGGCTCTGGACCATGGCGCCCCAGAAGCTCGCCTCGACGGTGGTCATCACCGTCGTCTCGGGCGTGGTCATCTGCTACTACTACTACAGCCGCGGGCGCAGCAAATACCTCGAGGGCGCCATCGCGATCGCAGAGCGCGACGCGGCCGATGCGCGACTCAAGCTGCTCGAAACCCAACTCGAGCCGCACATGCTCTTCAATACGCTCGCGAACCTGCGCGTGCTGATCAAGACCGACCCCGATCGCGCGATCGCGATGCTCGACCGGCTCAACAGCTACCTGCGCGTGACGCTTGGCGGTTCGCGCTCGCTGGCGCATCCGCTGGCGGCCGAGTTCGACCGGCTGCGCGACTACCTCGAGCTGATGTCCGTGCGAATGGGCGACCGGCTGCGCTACACGCTCGACCTGCCCGACGGACTGCGCGATGTACCCGTGCCGCCGTTGATGCTGCAACCACTCGTTGAAAACAGCATCCGCCACGGCCTCGAGCCCCGGGTGGAAGGCGGCGAGATCGTCGTGCGCGCCCGACGCAACGGCACGTCCCTGCTCATCGAAGTGACGGACACCGGCGTGGGTATCGATGCCGAAGCAGCCGAGCCATCCAAGGACGGCGGATTCGGCCTTGCGCAGGTGCGCGAGAGGCTGCAGACCGTCTATGGCCCGCAAAGCACCATGACCATGGCCCCGCTGGCGACCGGTGGAACCCGTGCCTCCATCAGCTTTCCCCTGTCCGCCTGAACTGAATGAATCCGACCGCACTCATCGCCGAAGACGAGCCGCTGCTCGCGCAAGCCCTTCGCGCCGAACTGGCCGCCGTATGGCCTGAATTGCAAGTGGTCGCCACCGTCGGCGACGGACGCAGTGCGGTGCGCGAAGCGCTGGAGCAGCTTCCGCAGGTGCTCTTTCTCGACATCCGCATGCCCGGACTCGACGGACTCGGCGCAGCGGCGGAACTGGCCGACGCCTGGCCGGTGGACGAAGCACCCATGCCGCAACTCGTCTTCGTGACCGCTTATGACGAATACGCGGCGCGCGCCTTCGATGCGCAGGCGATCGATTACGTGCTCAAGCCGGTGCAGTCCGACCGGCTGCGCCGCACCGTGAGCCGGGTGCGTGCGGCGCTGGACCAGCGTTCATCGTCGTCCCTGCCAGCGGACGATGCGCTCGCCAGCACGCTCGCGCAATGGCGAAAGGTGCTCGGGGCGGCCGAATCCGCATCCACCGGTGTCGCGCCGCTCAAGCTGATTCCCGCGAGCGAGGCAGGATCGTCAGGCAACACGGTCCGGATGGTGCCGATCGACGAGGTGCAGTACTTCGAAGCGGCCGACAAATACGTTCGTGTGATCACCGCACAGAACGAATACCTTATTCGCACACCACTCAAGCAACTGCTGCCGCAACTCGATTCGCAGGTCTTCTGGCAGGTTCACCGTGCGGCGGTGGTGCGCGCCGACGCGATCGAGGCGGTCCATCGAGACGAGGCGGGCAAGCAGCATCTGACGCTGCGCGGTCGGACCGAAAAAATCCCGGTCAGCCGCCTGTATGCCCATCTATTCAGGGCCATGTAGTCCGGCTCTGACACTGCAAGAACAAGGCCAACAGAAAAAAGAAAAGGCCGGCCCTTTTGACGGGCCGGCCTCTTCATGTGACAGCAGGCTATTTGTGTGCGCGAGCCAATCGCTCAGCGGTAGTAACGGTGGCCGTGACCGTGGTAGTACGGCCCGGGGTAGTACACGGGAGCCGGACGGTAGTAACGCGGCGCCGGTGCGTAGTAAACGGGTGCCGGGCGGACATACACCGGTGCCGGAGCCACATAGGCCGCTGGCGGGTAGTAGACCGGCGCCGGCGCCACGTAATACGGTTGCGGCGATGCGACACCCACGGCGACGCCAGGGACGTTGACACCGACCGACCAGGCAACATTGGCTGCGCTCGCGGACGCTGCGGCAAAGAGCGCTCCTGCGGCAACAGCGCCTGCAGCGGCCCATTTGAAGAGTGTGGATCGAGTTTTGCTCATGTCTGGACTCCTGTTTAAAACGGGCGTATCGATCGCCCATGTGTGTATTCAACGCGGCTAGTGTCAAGGTGGTGTACGCCGCTCTGTGAAGAAAGTTGCCAAACGTAACGGGCCTCCAGCGGCACGTAGAATGCGTGAATGACTTCCGCCGCAGCCGACAACGATACCGCCAAGCCTAGCAATTTCCTGCGCCACGTCATCGAAAACGATCTCGAGCAGGGCACCTATTCCGACCGCAAATGGGGTGGCGACCCCGGCGATGCCGTTCATCACGCCCAAGGCATGCAGGACCCGGCCAAGGTCCGCATGCGTTTTCCGCCCGAACCCAATGGCTACCTCCACATCGGCCACGCCAAGAGCATCTGGCTGAATTTCGAGCTCGCCAAGGAATACGGGGGCGTCTGCCATCTGCGCTTCGACGACACCAACCCCGAAAAGGAAGAGCAGGAATACGTCGACGCGATTCGCGACGCGGTGCAATGGATGGGCTACGAGCCCGTGATGGCCGACGACCCGGCCCACCCCGGCGCGCGCAACGACCACGTCTACTTCGCGAGCAACTATTTCGACTTCATGTACCGGGCGGCCGAGTACCTGATCACCTCCGGCCATGCCTACGTCGATGAGCAGAGCGCCGAGGAGATCCGGGCCAATCGCGGCGACTTCAACACGCCGGGCACCGACAGCCCCTTCCGCGCCCGCACGCCGGACGAGAACCTCGCGCGCTTCCGCGAAATGCGGGACGGCAAGCTGCCAGACGGCGCCGCGGTGCTCCGCGCGAAGATCGACATGGCGAGCCCCAACATCAACATGCGCGACCCGGCGCTCTACCGCATCCGCCGCGCGACGCACCACAACACCGGCGACAAGTGGTGCATCTACCCCATGTACACCTTCGCGCACCCGATCGAGGATGCGCTGGAGCAGATCACCCACAGCATCTGCACGCTGGAATTCGAAGACCAGCGCCCCTTCTACGACTGGCTGCTCGACCGGCTCGCCGAAGGCGGCCTGATCGCGTCGCCACATCCGCGCCAATACGAATTCGCGCGACTCAACGTCACGCATGTCATCACCAGCAAGCGCAAGCTGCGCCAACTGGTGGAAGACGGCCATGTCGATGGCTGGGACGATCCGCGCATGCCGACCCTCGCCGGGCTGCGCCGCCGCGGCTACACGCCTGAAGCACTCAAGCTCTTCTGCGAACGTTCCGGTGTCACCAAGTCCGGCGGCTGGATCGACTACGCGAGCCTCGAAGCCGCGTTGCGCGACACGCTCGACCCGGTCGCCCCGCGTGCGATGGTGGTGCTCGACCCGGTCAAGCTCGTCATCACCAACTGGGGCGAACTGATGGGCGGCGACGATGTGCTCGACGACTGCACGGCGCCCGTCCACCCGCACCACGCCGAGATGGGCCGCCGCAGCTTCAAGCTTGGCCGCGAAGTGTGGATCGAGCGCACCGACTACGAAGACGTGCAGCCCAAGGGCTTCTTCCGCCTTTTCCCGGGGAACAAGGTGCGCCTCAAGTACGGCCACGTGATCGAATGCACCGGCGCCACGCGCGATGCCGATGGCAAGCTCATCGAAGTGCAAGCCAAGCTCGTGCCCGACACCAAGAGCGGCACGCCCGGCGCCGACGCGATCAAGGTCAAGGGCAACATCACCTGGGTCGCGGCCGCCGATGCGCTGCCGGCCGAAGTGCGGCTCTACGAGCGCCTCTTCGCCGCTGCCCAGCCCGGGGCTGGCGAACTGCTCGACGAACTCAACCGCGACAGCCTCGTCGTGACGCAGGGCTATGCCGAGCCGTCACTGGCGTCGGCCGCGCCGGGTGCGCCCTACCAGTTCGAGCGACACGGCTACTTCGTGCTCGACTCGCATGTGGGGGCGAACGGCCAGCGCGTGTTCAACCGCGCGGCCGGAATGCGGGACAGCTGGGGCAAATAAGTCAGAGTGGCTTCGTGAGGTAGACGGCTTCGCGCCCAACGATCGCGCGCTGCGCCGGCATGAAGACGGTGCAGTCGTCGCAGGGTGCGCGGATCTCGTCGGGTCCGTTGTTCGCGATGAGTTCGCCCTTGGCGAAGGTCTCGAACCCGATCAACGGCCGCACGAATCTGAAATCCTCCGACTTGATCACATGCGTCTCCAGCAGTTCGTAACGTCGCTGTGGCGCTGGCGGAGCGATGGACGGCCTCTCGATCAACCCGAAATGCGCAAGGAAGCGCAGCGTCACTTCGGTCGCGAGATCGGCCGCCGACTGCTTGAAGTGCTGGCCGCACTCCACCACCACTGCCGCGCCCGGCGCATCGGCACCGGCATGCAGCCCATGCTGGATCAACGGCGTGCCCGAGCCCAGGCCAGCCGGCATCACCAGATGGACCGGCGGAAGGCCGATCGCCATCGCCACCTTCGCGTTCCGCTCGTATGCCGGGTATACCCAGAAAGGCACCACGTCCTGACTCGTCGAATGAATGTCAAGAATGTGATCCGCCGCCGCCACCACCGGCCGCAGCTCCCGCGCACGACGCAGTTCAGGGCTGTCTTCCGGGCCGTCGAGCCACTCGTCGGACCACACGCGGTTAAGGTTGTGGACGATCTGCCGGTTGTCGAAGGGCTTGGCCGGATCGAAGGCGTTGTAGGCCTCCACATGCGCGAAGCTCACGGTGAGCGTACCGATGAGCGGCCGGACGCCCGTATCGAGCAGATGGGTTGCCGCCACCATCCCGCAGATCTCGTTGCCGTGAGTCAGTGCGTTGATCAGCACATGCGGGCCGGGCTTGCCGGATTCGAAGCGGTGGACGTAGTCGATGCCGGTGTTGCCTTGGCGATAGGCCGAAATGTCGCGTGGGAGCACTTCGAGATCAGGGTTCTGTGTCATTGCGCGAGTTTGCTACACCTTGGCGCCGCGCGCAGGCGGCCGCCTGAGGGCCGCCGATTGGGCCGTAGACTCGCGGGCCATCCATGAGTACCCGCATCAAGAAGCTTTTCCATGCCCCTGACCGCTGAAATGCGACGGTCGATCGACCAGATTCGCGATTACCTCTTTGGCGGCGGCTATCCCGATCCCGTCAGCAATGCGGAGCAGCTGTCGTTCCTCTTTTTCTTCTTCCTGCTGGAGACCATCGACGACGAGAACAGACAGCGCGCCGCCGTCCTGAAGGAGCCCTATGGCGGCATCTTCGATGGCGAGTGGACGCTCCGGAATGCCGAGACTTCCGCGCGCGAAGGCGGTCGCATCGCGACCGTGCTGCGGACCGCAGAACGGACGATTCCGCGCGACCGCTTTCGCTGGACCATCTGGGCCCGGGAAATGTCGGGCCAGGCGCTGGTGGATTTCGTGGGTGACCAGGTCTTCCCCTTCTTCGCAGAGATCGGCGCGGCCGGAGCGCACGACTTCATGCGCAGCGCGCGCCTTGGCATCCACGACCCGACGGTCCTGACACAGGTTGTCCGGCTCGTGGACGGGCTGGGCCTGGCCGACGCCGACTCCGACACCAAGGGCGATCTCTTCGAGCATGTGCTGCGGCAGATCAAGCAGGCGGGCGAGCTCGGGCAGTTCCGCACGCCGCGACACATCATCCGACGCATCGTCGAGATGGTGGACCCGACCATCGGCGAGACCATCTACGACCCGGCCGCGGGCACCGCAGGCTTTCTGGTGGCGGCGTACAACCACATCCGGCTCGGGAATTCGTCGCCCGAGACCATCGTCGAGGTCGAAGTGGAAGGCAAGACCCGGCGGCGCGGCCTGGGCGATCTGCTCACGGCCGAGGACCTCGATGTCCTGCGCAACAGGACCTTCTACGGCAACGATGTCGACCCGAAGATGGTGCGGCTCGCCACGATGAACCTTCGGCTGCGCGGGCTGGACAACGTGCGCATCCTCCAACGCAACGTGCTGACCTCGGTCCTCGACGAAACCAGCAAGGAAGAACTCGGCCTTCCGCTCGAAGGCTATGACCTCGTGCTGGCGAATCCACCCTTCTCCGGCCGTGTCGACAAGAAGCGCATCGTCGATTCCGTGCGCGTGGGCACCACGAGCAGCACCGAGCTGCTGTTCCTCAAGTACCTGCTCGACAGCCTCCGCGACGGCGGCCGCGCCGCAGTCGTCGTACCCGAGGGCGTGCTCTTCGGTTCGTCGAGCGCCCACCTTGAATTGCGGCGCCAGCTCGTCGAAAGCAACCAGATCGATGCCGTGCTGAGCCTGCCCAGTGGCGTCTTCCAGCCCTACTCGGGCGTGAAGACCTCCGTGCTGTTCTTCCGCAAGGGCGGGACCACCCGGCGCGTGCTGTTCCTCCACGTCGATGAAGACGGCTATGAGTTCGACGCCAACCACGACACCCCCAACGAGGACGATGATCTGCCGCGCCTGGCCATGGCGTACGCACAGCGCGAAGCCTCCCTCTCACGCTGGGAAGCCCGCGAGCCAGATACTGACTGGAACGAGAAGTGGTGGTTCGCCGATGCGGCCGCGCTGCGCGACAACAGCTACAACCTCACCGCAAGCCGCTACCGGCCGCTGGGGAGCAGCGAAGCCGAACACCAGGACTTCCTCGAACTACTCGACGACGTGATCGTGCGGGAACTCGAACTGGTCAAGGTGATGGAAACGCTGCGAGACATGGTCAGGGAGTACAAGCCGTGACAGCGCCCCGGATCGCGCTGCGGGAGGTGGTCGAGGCGAAAACGGGCACGATGAACCCGACTGCCTGGCCCGACGATCCGATCACCTATGTCGACGTCACGGCCGTCGACAACAAGACCAAGGCCATCAGCGGCGCGCGGACCATGCGTGGCGCCGAAGCGCCGAGCCGCGCACGCAGGCTGCTGCGCACCGGCGACGTGCTGGTCTCCACCGTGCGGCCCAACCTCAACGCGGTGGCGCTGGTGCCCGATTCGCTAGATGGCAACGTGGCGAGCACCGCGTTTTGCGTGCTGCGCGCGACACCGCGCGTGCTGCCGGAATACATCTACTTCTTCGTTCAATCCGCGGGCTTCGTTCGCGGCCTGGAGCGTCTGGCAAAGGGCGCGCTCTATCCGGCGGTCACCGAGGCCTGCGTGTTCGACCAGGCGATCCCCCTTCCGCCGCTCGAAAAGCAGCGCCGCATCATCGACATGCTGCTGTGTGCGCAGCGTGCACTGCGCATGCGTCGCGAAATACGGGAGCGAACCGGACGACTGCTGCCCGCGCTCCATACCAACACCTTCGGCGACTCGCTCGCCAATCCAAAGCGCTGGCCGGTGGTGCCGCTGGAAAGCCTGCTGCGGACTTCACCGCAAAACGGCCTGTACAAACACAAGTCGACGTACGGCGACGGCACGCCGATCGTGCGGATCGACAGCTTCCGTGACGGCGACCTTTGCGAGCCCGCAAGCCTGAAACGGCTTCGCCTCGACGAGAACGAGGCCGCGCAGTACACGCTTGCGGAGGGCGACATCCTCGTGAACCGAGTCAACAGTGCGGAGCATCTGGGCAAGAGCGTCATGATCCGCATGCTGCCGGAGCCCACCGTGTTCGAGTCGAACATGATGCGGCTGGTCATCGATCCGGAGCGGGCGTTTGCACAATATGTCTTCTCGGCGCTGCAGACGGCAAGAACGCGGCA
This sequence comes from Variovorax sp., assembly GCA_017744935.1. Classification (GTDB taxonomy): domain Bacteria; phylum Pseudomonadota; class Gammaproteobacteria; order Burkholderiales; family Burkholderiaceae_C; genus Variovorax. The sequence goes on from JAGIAI010000001.1 coordinate 65,160, forward strand.
GCACTTCGCACTCAATGCCAAGCGCGCGATCAATCAGGCGAGCCTGAACCAGAAGGACCTGAGGACGGTGCCGATCATGTTGCCGCCGCTCGACGAACAGGCCGCCTTCGCGCGCTACGCCGACTTCGCCGCATCCGCGAGAGGGATGGAGGCGGCAATGATCTCGAAGGCTGAAGCGACGCTGGCGTCGTTGCTGGCGAAGGTCTTTGGCTGATCAGCCGGTCTTCTTCGCCGCATCCACCAACGCACGGATGGCCCAGCGCCGGACCTTCTGCGCTTCAGCATCGTCGAGCTGAAGCACGTCCTTGAAGACGACCATCGCCTCGGTGCCGATCACAAGCGCGAGTGCACGGCTGAGGTTCCTGAAAGCGGCGGGCTTGAATTGATCGCGGGTCGGCTCCAGCGCCGCTTCGATGAGCGGCGTTCGACGGTTCTGCCGCGCAGGAAGTCCGTCCGGCTCGTCCCGCATCGCGCCTTCGATCGAACGCGCCAGCAGCAGCCGCAGCGCTGCCTCGTTCGCGCGGATCATGCCGTGGAGCGCGCCGTCGACGCGTTCCAACCGCTGGACCGGGTCTTGCGCCGGCGCATCGCGGAGCACCTCGATGGGCTCCGGCACCACCACATCGAGCGATGCTTCGTGATGCAGCGCATCCACGTTCGGAAAGTAGCGGTACGCGGTCGCACGCGACACCGCTGCCTCTTCGGCGATCTCCTCCAGGCTCGGCTTGCGCCCCTGCTTCATGAGGCGCGCCGCCGCCTGCAGGAGATCCTTGCGGGTGCGACGTCGCTGATTGGGGCGGCCGGTCGTCTCGGCGTCGCTCATTGAGGAAGCTGGCGAATGATCGCCGCGAGGTCCAGCCAGACGTTCTCGCGCCGGATGTCGCCACCATCGGTGAACTCGACCACATGGAGCAGGCGGAATTCGAGTGGCCTGTCGCGGCCTTCGAGCCCGAAAGGACGGCCCGGCGCCCTGCCCCGCCACATCGATTCGTCGACCATGAAGTTGTCCCCATAGAGGCGACGCGTGGATTCGACGCGGCTGTCGGACAGGTCGTTGAAGAGCGCTTCGTAGAACGGACGCGCGCCGGCATGGCCATGCGTCGGTCCGGTCGGCGCACCGACGATGTCGTGCTCCACATCAGGCGACAGCGTGGCGAGCACGCCCTCGACATCGTCCCGGGCCTCGAAGCCGAAGTGCTCGTCCATCTTGCTATCCATTTGAGCGCGCGTGAGTGCCATGGCAGTTCTCCTGTGGGTTGTGGAGCCTGCCGTGAACTCTAATGAGACAAAAATCTCATTACAAGAAAACAATCTTGATTCGCAAATCCAGTCTCATTGCGGAAAACTATGCTTCGCGTCCGCAAGCTGCTTGCGCCGGTACTCGCCCTGCCGCGTGAACATCCAACCCGGGTACTCGGCCGGCAGACGGCTGACCGCGTCGAGCTGTTCGAGGTCCGCCGCGCTCAACGCCACCTTTGTGGCCGCGATGTTGTCTTCGAGCTGATCGGGCCGCTTCGCGCCGATGATCACGCTCGTCACCTGCGGTTGATGGAGCAGCCACGCCAGCGCGATCTGCGCCACCGACACGCCATGCGCCTTGGCAATCGGACGCATCGCATCGACGCAATCGAACGCGCGGTCCTTGTTCACCGGCGGGAAGTCGAAGGTGGTGCGCCGGCTGCCCTCCTCCGCCTGCTGCTCGCGTCCGTACTTGCCGCTGAGCAGTCCGCCCGCGAGCGGACTCCAAACCATCAGGCCGACGTTTTCGCTTGCGAGCATCGGCACCAGTTCACGTTCGAGGTCGCGTCCGGCGATCGTGTAGTAGGCCTGCAGCGATTCGAACCGCGACAGGCCCAGCCGTTCGGCCACGCCCAGCGCCTTCACGATCTGCCATGCCGCCCAGTTGGAGACGCCCACGTAGCGCACATGCCCCTGGCGCACGAGCTGGTCGAGCGCGCGCACGGTTTCCTCGATCGGCGTGGCCGGGTCGAAGCCATGGATCTGATAGAGGTCGATGTGGTCGAGCTGGAGGCGCTTCAGGCTCGCCTTCACGCCGTCCATGATGTGCCCGCGCGATGCGCCGCGCGCGTTCGGCCCCGAACCCATCTCGCTGAAGACCTTGGTCGCGACGACGACGTTCTCGCGCGGCACCTTGAGGTTCTTCAATGCCTGACCCGTGATCTGCTCCGACAGGCCACCCGAGTACACGTCCGCGGTGTCGATGAAGTTGATACCGGCATCGAGTGCCGAGCCGACCAGCCGCTCGGCATCTGCCTGCTGCAGGTCGCCGATATGGGTCCAGATGCCCTCGCCGCCACCGAAAGTCATGGTCCCGAGGCAGAGTTCGGACACGAAAAGGCCGGTGCGGCCCAGTGGTAGGTAACGCATGGAAAGGATCTCCTTGAAGCGAATCCGCGAGCATAGGGGCCGGCGCGGAATCCTGCAGGCGGCGCGACCGCATCCTTTCGGCCGGCTGGATCGTCATGGAGGTTTCACATTCATTTGTCCGGCGCCGCCGGAGAAAGGCCACCCAATGAAGCGCATGATCCGATACCGCCTCAAGGCAGATCGCGTGGCCGAGAACGAGCGCCTCGCCGCCGCCGTGTATGAAGAGCTCCGCCGCCTCAAGCCAGTGGGACTGCGCTACGCCACCTTCCGCCTCGACGACGGGGTGAGCTTCGTCCACCTCGTCTCGTACGAGGAAAACACCGCGACAGATGCCCTGACCTCGCTCGCGTCCTTCAAGGCGTTCACGGCGGGTGTGCGCGATCGCTGCGAAGATCCGCCGGTCACGACCGAACTGAAGGAGATCGGCTCCTATGGCTTCTTCGACCGATGAACCGGATTCGATCATTGCGGCGCTCGAGGAGGGCCGCCGGCGCTTCCTGGCGCTGGTCGGCGACATCCGCCCCGAGCTGCATCGCTATTGCACCCGGATGACCGGCTCGGTCGCCGACGGCGAGGACGTGGTGCAGGACACGCTCGCACGGGCGTACTACCAGTTGCCCGAGCTGAAGGAACTGCCGCCGCTGCGGCCCTGGCTTTTCCGCATCGCACACAACCGCGCCATCGACCACATCCGGCATGAAGCCCGTCGGGCATCGGAGCCGATCGAGCTGGCACTCGACCTCGCCGACCGGGAGGACCACGAGCCCGACCAGGCCCTCGCGCGCAACCAGGCGGTGCATGCGGCGCTCTCCTGCTTCATGCAACTCGCACCGGCGCAACGCGGCTGCGTGATTCTCAAGGACGTGCTCGACCATTCGCTGGAAGAGATTGCCGAGGAACTCCAGTTGAGCGTTCAGGCCGTCAAGGCCGCGCTGCATCGCGGCCGGAGCGCACTGCACGAGCTGCCGCCGCCCGCAGCGCAATCGCATCCCGCGGTGCGTCCCATCTCACCCGAACTGCTGCGTTATGCCACGCTCTTCAACGCGCACGACTGGGACAGCTTGCGCGCGATGCTCGCGGACGATGTGCGTCTGGATCTGGTCTCGCGGCGCAAGGCCAGCGGACGGCGCGAGGTCGGCCTCTATTTCGGCAACTACGGGAGCGTGAACGACTGGCACCTGGCGCCCGCCCGCCTCGACGGCCACGAAGTCCTGGCAGTGATGCGAGAACCCAGGGCGGCGCGGCCCGGCTACTTCATCGAGCTCCAATGGCGCGATGGCCAGGTGGTAGCCATCCGCGACTACCGCTACGTGCACTACATCGCCCAGGACGCGGCCCTGGTGCTGGCGCACTGATCAGCGAATCGCCACGCCCCAGGGCAACTTGCCGACCGGGACATCAGCGACCTTGGTGTTCGTCACCGTATCGATGACCGACACGCTGCCGGAGCGCCCGCAGGCCACATAGAGCTTGCCTCCATCCGGCGTGAGCGCCATGTTCCACGGTCGCTGCCCCACGGGGATGGTCGCGACGACCGTGTCGGTCGCGGTGTCGATCACCGACACGCTGGCGTCGCCGCCGTTCGACACGAAGACGCGCTTTCCGCTGGGGTGCACCGCGATGCCGTTGCTCCGCAGGCCGGCGCTGATCTTCTTCAGCACGCCGAACGTGAGGGCGTCGATGACGAAGACCTCGTTCGAGTTCTCTGCGGCAACGTAGGCGCGGCGTCCGTCGGGCGAGAAGCCGATGCCACGCGGCCGCGACCCCACGGGCACCTGCGCGATCTGTTGGCGCTTCTGCACGTCGATGATGTCGACCGCGCCGCCATCCTCCGCGCTCACGAAGACGATCTTGCCGTCGGGCGAGAACACGGCGTGTTCCGGATTCTTGCCGCGCACCTTCACGACGAAGGCCTTGCGGTTGCTGCGCGTGTCGACGAAGGCGACGTCGTTCGACTCCTCCACCGCCGCCACGACCCAGCGGCCATCCGGCGAAATGCCGACGCCTTCCGGAGATTCGCCAAGGTCGATGCTGCCCGTCATCTGCCGGCGAGGAAGATCGACCAGCACCAGCCGGTTGTTGGGCTGGTCACTCACGTAAGCCGTGCGTCCATCTACACCGATGGCGGTGCCGCGTGGTTTTTTCCCTGCTGCGATGTCGGCGACCACCTTGTCGTTAGCCGTGTCGATCACGCTCAGCGTGCCCGATCCCTCGTTGGGCACATAGGCGAACGGGGCAGCCGCAGCAAGCAGCGGTGCGGCGAAGACCCACCCGAGCCACGTGCACCGCAACAGACGCCTGGACTTCATGCGAGCTCCTCTCTGAATGTTCTGATCACTGGTTCAGCATGCGCCCAAAGACGCCATCGCGGTCGAACGCATGTTTGAGCGCAGCGAGCACATGCCCCGCGATAAGCACGGTAAACACCATGGCCGTCGTGACGTGCACAAGGCCGAAGAACGCATAGACCGAAGGCAGCGGCGGCCCCCAAGGCGGCCATGCGAATCCGAAGAAGGTGATTCCGAAGCGGCTGAAGTTCGATGCGATATAGCCCGACAGCGGCATCACCGCCATGCACACATACAGCGCTATATGCACCGTTCGCGCCGCCCGCCGCTCGATCTCGCCCATCACCGCGGGCCAGGGCGGCGGTGCATGCGAAAGCCGCCAGACGATGCGCAGGGCGATCAGCATGCCCAGCACGATCCCGATCGACTTGTGAAGATTGACCACGCCCGAACGCGCCGGCGTGGCACGCGGCGCAATGTCGTCGAGCAGAAAGCCGAAAGCGATCTGCCCAAGCAGCGCGATGCCCAACAGCCAGTGGAACCAGACGGCGGTGCGGGTGTATCGCGCGGACGGCAACACTCCCGGACTCGCTGTTCTTGCTGATGATATACCGCTCAATTGCATGCCAGCACATCTCAAAGACCGGTCAGGAAATGCGCGAGGTTCTCGATGTCCTGCGGGCTCAGCGTGTTCGCCACGCTGGTCATGCTGCCGGCATCGTTGGTGCGCGTCCTGGCCTTGAAATCGGTGAGCTGCTTGACGATGTAGTCGTAGTTCTGCCCTGCCACCCGCGGAATCTCGTTCTGCCCGGCAAACCCGCCGAGGTGGCACATCGTGCACAGCGTCTCTTCGGACTTGGCCTTGCCGAGCTTTGCCTTGTCGGCATTGGCAACGAACTTCTGGCGCGGCGGCTTCTGGGCCGCGAAGTAATCCGCAAGCTCGCGCATCTCGTCCCGGCTCATTCCCGCAACCAGGGGCGCCATGACTTCGTTTTTGCGACGCCCTTCCTGGAAGTCGCGCAACTGCAGATAGAGATACCGGGAAGTCTGCCCCGCGATGATCGGGTAGACCGGCATGATCGGCTGCCCATCCGCACCATGGCACGCCGCGCAGGTCGCAGCCTTCGCAGGCACCGCCGCTTGCTGCGCCCCGGCAAGACCGCTCGCGAAGACCATCCATCCCCCCAACACCGCAGCTGCCAGATCCAGGGCACCCGCGGAACCGGCTCTGCCGGCCCGCCGGGTGCGCCCCCTTGAGGGGGTGTCCGAGCCACACGAAGTGAGCGAGGCTGGGGGTGGCCTCATCTACAACCCAAAGACCACCACGGAATTGCCGCGCTTGAAGTCAAGCTGCGTGTTGCCACCCGCCGCCACAGCGATGTATTGCTTGCCGTTCACGGTGTACGACACGGCCGGCGCATTCACGCCCGCGCCGCACTGGTACTCCCACAGCTTCTTGCCGGTCTTTGCATCGAAGGCACGGAACAGGCCGTTGCCTTCGCCGTTGAAGACCAGGTTGCCGCCCGTCGCGAGCACGCCGCCGATCAGGGGCTGCTCCGTGTCGAACTTCCAGGCGAGCTTGCCGGTGTCGAGATTCACCGCGGCGAGCCGACCCCACTGCTTCTCGGAAGGAATCACCTTGAACGCGCCACCGAGCCACAGCTTGCTGCCGCCGGGGTACTTGGCTTCCTCGACGTGGTAGGTCATCGGCTGATGCAGGTTCGCCGCGTACGCGATGCGCAGGTTCGGGTTGACCGCCATCGGGCTCCACTCGACGCCGCCGTTGGCGCCGGGCAGCATGCGCGCGCCGTCCTTGGTCGGCAGCACCCACATGTTCTCCTGCGGCACCATCGCTTCGCTGTAGCGGATGAGCGCCCCGGTGGCGCGGTCATGCACGTAGACGTGCCCGGTCTTGCCGCCATGGATCGCGACCTTGCGCATCTTGCCGTCCTTGTCCTTCGCCTCCGTCAGGATCACCGGCGAGGCAGCATCGAGGTCCCACACATCGTGCGGCACGTACTGGTAGTGCCACTTGTAGGCTCCGGAGTTGAGATCGATCGCCACGATCGAGTCGGTGTAGAGGTTGTCCCCGGGCCGCTCGGCACCGTAGAGGTCCGGGCTCGGGTTGCCGACCACGAAGATCACCGAATTGGTTTCCTTGTCGATCGCAGGCGCCATCCACACGCCGCCGCCCAGCGTCTTGTAGAAGTCGCCGCCCGCCTTCTCGAACTGCGCCTTCTCGGCCGCGATGTCGCGCAGCATGTTGCGCTGCGTCGCATCGTTCTGCGCCCACACGCCTTCGTGCCCCTTCTCGGGAACGGTGTTGAAGGTCCACAGCAGCTTGCCGTCGTTCGCGTCGAAGGCCTTCACGAAGCCGCGCACGCCATATTCGCCACCGTTGGTGCCGATCAGGATCTTGCCGTTCACCGCCACCGGGGCCATGGTCTCGGAATAGCCCTGCTCGGGATCCGCGATCTGCGAAGACCACAGCAGCTTGCCGCTCTTCGCGTCGAGGGCGACCAGCTTCGAGTCGAGCGTGCCCATGTAGAGCTTGTCGTCCATGACCGCGACGCCGCGGTTGTTCGGTCCGCAGCAGAAGGTCGTGACCGGCCCCATCTTGTGCTTGTAGTGCCAGAACTCCTTGCCCGTCACCGCGTCGATCGCGTAGACGTGGTTGTACGAGGTGGTGAGGAACATCACGCCGTCGACGACGATCGGGGCCGTCTCCATCGACTCGACCACCTCGGTCTGGAAGTTGAAGATCGGGTGCAGCTTCGAGACATTGGCCGTGTTGATCTGCTTCGCCGGATAGAACCGGGTCTGCGCATAGCTCATGTTCGAGTGCAGGAAGTTGTTCGCATCCTTGTCCGCGGCGTCGAGTTTCTGCTGAGGCACCGAGATCGTCTTCGGCACTGGCGAGCCTGTCGCGCCCTGGTTGGGCACTTCTCCCTGCCCGAAGGCACCGAAAGAGATGAGGCCGAGCACCGGCCCGGCAATGAGCGAACGGCGCAGATGATGCGGGAAATTGGTCTTCTTCATCGCGGGTCTCCTCAGGCTTGTGATTGAGCCTCTTTTGCCACCGCGGCGACCCGGGAACCGGCGTCGCAAGGCGCATGCGGGGCGACGGTGGATACACGCCCGCGACAGGCTCCGACCGCTCGAAAGATGGTCGCCCTGCCTCGCCTCGCTTGCAAGCGTAGCCACATTCAGGTCCACTGAATAGTGGATTCTTTCGGTGCACCGCAGCATTCGACGATTGGAGGAAGAGCCATGAATCGACCCGCCTCACTGCTCCGCCAAGGGCTGCAATCGCTGATGCCCTTGGCCTTCGCACTTGCGATCGCCACGTCGCTCGGCGACGCCTCGGCACAGGCCGAGTCCGACCCCAGTCCTCATGCGCAACTGCTGGTCGCAGCCCGACAAGGCCAGGTCGAGCGCGTGAAGGAACTGCTCGCCAATGGCGCTTCGGTCAACGCGCGCAATCCGGTGGGCAAGACGCCTCTCTTCATCGCCTGCGAGAAGGGCAACACTGCGCTCGGCATCGTGCTGATCGATGCCAAGGCCGACGTCAATATCGCCTCGACGGCCCACGTCACGCCACTGATGGCCGCGAGCTACAGCGGCGAGGCGGAACTCGTGAAGCGCCTGCTCGCCGCCGGCGCGCGCACCGATCCGGTGGACCGCATGAACAAGTCAGCGCCGGTGTATGCGGCCGCACAGGGCAACACCGCCGCGCTCGATGCGATGCTTGGCGCGGGTGTCGACGTGAATGCGATGTACGAACACAACCTCACGTTGCTGATGTGGGCCGCGGGGCAAGGACATGCGGACACGGTGCGACTGCTGCTCGCGCGTGGTGCAAAGGTCGATCTGCGCGACGACCGAGGCCTGACCGCCTTCGACATTGCGCGCGGCGCCGGACAAGGTGCCGTGGCAGAGGCAGCCGGGCTGCACTAAGACTCTTCGGAGGGCGTCGGGTCCACTGCCGGCTTCGCGCCCTTCTTGCGCGAGGCGCGGGCGTCCTTCTTGGCCTGCCGCTCCGCATCGAGCCGCTGCCCTTCCGCGAGCCATTGCGCGAACTCCTCGGGCGTTTCCAGCGTGATGCGGCCCATGTTGCCGCTGCGAAATTCATGCATGACGATCTCGGCCGCCTTCTGGGTGTTGACTTTGCCCTTTCCGAGCAACGCCCCGCGCTTGCGGCCGATCGTGTCGAGCACCTCGTCGTCGGTGAGCGCCGCGATCGGATCGATCTTGAACCGCGCCTCGACCAATGCGGCGTAGTGCCGCTTCAGGTACGACAGCAGTTCGAGCGCCACCAATTCTTCATCGAAGGCGTTGCGCCCGACCGCGCCGCTTGCGGCAAGGTTGTAGCCGCTTTTGGCAACGACGATGCGCGGCCACAGCATGCCCGGCGTGTCCCACAGGTAGAAGTCGTCGGCCAGCACGATGCGTTGTTCGAGCTTGGTGATGCCTGCCTCGTCGCCTGTCTTGGCCTTGCGAGTGCCGGTCAGCGTATTGATGAGCGTGGACTTTCCGACGTTAGGGATTCCGCAGATCAGCACCCGCATCGGCTTGGCCATGCCGCCCCGGTTCGGAGCGAGTGCGTGGCAGGCATCGATGAGCTGCCGCGCCGGGGCGGTCAGGCTTGCGTCGAGGCCGATCGCGCGAGTCGCTGGCTGGGCGTTGTAGTGCGCCAGCCAGGCCTCCGTTCGCGCCGGATCCGCCAAGTCCTGCTTGTTGAGCAGCTTCAGGCCAGGCTTGTGCCCGGTGAGGTCGGCCAGCATCGGATTCGCACTGGAGCCTGGCAGCCGCGCATCGAGCAGCTCGATGACCACGTCGATCTCCTTGATGCGCTCGGCGATGGCTTTCTTGGTCAGGTGCATGTGACCGGGGAACCACTGGATGGCCATCGCGAATGTCTTTCTCTCTTGTCGGTGAAACGGAGCGCGGATTGTCGCGCGCCCGGTCAGGCCCCGAGCGCTGACCGGTAGCGTCGGCTGCACGGGATGCGCGTGCCGTCGCGCATATGAAGCCGGGCCTCGCCGCCATCGAGCGGCTCGATCTCGGCGATGCGGTCGAGATTCGCCGCGTAACTCCGGTGTACGCGAACGAAGCGCGCCGGATCGAGCTGGGTGAGGAAATCCGTCAATGTCGCGCGCAGCAGGTAGTCATGGCCGTTGACGCGCAGGCCGACGTAGTTGCCCTGCGCCTGCAGCCAGTCGATGTCGGCGGCCGCGATCAGGAATTCGCGGCGCAGCTTCCGCACGAGGAAGCGGTCGGGCCGCTGCGGCGGCGAGCCGGGCGCGTCAGGTGACGTGTCGGCAACTGGTTCGGCCTCTGGCACACCTTCGGGCGGATCCAGCACCCGCGCCTCGCCCTGCAGCCGCAGCATGAAAACCCGGTAGCTCCAGAGCGCGATCAGGATCAGGACGTAGGTCCGCACGTCCTTCAGGTACTCGTAGGGCCACTTCGAGACCCAGTCGCCGAAGTCGTAGCGGCTCCCCGCCAGGAAATAGACAAGGTGTCGCAGGCCGACCATCAGCGCCACATGCAGCAGGCTGAACGCCACGCTGGCCAGCCCGTGCCAGCCGATGTTGCGGCGCCAGGTGCTCCTGTTGAGCGGAAACCGCCGCTCGAAAGCGACCACCGCCGGCACCAGCGCCAGCAACGCGAGATGGCTGGTCAGTTCCCACGCCACCGGCTGCCAGGTGGCGATCTCGCGCCCGGACTGGCGGACGTCGATCACCGCGATCACGGTGCTGATGGCCGCCTGCACCGCCATGACAGCGACCCAGAAGCCGATCTCGACCCATCGCCGATAGGGCTGGTAGCGCTCGAAGAGGTTCTTTCCAGACTCGGTCATCGACCCGGATTTTCACGAATCCGCCTGTGTCGCGGCTTTTTTCGTCCCTCCCGGCCGCCATTCGTCACAAGACCGCCGCGCGTCGTCCCCTGGGGCGCCCCCTGCCCAGGCCCCGCTCCCACCATCGACGCAACCAAGGAGCGACACCATGACCACTGAACGGCGACACGACATCGACGCATTGCGCGCACTGGCCTTCACCCTGCTCATCCTCTACCACGTCGGCATGTACTACGTGGCCGGTTGGCCGTGGCACATCAAGAGCCCCCACGAGGCCGAATGGCTGCGATGGCCCATGGTGATCGTCAACGTCTGGCGGATGGACCTGGTGTTCCTGATCTCTGGCGTGGCCTTCGGTTTCCTGAGCCGGGGCCGTGGGCCGATGTCGCTGATCGGCCACCGCACCGTCCGGCTTCTGCTGCCGCTTGTCTTCGGGATGGCCGTCGTCGTGCCCTACCAGGCCTACGCACAAGGCGTCGCGAACGGGCTCGTCGCACCTGGCTTCAGCGCCTTCATGCTGCGCTACTGGTCGGGAGGGCCGTGGCCGAAGGGCGCCTTCGACGGGTCGGACTTCCCGATGACCTGGAACCATCTCTGGTACCTGGCCTATCTCTTCGTCTACACGGCGATCCTGGCATTGCTGCTGCCGGCAATGCGTTCACCGGCCGGCCTGCGGCTCCGCTCGGCATTCCTCCGCCTTCGCGGCTGGCGGCTGATCGCGGTGCCGACGATGCCGCTGCTGGTCTTCACACTCTGGCTGTCGCCGCGATTCCCGGCGACGCACGACATGGTGCACGACTGGTATCTGCACGCGCTGTACTTCACCGTCTTTCTCTACGGCTACTGGATGGGCGTCCATGAAGAGATCTGGCTCGAACTGGCGCGGCTGCGCCGCCCGGCGTTGGCGCTCGCGATGGCCTGCGTCGTCGCTTACCTCTCGCTTCGATTCACCGGCATCGGCGCGGCGGCACCCGCCTGGATCGCACGCGCGCTACGCGCCGCATACCTCTGGAGCGCGATCGTGGCGGTCCTCGGCTTCGCACACCGGCATCTCAATCGTCCGTGGCCGTGGCTGCGCTGGGCCAACGAATCGGTGTACCCCTGGCACATGCTGCATCAGACGTTGATCATCATGGCCGCTGTCGCGCTTGCGCCGCTGCGGCTCGGCCCGGTGCTCGAACCGGCGGCGATCGTCTTCCTGACGGCGGTCGGGTGCTGGGCACTGACCGATGCCCTGATCCGCCGCCTGCGCTGGCTGCGTCCGCTCTTCGGTCTGCCGCGCCAGACGCCGGTGCGGGCTTCGCGAAATGGAAGCACCGTCATTGTGGGCATTTGAACCGCAGCGCCGCAGCACGCATGCTAGAGGCCTGCCCACCTGCAGCGAAAGGCGCTCAACATGCAGATCCAGGTCAACACGAGCAACGGCGTCGAGAACAAGGAAACACTGGAACGATGGGCCGACGGCCAGCTTCGGCAGAACCTCAGCCGCTTCGTCGACACAGTGACGCGCGTGGAGGTCCATCTCAGCGACGAGAACCACACCAAGGGCGGCAGCATGGACAAATGCTGCGTCATGGAAGCCCGGCTCGTCCACCACCAGCCACTGGCTGTCACCCAGCACGCTTCAAGCCTCGACGAGGCCTTCCGCGGTGCATCGGACAAGCTCAGGCGTTCGCTCGACAACGCGCTCGGCCGCCTCTACAACCACCGCGATCGCGAGTCGATCCGCACCGGCTCTGAAGAAGCGGGCGACGAGGGGAACGCCCCTTGAGCCCCTCCGGGCAAAGGCCACGCGGTGCATTGCGCACACCAGCAGCGCTGGCATGCCTGCTGCTGGCCTGCGCGGCGCACGGCGCGTTCGCGGGCAGCATCAAGGGCAAGGTGGTTTTCAGCGGCGCCGCACCCCCTGCCGCGAAGGTGCCGGTGACGATCGACCAATACCTCTGTGGCAACGAGAAGCCGGCGGACGACCTCCAGGTGTCGTCCGCACGCGAGATTCGCAATGCAGTCGTGTGGATCGAGAATGCACCGCCCGACTCAACGCCCACTGCGACGAAGAAGGTGGAGGTCGACCAGAAAGGCTGCACCTTCGTGCCCCGCGTGGTGGTGGTGCCCGCGGGCGGTACGGTGGACTTCCTCAACAGCGACCGCCTGCTCCACAACATTCACGCGACGCCGAAGGCCAATGTGTCCTTCAACCGGACACAGCCGATGGGTCGCACGATACCGATCACTTTCGCCCAGCCGGAGATCGTGCGCATCAACTGCGACCTGCATTCGTGGATGACCGCCTGGGTGGTCGTCGCGGCGCACCGCTTCTATGCGGTCACCGGCGCGGACGGTGGCTTTGCCTTCGATGACCTGCCACCAGGCCAATACAAGCTGCAGATCTGGCACGAGCGGCTCGGAACCATGCCGGCGAGCGTCACCGTGGGTGAGCAGCAGCCAGCGCAGGTCAACGTCGAGATGAAGATGCGCTAGGGAACGACGGTGATCTTCTTCGACGCTTCCCAGGCGGCGGAATGCGTCGGCTCTGCGATTGCGCGCAGCGTGCCGCCTTCGTCCAGCGCAACGGTGAAGGTCACCGTTGGCGCGGAATACACGGGGTGCAGGTAGACGCGTGCAATCTCCACTGTGTCCTTGTACAGCGCGATGTAGCGCACGAAGTGCTCCTGCAGCGACGGATGCATCGACTCCGCCCCGATGCTGACGGTCACGTTGAACCAGGCGCCCCGCTTGACGCTATCCGGCGCGGTGATCTTCGGGGTGTGCTTGCCGTCGAAGCCTTTGTGCAGCTCGCGGAACTCCGGCGTGAACTGCTGCGCCTGGTCTTCTTCGGCGTGCGCGGCGCACGCGAGGCCAATGCCGATTGCGAAAGCCGCGAAGTGGGCGAGGCTGGGGGTGTGCATATCAAACGTCGGGTAGGAATTGCTTGACCATCTTCAGGAGCTCGCTCGGGCTGTAAGGCTTGGCGATGTAGCTCGAAGCACCGGCCTGCATGGCCTTGTCGCGGTCGCCACTCAACGCATACGAGGTGATGACGATCACCGGGATATGCCGTGTGTCGGCCTCCGTAGTCAGCAGCCTGGTGGCATCGAGCCCGGACATCTTCGGCAACTGCACATCCATCAGGATCAGGTCCGGCAGCTCGCTGCGCGCAAGCGCCACGCCGGTCTCGCCATCCGCCGCCTCGAAGAGCTTGCAGGCCGAGCGGCTCAGGAGTTGCCGCACGATCTTTCGGTTGTATGCGTTGTCCTCGACGTAAAGGATCTTGCGCTCGCTCATTGTGATGCTCCGCCCGCGCGCAGGGGCACGGAAAACCTGAAGGTGGAGCCCTTCCCGACGACGCTCTCGACCCAGATGCGGCCGCCGAGGCGCTCCACGAACTTCTTCGAAATGCTCAAGCCCAGGCCGGTTCCGCCGAACTCGCGCGTGATGGTGGTGTCCACCTGCCGGAACTCGGTGAATATGTTGTCGAGCTCTTCCTCCGCGATGCCGATGCCGGTGTCGGAGACGCTGTAGATCAGTTCGTCGCCGGCGAGCGCCACCGCAATGTCCACCCTACCCTTGCGCGTGAACTTCAGTGCATTGCCCGCGAGATTGGTGAGGCATTGGGTCAGCCTGCCGCTGTCGCCGTAGGCCATGGGCAAGTCGGCCGGCACATGCGCGTTGAACTCCAGCCCTTTCTCGGCCGCGATCGATCGCAGCGCGGTGCGCACTGTGTGGACCACGTCGCTCACCACATAGTCCTCCAGAGCGAGTTCCATGCGCCCGGCTTCGATCTTCGACAGGTCGAGCACGTCGTTGATGAGGCGCAGCAGATTGCGTCCGTTTACCTGGATGTCCGCCAGCGGCTCCTTCAGCTCACCGGGCACGTCGCCGTAGATGCCGTCCATCATCATTTCGCTGAACCCGAGGATCGCGTTCATCGGGGTGCGCAGTTCGTGGCTCATGTTCGCGAGGAACTCCGACTTGGCCTTGCTCGCGCTGGACAACTGCTCGTTGAGATCGACGAGCTCCGCGGCAGCCTGCCGCTGCGACTGGTCGAAGCGCTGCAGTTGCTGGCTCATGTGATTCATCCGGTCGGCGAGCGCACCGAACTCGTCACGGTTGGGCACCGAGATTTTGCGCCCGAAGTTGCCGGCCGCCACGTCGTCGAGAAACACGTGCGCCGCGCGCACCGGAAGAATGAAGGACCACGAGATCACGAATCCACAGAGCCACGCAAGCAGCACCGCGCTTACCGCGAAGGCGGAGGTCAGGATCAGCGAGCGTCGGTTGGCCGCGCTCACGCTGTCGCGCAGGCGCCCCATGCGGTTCTGCTCCATCTCCACGAGCTGGCCCATGTAGAGCGCAATCTGCTCATCGAGCCGCTCCTGGCGCTGGAGAAGGTCGGTCGTGATGCGCTCCAGATTGCCGTCGCGGATCGCGTTCGCGATGTCGGCCACTACGCCCATGGCGTCGTCCTGCGAGGCACGGATGCGGTCGATCAGCCCCTTCTGCCCGGAACCCGTCGCGGTGTCGAGCTTGGCCAGCGATTCGTTGAAGCGGTTGTTCTCCCGCAGGATGCGCTCGATCGCGGCCTCGTCCTTCGACAGCATCGCGAGTGCGGTGAAGTGCATCTGCCGGTCCAGCGCATGCTGGCTCTGCTGCGACCAATTGACGCGCTCGTGCGCCTCGTCGAGCAGGCGACTCTGTTCGGTGGTGTTGACCAGCATCATCAGGCTCGCTACCGCCATCGCGATGAACAGCAGCGTGATGATCAGGAAGGCCAGCAGCAGCTTGGTGTGCACCGAGGCGCGAACGCGCGCCACCCTTTGCACCAGCCCGGAGAAGGGTGACCGCTTCAATACCCGCGTGACAAGCTGCTCGAGTTTGATGCCTGGGCTCCCTCAAACGGTCGAAGGGCCTCCCTCTGCAGCGGATGGTCCGCGACTATGCGGCCAGCGTCAAGATTCCGGGGCTCTCATCAGGCGCCAGGCATGTCGCAACTCTGCGATGCGAACCGGTGCATCCAATGGCCGGCACTTCGCCACATCTGCAAATGAGTTTGAATTGGGATTTCGCTAGACTGCGCCGCTTCAAAACACAAAAGGGAGTTGCCCATGTCTGTCACATTCTCCACGCTTCCGATCCTTGAGGAAGCAGAATTGATCTTCGACGCAAGCGAGACTAGAACGATCCTGTCGTTTTTCTGGCCAGAGCGATCTGGAGACATAGCGAATTTGTCCATTGGGACGGGCGGAAGACGCTTTGCACAGCAACTCTTGATCGTCGCCGTCGATGCTTCCTATGCGATGGGTTTTGTTGACATATTGGCGAACGCATTTGTGGTCAGGCGGCCCAGCGCGCCGATGTCCATGGTCATCAAGAAGCTCGCAAGGGGCTACGCGAAGCACTGGTGGAAGCATGCGACTAGAAAGAATCTTGAAGATGCCGCTATCTACAACTCTGTGCGCTTGGCGGTTGCGCGCAATTTCGGTTCAGAGCTAGAAATGTTTCTCGGCGGTATCGAGGCCAAGTTCAAGCCACATGTCTTTTCCGTTTCCGCGAACGGTGCGATGGGCGGCGTATGGAAATGCTGACCCGAGTCCAGTCGAACCCGCATGCGCGCACATGGCCGAAAGTGGCGCTATGGGCGCTCGGAGCCATAGTGACTCTATCAGTTGGCTTCACGGCCTACGTCGTACATCAGTTCCGGTCCTACGATTTGATGACGACCTTCGCATACATGGAGACTGGCGGCCCCCTCAGCCCACTGTTTCGCTACAACCTATATACCCTGCATCCAACGCCCTCAGAGGTGCTGGAGTTGAACCGGAGGGCTGGTGCCGCGATCGTGCTTGGCATGAAAGACAAGGGGGAACAGGAGGCTCTGCTGTCACACCTGATTGCTGCCGGCGTAGACATCAACGCGCGTGACGAGCGATCCTCGTTCACCGCGTTGCACATGGCTGTTTCCAGCGGTCCATCGGACGTGTCGATGTTGTTGGCGCATGGTGCACGTGCCGACCTGATAGATGCTCGGGGCGCGACGCCGTTGGACGGAGCGTTGATTCTGCAGCAGCGATTCTTTTCACCTGAGCGTGCGGAAGCCATCAAGCTTCTTCAAGCCGCACAGTGAGGTGACACAAGAAACAACGAATACATCCTGCTCGGCAGGTAGGCGGCCCTGCCGCCCTACTCTCAACGGCGCGCGTTCGCCATCGCCTTGCCAACCTCGTTGCTGCCCTGCGCCGCGCCGCTTTGCGGAACGATCTCGCCGTTGCGGTCGGTCACCTCGGCGAGGCGCTCTGCAAGCTGTTCGGGCGCATCCGCGCCGAACCCGATCCACGCACCCTGCGTGAGCGTGATGTGCGCGGCCTCGAAGACGCCTGCGCCTGCGCAGAGGATCTGGCGTGTCGGTGCATCCTGCGCCGCAAGCACCAGCATCGCCGGCACGACCGCTTCGGGCTTGAGCGCATCGAGCACTTCCTGCGGCATCAGGTCTTCGGTCATGCGGGTGGCCGCGGTCGGTGCGAGGCAGTTGACGCGGATGTCGTTCTTTGCGCCTTCGATGCTCAGGGTCTGCATCAGGCCGACCAGCGCGAGCTTGGCGGCGCCGTAGTTGCTCTGGCCGAAGTTGCCGTAGAGGCCCGAGGACGAAGTCGTCATCACGATGCGACCGTACTTCTGCTCGTTCATGATCGGCCAGACGGCCTTCGTGCAATGGACCGCGCCCATGAGATGGACGTCCATCACCAGTCGGAAATCGGCCAGCTCCATCTTGGCGAAGCTCTTGTCGCGAAGGATGCCGGCGTTGTTCACCAGAATGTCGACGCGGCCCCAGGCATCGACCGCCTGCCGCACCATGGCCTGCACGGCCTCGAAGTCGGTGACCGAGGCGCCATTGGCGATTGCTTCTCCACCCGCGGCCTTGATCTCGTCGACCACGGCCTGCGCCGCGCTCACGGAGCCGCCGGAGCCGTCGCGGGCACCGCCCAGGTCATTGACCAGAACCTTGGCGCCCCGCGCCGCGAGGGCCAGCGCATGCTGGCGGCCCAAGCCGTTGCCCGCGCCGGTGACGATGGCGACACGGCCCTTGAAATCGAGATTGCTCATGCTGGAAGTGCTTTCGGAGGAAATCGTTGACGCGGTGCGTTTTACCCCAGAAAGCGGATGTCCCGGCCCGGTGACATCCCCCGCTCAGTCGTGGGTGTGACTCAGGCGCTCGCAGTAGTCCAGGAGCAGTTCGATCTCAGCCGACTTGTCGAAGAAGGCGTCGGCCCCCAGCGCCTTGGAACGCGCGCGCATGTCAGGCGTGGCGTAGTTGCTCAGCACCACGACCTTCTGATCCGCGCGCCGCTGTCGGCAGGCATCGATCACGCCAAGACCGTTGCCCTGGTCCAGGAACAGATCGACGATGGCCACATCCCAGGCGTCGCGGTGCTTCTTGAGCCACCTGACCGCCTCGTCTTCGCCGCTCGCGTGGGCCACCACGACCGCATCGGCGATGTCCTCGAGAAACCCGGTCAGGTTCTCGCGAATGACGGGGTTGTCTTCGACCAGATAGGTCTTGAAGGGCATGGCGTACATGGGCAATCGGTTGTTGAGGTGGCGGTTTGACCGCCTTTGTGCCCATCTTCCCCACCGCCTGCCACACCCGGGTGGGCGTTGGCGGCCACTTCGGGTAGGCAGGAACCTACCCGGCCATGACGGCGGCGCCGCCCTGGCGGCTCAAAGTGCCGCGCTCTGGCTCACCGGGCCGGTCGCCAGTTCCGGCCAATGGTTCTTGAAGCCGAGTCGGGCGGGCGACACGTACTGCTCGCGGTAGATCTCGAATGGCATGGTGTCGCTGGACTCGATGCGCTT
Organism: Variovorax sp.; assembly: GCA_017744935.1. Classification (GTDB taxonomy): domain Bacteria; phylum Pseudomonadota; class Gammaproteobacteria; order Burkholderiales; family Burkholderiaceae_C; genus Variovorax. The sequence goes on from JAGIAI010000001.1 coordinate 83,550, forward strand.
CTGCTCGTCGAGCGATTCGCGGGTGAGGCGCTCAAACTCGAAACCCTGCTCGGCCGGGAACGGCAGCGCCAGCAGGGTTTCGCGCGTCTGCGCCGACTGCGCGCGCACAAAGCTCACGAACGAATCGTTGTGCGATGCCTTCATCGCCGCCAGCACGCGGGCGGACGGCAGGATCGACGGATTCTTCAGCGCGGCTGCCGCGGCCTCGACCGCCTCGGCATGCTTCGAGCCGCCGTGCGCCGCATCGAGCGCGGCCGCAACGGGCGCGAATTCCTGCAGCAGTTCACCGCCCCATTCGGTAAGGGGCACCGGCCTTCCGGCGCGGCTCAGTTGCAGGCCGGGTTCGCGACCGCGCGCAGCCGTGAGATGCTGGTTGTGCGCGAGATCGGCGATCTCCTCGCGCGTATCGGGCGGGCTGTCGGTCAGCAGGCAGTGCAGCAGGAAGACATCGAGGAAGCGCATCGTTTGCGCATTGATGCCGACCGGCTCGAACGGGTCGAGGTCCATCAGGCGAACCTCGACGTACTCCACGCCGCGCTCGCGCAGCGCGTGAAGCGGCCGCTCGCCGGGGTAGATCACCCGCTTCGGGCGGATGGTCCCGTAGAACTCGTTCTCGATCTGCAGCAGCGTGGTGGCGAGCTGGTTGTAGTCGCCCCCCAGGTTGCGGATGCCGATGGCCTCGTAGGCGGGCCAGGGGCGGGTCAATGCGTCCTGCAGCGACGCGGCATAGCCGTCGAGGCTGTTGTAGCTCACGGCGAGCGACGCCTGCGCCTCGCTCTGGTAGCCGAGCCGGCCCATGCGCAGCGAAGTACCGTGCGGCATGTGCATGCTGCCTTCGCCGATCGGCAGCAGCTCGTGCGGCCGCCCATCGACGAAGCTCGAACACAAGGCCGGCGAAGCGCCGAACAGGTACAGCAGCAGGAAGGCGTGGCGCCGGAAATTGCGGATCAGCGCGAAGTACTGTTCACTCGACACTTCCGGGAGCGACCAGTTGTAGTGAATGCCCGAGATCGTCTGCATGCGCCGGCCGTAGCGGTGGCTCAGGCCCATGCGGTACACGCTCTTGGCGCGGCCCACGTTCGACGAGCCATAGCGGCCGATCGGAATGGTTTCATCGGTGGGCAAGCCACAGGGCATGCTCGACACCCAGAGGCGCTCGTCGCCGGCCTCATTCAGTACGCGGTAGGTGAACTGATGGATCTGCACCAGTTCCTGGAGAACCGCCTCGACGTCCTTGTGCGCGCCGGTGATCAGCTCGACCTGCGACTCGCTGAAATCGGTGGTGATGTGCGGATGGGTGAGCGCCGACCCCAGGGCGCCCGGATGCGGCGTCAGCGCCAGCTTGCCGTCGGGCTGGGCGCGCAGGCTTTCTTTCTCGATCCCCCGCCGCACGCCCCTCAGCCGCGCGGCCGAGAGCGCTTCGATGCGCTCCTTCAAATTATTCATGTAGATATAACCCATCTTTCTTCGTGGGGCTGGAAGGTAGCACGCCAAAAAGACTGTTGCTGGCCGGGGATGGTTGTCCCCGGTGCCGGCGGCTCATTCCGCCGGCAACCTACATGAACGCTCGGCCGGATGCTAGGCGAGCACCTTCAGCAGGTAGCGGTTCAGGTCGGCAATCTCCTCCATGCAGACGGAATGTTCCATGGCGTATTCATGCCATTCGACCTGGTAGCCCAGCGCAACCAGCGCGTCGCGGCTCTGGGCGGCGCGGGCGATCGGAATCACGCCATCGCGCCTGCCGTGCGCCTGGAAGATCGGCGTCGCCTGGTTAGCCGGATGGCGCTCGGCGGCCACGGTATGCGCCACGGGCAGATAGCCTGAAAGGCCCACGATGCCCGCCAGCCGTTCCGGATGGCGCAGCGCAGTCATGAAAGTCATCGCGCAGCCCTGCGAAAAGCCGGCGATCACGATGCGGTCGGCCGGAATGCCGCGCGACTTCTCGTTGGCGATCAGCGCCTCGATGGCGGCCTGCGAGCGCCGCAGCCCCGCCTCGTCTTCCGGGTTGCCCGGACCGAGGATGTCGTACCAGGCCGGCATTTGATAGCCGCCGTTGATGGTCACCGGCATCACTGGCGCGTTGGGGAACACGAAGCGCACCGGGCCCACAGGCGAAAGGTCGAGCTCGCTGGCGATCGGCACGAAGTCGTTGCCGTCGGCGCCAAGGCCGTGCATGAGGATGATGGCGGCCTTGGGATTCGGGCCGGTTTCGATTTCGATCGGAGGGAGTGACATGGCCCCGACGTTACCGCAGAAAGCCCTCCGCAGCGCGCGGCGCACCGGCCCGCTGCACGCACTCCACGAACTGCTGCGCGGCCGGCGTGAGCTTCTGGCCCCGTCGCTTGATCACGCACATGCTGAGCGTCGGCAGCGTCTCCCGCAGCTCGACGCGACGCACGCCGTAGCGCTTGAAGGCCACCTCCACCAGCGGCTCGACGAACATGCCGACCAGGTCCATCTCCCCGACCAGCCCGAGCGCCACGGTGACCGAATTGCCGAAGATGATGCGCGCCGGCGGCGCGAGTCCGATCGGCGAAAAGATGGGCAGGACGGATTCGCGCGCCATCTCGCCTTCGCCCGGCAGGATCCACTCGGCGTCGTGCAAGTCCGCCAACGACCGGCAGTGACGCAGCGGATGGCCCACACGTAGCCCGACCGCGAGTTGCACCGGGAAAAGCTCGATGCCTTCAAATTCCGGGTCGAGCGTCTGCCTCGCCACGTGCGCGACCGCGAAATCCAGGCTGCCGTCGCGCATGCGCATCAGCATCCACGGCAGCACGGCCTCCGAGAAATGGACATCCACCGCAGGCATGCGCGCGTGGAATTCCTTGAACGCCGCCGGAAGCACAGTGAGCGCGGCCGAGGTGCTGACCGCCACCGCGATCCTGCCGGTCGCGCCATCGCGGATCTGCGCGATCTCGTCGCGCGCCCGCTGCATGTCCGCCAGCAACAGGCGCGCGCGGGGCGCGAAAGCCTGCCCGTAAGCCGTGAGCTGCACACCCTTGACGCTGCGCTCGACCAGCGGCGCGCCGAGCGCGCGTTCCAGTTCGCGCACGATCTTCGTGACCGCCGGTTGGGAAATGCCCAGGACGCGCGCCGCGCCGCGAATGCTCAACTGCTCGGCGACCGCGACGAAGGCCTGGAGCTGATTGATCTTCATGAAAACCAAAAGTTATCGTTGGTTCTCAATTATTGTCTTTTCATGATCGAGCCGAATCCCTAGCATCGCGGCGCGAAATCCCGATTACCAACAGGAGTATTTCAAATCCCATGACCGAACTCTCAGGGCTCCCGGGCCTCTCGGGCCGCGTTCCCACGAGCCATAGCCTCTCCGGAGAACGTGCACGCTTGTCCCGCCGTCAGACCATCGTTGCCACCACCATCGGCAACGCGCTCGAGTTCTTCGATTTCACCGTCTACGGCTTCCTGGCCCTGGTGATCGGCAAGCTCTTCTTTCCCACCTTCAGTTCGTACGGACAGCTGCTGCTGACGGTGGCGAGCTTCGGGGTCGGATTCATCATGCGGCCGCTGGGCGGCATCGTGATCGGCAGCTACGCCGACCGCGCCGGGCGCAAGAAGGCGATGACGCTCACCATCTTCCTGATGGCGCTGGGCTGCGCCATGATCGCCTTCGCGCCGACCTACGCGCAGATCGGCGTCGCGGCGCCGATCCTGATTGTGCTGGCGCGGCTGATCCAAGGCTTCTCGGCCGGTGGCGAAGTCGGCGCGTCAACCACGCTGCTGGTGGAGCACGCCACGCCGAAGAATCGCGGCTACATGGCGAGCTGGCAGTTCGCGAGCCAGGGCCTCGGCATCCTGCTGGGCGCGGTGGTGGTCGGTGTGCTGCTGACCGCGCTGTCGCCGCAGGCGATGGAAAGCTGGGGCTGGCGCGTGCCTTTCGTGCTCGGCATGCTGATCGCGCCGGTCGGGATGTACATCCGCCGGCACCTGGAAGAATCCCTCGACGTGCGCGAGGGGCCAGCAAGCGCTGCAGCGCCGCGCCGCCACGGCAGCGTGTCTGCCGTCTGCCGCGAGCACGGCAAGACGGTGCTCGCCGCCATCCTGAGCATCATCGGCGGCACCGCCGCAGCCTATGTCGTCACGTTCTACATGCCGACCTACGCGATCCGCGAGCTCGGCCTGCCGCCACCGGTCGCGCTGTTCGGCGCCGCGCTCACCGGGCTGCTGTCGTTCGCACTCGCGCCGCTGGTGGGCGTGTGGTCCGACCGCATCGGACGCAAGCGGCTGATCGTCTACAGCCGCGTGCTGCTGGCGCTGATGATCTACCCGGGCTTCCTGTGGCTCAACGCCTCGCCGACGCCTGCTGCGCTGTACACCGTGGTCGGGCTGCTGAGCATCACGCTGGTGCTGCAGACGGTGCCGGGCATCACGATGCTGCCGGAGATGTTCCCCAAGCATGTCCGCGCGACGGGCATGTCGCTGGTCTACAGCGTGGGCGTGGCGCTGTTCGGCGGCTTCTCGCCTTTCATCAGCACCTGGCTGCTGAACGCCACCGGCAACAAGCTCGCGCCTGCGTGGTATCTGCTCGCGGTGTCGCTGGTGTCGCTCCTCGGCCTGCTGTGGATGCGGGACTACACCGGCAAGGACATCGACGCGGCCGATGCGCATCCGGCTGCCTGATCAAACACTTTCCAAGGACCCTCACGATGTACAACTCCGCAGCCACTCGCCACTTCTCCGGCACCTATGCCGAGGCACGGCAGAAATTCCTCGATGCCGCGGCCCAGCGCGGCGCGGCGATCGAAAGCTTCGAGCTCGAAGCGCATCGCGGCGCACTCGGCGAAACCCTCGCCACGGACGTCGCCTATCTCGGCACGCCGGGCGCGACCAAACTGCTGATCGTCAGCTCCGGCACGCATGGCCCCGAAGGCTTCTGCGGCTCCGGCTGCCAGATCGCGACGCTGAACGACGCCGACCTCCTCACGCGCATCGAGCAGGCCGGGATCGGGCTCCTGCTGATCCACGCGGTCAACCCGCATGGCTTCTCGCACCTGCACCGGACCAACGAAGACAACATCGACCTCAACCGCAACCACATCGACTTCAGCGCGCCGCTGCCGGTGAACGCGGCCTACGCCGAGGTCGAACCCTTCGTGCTCCCTGCCCATTGGCCGCCGACCGCCGCGGACATGACGACGATGACCGCCTACATCGAGAAGCACGGCATGCGGGCCTTCCGCACTGCCGTGACGTCGGGCCAGTACACCTCGCCGCAGGGCCTGTTCTATGGCGGCAAGGCGCCGTCGTGGAGCAATAGGACGATGCGGGGCATCCTGCGCAAATACGCTTCCGAGGCCACGCACATCGGCTGGATCGACGTGCACACAGGCCTCGGCCCCTACGGCCATGGAGAAAAGATCTACGCTGGCCGCAATGCCGCCGTTGACCTGGCTCTGGCTCGGGCATGGTGGGGCGCGGACGTGTTCTCGGTGTTCGACGGCCAATCGGCATCGCCCGATGTGTCAGGCCCGGTCGTCTCGACGGTGTACGACGAGTGCCCGAATGCCAGCGCCGCGCTGATGGGCCTGGAATTCGGCACCCTGCCCGACATGGAGGTCATGAACCGCTTGCGCGCCGACACCTGGCTGCGCCGCCATCCCGAGGCACCGGAAGCGCAGCAGATCACCATCCGCCAGGACCTGCGCGACGCGTTCTATTGCGACAACGACGAGTGGAAAGGCATGATCCTCGGCCAGTCCCGTGTAGTGCTACTGCAAACAATAGAAGGCCTGAAAGCCGCTTGACCCCATCCACCGCTGCGTAAGCGGGAAGCCCCGCGGAACCGGCTTAGCCGGGCCGCCGGGGTTGCCCCCGGAAGGGGGTGCAGAGCCACACGAAGTGGGCGAGGCTGGGGGTGAGCCTACTGCGCAAGGGCCCGGCATTTCTGCAGGTTGGCGTTGAACCGCTCCTGCATTCCGGGTTCGCAGGTGCTGGCGGTGGTCATGATGCGGCACATGCCAACCACCAGGAAATCCGACACCGCCTCGGTGCACATCGGGTAGCTCGCCAACTGCGGGTTGTCGCGCACCTTGAAGCCCCACTGGTCCGAGAAATCGAGCATGCGCGACATGGCGTCCTCGAAGTAGTCGCGGTCGCGCTCCTTGATCGCGTTTTCCATCTGCGGCAGTTCGACGTTCAGGAAGCGAACCGCCGCACCGGGAAACTCGCGCGCGTCCTGCGCGAGGGCGCCGGACGCGGACAGGGCCAACAGTAGCGGCGCAATGACGCGCGCAGTGAACGGAAGGACGCGGTGACGGGCAGATTCCATGGGCTTTCGGTTGGGTGACATCGCCCCCTATTTGAACCGAAAGCCGGCCCGGGTCCGGCGGGGGCTTACCAGCTCAGCCGCACGCCAATCGAGCCTTGCACCGACGACTTCACGCGCGCCTCGCCACCGACGTCGAAGACGTGGCCGACTTCACCATACAGCGTGGTCGACGACGACAAAGCCAGCGTCGCGCCGCCCGCCACTTCGGCCGAGGTGTAGCCGGTGGCGCTCGCGATCGCCGTGCTCGCCGCCGGGGCCGCAAAGGTCGCCACGTCGGTGCCGGAGCCGGCGTGGTAGAGGTTCACGCGGCCGTAGGGCTGCAGACGGCCCGCGCTGGTCGCGAAATCGCCCTTGATCCGGACACCGACGCGACCGATCCAGCCGCTGTCGGCGTCCTGGCGCACCGCCGCGCCGCTGATCAGCACGTTGTCGAAGCTGCTGCGCTGCCAGGCGAGCTGGGCCTGCGGTTCGATGGTCCAGCGCTCGGTCAGCGCGAAGGCCTTGCCGGTCTCGATCGACGCGGTCAGGCTGTCGGCTTTGCCGGAGGCGCTCAGGTTCAGGTCCGGGCGCACCGTGTAGCGATGGCTGCCGCCCTGCAGCACCGCGTCCGCATACCAGCCGCTGCCGTCCATCCAGGTCGCATAGCCACCGAGGTAGCGCGATTGCAGGTCGTCGCTGCCCACGCGGCCGATGGTGCCGCGCGCATTGCCCGTCACGTCGGCGCCGCCGTCGAGGTAGCCCACGTAGATGCCGCCCCGCCACTGGCCCGCCGCGAACAGATCGGTGCCCGCCTGCAAGCCGCTGACATGGCCCTTGCTGCTGGCATCGGCCACGCCGTCCTGGTGAATGTCGAGATCGGTGTACACCGCGCGCGCCCAGGCCTGACGGCCCGTATCGCCCGAGCCCGCCACTGCGGCCGAGGGAGCGGATTCGTCGCCCACCCGGCGATGCAGGTTTCCGAGCATCGCGAGGTCCGCCTGGCGCAGTTGCGCCGGCAGCGCGGCAAAGAGCGGCACTTCCACACGGTAGGCCGTCACCGTCGGCGCGGGCACGGTCTCCACCGGCGGCTTCGGGCTTCCCTCGGGCGCGGGGTCCGGCGTGACTTCGGGCAGCACCGGCGGCGTCACCGGAGGCTTGACCGGCACATCGGTACGCAGATACCAGTTCTCGCCCGCGCCCTGGGCATCGGCTGCGTACAGGCGGTACTCGAAAGCGCCCGCATCCACATGGCCGTTGGCCAGCGTGAAGGCGCTCTTCGTGGTCTGCGCCGTGGTCGTCGCGCCGCCCTGCGCACTCACCACCTCGATGCCATTGCCCGTGGTCTGCGCGCCGAGGCCGCCGAGATTGGTGATGCGAATCGTGGTCGTACCGCTCGCGCTCGCCGACGGGCCATTCAGCACCAGTCGGTCGCTGAGGCTACTGCTGCCGCCGAGCACCGTGCCGAGGCTCAGCACACCGCCGTGGCCGACATAGGCCCCGTTGACCGTCAACGTGCTGCCCGGAGTCGCGCTGAGCAGGCTCACCGTCCCCGCGTTCTGCAGCGATGCGACTGTCTGGTTGAAACCCGCCGTATCCAGCGTCGCGCCTGCAGCGACGACATGCGCAGAACCCGCGCTGAAAGTGTCCGCCGCGCCCGCCTTCAGCGTGCCCGCAGTGACCGTGGTCGTGCCGGTAATCGCCTGTGCCTTCGCGACCGTCAGCGTGCCGACGCCCGTTTTCTCCATGCCGCCGGTGCCGCTCAGCAGGCCGTTGTAGGTCGCATCGGTCGGCTGCGCGAAGCGCACGAGGCCGTTATCCGTGATGGCGAGCGGCGCGAATTCGGCGGGCGTCTGCAGCGTGCCGGCCGGGTCCACGGTCATGCTGCCGGTGTAGTTGCTGGTGTCCGTTGCGAGCACCAGCGTGCCGGCGGCGACGCGTGCGCTGGTAAAGCCGGAATCCTGCAGCGAGATGCCGAGGTTCCATGTGCCGCTGTCGTTCTTCACCAGCGACTGGAAGTTCGAGATCGCGTGGTTGAAAGTGCCGGTTCCGGTGCCGTTGAGCGTGAGCAGGTTGTTGCCGCCACCGCCGTTGATCGCGCCGGAGATTGTTCCGTTCTCGTACAGGTTGAGCGTGTCGTCGCCATCGGCGAAATTCAGCGAACCGAGGATCTGACCCTTGTTCGTGAAGTTGATCGCCATCGTGCCGTTGACGCCGATGATGTTGCCGTTGGTTCCGTCCTTGTAGCGGATCACGCCGGTTTCGCCGTTTACGACGGTGTTGCTGCCACTGGTCGATTCGAACCAGATCGCCGCGCCGCCGGCTTGCGAGTCGATGGTGCCGTTGTTGATGATCGTGTTGCCGGTGCCGATCGGATTGATCGCCTCCGCGTTGCCCGCCGTGCCCTTCGAGAGCACCTGCGCGCCCTGCTCGATCGTCAGCGTGTTGTTGTAGAGGAACTCCACCGTGTTTGCGCCAGTGGCGAACAGACCGTCGGTCAGGCCGACCGCGTTGTTCTCGACGGTCGCGCCACTGCGCACGGTGATGCTCCCGTCGCTCCGAAGGCTGATTGCCGGCAGGCCGTCGGTGCTGACAACCGCGTTCTGTTGCACGTCAACCGTGGTTCCCGATGCGCTCCCGTACCCCGCGCCGATCGTGGTGGACTGGGCCCCGCCGGCGCTCGTGCAAACGTAGTCGGTGCCGGTCAGCGTGCAGGCGGCCGACGCGGCGCCCGATAGGAGAAAAAGTGCCGAAGCGGTCGAAACGGCCCGGCTCGATTTGCCGGCGGTCGCCGCCAGCTCGGAGGCAACCGCCCAGGTTTGTTGTGATGAGTTCCAAACGACCCTGAAAACGCGATTCACGAGCTTGTTTCCCTTCAACGGTCTCGAAAGATGAAAATGAATACTTACGAATGTAATGCTGAGGTATTCATTTCCGTTGGGAGAAAGTCACGGAAGCGGTGCGAATTCGCAGATTCGCAACGAAAGCGTTACAAAAATCAGCTAACGCTTAGTGCAAAGGCTGCTTGGGGCTCGCGGCATGGCGCACGAATGGCGCGCCTTAAACTCACCGGATGCCCTCCCGACCGAACCGAGCGCCGCGCATGATCGAGCGCGGCATCCTGTGCATCCTGATTGGCGCAGCCGTGTTGATCTCGCCGCAATTCCTGGAGTCGCCAACCTGGCGCGAGACCGTCGGCGGCGCCTACCTGGTCGGCTGGTTCGCTCTCGTTCTGGGAATTGCCCTGGTGGCGGTGGATCTCGTCGACCGCTTCCGGTCGGGCGGCCGGCGCTGAAAGCGGCGGCGCTTCAGCGCCGTGCGCGAAGCCGCTTCACGCCCTCGACCGCCGCCAGCACGATCGCGCCGGCGATCACGCCAACGACCGCATTGCCGAGCAGCGATGCGAGCGCGCCCCAAGCCTGGATCGCGTGCCCGAGGGCCGGCACGCCATGCACGAGGATGCCCCCGCCCACAAGGAACATCGCGACCGTACCGAGGACCGAAAGCGCCTTCATGAGCCAGGGCGCCGCGCCGACCATCGCCCGGCCCAGCGCCTGCACCACGGCGTTGTCGCGTTGGGCGAGGTAGAAGCCCATGTCGTCGAGCCGCACGATGCCGGCGACCAGACCATAGACGCCGATGGTCATCACGATCGCGATGCCCGCCAGGACGGTGAGCTGCGTCAGGAACGGTTGGCCCTGCACCGTGCCGAGCGTGATCGCGATGATCTCGGCCGACAGAATGAAATCGGTGCGCACCGCGCCCTTGACCTTGGCCTTCTCTGCCGCGACCACGTCGATCGCCTCGTTGGCGATGGCCTGCTCGTGCCGCTCCGTCTCGATCGCGTGCTCGGACTTGTGCAGGAACCGGTGGGCGAGCTTCTCGAAGCCCTCGAAGCACAGGAACGCGCCGCCGACCATCAGGAGCGGCGTGACCAGCCAGGGGAGCCACGTCCCGATGAGGAGGGCCGCGGGAACCAGGATCGCCTTGTTGACGAACGATCCCTTGCACACCGCCCAGACCACCGGCAGCTCGCGGCTGGCCCGCACGCCCGCGACCTGCTGCGCGTTCAGCGCGAGATCGTCACCGAGCACGCCCGCCGTCTTCTTGGCCGCCACCTTGGTGAGCACGGAGACATCGTCGAGCACCGTCGCGATGTCATCGAGAAGCAGCAGGAGGCTGGTGGCCATGTCTATTCTTCGCTGGAAACGGTTGACGAAACCCCGAGCCCCAAGGCGGGAGACACCGCGGAACCGGCTTCGTCGGGCCGCTGGTGTTGCCCTCGGCCGGGGGTGGAGAGCGACATGAAGTGCGCGAGCCTGGGGGCGAGCCTCAGACGCTTCGTTTCAGGCGGATTTCCTCGATCTTCACGGTGCCGATCGCGGTTGTCTTGGCGGTCTTCATCTCGCGCTTGAAGCCGGCGAGTTCGCAGAAGCGGATCGCGCGGTCGTTGCGCAGCGGCACCCAGATGGTGACGACGGTGCAGCCTTCTTCCTCGAGACCTTCGCGCGCGGCGTCCCAGAGCGCCACGCCGAGGCCCTTGTCCCAGTGCTCGGGCCTGACGTAGATCGACCAGATCTCGCCGGTGGTCGACGGCGTCTTGGGGTCACGCGAGCGGTCAAAGCCGACGAAGCCGACCACTTCGCCGCCGAGCTCGACCACATGCACCTGCGGTTCGGCGTACTCGATGGCCTCGCGCCACTTGGCCTCGCGGGTGGCGGGCGTCAGCGCGCGCAGCTGGTCTTCGGGGAGGATGTCCGCGTAGGCGGCCTGTGCGGAGGCGGCATGGACTTCCGCGACGGCCTTGGCGTCGCGCAGGGTGGCGGGGCGAACTTCGAAATCGGACATGAATGCGGGGAAACGAACGGTAAAGGGCCGTATTGTCGCTGGCCGCGGAGTCCCGGGGTGCGGTCGCTAAACTGCGCGGGCATTGAAGCCATGAAAGCGATCGTTCAACCCGGCGGCTTCCACTTCGACCTCGAAGCCGACCGCACCCTCCTCCAGTCCGCCGAAGCCGGCGGCATCGAGCTGCCCAGTTCGTGCCGCAACGGCACCTGCCGAACCTGCCTGTGCAAGCTGGTGTCAGGCCGAATCCACTATCGCATCGAATGGCCCGGCGTGAGTGCCGAGGAAAAGGCCGAGGGCTGGATCCTGCCTTGCGTCGCGGAGCCTGAGAGCGACGTCACGCTCGACATGCCCTACGCTTTCGCCGTGTTCTAGGCTTCGTGCGCCCTCGTCAGGCGGTCGCGCTGCGCGAGCGAGGGGAAGAGGCGGAACCAACAGGCCGCCACCAGCACCGTGCCGATGCCCCCGGCCACCACCGAACCGACCGGCCCGAGCAACGCCGCGGTCGCGCCTGATTCGAATTCGCCCAGCTGGTTACTTGCGCCGATGAAGATCGAATTCACCGCGCTCACCCGACCACGCATCGCATCGGGCGTCTCGAGTTGCACCAGCGTCTGCCGAATGACCACGTTGACCATGTCCGCACCGCCAGAGACCGCAAGTGCAACCAGTGAAACGGCGAAGGTGCGCGAGAGCCCGAAGACGATCATGCACACGCCAAACATCGCTACCGCCAGCAGCAGCGTGCGCCCAATGCGACGCTCGACCGGGTGGCGGGTGAGGTAGATCGACATGATCAGCGCACCCACCGCCGGTGCACCGCGCAGCAGGCCCAGGCCCCACGGCCCGGTATGGAGGATGTCCTTGGCATAGATCGGCAGCAGTGCCACCGCGCCACCGAGCAGCACCGCGAACAGATCAAGCGACACCGCGCCGAGCACCGGCTTGCGCTTCCAGATGAACTCGACGCCGGCGAGTAGCGTCTTCGCGGTCACCGGCTCGCGCTGCGTGACGATGTATCGGTACTTCAGTTGCACCACCAACGCGGACGCGAGCACGAAGAACAGCAACGCGGCGCCGTACACCACGCCCATGCCGGCCACGAACAGCATCCCCCCGAGCGCCGGCCCGCCGATGATGGCGCCCTGCATGCCGGCGGAACTGAAGGCCATCGCACGCGGCAGCATCACGGGCGACACCAGCAGCGGCGTCAGCGCCTGCTGCGCCGGCATCTGGAACGCACGTACCCCGCCGAGCACCAGCGAGAGCCCCAGCAGCAGCACGCGCGAATCCTTGCCGCCGTACACCGCCAGAAGAAGCACGAGCGCGACCCCGCCCTGCACCGCGAAGCATGCGGCGACGATGCGACCCCGATGGTGGTTGTCGACCACATGCCCTGCCCACAGCGCAAGCAACAGCGCCGGCACGAATTGATAGAGGCCGACCAGCCCGAGATCCCACGCGCTGTGCGTGAGGTCGTACATGTGCCAACCGATTGCAACCAGGAGCATCTGGCTCGCCGCAGTGCCGCACAGGCGTGCGAACCACAGTCGCATGAAGGGCCGCTCGCGTGTCAGGTCTGAAAAACTGGAACTTCGATCGGGAGCGGCGGCGACGGACATTCGGGTGAGGATAGCCGAGCGATGCTCTTCTAGACTTAGCGCCCAATGAATGACCTGCAAGTGGTCCACGAGGACCCTCACCTGCTCGTGCTCGACAAGCCCGCCGGCCTTCTGTGCGTGCCCGGTCGTGGCGAAGACAAGCAGGACTGCCTGAGCGCACGCGCCAAGCGGCGCTGGCCCGACGCACTGGTGGTGCACCGGCTCGACATGGCGACAAGCGGACTCGTGCTGATGGCGCGCAGCCTGGAGGTGCAACGCGCGCTCGGCGACCTGTTCGCCGGCCGGCAAGTGAACAAGCGCTATGAAGCCATCGTCGATGGATCGATGCCTGTGCGCGACGAGTGGTCGCTGATCGACGCACCCCTGATGGCCGACTGGCCGCGTCGCCCGCTGCAGAAGATCGATGCCGCTGGCAAGCCCAGCCAGACGCGCTGGCGCGTGAAGCAGCTACTACCCGAACGCAACGCGACGCACGTGCGGCTCGAGCCGCTCACCGGCCGCAGCCACCAGCTGCGTGTGCATCTGCTCTCTATCGGGCACCCGATCCTGGGCGACGCGCTCTACGGCAACGACGACATCCGCGCGCGCGCGCCGAGGCTGATGCTGCACGCGACGATGCTGGAGTTCGCCCATCCCATCGACGGGCGTATGTGCCTTTTCGAGAGTGCGCCGCCTTTTGACTAGAACGGTCTAGAGCTCGCCTTTCACCACGAGCACCGGGCACTTCGCATCCTGCAGGACGCGCTGCGTCACGCTGCCGAGCAGCAGCTTCTCGATGCCGGTGCGACCGTGCGAACCCATCACGATCAGGTCCGCGCCGACAGCGATCGCGGTGTCGACGATGCCTTCGTGCACCACGTGGCCGTCGATGACGCGCTGGTCGCTGTGAAGGCCTTCGGCCGCGAGCGCGGCGACGCCACGAGCGAGCGCCGCATTGGCGCTGCTGGTCGCGGCGGCAAGGTATTCGTTCTGGCCGAGCGCGTAGTCCGCGCCCACGCCGATGAAGGGGTAGTTGTCCACCACGTGTATGAGCGTGATGCGACTGCCGAATGCAAGCGCCAGCCCGCTGGCCTTGCTGACCGCCAGCATCGATGTTTCGGAACCATCGATGGGCACCAGGATGTGATTGAACATGGCAGACCTCTTGATCAGAGAGTAGAGATTCCAGGTTCGCGGGCGAACCGGCCCCGAATGTACATCCAAGGCAAGGTTCCCGGATGTAGGACGTCTACGGTCTGCAGCGAGGCTCAATCACCCTGGAATTCGCCTGCCCGGCAGGTCACGACCAGCGTGTCGCGCCAGCCTCCTTCGCCTTCGATCAACGGCTGGATCGGCGTGGATTCGTGGATCACGCGCGCGTCGTCGAGCAACAGGAGCGACCACGGCTCCGTCAAGGTGAAGCGCTCGCCGCGCCGGCCTGCAGCCTCGAAGACACGCGTCTCGCCGCCCTTGATGTTGTGCCGTCCGACGAGCGCGACCGCCACGAGGTCCACGCCATCGCGATGCGCGCCTTCGGGCGTCGGTCGACCGATGCCATCCGCGGTGTCGATGCGGAACTGGTGCGCCTCGACATACCAGCGCTGCACGCCGCGAAGACCGCTTGCCGCGTCCGCGAGCGCATGCATCAACCGCTGCCATGCGGGCTGCGCCACGGTGGCTTCCTGCATCGGCGCGAACCAGCGCTGCATGCCGCCGTGCAGCGCGTTGTATTCGACCGGTTGCCAGTGCGCGCGATGCGGCACTTGCACAAGCTCGGCGCCGTCGACGGTGAAGCAGGCATGTCGCCGCGTGCGGTAGCGGCCGCCGTCCTTCAGGTATTCGTCAGGTGGCAGGTGGAACCAGTCCGCGTGCAGCGCATCGAGGTCCGCGACCGGCACGCCGAGCCATTCGGCCACGCCCTCGGGACTCAGCACGGCGTAGCCGTCCTGGCGCAGCGTGGGGACGAGCCGGTCGGGCGGTGTGAATGGCGGGCTGAAGGCCGTGCTCACTCGGTCACCTTCACGCCCTTCCAGAAGGCGACGCGGTCACGCACCATCTCGGCTTCGGGGTTGGGGTCGGCGTAGTACCACACCGCATCGGGATTGAGTTCGCCATTGACCAACAGCGAGTAGTAGCTCGCGGTGCCCTTCCAGGGGCAGGTTGTCTTGTGATTGCTGAAGGTCACGTGCTCGCGGTTGAGCGCCGCGGCCGGAAAATAGTGGTTGCCTTCGACGAGCACGGTGTCGTCGCTCTCGGCGAGGATGACGCCGTTCCAGGTTGCTTTCATTGAGATGGCTCCAAGGCGCGATGGGCGCCGTTCAGACAGACGAAAGTAGCACAACGCAAACAGTGCGATGTGCCGCAGGGTTCCTAGCGTTGCTGCAGCGGCGCCGTCGGTATCGCGATTGGACGCGAAGACGTGCTGTTCGCTCTCGCTGCTCAACTGGAACGCGCGAGGCCCGGTTCGATCGCATCAGCCCGACAGCGCGCACAGACTGACGGCCTGCATCACGCTCACTCAGGCTGCGCATCGAGCACCGCCGCGCGACGCCGCCCACGCTCGTCGTGCAGCATGTACAGACCGGAGCCGACAAGCAGCGCGATCCCGATCCATGCCGATCCTCCCGGCACCTCGTCCCAGATCGCATAGCCCAGGAGTGTGGCAAAGAGAACTGCCGTGTAGCGGAACGGTGCCGTGAGCGACACCTCCCCGGCGCGCATGCATTGCACCAGCAGGAAGTAACCCGAAGCGAGGAAAGCCGCCGCGACACCCAGCAGGGCCAGTTCGCGCAGCGCGAAGGGCTTCCAGCCGCTCGACACCGTCAGCGCCCCGGACAGCAGGGTCACCGCCAACGCCGTGGCGAGCGTGATGATGATCGACGGGATCGCCGGATCGATGCGCCGGGTCATCAGGTCGCGCGTGGCGTGGAACAGCGTGCCGAGCAGACACAGCAGAGCCCAGGCATTGAAGCCGTCTCCGCTGGGACGCACGATGCACATCACGCCCGCGAAGCCCAGCACCACTGCGATCCAGCGCGCCTTGCCCGCGCGCTCGCCGAGGAAGAGCACCGCGAACACCGTCATGAAGAGCGGCGCCGCGAGGTTGATGGCCGTCGCGTTGGCGATCGGCAGCTGGAACAACGACAGCAGGTACAGCATCGTCGCGCAGGCATCGACCGCACCGCGAAGCGCCACGCGCGGATGCAGCAACGCGCCCACCTGCCGCAACGCCCCCAACCGGTAGGCGATCAGCAGCACGAGCACCGTCGCGATCACGCCGCGCACGAAGATGAGCTGCGCCGAAGGCATCGACTGGCTCACGTGCTTGACCGTCGCGTCGTTGAACACGAAGCAGCCCATGGCGCCGATCATCGTGGCGATGGCGCGGCCGCTGGCGTGAGACGAAGACCGGGAAGCGAGAGGCTGCGAAGTCATATGGGCGAAATGGTGCAGGAAGCGCCAATCATGCCGCGCCGCACCACGGCTGGGTTGTCTGTATCGGCGTGAAACGCTTCTTCCTGGACCGCCTCATACGTCACCACAATGACTCTTCTCCTCGCGACGATGGAGCGATCATGAAGACGATGGGAGCTGCGGTGGACGTGGACGACGCGCCCAGATGACGCCCGATGGCTGGCTCTGGGGAACGGTTGCCACGGACGTGGCCGTTGCCTCCTATGCCGATGGCGACGCGCTGACAGTGCGCCAGCGGCAGCGCCTCGGGCGATTGCTGGCGTCCGCGAAGGCGCGCTCGCCGTTCTACGGCCGCCTGCTTGAACACTGCGACTGCGACCACGTTCATTTGCATGAGATACCGGTCGTCCACAAGACCGAGTTGATGCATCGCTTCGACGAGTGGGTCACCGACCCGGCGATCCGCCTCGACGAATTGCGCCGATTCGTGGCCGACCGGAGCCGCATCGCCGAGCCCTACCTCGGCAGCTATCTGGTCTGGGAAAGCTCCGGCAGCAGCGGCGAGCCCGGCATCTTCGTTCAGGACGATCTGGCGCTGGCCGTCTTCGACGCGCTCGAAGCGGTACGCCGACCGATGCTTCGGCCCGCGCGGCGCTTCTTCGATCCATGGGGCTGGGGCGAACAGATTGCCTTTGTCGGTGCAACCGAGGGCCACTTCGCGAGCACGGTGTCGATCGAGCGGCTTCGGCGGCTCAATCCGGCGCTGGCGCAACGCTTGCGGTGCATCTCGTTCATGCAGCCGGTGGAAGCCATCGTCAGGGCCATCGACGCGATGGCCCCGAGCGTCATCGCGACGTATCCGAGCGCTGCAGTCATGCTGGCCGAAGAACGTCTGCATGGACGAATGCGCTCGGCGCCCCGCGAGGTGTGGACAGGGGGCGAGAACCTGTGCCCCGCAAAGCGCGCCTACATCCAGAGCGCTTTCCATTGCGCCTTGGCCGACAGCTACGGCGCCTCCGAATTCCTGTCCCTTGCGTTCGAATGCGAGAAGGGCTCCATGCATCTCAACAGTGACTGGGCCATTCTGGAGGCGGTGGATGAGCATCTTCGACCAGTGCCGCATGGTGAGACCGGCGCGACTGCGCTGCTGACAAATCTGGCCAACCACCTGCAGCCGCTCATCCGCTACGACCTCGGCGACCGCGTTTCCCTGCACGCACACGGCTGTGCCTGCGGATCGCGATTGCCTGTCATCGAGGTGGAAGGCCGCTGCGAAGACACGCTTCGCATCGAGGGCGACGGCGCCGCCGCCGTTCGTCTGCTTCCGCTCGCGCTAAGCACTGCAATCGAAGATGGCGCCGGTCTCTTCGATTTCCAATTGGTGCAGCAGGGACCGCGCGACCTGCTGATGCGCACCGGACTGCAGGGCGGCGAGGCCGAGTTGGCGCTGCGAAAGGCGCACCGTGCGCTGAGCGATTTCCTGCGCGCGCAAGGGGTCACCGGCGTGCAGATCGAATGTCGCGCGGGCGAGCCCGGCCGCGCCGGTCGCAGCGGCAAGGTACCGCGCGTGGTCGCTGGGCCCTGACCCGCGGAAGATCAGCCCCGACGCGCCGCCTCGATGGTCGCGATGTCGATCTTCTTCATCTGCATCATCGCGTCGAACGCGCGCTTGGCCGCCGCGGGGTCCGGGTCGGCGATGGCTTCCATGAGTGCGCGCGGCGTGATCTGCCACGACAGGCCCCACTTGTCCTTGCACCAGCCGCAAGCACTTTCCTCACCACCGTTGCTGACGATCGCATTCCACAGCCGGTCGGTTTCGGCCTGGTCCTGCGTCGAGACCTGGAACGAGAAGGCCTCGGTGTGCTTGAACGCCGGGCCTCCGTTCAGGCCGAGGCACGGAATGCCCATGACGGTGAACTCGACCGTCAGCACATTGCCCTTCTTGCCGTCGGGATAGTCGCCGGGTGCGTGATACACGGACTTCACGGCGCTGTCCGGGAACGTCTTTGCGTAGAACTGCGCGGCTTCGAGAGCGGTGCCGTCATACCAGAGGCAGATGGTGTTCTTGCTGGCCAATTGCTTTCTCCTGTTCGGTTTCAAATGACAACGAAGTGGATTCGCAGAGAGTCGTCAGGGGGCTGCGAATCATGGCCCCTGTCCTCTTCCTACAGGAAACTCGACAAGACGATGACACACGGGCGGGCCGTCCTGCCGAGATGCTTTTCCGTACGGAATCAGGAGACCAAATTGGACATTGAACCCACCACCACCCCTACCGCCATTCCCCCTTTGACGGACGCTGATGTTGCAGCACTCGAGGCAACTGCCCCGCTGGCATCCGACCCGAACCTGCCGCACGGGCTCAAGCACACGCTCGATACCTACGCGGCGCGCACGAAGGCGAACATCGCGGAGCAGCCGGTGCGCGCGACGCTGATCGCAGCGGCCGGTGGCGCGGCCTTGATGATGTGTGCCATGCGGATGTTTCATTCGTCGCACCAGGGGACCGTGCAGTGACAAAGGCCCTCCGACGACTTGCGTCCGATCGGAGGGCCTTCGCGGTCCCGGATTACCTTTGGGGGTCTTGCCGAGTCCGTGGGCGTAAGTTAGCCCGGCTCTCACGGTCGCCGACTCGGCAAGCGACGAAAATCGTTGCCGGAATGCGCCTACTCCAGCCCGTTGCCACTTGACTGCCGTGGTGCTTGAATAGCTGCCCTGCCCCTTCACCCCACAGGAGGATGTCATGGCATACGAGGCCCGATACGTCTTCAGACCGAATCCGGGTGCCGATCTCGGCGCTGTCATGGAAGCGATACAGCACGGCGCGGCGCTCTGGAAGCGGCACGGCGCGACCAACGCCCGGCTGTGGGTCGTCGCCGCTGGCGAGATGGGCAACTACATCCTCGAACTGCGCTTCGACAACGCCACCGAATACGCCAAAGTGACCGATCCGCTTTCGGCCGATCCCGACTTCAGGAAGTGGCAGGCCTCCAATGTGCAGGCGGGTGCCTTCACCTGGGTGCGCAGCAATCTCCTGCGTGAACTGCCGCTCGCGTGACCCTGGCGGCCTACGAGCAGCGCCTGGCGCAATCCGACGCGCTGCGGTTTGCTTTTGCCCATGCGTGCGTCGAGCGGGTTCGTCACCTGCTCGAGGACGAGCCTGTCATTCGCTGCCTCGATACGCTCAGTGCCTACGTCGCAGGCCGGGTAGATCGAGACGTGCTCGATCGTGCTGCAGCCGACGCGGCCGCGTTGGCCAATCACCACCAGGGCTCGCGTTCACTTGACGGCGTGGGTCATGCGGCCGTGTCGGCAAGCTATGCGGTCGCCAACGCTCTGGCCGGCCGGGCAATTCAGGCAGCCGACTACGCGGCCTATGCAACCATCTACGGCGAAGGCGGATATGGCGCCGTCGGCGATCCGGAGTCGTTCGTGCCAGAGAAATCCTGGCAGCTCGCGACGCTGGAGCGACTGGCGAGCGATCAAGGCAAATTACTGGAACGCTAGCTGGGTCGCCAACAGCACGCCGCCCACCACTTGCGATCCCTGCACCGACACCTTGACGCCATTGGCCAGCTGACCGGTGCCAACGATGGTCGCCGCGCTTGCATCGAGGCGCTGACCCTTGACCGTCATGTCCGCCAGCGAGTTGAAGTCGGTGATCGGCCCGATCAGGTTGAACGACGGCAGCGCCCCACCCCCGGGGACGTGCCGGATCTTGAGCTTGGTGGCCACCAGCACGCCCGCGTCAGACAGGGTGCCGCTGGCGACCACCGTGACGCCGTTGCCCAGGTGCTGCGCCTGCCCGCCGGTGACTTGCGCCGCCGAGGCGTCGATCGGCGTGCCCATCAGGCTGAAGCTCGCTGTCGACGCAAAGTTGCTCATCACGCCTTCGAGCTGAACCGGCGCGCCCTTCACGCTGGAGAGGGCGTACCAGCCGTCGATCGCGCTCGCGTCCAGACGGCCTGCCGCTGGCGGCGAGGCGCTCGAAACGCGCACGATGCGGCCATTGGCCAGTCCGCCTGCCGGCAAGGTGGCCAGACGGTAGTCGATGACAAGGCTGCCGAGCTGGAAGGTGCTGCCGCCGACATCGAGCTGGGAAATCACGCCCGAGACCAGCGGCGTCGCGGCAAGGGCCTGGGACTCGATGCGCGTGGCCCGCAGCGACCCCGGACCGATCGGCAGCGCCCACACCTGCAATTGCATGCCCGCCGAAACCGCGGGCAGACCGGCGAGGTCGGCCCACACGGTGTTGGAGTCCACGCTGATCGCGCTGCCGAGCATCTGGAAACTGCTTCCGGCGACATCGACCGAATCCACGACGCCACGCATCTGGGCCATCGAAGCCACCTGCCGCGCGGTGCCGCTGGTGAAAGCCGCATCGACCGGACCCATGACCGCGACGGTCAGGCCGATCTTCAGCTGTGTCGCGTCGCGCAGGTCGAGCTGCGCCTGATCGATGTCGTAGCGCAGGTCCCCCACAAAGATGCTGCCGATGCCGTCTACGCTGCCCACGCTGGTCCCGGCATCGGCGGTGCTCACGCCTGTCCCGCCCGAGCCCACGCCCGAATCGCCATTGCCATTGCCATTGGCCGCCGTGCTTGTCGAGCCGTTGTCGCTGCCGCCGGAAGAGGCGCTCGTCGAACCGTCCCCGGCTGGGGACTCATTGCGGCTGGAGCCGGAGCCGGCCGCCGCGGTGGTGGTGACGGCAGAGCCACCTGCATTGGAAATGCCGCCCGGGGAGCTGGAGCCACCGCCGCAGGAAAGAAGAAGCGCGAAGAAAAGCGGCGCGAGGCCGAGGCGCAGAAGCTTGTGAATCATGATCGTGGGGACGGATCGAGCGCACTCTCACCCGCGTCCTCGAAATAGGTGTAGATGCCCACGCGGATGCGCCCGGGGGCGGCGCCGTCAGCGGCCTTGACCGCGCGGGACATGTGGTCGGTCAGTTCGTGGTGCAGCGCCGTCCAGCGCTCGCGCACCAACGCCTGGATGGCCTCGCAGTCCTCCAGCGACAGCCCCTTGGCGAACACGGCACGTTCGAGCATCGGCGCCCGCTCGCCGGTCACATTCGACACCGCGGCCTGCAGGTGGTCGCGGGCGTTGTCGCCCAGGAAGGCCAGCATGGAGCGCAGGTCCGCCTGCGGCACGAATGCCTCGGCTGTCAGTTCGACATGACCGTCGGCTTCGTTCACCAGCTTCAGGCGCGCCAGTTCGTCGAGGATCGATCGGTGATGCCAATTGCCTCGACCGGCTGCACGCGCCAGCGTCTCGAAGCTCATCGCCTCCGAGTCGCTGACCACGGGCAGGCGGCGAAGCGCCGGGTCGTGGGTTTGCATCTGCAGCCAGGACGTGAAAGTCCTGGCTGCGGCCGATGTCTCGGTGCCGGGCAGCGGGTCTGCCGGTTCCCGGACCCTGCTCGTCACCGCCTTGCGGTTCAGGCCCGTTGTGATCGAAAGCTGGCTGATGTTGGGCTCGGCCACGCCCTCGGCCTGCCAAAGCCTGCGCGCTTCGTCGAGCAGGAGGTCACGCAGCATCTCCTCGAGCTGGGAATGCTTGAGCCCCATGCGGACCGCAAGCCGGATGACCGGCCGCAGTACGCGCGCACAAGCAGATTGGACCCAGGCGAGTTGACTTTCCATGGAGGTTTTGGGGCCCGTTTATAACTTGATTGGAACCAACATCCTCCTTGCGACTCCGCTCACGCGGTACGCGCCTAGCGATCGGTCTCCCGATACCAATAGGTCCGGCGCTTCGTGGCTTTGAGCGGAATGACGGGCTTTTGCGCCCCGAGGCCCGACTTGCCGTCCGCGCCCGAGCCGCCGCCGCCGCCGATAAGGAACGGCAGTTGCCGGTCCTTGCCGTCCACCTTGACGGTGACGATGCCGAATACCGGCGAGGGTGCAAGCCCGCCGCCGTCGAGCAGCGTCGAGCTCTGCGATCCCGTCAGGAAGTTGATGCCGTAGCTGCGCGCATCGCCCAGGTTGGCCTGGCAAGTGTTGCTGGTCGGGACGATCGGCGTGTTGGTGCCGAAGTACACGGTGCCGCCCACGGTGGTCGGTGCATTGACGCCCTTCTCGCCCGCGCCGGACAGGATCACGTAGAAGCCGGGGCTGCTGTTGTCGAAGAGCGAATCGTTGGTGACGAGCGACAGCGCCGGAATGGTGGCCGAATTGGCCGAAGGCGCCGCGGTCGAGGTCGATGCGCTGTCGTCCTTCAGCGTGGTCCATCCGCTGGCGCTCATGCCCACCTTGGTGTCCTTGAGCATGTAGAAGCGGTTAACGATCGAGTTGGCCTGGTTCGTGCGCAGCGGGTGCTCGCGGTCGCCGCTGATCGCCAGCACCGCGTCGTAGGTCTTGGTGGGCACCACGTCGGGCGGGAAGAAGAATTTGCGCTTGGTCGTGCCGGTACCGCCCAGCGCGGCCAGTTGGGTGGTCCGCCAGGTGGTCGGGTCACCGGTGCCGGTCGGCTGCAGGTCCACGCGCCAGATGTTGCCGCCGGTGTCGGCCGCATAGAGGCGATCGATCAGGCCGTCGAAGTCCCGATCGACCAGCGTGATGTCGGCCGGAATCGCGTAGTCCATGCCGGAGATCAGGCAGGGATTGCCGGTGCAGGTGCCCGGGTCGCCGCCGGGGCCTGCGCGCCAGACGAGATCGCCCGTCACCGCGTCGAGCACGAAGATCCCGCGGCCCATGGTGTCGGCGGTGGGTGGTTCCGCGTCTTCGTTGGCGTCGTAGCCCGCGCCGAAGATCAGCACGGGGTTGGTGTGACCCTTGATCTTCGCCACCTTGGGCTGCGACCAGGTCTGGCCCAGCTCGCTGAAGCCGACGTCCGCGTTGGTGTGCTTCCACATGAACTTGGGCGCCGTCGGATCGCTCACATCGAGCGCATACAGCAGACGACCGCCGCGGCGCGCCGACAGGTAGATGTAGGCCTTGCCGGTGGCGCGGTTGTAGTAGACCCCCGGGGCGCCATCGAAGAAGTAAGGCTTGCCGGAGCCGGTAGAAGCGCCGAGCGTCAGCGCGACGTCGTTCTTGTAGAGCCTCTGCAGCTTCGAATAGAACTCCTGGGGAACGAAGCTCCACAGCTCGCCGCCCGGAGGCACCTTGGTGGTGGCGCCGGTGGCGTCCTTGATCGAGATGGCGCAGTCGGTCGATACCGTGCACGTGCCCTGGGGCTTGGTGTTGTCGCTCGGGTTGTTGGGCTGATTGCCATTGACCGCGCGGAACAGGCCGTCGTTGGCTCCGTAGAACACCACCACGCCCGTGTTGCCGCCGTAGTCGATCACCACGGGCCGCGAGTGAAGCACGTCGCCATGCACCGATCCGCGCACCGTGATGCTGGCTGGCGGTTGGCTGGATTCCGCCCCGGCGGACTTGTCTCCAGCAGCCGCGGTGTCGTCGCCTCGCAGCCAATTGATCAGGTTGACGCCGGTGAACCCGCTGGTGCTGGTGATGCCCAGCGCCGAGTCGGTCAGGTTCGTGTTGCCGACCTTGAAGGGCATGGTGGCCAGCGACGAGCCGTTCGAGCAGGACGTGCCGATGCAGGTCAGCACGTTGCGCGAGGTGGTCGCGCCGGTCGCGGTGGTGGTGGCCGGATAGGTTTCGGTCAGGTACTTGAGACGCAACTGCTGGCTGACGCCGCCCTTCTCCACGATCTGCCCGTCGGCCCAGTCATAGCTGTCGGCGGACTGGTCCGGGAAGCCGCCGGTCCAGAAACCGCCCTGCGAATCCGGCAGGACATTGGTGTTCTTCGAGGTCCAGAAGCTCACCGCGGTCGGCGTGACGAAGCCGGTGCCCGCCGAGCTCAGCGCGCGGTTGGCGTTGGTTCCCACGGAATATGGTCCCCACGATGCATCGCCCAGGAACAGCTGGGGCGAATTCGGGTCGGTGATGTCGACGCCGAACTGGTATTGCTTCAGGTTGCCCATCCAGCGCGTATTGCCATCCTTGTCGGGACGGAACATGCCCATGTAGATCTGGTTGATGTAGGTGCCCTGCGTATTGGCACTCACCGGCAGCACGGGCGCCGCGAACACGCTGTTGACCGCCTGCACTTCGCGGAACACCTTGTTGATGGCGTTCACCAATGCATTGACGTCGCCCAGCGCGACCACGATCGGGTCGGTGCCGCCCTGGCGCGCCATGCTGACCATCAACTGTTCGTAGTCAGGGTTGGTGCCGTCGCTGAGGATGATGGTGTAGGTGCCGATGCTCGGATAGGGCGTCGTCAGCTTCGGCGACTTGCCGGTGTACATGAACTGCGCCCACTCGTCCGAATAGTCGCTCTGGTACTTGCCTGAGGCGGACTGGCCGGAAATGACAGACTTCCAGGCCGGCAACGCGAGCTGGGTGGGCGCCGTCGAGGACACCTGCGCCGTCTGCAGCGCGTTGCCGCCCAGGTTGCCGCCGTCCTGCGGCTTCTGGTTGTTGGTCGCGAGCGTGATGTAGAGAACGAAGTTCTTCGTGCAGCCGTTCTGGCTGTTCAGCCCCGGGTAGGTGGTGCCCGACAGGCCCTTCTTGCCCTGGTAGAAGGCCCAGGCCTCCTGCATGGCCTGCGCGATCTGGTTGTTGTTGCTCTTGTCACTCGACAGGCTGAGCTGCGACACCCGGGTCAGCATCTTGGCAACGCCTTTGCCGTCCTGCCCGTTCCCGTCCATGGTCAGCAGCGCGGACGGCACCGGCGACGGGGTCGGGAGCACGAAGGTTCCGCCATCCGTACCGCCAGTGGGGAAGTACATCAGGCCGAGATTGATCTTGCCGTTCAGGCTGGCGTCCGCCCCCAGGCCTTTCACCGCGCCATACAACCCACACTGTTCGAAGCCGAGGTTCTTCGTCGGATCGTTCACCGTAAAGGCGGCGCCGGCTGGCGTTTGCAGACTGCAGGTGTAGGTGGACTTGGCGTCGGCTGCGGCCGCGTTGTCCAGAACGACCAGCAGGTTGGCCGACCCGCCCGTGCTGATGCCCTGGTAGATGTCGATGTCCTCGGCGTGCGCGACGGCGCCCGTCAGGGTGAGCAGCGCCATCGCGCCAACGGTTCGCAGGTTTGCGATGTTCACTTCTTCTCTTCCTTCCTCAGCAGGCGGCGCCCACCGCGACGCGCACGGAAACGCCCTGGTGCGTAGCAGGCCCGGTCCCCGTGCCGTTCGGTCCGGTGGAGGCAGCGCTCACGTCCCAGTTGGAGGCGGAGCACAGCGAGTTGCCCGAACCGCCTGCACCTTCGATGCCCGTATTGGCTGCTGCACCGCTGGCATAGCAGGGCTGGTCATTCGGATTGGCGGCGTCGAGCTCGCTGAGCTTGATGGACTTGACGCCGGTGCATAACGGCGCGGGGCTCGCCACCGTGTAGGTGGATCCGGCCTGGCCGCTGTTGTTGATGTCGACCGTGGTGGTCGCAGCCACGGGAAGCTGCGTGAAGTCGGTGCTGATGGTGCCCTCGATCACTTGCAGGGCCGCAGCCGAAGCTTCCTTCTCGGTCTGCGTATTGCCGACCATCTTGATGTTGAGCGTGCTGACCTTGACGGCCGAGACGACCATCAGCGTGATGATCACGAGGAAGATCATCGAGACGAGCAAGGTGGCGCCGCGCTGGGCGCCGCGAGCATGGCGACTGGTGTTCATATGGATATGGCGCATCACGGCGTCTCCCTCTGTCCGGAGGGGTTGTAGAGACGCGCGACGGTGCTGTAGACGGTGCGCTTGTAGGCGTCTTTGAAGGGGCCAACGGTTCCGGTGGCCAGGCCCATGTCGTATTTCTTCGTGTCGACCGTGCCGGCGCTGGTGTCGATCTGGCGGCCCAGCACGTGAACGCGCACCGCCATCACGTTGCTCCAGTTGGAGACGGCCTGGGTCCAGTCGTAGGGGGGCGTTGTCTGCGGGCAGACAGCGACGGCCACTTCCGTCGCCGGTGGGTTGTCCGGGTTGCTCGTGTAGCAATCGGGCGAGCCGTTGCCGTCCATGTCCACGCCGAAGTCGACCTGGAAGTTCTCGATGCCTTCGACCACCGCGGAGATCTGGATCGCACCCTTTTGCAACTCCGCGACCTTCAGCGTCGGGATTGTGTCGGTCCCGCACTCGTTGCAGCTGCTGACGTAGTAGAGCTGCTGCACGATCTTGCGCAGGGGAGCGAGGTTGCCGCTGGTGCAGTCCTTCTGCATGAGCGCGAAGGTCGCGGTCGACGCCCCGCTCGCCACGGCGAAGGGCATCGTGTCGGTGGCGCAGGTGGAGACCTGCAGGTATTCCTCGCTCTTGTCGGCCGTCGCCACGGTCGCCGCCGTCGTCGACACGCGCGTGAGAAGCAGCATCGCGGTACCGGGCACCACATGGTCGATGCAGGCGGGGACGGTATCGAGACGGTACACCGGATACGGCACGACGGAGGTGCCCGGGTTGGTCGTCGCCGTGTAGCCGAGCTCGGCCAGCGTGCCGGGGCATCCCACCGGCGCGACGCTCGAGAAGGCCGTGCTTGCGGAGGCGCCGACGAAACCGGCGAGCTGGATGTTCTCCGTGAGCACCTGCAGCGCATAGCGGCCGTTGTCGATCTGGCGCGTGGTCTTGTCGAGCTCGTTGCGCGAGTTCACCGTGGACACAAGCAGGCTGACCAGCGCGATCAGCAGCAGCAGGCCGAGCGCGATGGCCACCATCAGCTCGACCAGCGTGAAGCCCCGGCAGTTGCTGCCGCGCGGTGGCATGCGGCGCCTCACGACAGGGCTCCCATGCGCACCTTCGTCGTAACCACGCGATGCAGCTTCTCGTCCGCGTAGGAGCCGCTGCCGCAGGGGAAGGCCGTCTTGCCGTCCGCCAGCAGCGGCGCGGCGGTCTTGTTCAACCCCTGCCACGCGACCGCGACCAGGTAGATATTCTTGGACGCGTCATCCAGCGTCACGCACCCGACGGCGCCGATCATGCCGACGACGCTCCCGCCGTCCTTGGTGGTGACGGCAGTGTTCTTGAGTAGACCATCCCACTCCTTGAGGTCTGCCACCGCGCGGGCCTGCTCCTGGGCGGCGCCCGCGGTGCAAGTGGGTGTGCCGGTGTAGCCTGCGCCGAATTGCGTGCCGGTGACGCCGTTCGAATAGCACGTGGCCACCTTGCGGTTGGCGTTGAGACGGTCCGCCATGTCCTGCACCAGCTGCTGGGCCAGCACGCGCTGGTAGGCCTCCACCTCGGACATGTGGGTGCGGCTGCTGATGCCCACCAGCCCCAGCAGCCCGAACATCAGGATGACCAGCGAGATCAGGATTTCCATCAGCGCGAAGCCGCGCGCAGCCTGGCGCCGGCGCATCATGAGCATGCCCCCACGCGGCTGCTCGGCACGCCGCTCGGGCCGACGGAAACGCAGCGCGGGCTCACCCCACTGATCGCGACCGACGGCGCGATCGTGAAGCGGGTGCTGGCGGTACTGGTGCGCCCGTCCTTGCCGTAGACGATCGCGGCCAAGTTCGCGGAATCGGTGATCGAGAGGCTGCGCACGGTGTCCTGGCTGAGGAGCGTGTTAGTGCCAGACTTGACCTCCCAACCGGCGGCCCATCCGGTGCCGGTCTGGCTGAAGGACACGTTGCCATTGCGCGTGACCGCTTCGCTGCGAGCCAGCATGAGTGCGGCCATCAGGTCGAAGGAGGTGTTCCGGATGCGCTGGTTCGCGATGAAGCCCTGGAAGGTCGGCACCGCGAGGCCGGCGAGGATGGCGAGCAACGTGACGGCGGTGATGAGTTCGATCAGCGTGAAGCCGCGCATCCGGCGGCCGAGCGTGCGTCGCTTTACCAGCATGAGCTGCCTCCCCCCGACGCCTGCCTGAGGCCGGTTTCGTAGATCGTCAGTACCGCGCAGGTCGTGTCGCGTGCCGCCTGCGAGTTCTTGGGCGTTGCGGTGGTGGTGAACCCCGGTTGGGTCGTGGCGGTATTCGGCTTCGTGACGATGTCGTAGTTGGCGGCGATGTCGGGGGGCACCTGCACCCCGAGGGTGGCAAGGTCGGGCGCATAGCTGCGCGAGTCGAGCATGAAGCGCTGCTGGAGATTCGAAATCTCCAGCATCAACCCCGCCGCCGCCGCGCGGTTCTTGCGCACGATGTAGCTGGTGTACGAGGGATAGGCGATGGCCGCCAGGATGGCGACGATCGCAACCACGACCATGAGTTCGATCAGCGTGAAGCCCTTCGCCTGACGGCGGGGCGCGACTGGGTTTCGGGACGGCTTTCTCAATCCTCGCTCCACGTGCATTGGCCCCAAAAAGCGGCCAGGAGTTAACACTTTTCGTAACTATATATTGCAAATGTGACTTTCTCACATC
This sequence comes from Variovorax sp., assembly GCA_017744935.1. GTDB lineage: Bacteria > Pseudomonadota > Gammaproteobacteria > Burkholderiales > Burkholderiaceae_C > Variovorax. The sequence continues at coordinate 111,959 of JAGIAI010000001.1, forward strand.
CAATGTGAACGAGATCGGCCCATGTTTTGGCCAACTTCTGCATGCTTTCCTGGTGAACTTGCTGAAAACGGGTATCGCGCAAGGCCTGAATTGCCCGCAGCACACCGATCAGTTAACGTCGCCCGCTCGTCAACGTGCGGAGCAACCACCATGGCGGTCCTTCCCCGAACCGGCATCCGAGACCTGGAAGACCTGCGGCGCTTCGAGACCGAAATGACGCTGGAGGAGCGCCTGCCCGAGCGCAGCGTCCTCGACGTCTTCACCGACTGCGCGAAGGTCCAGCCCGATCGCACCGCAATCACGATGCTGATGACCGGTGCACCCGACGAAAAGCCCCGACGCGTCAGCTACCGCGAACTGCTAGGACTGGTGCGTCGCGCCGCCAATCTGTTCGCCACCCTCGCCGGACCGCGCCCGGGCGTTGCTTACATGCTGCCGAGCCTGGTCGAGACCCACGCGACGCTGTGGGGTGCCGAGACCGCGGGCTATGCGGTGCCCATCAATTTCCTGCTGCAGCCGGAACACATTGCGGGATTGCTGAAAGCCTCCGGAGCCCGCATCCTCGTGGCGCTCGGTCCGCACCCGGTGCTGGACATCTGGCAAAAGGCGCTGGCGCTGCGCGAATCGGTGCCGGGGCTGCAGCTGGTGCGCGTGGCGCCTCCCGGTATTCCGCTCGAGTCCGGTGTGATCGACTTTCACAGCGCATTGCTGGCGCAGCCCGAAGATCGGCTCGTGTTCGGCGATCCGGGTCGAGACGGGGACATCGCGGCCTACTTCCACACCGGCGGCACGACCGGCGCACCCAAGCTCGTGGCGCACACCCACCGCGGCCAGCTCGTGGCGGCGCTGGGTGGGGCGGTCCTGGGCGACCTGCGACCGACCGATACGCTCACCGCCACCCTGCCGCTGTTCCATGTCGGCGGAACCATCTTCTGCGGATTGAGCGCGTTCATGGCGGGGATCAGCCTGCTGGTCATGTCGCCCGGCGGGCTACGCAATCCGGCGATGTTGCAAGACTACTGGCGACTGGCAGCCCGCTATGGTGCAACGCTGGTGGGTGCGGTGCCCACCTCGATCGGCGCCGTCCTGGAAGTGCCGACGGACGGTGCGGATCTCAGCGCAGTGCGCGCCGGCTTCAGTGGCGCCGCTTCGCTGCCATCGGCCGTGAGGGAACGCTTCAGGCAAGTCATCGGCCTCGGCCTGTTCGAGGTGTATGGCATGACGGAAGCCTCCGGCCTGATTGCGATCGATCCGGTTGCCGGCGAGGGCGGCGCAGGCTCGGTCGGCTGGGCCCTGCCCTACACGCGCGTGGAAGTCCGGCGGCTGGAGGCGAGCGGTCGGCTCGGCCCGGTTTGCGCGCCTGGCGAGATCGGCGTCATCACCGCCCGGGGGCCGCATATCTCGCCCGGCTACCGCAACCCTGAACATGATGCGGGCGTCTTCGACGACGGATTGCTCAACAGCGGCGACCTTGGCTATACCGACGCGCGCGGTCGCATCTACATCGCCGGCCGCGCCAAAGACCTGATCATCCGTAGCGGCCACAACATCGACCCCTTGATGATCGAGAACGCAATGGCGGCGCACCCCGCGGTGGCATTGGCCGCCGCCGTGGCGATGCCGGACGCCTATGCCGGCGAACTGCCCGTGTGCTACGTGGCGCTGAAACCCGGCGCCACCGCGACGGAAGAAGAGCTTCGGGAACACGCCGAGCAAACGATCGGCGAACGTCCCGCATGGCCGAAGCAGATCTGTATCGTCGATGCCATCCCGCTCACATCCGTCGGCAAGATCTTCAAGCCGCAGTTGCGTTGCGACGCGGCCTCGCGCCTGGTGACGCACATCGTGCACGATCGGCTCGGACTACGCGACGCGCAGATCCGGGTCGAAGAAGGCGGACGCAGGGGCATGCGAGTGACGGTGGATCTTCCCGGTGCAGCGCGATCAGCGGCGCCCGCCGTCGAGGACGCATTGGCAGCTTTTCTGTTCGAGACGCGGGTGACCGCCGGCTGATCAGCCCCGCTGCGGAGCGATGTGCCCCGCCAGGTAGGCCGCATCCTCGTCCGCGCCGAACAAAAAGCCCGACTTCCATTTGTGCAGCCATGGCAGGCCCAGGAAGAACAGCCCGGCTTCGGATGTCACCCCACGTTCGTGCACGGGCGCCCTCTTCGATTCTGGCGACGGGCCGAAGACAGGCAAGTCGATCCAGCTGAAGTCCGCGTGCGCACCGTTGGCCCAGATCACCGACTTGATCCCCTCCTTCGCCAGATCGAGTGTGCGGATGGGTGCATCGAGCGCAGGCGGATCCGGCAACGGTTCATCCGGCGAATCCTCGGGCGGCAAGTCCAGTTGCCGGGTGCGATCCGTGTCGTCGCAACGGCGGTTGAACGCAAGCAGCGATTCATCGCCACGGCGGATGCTCGCGGCAAGATCGTCGGCGAGGTCGAGCCTGCCGTTCTCCGCAGCCTTGACACGACCCGTCAGCACGATGCCTTCGGCCGCCAGCCGGCGAAGGTCGATGTCATGCCCGCCATTGACGCCGGTCATCAAGCGGGACAGGCGAGCGCCCTTCCACTCGCGAAGCGTCGAATCGGCGGAGCCCGTCGCGATCAGCCACCAGATGCAATCCTTGCCGCGATAGCGGCGCCGGATCCGCTCGTGCGAGCTGACGGAGAGGAACACCCGCCGTCCTGCACGGCACAGCTCCTCGGCAATCTGCACGCCGGAGTTCCCACTGCCGACCACGAGCACGGCGCCGTCCGGCAGTTGCATCGGATTGCGGTACTGCGTCGAATGGATCTCGAACAAGCCCGCACCGAGCGGCGGCGTTGCGCGCGGCACCTGATACGGGCCGGTGGCCACGACGACGTTGTCGGCCACGTACAGCGTGCCATCCGTCTGCACCAGCAACTCGCGCGACCCCGGCCTGCGTGCAAGCGAGAGTGCCGCGCACTGGGTCCGCACCGGCGCGCGAATGGCCGCCGCATAGCGTTCGAGGTAGTCGGTCACCTCGCGCAGCGGCGAAAACGCGTCGGGGTCCGCGTCGGGCTCGACCGTCATGCGCGGCCAACCCGGAAGATTCATGTTCCAGTTGGGTGACTGGAAGTGAAGCGAATCCCACCGTTCGCTGCGCCAGCGTTCCGCAAGCGCTCCGCGCTCGAGCACGAGGTGTTCGTGGCCCAGGCGTCCCAGGTGGTAGCTCATCGCCAGCCCTGCCTGGCCGCCGCCGATCACGATGGTTTCGACACGCTCAGTGGACATCGCGAGCTCCTCCAGCGCAGGTGCCATGCATGACATGGCTTTCCGGGTCTCCCTCGATGCAAGCGCGCAATATGCGATGGCCGTCGACCGCGGTCAACCCCGGAGAGCCGCCAGAAGGCCTCGTTGCTGTACGGTTGCGGCATGGAAACCACCGCCCTCTCGCCCATCCTCGACGTCGCGGACCTGCGCTTCGCCCACCCAGGACAGCCACCGCTCGCAGCCGGATGGACCACACGCATCGGCGCCGGCGTCACGCTGCTGTACGGCGACACGGGCACCGGAAAGTCGACGCTTCTTCGCCTGCTTGCGGGTCAACTGGCCGCCCAGGGACGCCTCAGCGTCGCAGGTGCCCGCCTCGACCGCGAGCGCGAGGCCTATCAGCGAAACGTCTTCTTCTGCGACCCGGACACCGACGCGTTCGACAAGGTCACCGCGCTTGAATGCGCTACGTCGCTCAACGCTGGCGATGCGCGCTTCAGCGAAGGCATGTGGCGAACCTTTGTGGAAGGCTTCTCCTTGACCCCGCATCTCGCCAAGCCGATGTACATGCTGTCCACCGGTTCGAGGCGCAAGGCCTTGCTGGCGGCTGCGCTCGCATCGGGACGGACCCTCATCTTGCTCGATGAACCCACGGCCGCACTCGACGCCGCATCGATTCGCTTCCTGTGGCGCGAACTCACCAGACTCGCCGAGCAGCCCGATCAGGCCATCGTCGTCGCAAGCGCCGCGCAAATCGATTCGGTGCCGCTTGCAGGTTTGATCGAACTGCCCCTTCGATGACAGGTTCAGGGAAGACGTGATCGCGCGCGCTTGACGAGCAGCGCGATCAGCACTGTCGCGGCAGCCGAACCCGTGAGCCCGCCCGACGAAAGCAGCAATTGCGCCAGACCATCGACGGTCTCCACACTCACCTGCTGCGCGTGCTGCACCAGCGCGATGACATCCGTGGTGTGCACGTTCTGGATGTCCTCGAGCCGCACCGTCGGATCCTGGCCGGCATTGCGAAACCGGATCTTGGCGAAGATACCGTTCGCAATGGCGACCAGCGACAACACGCCCAGGGGCCGCATCAGCGCCTCGACGAGGCTGCAGCGCGCGCTCGGCGGCGCCTCTTCGAAAACCTCTGCCACGAGGATCGGAATGGCCGTTTCCGAACCGAGTTCAGCAGCCGCTTGAGGGTCGGCGATAGATGGCGATGGAGGATTTGCCATGCGTTTGCTCCCGTTCAGCTTTCATTCGAGCCCTCCATGTTGGGCTTGCCGAATGGCATTCTGATGAACGGAAGGTAAAGCCCGGTGACTTTACGTCTGCCGAGTCAACGCACGTGACGCCGGCTTCAGGTGCATGCGCTTGATGAGGCGATCGAGCACTTCGCGAACAGGCGCAAAGATGAACTCGTCGAAGGCTTCACGTCGCAGCCGGCGAACTTCACGCTCCAGCGTGGCGCGCGCGGCAGGGTCGTCGAGATAGGTCCGGTAAGTCAGCTCCTTCATGGCGGCTCCTCCTGGTGGTGCGATCCGTATGCACAAAGGTAGGCCAATACCGCCGCCGTTGCGTCATCGGAAGCAATGACACCCCGAACCTTTCCCGCGCCGCTAAAGTGACGGACTCGATCGAACATGAGACGCCGACGATTCACCTCATTGCTCGGATGGACAGCGCTTGCATCTCTCGCTGGCCTGCCTGCGCACGCGGACGCGCCGGAAGGCTGTGGAGTGCCTGGCGACCGAAACGATGGCTGGGCGATCGCCACGATCGACGACAAGCTCATCGATCGCGGTGCGCTCTGTCGCATGACTGACCAGCTTGCGGGTTCGGGCGCCAACATCCATTCGGTGCTCGTCGCTCGCGAAGGAAAGCTGGTGTTCGAGCGCTATCTCAGCGGCGTCGACGAAGTCCCGGGTTTCTTCTTCCGCCGTCGTGAGTCGAACGTCATCTTCGACGCCGATACCTTGCACGACGTGAAGTCGGTTTCAAAGAGCGTCGCTTCGCTTGCCGTCGGCATCGCGATCGACCGCGGCTTGATACGCAGCATCGACGAACCGATCTTCAGCTTCTTTCCCGAACTGTCGGACCTGCGCACGCCGGAGAAGGATCGGATCCTGCTGCGGCATGCGCTCGGCATGACGATGGGTCTGGAATGGATCGAAGCGACTCCGTCGGCCTCGGGACTTGCCAACGACGAGGTGCGCATGCGCCTGGCGCAAGACCCGTGTCGCTACGTCCTCAGCCGTGCGGTGGTCTCGCCGGCGGGAGAAGCGTTTCACTACAACACCGGCGCGCTCGCGCTCGTGTCGGCCGTCGTTCACAAAGCCACAGGACAGCCCCTCGACGAATTCGCGCGCGCGAACCTGTTCAATCCTCTGGGCATCTCCGGTGGAGACTGGACCCGGTACCGGGGCGAAACCGACGCAGGAGGCGGATTGCGCTTGCGTCCGCGCGAAATGGCCAAGATCGGCCAACTCGTCCTGTGGGGCGGACGCTGGAACGACCGCCAGATTGTTTCCAGGGACTGGATCGAAACCTCGACGACATCGAAGGTCGAGGCGACGGACGATCAACGCTACGGATACCTCTGGTGGCTTGGTCGATCCCGGGCCGGCCGTCGCGAGGTCGAATGGATCGGGGCGCTGGGCCGAGGGGGCCAGTCGATTCGCATCGTCCCAGCGCTTGATCTCGTTGTCGTGGTGACCGCGGGGTACTACCAGGACTACAGCCCGCACGCATTCCAGGTGCAGTTCAACGTGTTCAGGGATGTCCTGCGGGCCACGTTGCCTCGAGGTTGAGGCGGTCAAGGGCGTCTCGCTGCTGACGGAGGCGCAATATTGCGCGCTTCAACAGTTCGGGGAGTTCGATACGAAGACGTCCAGTTGGGTGGCAACACCGCCCGATGTCAGAAATCTCGGCGGCGCCCTCTTTTGCGACAGGCGCTATGGCAAGGTCTTCGTGTATCACAACGGAGCTGAGTCCTGCTAGGCCGCGCGAGGATTCAGAGGTTGCGTGCGCGTCTGAGACTGAGCGCACACGATTTGAGCTGCATCGGAAAAGAACCTTGAAAACCCAGTACTACACATCTACAAGCCTCGATGGATTCCTGGCGACCGAGGACGATTCGCTTGAGTGGCTTTTCCCTCTCGGGAACTTGAGCAATTCCAGCTATCCGGAGTTCATCTCGAGAGTCGGCGCTTTGGCCATGGGCTCTGCGACCTACGAATGGATGGCGCGCAACGCAGAAACGGTTGCGGCCGAGACCGGCTCACCTTGGCCGTACGCCCAGGCAACATGGGTGTTTTCCAGCCGCACTCTCCCCACAATTGGCGGCGCAGACGTTCGGTTCGTCAACGGCGATGTGCGAACTGTCCATTCGGAGATGCGGGTTGTTGCCGGTGACGCGAATATCTGGATTGTTGGCGGCGGCGACCTCGCCGGTCAGTTCCACGATGCGGGTCTGCTGGATGAAATCATCGTCCAGATTGGCTCGGCGACCCTTGGCAAAGGCAAGCCGCTCTTCCCGCGAAGGGTCCTGAGCCCGCGCCTGCGCCTGGTTTCCGTCCATCAGATGGGCACTGGCATGGCAGAGTTGCGCTACGAGATAAACAAGGAAGGCGCATAGCCCGCGATCTACGGGCTGGCCATCTGCGCACAAGTCCCGGTGCCGATCGACCCTCTCATATCCACGAACGAAAACCTGTTCGCTTCACGAGGTTCCTTGTTGCCGGCATGGATCCTCAGCACGATCACCGAGCCACCCGCGGGGTCCATGAAGAGTGCCATTGCAGCGTCGTTGTGGTCGTCGCTCCTCTGCCACACCTGGAAGGTCAGTCGCCACACGGTGCTGCCGGCGCTCAGGTAGCGAACCGACCCCGTGGCCTCGTCAAAGAGCAGCATCTCACCCACGCGCTGGAAATGCATGAGGATCGGGTCTTCCTTCTGCGGCTCGAGCGCGCCGCCTGGCTTGACCTCGTAGATGTGGCGAAGGGTGCACCGCCAGAGGGCCGCGTGAGCCGAGACGCCCCAAAAGGCAAACCACACGACAAGCAGCAACCGAGAACAGACCATGAGGCACTTTCGGCGGGTCCAGGTGAGCGCCATTCTGACTGCGAAGGCGAATTGATCGCCCGCTGCCAGGGGGAGCAGGGGCACCTGGGAAGTGTCGAATGCTCGGCAATATTCACGTAGACAAGCACCCATCGCCAGCCTAGACTCTTCCACACCAGTCACATTGAACCCATTCATCGTGTCCAAGCGCCTGTCGATTTCGAGCTTTCGCACCTTCGTTGCCTTTAAGCAGCGCGGGCGAATTATGTGGGGCAGTTAGCCCGCTCACTTCGCCAGACGCCCCCTCAAAGGCAACGAGTTCACCTCGTTGCCTTTTTGCTTTCTTGGACCTGAATCATGTTCAATCTCGACTCCCTGATGCGCTTGCTTCGGCTCCGAGGAGTTCACCCGGACCCGACTTGCGACCTTTCGTCGTGGCCAGCGCTGGCGGCTTTCATGTGCTGTGCCTGCCTTGCCGGCTGTGACCTCACACCCAACGTCCTCTTCGTCGCAGATGGAAGCCCGCTTCGCCTTCTGCAATTGACCGATGCCCCCGGCGAGTGCCCTGCCCCGCGTCGGGTTTGCTTTCTGGCGAACTGGAATGGGGAGGTAGCCTCTGGTTGCTGGGTACGCGATGAGGCCAACGTCCGCGTCATGCTTTCCGATGAAGAGCGAACTGTGCCGGTCGTCGATTTCCGACCCACTGCATACGCAGAGCATCGACATGCAACCTTGAACTAGACAATAGGCAAAGCAACAATCGCTACCGCTTTGATATCCGTGAAAAACATCTTGAGTCCACTTTGCGCAGCCGTGCTTGCCTGTGGCTGCGCAACCCCACCGTCGACAGTGCCTGGTCAAGGTTCCGGCGCAGCCTACGCACCGATGGTCGATATGCAGGGTGTTCAGCCCGACACCTATGCGAAGGATGTTGAAGCGTGCCGGACGGCGGCCTCGAACATGCGAGTGCAGCGCACCAGGGTCTACGGCAACGACGTCTCGGACGTCATCGTGATTGGCGCGGCCATGGTCTTTCCTGTGGCGATAGCGGGCGCGGCCGTGGTCGGAGGTATCGCGACTGCGGTGTACGACGAGGCATATCCGAACGGCGAGCGCGCGGACCCGAGGATGCAGCAATCGGCGTTGGTCAATTGCATGGCCCGCAAAGGCTATAAGAACATGGACCCGAACGTGACGGTCACCTATGTCGCCCCCGCGCAGATTGAACCTTCATTGCCAACCCGCAAGACGGGCCTGGACACGTACGTCGCCGAGAAGTTTGCAAAGGCCACGAACTGCAGCGCCGTGCCGCGGGCCGTTCTTGAAGAGAAAGGGCCTGGCTTCGAGCGATACAGCGTTCAGTGCACCGACGGCAAGACACTTGGCCTTCGCTGCGAGTTTGGCAATTGCTCGAAGGAAGCGGTCGACGGGAACTGAGCACGAGAACATGAAATCTGCCATCGTCCTCTCGACCACACTCGCGATGACGATCGCGCACGCGGCCCCCCCTCGGACGGGAGACGTCACAGCGGGAAAAGCGGCGTTTGCGGCCTGTGCTTCATGTCACCAGGTTGGCTCCGCAGAGAAAACCCTGGCCGCGTACATTCGTCGCCCGGACGATGTCGTACCCGGCACGAACATGCGCTTCAACGGATGGGCGTATGGCGAGCAGAATCAAGTGGACATCACGCAGTTCATGGACGGCTACAAAGCGGCTTGGGAGCAGCGCTCGACAGGCACGAACCTGGTCGCCCGTAAACCGGGCGACCCTCTCCCACGGATGACCCTGGACGGAGTCATACATGCGACCTTCTCTGGCGACGTTTGCTCCGAGGCGCGCATCTGGTGGCACAGCTTGCCTGACAGCGCACCGGTCAAGCTGCCCGGCGCGAAGGACTCATGAGATTGGACCCTGAAATGAGCGGAAACCCAGTGGTTGTCCTTGACCTCGACGGCGTCATCATCAAATCGAACTTGGTCAAGCACAGGGCAATGCTTGCCATGTTCGCCGACCATCCGGAGAAGTTGGCGACGGTTGATGCCTACGTCGTCGCCAACGGAGGCGTTGCCCGCCGCGACAAACTGGTGGCGATACTCGAAACCATCATCGGCGTGGAGGCTACGCCGGCGCGAGTCGCTCAGTACCTTGCGCAGTATGCAAAGAGCCTCGAAGCCTCGCTCGCCGTTGCGCCCGTCGTCGAGGGCGTGCCCGAGTTCATTGCCAGAGCCGACCACACGTTTTATGTAAGTTCGACAGCGCCAGAGGAAGAAGTCCACGACCAGCTCGTCCGGACCGGGCTCCTTCATTCCTTTGCCAACGTGTACGGAAGCCGTACCCCAAAGGCCAAGGCTCTGTCGGAAATCGCGGCGCGGCATCGCCATCAAGAAGTCGTTTTCTTCGGCGATTCGCTGGGCGACCTGGACGGCGCGAGAGAGGCCAAGGTCGCCTTTATAGGCGTCACCAACGAGCGCGACAACTTCCAGGGCCTCGAAGTCGTCAAGCTCTCGGACTTTGCCTCGACCGAGGCGGTGGACCATGCAATGCGCGCAGCGATCCGCATGCGACGGCCTACTCCTATCTCACCACACCCCCCTCAGCCGCGAAATCCGCTACACGGCGTGACGCTGGAGGCCATCGTTCGTGCGCTGGAAGCTCGCTACGGATGGGCCGGCCTTGCAGAGCGGATACCGGTGCGCTGCTTCTCGCATGACCCCAGCGTCAAGTCCAGCCTGAAATTTCTGCGCAAGACACCCTGGGCACGAGAGAAAGTCGAGGGGCTCTATCTCTTCATGCTTCGCGAAGAGCGGCGGATGCGGCGTCCGCCTCCCTGAGAATCGGCGCGCTATCGAGAAAGGGCCAGGGACTGCGGGCTGATCCCTCCGGTCGCCACCGTCGACACAGCCATCGGATTCAGGGCGCCGGTGTTGGCGTCGATCGCGTAGGCAGATACGTCCTTTGACGCGAAATTCGTCACGTAGGCAAAGCGGCCTGTGGGGTCCACCGTCACTGAGGAGGGCGCATCCCGTGCGGCCACCGTCGGCGTGGCCATCGGACTCAAGGCGCCTGTGCTGGCATCGATGGTGTAGGCCGACACGTTGTCAGAGATGGCGTTGGCCACGTAGGCGAAACGGCCCGTAGGGTCTACGGTGACGGACTCGGGGTAGCTTCCTGCTCCGATCGTCGGCACGGCCATCGGATTCAAAGCGCCGGTATCGGCATCGATGGTGTAGGCCGACACACTGTCCGAGTACACATTGGCCACGTAGACAAAGCGACCTGTGGGGTCCACGGCAATCGAGAAAGGCAGATACCCGGAGGGAACCGTCGGCGCGGCGGCCGGACTCAAGGCACCCGTGGTGGCATCAATGGTGTAGGCCGACACGTTGTTAGAGCCTGCATTCGCCACGTAGGCAAAACGGCCCATAGGGTCCAGGGCGATGAAGTAAGGCATATCCCCCGCGGGCACCGTCGGTACGGCCGCCGGGCTCAAGGCGCCCGTAGTGGCATCAATGGTGTAGGCCGACACGTTGTTGGAGTCTCGATTCGCCACGTAGGCAAAGCGGCCCGTGGGGTCCACCGCGATCGAGTAGGGGCTGTCTCCCGAGGCCACCGTCGGTACGGCCATCGGACTCAGGACGCCAGTACCGACATCGATGGTGTAGGCCGACAAGTTGTTGGAATCTCGATTCGCCACATAGACAAAGCGGCCCGTGGGGTCAACGGCGACTGAGGTGGGCGAGTAGCCGGTCCCGACCATCGGCCCGGCCACCGACCCCAACGCACCGGTATTGACATCGACTGTGTACGGGAACAGGTTGTTGGAGCCGAAGTTCACCGCGTAAGCAAAGCGCGCCACGGGTGCTGCGCAGTTCACCTCCACGTTGGTGACCGGTTCATCGGCGACGATGCCGCTGCCGTTGCTGACGGCGCAGACGCGGGTCAGGATTCTGGACTGGCTCTTGATCGTGACCGCATAGCTCGAGCCGCCGCCGAGCGCGTTGGCGAAGCTGAAGCTTCCATTGGCCGCGACGGCCAGGTCGTCACCGGCATTGTTCTGCAGCACGAGGCCGGTGCCGAGCAAGCCGTTGACGGTGCCGCTCACCTTGTGGGTTGCTGCCGGTGCTGGGGTGGGCGCCGGTTCGGCAGGAGTTGCTGGCGCGACCGGTGCCTGCGCGACCGGCGCAGAAGCCGGGGCCGCGTAGCTGCCATTTCCGCCCCCACCGCAGGCCGACATGCTGCCGGCTACCAGGGCGCTGAGGGCAATCTGGCCAAGCCGCGATGAGGGCGGGTTCAGCAGAGTTCTTGCAAAGCAGCCATAGGCTTGTATTGGCGCCGACATGGGTGGGACCCTTCTTGGGTGGAGCAGATCACAGGACGTTACCGATTGTGTCTACTGCGTGCCCATCGCACCATCACCGAAAACTGTGAGTCGGCTACTGAATCTCCAGCGGCGCAAATGACTTCACCAATTCATCCACCGCCTTCACCTGCCCCAGGAACGGCTCCAGCTTGTCCAAAGGCAAGGCGCTGGGCCCGTCGCACTTCGCGTTAGCCGGATCGGGGTGTGCCTCCAGGAACAAACCGCCCAGCCCCACTGCCATGCCGGCGCGTGCCAGATCCACGATCTGCTGGCGCCGTCCTCCGGAGGCCGCCCCACCCGCCTCCCGTTGCTGCAACGCATGCGTCACGTCAAAGATGATCGGCAGGTTGCCCGTCGTCTTTTTCATCACGCCAAATCCCAGCATGTCCACCACGAGGTTGTCGTAGCCGAAGCTCGCCCCGCGCTCGCACAGCAGCACCTGGTCGTTGCCGGCCTCCCGGAACTTCTCGACGATGTGAGTCACCTGCGATGGGCTCAGGAACTGCGGCTTCTTGATGTTGACGACGCGGCCCGTCTTCGCCATCGCCACGACCAGGTCCGTCTGCCGTGCCAGGAACGCGGGCAGTTGCAATACGTCGGCCACTTCGGCCACGGGTTGAGCCTGCCAAGGTTCGTGCAGGTCCGTCAGCACCGGTACGCCAAAGCGTTCCTTGACGGCCCGCAGAATCTTCAGCCCCTCCTCCAGGGCCGGGCCCCGATACGTGTGGATGGACGAACGGTTGGCCTTGTCGAAGCTACCCTTGAACACGTAAGGGATGCCCAGGCGCTGGGTGACTTCCACGTACTGCTCGCAAACATGAAGCGCAAGGTCAAGCGACTCCAGCACGTTCATGCCACCGAAGAGAACGAACGGCAGGTCGTTGCCGCAGCGAATCGTGGGTGTGATTTGGATTGACGTCATGGAAACCCCTTTCGGGCGGCGATTGTCAGGCACGACTCGCGGCCCATAGTAAGCTGGAACAAACTTTCAAGCCCCCATGAACACCCATCGAAAACCTCAAGTGTGCGTGCTTGGGAGCGCCGAGCCTGGTTCGCGAGCCTATGAACTCGCAGCCGAAGCCGGCGAGGCCTTGGCCAGGCTCGGCGTCACGCTCGTCAGCGGTTGCGGAAGTCCCGCAACTAGGATTGCCGCGGAACGCGCCGTGCAGGCAGGCGGTCTGGTTCTGAGCATCGTCTCTCCGGCCGAGATGCCTCCGCCGGATTGGCTGGCCACCGTGGTCTTGCCCTGCGGTATGGGTGACGCTCGAAACCTCCTGATGGCCCTTGCCGGGGATGCGTGTGTTGTCATCGGTGGGCGCGCCGGGACCAAATCCGAAGTTCACCTTGCCTGGCTTCACAAGCGTCCATTGCTCCCGCTTGTCGGCTGCGGCGGTTGGTCCGACGAACTGCCGTCCAATCCGCCCGACGAGCGCGCAAACTCCCGCATCCTTCCCTGGAGCACGGTCGCAGAGCTGCAGGCGAATTTGCGCACCCTCGGGCTCACCGCCGGTGCGGCCTCAATCACCGCATGAAGCAGGTCGTCATCACCGCCGCCACGCCCGAAGAACTTCGTTCTGGTGAGCTGGGACGCAAGCTGCGCCAATTCAACTATGGCTTCGTCGGCGAGTATCCCGAGCAGCAGTACATCCGCCTCAACGCCAGAGACGAGAGCGGCCGCGTGCTCGGCGGGCTGCGAGGCTTCGTGTTTCTCTACTGGCTCAACATCGAAGTGCTGTTTGTCGAAGCCGATATGCGTCGCTCGGGGTTAGGCAGTCGTCTTCTCGCTGAAGCCGAGCGCCAAGCCATCGAGTTGGGTGCGAAGCAAGCAAAGCTCGAAACCTTCGAATGGCAGGCGCCAGGGTTCTACCGGAAGCACGGCTACGAAGAGTATTCGCGCATAGCCGACTACGCTCCCGGTTTCTACCTGGCGCTCATGAGGAAACCACTCAGTTCGGCGTAGTTCCCTGCGGTACCGCCTTCTTGGCCGCCGCCTTGGCGTTCCGTGCTTCGACCCGCGCCTGCCCGGCGTTCGCAGACTTGCCACTCCCGACAGGATTGACTTCAGCATTGTTGGCCGAGTCGCCGGTCGGCGTCTTCACCATGCCTTGGGCCCGTGAGTCGAGGCGCTGCTGGGCCTTGTTGCCGGACTTTCCAGTCGCCAGCGGATTGACTTCAGTGTTGTTCGCCGAGTCGCCGGTTGGCGTCTTCACCATACCTTGGGGGCGCGCCTCGGCCTTCGATTCAGCGCGATTCTGCGGCTTGCTGTTTGTGACTGGTTGCTGCTCCGAAGAGGCTCCGGGTGGATTCTGCGCATAGGCGCCTGCCGCGAACAGGCTTGCAATTGCGATCGCGAGAAGTTTGCTCATGTGAACTCCTTGAGGGGTTGAGGTGCGACCCCTCCTCAACGGCGGCAATTCTTCCGACGTTGACGCACCTCTGGTCGCGACTTGCCCGCGCGTCGGCAGTCTGCTCTCAGACCATCAGCGCGAGGCCCGGGGAACGCCGGCTGGCCCAGAGATTGACCAAAGCGTCGAGCTCCGTCTGAAAGATTCCGGTGGTGGTCTTTTTCGCATGTTCGCCCTCCCCGCCAACGATCCGTGACGCGTACCAATGTCCGTCGGCGAGCAGCAGATGGTGGCCCAGGCATTCGAGGCCATAGGGCGATCTTGAGCTGCGTGACATTCGGCGCAGGAGCAGTCCCTTGGCTTTGCTGCCAGGCACGCCTACCAGGGAAACGAGCAGGTATTCCCCGTCGTCCTGGACGACTCGGTCACCGAGGTTCGGGTGGTCTGGGAGCTCGGGTTGCGCCGGGTGCTGAGGATTTGACATGGCACCCTGAATAACGGCAGCCGGGCAGCGACCTTTAGTACTTCCAGGGGCAGAATCCGCATGCAATCGGGAACAGCCGTTCGACGTTGTCGCGGTCTACCACGTGGCAAACGGGCTCATCGAGCGCGTTTGGCTATTTCCCGCGGAATGAGGACCGCGATGACCATCGACATCGTCACCGAGCGTTTGCATCTTCGGCAGTGGAAGGATGCCGACCGTGAGCCGTACGCCGCCTTGAACATGGACCCGGCGGTCATGCGGTTCTTCCCCGGTCTTCAGTCCCGCGAGGGGAGCGACGGCGACATCGCGAGGTGGAGCGCCGAACTCGACGACCGGGGTTGGAGCAATTGGGCTGTGGAGACTCGCGAATCAGGGAAGTTCATCGGTTTCATTGGGCTGACCGTTCCCAGGCGCGCGTTGACGTTCATGCCATGTGTTGAACTCGGCTATCGCCTGGCCCGGGAGCATTGGGGCAAAGGATATGCCACGGAGGGCGCCAGGGCGGCGCTCGGCATTGGCTTCGACCGGCTGCAACTCCAAGAGATCGTTTCGTTCACGCCGATCGTCAATCTTCCTTCACGCTCCGTCATGGAGCGTATCGGGATGACCAATGCCGACGCAGACTTCGACTACCCGAATCCGGCGATGCCGGACGGTAGCGAGCTGAAAAAGCACTGCTTGTATCGCCTCAGCCGCGAGAGGTGGCTTCGGAGTGGCTGCACCTGATGTGGCTTCCCGGTTCGCAGCCAGAATAAATGCCGCGCATCTTGATCTGGCTGGACGATGATTCCCCGAGAGAGTAGGGTTCAGGCCCATCGAAACAAGGAGCCCTTCGTGCGAACCACGCAGCAAACAAGCACTACCCTGCCGAACGACATGGCGGACGTTGTGAGAGGCAAGGCGCAACGCGTTCTTTGCTCATTCGTTGGCGCGTTTGCCATCTGGACGCTGGCGGCTTGCCAACATACGACGCCGAGTGCGTCGATCGGTGTCGGCAACCCCTATCCAGTCAGCAACTACGTCTGCGATGGGACACGCTTGGCGGTGCGCTTGATGGGTGAGAAAGCCTCGGTCTCCGTTGATGGAGCGGCCGCGGTCGATCTTCCCGCGATGGGAAACGCAGGAACTACGTTTTCGAACGGACGCCAAACGCTGCTCATCGAGCAAGGTCGCACATCGTGGGCCGTTGGACGCGCCATGCCGGTTGCGTGCACCGGCGGCTAGATTGAACTGCGCGCCGATGCGGACAAACGATTGCGCCATTTCATCGTTTGATCGTGCAGGCGAATCTGGAACGGGCAGTCGGAGCAATGAAGGTTTGAGCATGCGTCCTCTCGGGACTGACCTTCCATCACTTGCAGTTCTCGCGGAACGCGTGGGTGCCTCCTTGCGCAGGCGGGAAGAGTCAGTCGCAGTCGTTGAATCTTCTGCTGGAGGGCTCGTGTCCGCATCGCTTCTTGCAATACCCGGCGCCTCTGCCTTCTACCTCGGAGGTGCCGTTGTCTATTCGAGGCGAGCTGGTCGGGCGCTTCTAGGACTGACCGCCGCCGACCTCGCGGGCATGCGTGGTGAAACCGAGCCCTATGCCCTGCTTGTCGCCGGGCGGATGCGCGATAGTCACCGCGCAACTTGGGGGCTCAGCGAGAGTGGCGCTTCAGGCCCTTCTGCCAGTCCGTATGGAGACCCACCGGGTCGGGTGTGCCTCGCGGTCTTCGGCGCAACGTCTGTGGCTAGAACCATCGAAACAGGGGATGTCGATCGGGCCACAAACATGGACATGTTTGCGCGGCACCTGCTTCACCTTTTTGACGAGGTGCTGCGAGCACGTCCCGAATAGGTAGCGAACGTTCTCGGCGATGGCGCGCCCTTGCGATCATTCAGGGATGCGGCTCCGTTGATGGCGTGATCTGGAAGCGGCGGCGCCCGCAATCGCGGCCAAAGCCGCTATAGCCGCGCTCATTGCCGCCATCCAAAAGGATGGGAAAACGAGTTCGGGCAACGTTGGGCCGCTCGAGCCCAGAGCGGACGGTCGCCTCGGCAGCTCAATTCAGTCGCGAGCGAAGCTTCCGAGCCAAAAGTCGAAAATCTGCTCTTCGCGCGGCCGAGTTTGCGGAGTCCAAGGTCAGTTGAGCGCCTCAATGGCGGCGCTTGACGTAAGGACGTCTTGAAACTGGTTGCAGCGCTCCTCACGATAGATGGCGTCAAGTAAAAGTCTGGAAATACTCAAAATGATGGATTGGGTCCCTATAGTCTTCATTACGTTCAAGGTTCTCGTGTTCGTCACTGGCATGTTCTTCGCCATCAAGTGGCACTACGAGAAAGGCAAGAAGGGGAAGGAGAAGCAGAGCGCGGTGCTGCGCGCGGGCGGCAAAGTGGCCGCAGTCTTCGTTCTATTGCTTCTGGGCCTCTCGCTCCTCACCTTCGGCCTTAGCAGGATGCTCGGTTTGGACTTGACCTTCCCATGATCAGTTCGCGCAGACCTACGAGCGCTTCGCGCCCAGGAGCGGTCATTCAGCTCGCACAAAGCAATGCCCGCTTGGTGCATGAGCCCCGCTCCGGTGGCCGAAGACAGCCAGAAGCAGCCATCCGTCATGCCGTCCGCAAGGTGAGCCAAAGCCCGATCAGGACCGCACCAACTCCGATGCCGAAGGTCGGCCCAGGTTGATCGCCGAACATCGCCGCTGAGGATGCCCCTACGCCGCCGCCCAAGCCCTGCTGAAGCGCATCCTTGGCCTGCCTCACCGCAGGCAGGTCATCCGCGTTCCTCGCTGTTCAAGGCCGCACGCAGTGCCTCCACCGCAACGGCCACCACAAGGCCGGTCAGGACGATTCCGCCAACGCCGAGCAGCATGGCCAGCACGCGGGCGAGTCCGGACTTGGGCACGAGGTCGCCATAGCCGACCGTCAGCCCGGTGACGAACGAGAAGTAGAGGCCGTCGGTCAGCGGCCACCCTTCCAACTTCGCGACGAGCAGTCCGACCAGCGGCATCAACACCAGCAGGCCCGAGAGCGCGGGAAAGACAATGGTCAGCCCCCGCCAAAGCTCGCGAAAGAACCGGCGCCGGATGATCCTGGATGCGTTCATTTGGTACTCGCGCGATGAATGTCAGGTCGAGAGACGGGCCGAGACGCGCGGCTTCTCCAGCGCTCCAGAACCCACACGGTGGCCGAAGCGTAGAGCGCCACGCCCACGAAAAGGCAGACGCGCATGACGGAACCTTTGAGAACGCTCTTGCCGCTGGCGCTGTCTTCGATCGCGGGGCCGAGCAGGATCAGCGCAGTCACCAGCGCATTGGCCCAAAACGAAGGGCCGAAGCGCGTGCGGCGCACGCCGAAAATGGCCGAGCCCGCCCACAGTGCCGCGGCCATGAGCCACAGCACCAGCATCCAGAGGCTCGGCCACAGCGATAGCCCCATCCACACCACCATGCCGAGGAAGGAACCCATGAGGGTCGAGCCCACGAGTTCGCGGCTGGCTGCGCCCGCCTGGGCCTCGCCGGCCTGTTGCGCCAGCGTCGCGGTCTTCATGACCGCAGCGAGATAGAACGAAGGGTTGGTCAGGGCCAGCACGAACACCGGCATGACGATGATCGTCCCGCGCAGCGCGATCCAGTTGGCAGAAGCCGCGCCAGCACGCGGCGCAGGCGCCCTCGCCTGTTGCGGCGGATCTGGAAAGAGCGCATTGGACAGACCGCTCACCAGCGTACCCACGCCGAGACCGACGGCGAGCGTGACGCTGAGCACTGCGATCAACGACTGCTCCGCCACGCCGGCCACGGGCATCATCGCGAAGGAGATCACCAACAAGGTGGTAACGGGACCACCCCGGATCTGCCCTGCGAAGAACACCGCATAGAGCACCGCGGCCGTCAGCAACACGCCGGCCACCGCGTAGTGCTCGAGCAGCGGAACCATCACGACGCCCGCCGCCACCAGCCCCGCGAGGATCAGCGCCACGACGATGCCCTTCACCAGCGGCATCGGCGGCCCGGGCTTGCACAGCACCAGCACTGCCATCACGCAGACCACGAAAGGCAGCTTCGCCGCGAACCCGTAGGCGAGCCCCGTGGCGAGACCCAGTCCGATGGTCAGCCGCAGGCTTGCCTTGTCGCCGCGTGTCATGGGCGGTGCCTGCTCAATAGAGGTACGACAGCCAGCTCACGACGCGCATGTAGAACGCGCCGAGGGCATTCATCACCGGATGGTCGCCGGTGTAGACGAGCACCTCGGCCTGGCCGCCCACCTGGACGCCGCGCAGGCGATCGGTTTCTGACGGGTCGAACTCCACCACCACCGGAAAGCGCTGGGCCTGCCGCAGCCAGTCGCGGTTGTTCTCCACCGTGGGCAGTGCGCCGGGCGAACCCTGCTTGCCGCTGCTCACGCCGCGGCCCACGCTGCGCACGCGTCCCTTGAGCACCTGCCCGGGCAGCAGGTCGAGTGCGATGACGGCTTCATTGCCGGGCTGGATGTTGCCGAGGTTGTTCTCCGTCATCTCGGCGCTGATCCAGAGGTCGTGCATTGCAATCAGCGTCAGCAGCGGCGCGCCGGGTTGCGCGAAGAGGCCGACGTCGGTGGTCAGGTCGGTGACCCTGCCGCGCGCGGGCGCGACGACGTTGGCGCGTGCCAGGTCGAGTTGGGCTTTCTCCATCGCGGCCCGCGCGCTTTGCAGTTGCGCGTTGTCGTCGCCGGTGCCGCCGGCGGCTTCCTGTGCCTTGCGCAGGTCGGCCTCCGCGCGCTTGGCCTGGCTGCGCGCCTGGTCGCGCGTGGACTGCGCGATCTCCAGGCGTCGCACGGAGATGGCGCCCGCGTCTTCGTCGTGCAGTCGCTCCTGCCGGCTGGCATCGCGCTCGGCCATCTCGCGGCCAGCCTGTGCGGCACTCAATGCAGCGCGTGCTGCATCCACGGCGGCAACCGAGCCCTGCACGGAGCGCCGCACGGATTCGTAGTCGGCCTGCGAACGACGAAGCGCAATGCGGAAGGGCTCGGGGTCGATTTCGAGCAAGGGCTGTCCCGGCTGCACCTCGTCGTTGTCGCGCACATGCACCGCAAGCACCTTGCCTGCGACCTCCGCCGCCACCGGCACCACGAAAGCCTGCACGCGCGCCTGGGAGGTGCTGGGCGTGAGACGGTCGCCGACGAAGTAGATGACCAGGCTGCCGACGATGAGCACGATCAGCACCAGCGCGGCGATGCGCGTGCCGGTACCAGCCTTCGGCGTTGGCGCTTCGGGCACATCGGAGGCAGGCGGTGGGGTCGCTGTTTGCTGGCTCATGGGGTTTCGCTCCGTTGCCGCGAAAGCGGCTCTGCCCCGGGGGGCGGCAGGGGATCGTCCAGAAGTGGCGTCCAGTCGCTGCGCAGCGTCATCGCGCGGCGCGTGTCGTCATCGATCGGCAGCGGGCGATCGCGGCCGGCCTGCCAGCCGCCACCGAGGGCCTTGTAGAGATCGACGAGGCTTTGCACCACGCTGCCTTGCGTGCTCACGAGCTGCTCCTGCTGGCTGAAGAGCGTGCGTTGCGAATCGAGCACGCGCTGGAAGTCGACCAGCCCTTCCCGGTACTGGATCGTCGCGATGTCGAGCGAGCGGCGCGCGGCCTGCACCGCGCCTTGAAGGAGATCGATCTGCGCACGATTGCTCGCGAAGCCGACGGCGGCATCGTCCATCTCGCGCGCGGCGGTCAGCACCGTGTTCTGGTACTGCTCCTGCAGTTCGCGGAAGCGCGCGTCCTGCACCAGCACCTGGTTCTTGAGATTGCCGTGATCGAACACGTTCCACACCAGCGCCGGGCCGATTGCCCAGCTTGCGGTGTTCGACGAACCCGCGAGCGAAGTCGCCGAGAGGCCGAGCGTGCCGCCGAGTGCGATCGAGGGATAGAGCGCCGCCTCGCTCACGCCGATCAGCGCCGACTGCGCTGCGAGCTGCATCTCGGCCGTGCGCACATCAGGGCGCCGCCGCAGCAGGTCGGCGGGCACATCGACGATCAGCCCGAGTTCCGCACGCGGGATGCGGCCCTGCCCTGCCTGCATCTCCCGCAGCGGGCCCGGCGGTCGGCCGAGCAGCACGGCAAGTGCGTTCTGCGTCTGGCGCAAGATGCCTTCGAACTCGGGGATGGTCGCGAGCGTGCCGAGATACAGCGAACGCGCCTGCTGCACATCGAGCTCGGACTCGTTGCCGCTCTTGAACAGCCGTTCGGTGATCTGGAGGCTGCGTTTCTGGATCTCGGCGTTCTCGTGCGCGATGCGAAGGCGCAGCTCGGTCGTGCGGATGCTGCCGTACAGGCTGGCCGCCTGCGCCGCGACCAGCACCTGCACATCGTCGTACTGCGCAATGCTCGCGAAATAGGCCGCGTCGGCCGACTCGATGCCGCGCCGGTATTTGCCCCAGAAGTCGATCTCCCAGGCGATGTTGAAGCCCGCGCTGGCGCTCCAGAAGGCGGTGCTCGTGCCGCGCGACTGGCGCTGGCCCGCGCGCGCCGCATTGGCGTTGACCTGCTGCACCTGCGGATAGAGGCCGCTGCCCGCGATGCCGAGCTGCGCGCGCGACTCGAGGATGCGCATCGCCGCAAGTCGCACACTCGGATTGCGGCGATGGGCCTCGGCCACGAGATCGTCGAGCACAGGGTCGCCGAAGCTGCGCCACCAGTCGTCGTCCACCGGCCTCGCGCGTGGCAAGGCATCGGTAGACAACGTGCGCGCGGCCTCGCCGGACCAGTCCTTCGCCCAGGGCACCGTGGGCCGGGCGAAGTCCGGCCCGAGCATGGTGCAGCCGCCCAGCGCCAGGCACGCGGACCAAACCAGGGTCGCAACAGGCCAACGCTGGGTCGCGGCCGGCATGCCTTCAGTCGGCCGGCGCCGGACTCGCCGCAACCCAGCCCATGAAGATCTGGTAGCCGAGCGCGAGCAAGGTGGCGCCGACGAACATGCCGAGGATGCCTGCCGTCGCCATGCCGCCGAGCGCGCCGATCAGGATCACAGGCATCGGCGCGTCGACGCCGCGGCCGAGCATCAGCGGCTTGAGCACGTTGTCGGCCATGCCCGCGACCAGCAGCAGCACGGTGTAGGCGATGCCGGCGGTGGTGCTTTGGTCGCCGCGCGTCCAGAGCCAGATGATCGCGGGCAGACTCACGATGATCGCCGGCACCTGCGCGATGCCGAGCACCAGCACGATCACCGAAAGCACCCCCGCCCACGGAATGCCCGCAATCAGCAGGCACACCCCGACGATGATGGCCTGGATGAAGGCCACGCCGATCACGCCCTGCGCCACCGCGCGGACCGTCGCCGTCGAAAGCTTTGCGAACTCGACGCCGCGCGCGGGCCCGATGATGCGCACGAAGATCGCGTGCATGGCCCGGCTGCCGGCCTCGCCGAAGGCCATCACGATGCCCGCGACGATGATCGCCGCGAGGAACATCAGCATCGCTCCGCCGATGCCCGCGACCGCGCCGAGCGCAGTGCGCGCAAGGTTGCCGATCTTCGGCTGCATGCTCTGCACCAGCGCCGGCAGATCGTCGTGAGCCTGCGTCCAGATCGTGAAGACTTTCTTGCCGACGATCGGCCATTGCGCAACGCTCTCGCGCGGCGCCGGCAGTTGCAGCGAGTTGTTCTGCACGTTGGCGATCAGTTGCCGCACCGAATCGCCCACGGAGCTCAGGAGCACCGCGGTCGGGACGATGATCAGCACGATGCCCGCGAGCACCAGCACGGTCGCCGCGAGCCCCTGCCGGCCGCCCATGCGCCGCGCAAGCGACTGCTGCGCCGGATAGAGCGTGATCGCGAGGATCAGCGACCACGCGATCAGCGTCAGGAATGGCGAGAAGACGCGATAGCACAGCAACGCGAGCACGACCACGAGGCCGGCGCGAATCAGCACGTCCATCAGGGCGGACGCGCCGCGAGAGACGAGTTCGTCGTTGGTTCCGTCAGGCATCTGCATGCTCGTCTCCCCTTGGCATCAACCGCCCAGCGCGATGATGACGGCCTGGATGCCGGCCCCGAGTGCCGCCATCACGAATGCCGCGCGCCATGGCCTCAGGCCGGCGTAGCGGCCCCATTCATGGCCGCACAGGAACATCATCGCGATCCCGATGGCTGCCGACACGCGCATCGCGGGGCGCACTTCGGTAAAGAAGAAGAACGGCAGCACCGGCGGAAAGGTCGATGCGAAGACCAGCAGGAAGACGCCGATGCCGCCCACCAGATCCTGCCGCGTCAGTTCGGCAACCGGTGCCACGTTCGCAGGCTGCGCCACCATCCACTGCCGCGTGCGTTCGAGATCGGAAGGCCCGAGCGCACTTGCGAGCGGACCCAGCTCCTGTGCGATGAGGCCGTGGGCCGGTTCGGGCCCGCCTCCCGCGATCACCTCGCGCCAGAGCCGCGCCTGCCGCGCCCGGGTGACGAGGTTGCGCAGCACATACATCACGGCATCGACGAAACCCCAGGCGAGATTGCAGCCGATCGCCGCGATGAGCATCTCACGCACCTCTTTCTCGCCGGCGGTGGCCACGCTCAAGGTCCCCGTGAAGCTCAGGACCATGAACAGGCCGAAGAGGATCTCGGAATTGCGGTCGATCGGATCGAGAACACGAGTGCCCATCTGAACTCCTCCCCTATGTTGGCGGGGGCGGCATCCTGCCGCCACCTCGACCTATCTGGCAAGCACGATGCCGGACGCCGCCGAAGATACAGTGGTTCCCGCCTCGCCCGCAATGATTCTTTCCAGGTCCCCGAGCGCGCCGATCGCGGCGGTCTTCCCCGTCGCCTTCGCGAACCGGCAGGCCGCAGCCACCTTCGGCCCCATCGAGCCTGCGGGAAAGGTCATGGCCGAAAGCGAGTCCGGCGTCGCGCGGCGAATGGCGCGCTGCGTCGGCTTGCCCCAGTCGACATACACCGCGTCGGCATCGGTGAGCATCACGTACAGATCGGCCTTGAGTTCGCGCGCCAGCAACTCCGTGGCGAAGTCCTTGTCAATCACGCACTCCACGCCGCCGAGCTTGCGGTGAGCGCCCGCTTCATAGGCCGCGGGAATGCCGCCACCACCGGCCGCGATGACGATGGTGTTGTGCTCCAGCAGCCACTTGATCGGCCGCAGCTCAAAGATGCGCTTCGGCTCCGGCGAGGCCACCACGCGCCGCCATTTGTCCCCGTCCTGCTTGAAGACCCAGGACTTCTCGGCCGCGAGCCGATCGGCAACTTCCTTGGCGTAGACGGGGCCGATGAACTTGGTCGGGTTCGCGAAGGCCGGGTCCTTCGGGTCGACCTCGATCATCGTCAGGAGCGTCGCGAAGGGCCGCTCGAACGGCAGCAGGTTGCCCAGTTCCTGCTCGATCATGTAGCCGATCATCCCTTCGGTCTCCGCATCGAGCACATCGAGCGGATAGGTCTCCACGTCGGCGTAGGCCGCGCCCTGAAGCGCGAGCAGGCCCACCTGCGGGCCATTGCCATGGCCGACCACCATGTCGTGCTGGCGCGCGACCGGCGCGAGCGCCCTGGCAGCGATGCGGATGTTCTCGCGTTGGTTCTCCGAGGTCATGGGCTGACCGCGTCGCAGCAGCGCATTTCCGCCGAGCGCGGTGACGATGAGCATGGTCAGTCTCCCATCGTCGCCACCAGGATGGCCTTGATCGTATGCATGCGGTTCTCGGCCTGCTCGAAGGCGATGTTGTATTCGGACTCGAACACCTCGTCGGTCACTTCGAGGCCGTTCTTGATGCCGTAGGTGTCGGCGATCTGCTTGCCGAGCACGGTCTCGCTGTCGTGGAACGCTGGCAGGCAGTGCATCAGCTTGACGTGCGGGTTGCCGCTGGCCTTCATCAGCTCAGAGTTGACCTGGTAGGCCTTCAGCAGGTCGATGCGCTCCTTCCAGACTTCCTTGGGCTCGCCCATCGACACCCAGACATCGGTGTGAATGAAGTCCACGCCCTTGACCGCCGCCTTCGGATCGTCGGTGACGGTGAGCTTGCCGCCGTAGCGCTTCTCCAGGTCGCGTGCAATGTTCAGGAATTCGTCGGCCGGCCAGAGCGACTTGGGCCCGCAAATGCGTACATCCATGCCCATGAGGCAGCCCACGATCATCAATGAATGGCCCATGTTGTTGCGGGTGTCACCCATGAAGGCGTACTTGATCTCGTGGATCGGCCGGTCGCTGTACTCGCGCATGGTCATCACGTCGGCGAGCATCTGCGTCGGGTGATATTCGTCCGTGAGCCCATTGAAGACCGGCACGCCCGCGTACTTCGCGAGCGTTTCCACACCATGCTGGCTCGATCCGCGGTATTCGATCGCGTCATACATGCGGCCCAGTACGCGCGCAGTGTCCTTGAATGACTCCTTGTGGCCGATCTGCGAGCCCGCCGGGTCCAGGTAGGTCACATGCGCGCCCTGATCGTGGCAGGCCACTTCGAACGAGCAGCGCGTGCGCGTGGAAGTCTTCTCGAAGATCAGGCAGATCTGTTTGCCCAGCAGATGGCGCTGCTCGGTGCGCGCGTACTTGGCACGCTTGAGGTCGCGCGCCAGGTCGAGCAGGTAGCGGAACTCGCGCTGGGTGTAGTCCTGCACGGTCAGCAGGGAGCGGTTGCGCAGATTGAAGCTCATTTGAGTCTCCTGAAAGATCAATACGCCGGGTCACGGGAGATCGGGCAGGTCATGCAATGACCACCTCCTCGTCCGCGGCCGAGTTCCGCGCCACGCACGGTGATGACTTCGATCCCCGCCTTGCGCAGCAACGTGTTGGTGTGCGTGTTGCGGTCATAGGCCACGACCACGCCGGGTTCGAGCGCGACGACGTTGTTGCCGTCGTCCCATTGCTCGCGCTGGGCCTGCCAGGCGTTGCCGCCGGTGTCGACCACGCGCATCTTCGGGATGCCCAGGGCCTCCTTGACGACATCGAACATGTGGCCTTTGTCCGCGCGGATGTCGAGCGTGTCGCCCTCCCCTGGCCGCACGCTGTAGCAGCGCACCTGGTCGGACACCTCGCGGAATGCGGTGACGACTTCGCGGTCGCAGAAACTGAACACCGTATCCAGGTGCATCGCCGCGCGACTCTTGGGCATCAGGCAGCCGATCACGCGCTCGGCAGCCTTGTTCGCGAACAGTTGCTGCGCGACCTGGAACACCGCCTGTCGCGTCGTGCGTTCACCCATGCCGATCAGCACCACGCCTTTTCCGATCGGCATCACATCGCCGCCTTCCATGGTCGATGCGCCGTATGGCTCGTCGGAATCGCCCCACCAGATCTTGAAATCCGCACCCTTGAACCGCGGATTGAACTTGTAGACAGCGCGTTGAAGCAGCGTCTCGGGTTTGCGCGCGGGCCAGTACATCGGGTTGCAAGTCACGCCGTTGTAGATCCAGCACGACGGGTCGCGCTGGAACAGGGTGTTCGGGATCGGCGGCAGCAGAAAGTCGGTGCCGCCCATGGCCTCTTCGAGCAGCGTCGACCATTCGCTCTTGGGCACATCGAGCACCGCTATGCCGCCGATCAGGTGCTCCGCAAGCTTTTCGGCCGGCATCTCGTCGAGCCACGCGCGCAGTTGCGATACGCCGAGCCCCACGTCGTTGAGAGTGATACGCCTGTCGAGCACCCATGCGCGGCCCTCGGAGTCCTTCAGCGCCTCGGCCAGCATGTCGTGCAGGTCGATGACCTCCACGCCGCGCTCGCGCATCTTGAGCACGAAGTCGTAGTGGTCCTTCTGCGCTTCCTGCACCCACAGGACGTCGTCGAACAGCAGTTCCTGCGCGTTCCCAGGTGTCAGGCGCTGGTGGGCGAGTCCGGGCCGACAGACCATGACGGTCCTGAGCTTGCCGACTTCGCTGTGTACTCCGAGCTTTTGCATGATGAGTCTCCTTGTATGGGCTATTCGGGCAAGGCCATGAGCTCGAAGAATTCGAGCGTCTCGCGATCCGGCTCCTTCAAATAGGTTCGGTAGATGGTGGGTAGATCGGGGGAGCGATAGATGCGGCTCAAAGCCCGGTCCACCACGAGGCGGAACTCGTCGTCGTTGCGACGCACTGCAAACGCCATCAGTTCACGACGGAAGAGGCGATCGAGAACCACGAGGTTCGACTTTGACGCGTTGCGCCCAACCGCATCAAGCAACAGCGGACGTCCGTCGAAGAAGGCGTCGACTCGCCGATCGACCACAGCCTGCACACCTTCGGACGTGTCCGCAACGGAGACGACGTCGATTGCAATGCGACGCTGCGCAAGGCGGTCGACGAGCGCCCTTTCGACCACGGTTCCCTTGACCACCGCGAGCGAGCGCCGCTCCGGCGCACTGGTCCCGCGCCAGATCACTGCCTGGGGCGGCTCCTGCCCGGTCAGCACCTGGACCAGGCGCACCGGCGCATCCGAGCGGATGACCGCGTTGACCCCGACGAACCCCACCGGGATCGAGAAGCTGACCTGCGCGCGGCGCTCCAGCGTGGGGACCGCGCCGCACAACATGTCGATCTTGCCGTCCGCCACTGCGCGGAAGCGGTCCTCCATCGAGACCTGAACGAGTTCGATGTTGAGCGCCGGCAGTTTCAGTTCCTGCTTCGCCGCATCGCCGACCTTCGTGCACAGCGCGATCGCGTAGCCGGTGACCTTGCCTGTCTCGTCCTTCTGCGTGAGCGACGAGCCGTCGGAGACATAGCCGACGACGAACTTGCCCGATTCGCGCAGCTTGTCGAGCGTGCCCGCAGCCAACGCGGCGCCGGCATTGAGCAGTACCGCGCCGATGACCACGTGGAAGATATTCCGGGGTTTGAGGTATCGCATGGTCTTCCCTCCCCTTATGCAGCGCGAGCGCTTGCGATCCTGGCGGCAAAGCGCGGCGCGATGAAGCCGTAGATGATGAAACCGATCGCCATCACCAGCATGCCGCCGAGCACGGCGTCCTTGCCCGAGGCATAGAGCGCGTACACCGAATACAGCATTGCGATCACGGCAATGATCGCGTTGCGCCTGTAGATTCCAGGCTCGACGCCTGCATTGCGCATGATCACGAACAGCGCCGAGAGCGAGATGATGTAAGGCACCACGTTCGTCACCACCGCGAGATTCACGAGTGCGGCGAACTGCTTGCTGAGGTCTGGCGAGATCGTCGACAGCGCCATCACCGACTGCACCACACCCATGATCACCATGCCTGCGATCGGCGCACCCGCCGCGCTCGCCTTGCCGAAGATCGCCGGGAACATCTGGGTGTCGGCCGCATCCTTGGCGGTCTGCGCGAGCGTGAACTGCCAACCCAGCAGCGAGCCGACGCAAGCCATCGCCGCCAGCGCCATGACGGTCTGACCGACCGCCGGGCTGAACATCTGCGTGTACGCGAGGCCGAACGGGCCGGTCGACTTGGCCAGATCGGCATTCGGCACGATGCCCTGGATCACCGTGGTCGAGAGGATGTAGATCACCGCCGCGCCCAGCGTTCCGAACATGCAGGCAAGCGGCACATCACGCTTGGGGTTCTCCACCGCCGAGGCGTTCTGCGAGGCAGACTCCATGCCGAGAAAGGCCCACAGGGTCAGGGAGATGCTGGAACCCATGCCCTCTCCGATGCTCAGGCCCTTCGGATTCCACGCCGCCGAGAAGGTCTGGCTGCTGAACCAGAACCACCCCGCGATCGAGATGAAACCCACCGGCAGGATCACGCCCCACACCGTGATGGACCCGATGCGGCCGGTGAGCTTGGGCCCGCCGAAGTTCGCGACCGTGGTGATCCAAAGCAGCGCGACGACACCGATGCAGGTCGAGATCGCCGAAGACGTCAGGACCGGAAAGAACGCCGCAAGGTAGCCCAGCGCGGAACTCGCCACCGCCACGTTCGCAATCGCGAGCGAGAGGAAGTAGAGAAAGAAGACGTTGAAGTAGCCGTCTTTCCCGTAAGCGTCCTCGGCATACGCCGCCATGCCGCCCGAGCGCTGGTTGAACACCCCCGCCTGCGCGAAGCTATAGGCAATCGCGAGCGAGCCGAGCGCCGTCACGATCCACGAGAGCAGCGAAATCGCGCCGACCTGCGCCATGTTGGCGGGCAGCATGATGATCCCGGAACCCATCATGTTGACCGTCACGATGAAGGTCAACTGCATTACGCCCATCTTCTTTTCCTGAACGGCCATCGTCGTCTCCTTGGTTTGCTATCCGCGGGGTCCGCTCCACCTCCGTGCTGCGCTACTCGCGCACCACGTAGGTGTGGAAGCGGATGCGCCCGTCGGTTCCTCGCTCCTGGTACACACCCTGCACTTCGTAGTTGAAGCCCGGGAATCGGCTGAACGACTCCTCGAACGCGCAGAAGTAGTCGCGCATCGGCTTCGCGCGTTCGTCCCAGCGCTCGCCCGGCGCCACGATGCCGATGCCCGGCGGATAGATCAGCGCCAGGGTTGCGGAAATGCGCCCTTGCGCTTCGGCGAGTGGCACGTAGTCCACCTCGTTGCCGACCAGCGCGCGGTAGGCGTCCTGCGGCAGCATCGCAAGCTCGGGAAAGCTGTCGGCGCGGAAGCACCGGCCCTGCAGGCCCTTGATGTTCGCGTCGCGGTAGAACGCATGCATCTCGTTGCAGACCTGGCGCAGCGTGTAGCCCGCGTAGCGCTCGGCATTCGCGGCGTGGAGTGACGGCAGCACGTCCTGCAGCATCGCGTCCTCGTCCCACAGGTTCTTGAATTTCACCAGCTTGGCGATCAGGCTGTTGAGCTTGCTTTCATCCTCCGCCGGCGTCATCAGGAAGAGGATGCTGTTGAGGTCGCACTTCTCCGGCACGATGCGCTGCTCGCGCAGGTAGTTCGCCACGACGGTTGCAGGCACGCCGAAGTCGAGGTATTCGCCAGTCGCCCGATCGATGCCCGGCGTCAGCAGCATCAGCTTGTTCGGGTCGACCATGGCGTAGCCGTTCACATAGCCGGAATAGCCGTGCCAGCGTGATGCCGGGTCGAAATTCCAGCACTGCTGCTCGCGCTTGATGACGTCGGTGGCAAGGCTCTCCCACGGCACGTCGCTCACATCGCCAATGAAAGGCGAGCCCTTGATGGTCACGCGGTCCGGCACGAAAGGATCGAAGAACCACTGCTCTTGCGCATTGCGCCCGGTCTGCGAAAAGTGCCGGCCGAACTCGCGCAGCTTCTTGCGGGTCTCGATGCCGAGTTCGATGCAGCGGTCCCACAGCATCTCGCCGGCCTTGCCTTCGTGCACCTTTGCGTTGACGTCGAGCGACGCGAACAGCGGATAGAACGGCGATGTCGAGGCATTCATCAGGAACGACTCATTGAAGCGCTGATGATTGACGTAGCGCTGCTGCCCGATGAGGTGATCGTCGCGTTTGTGGATCTGGCTGGCCTGCGAGAAGCCCGCGCCCTGCTTGTGCACCGATTGCGTCGAGAACAGCCCGGGCGCATTCGCATCCAGCTCGCCCAGCCGCATCGGGCTGTGGTCGTTGAACAGGGGGTGGAAGGCGTTGTAGCCGATCCATGCCTCGTCCCACAGCACGTAGTCGCACAGGTGGCCTATGCGCTCCAGCACCTTGCGCACGTTGTAGACCGTTCCGTCGTAGGTCGCGAGCTGGATGCAGGCCAGGCGGAACGGGCGCGGCTGATCGGCGCGCGCCTTGTCTTCGACCAGCGGATGCAGGCGAATGCGCTCGCGCAGCGAAGCCTCGTCCCATGCGTCCCAATCGACGGCACCGATCATCCCGAAGGAGTTGCGCGCGGTCGGCAGGAACACCGGCACGGCGCCCGCCTGCACCAACGCGCCCTGATGCACCGACTTGTGGTTGTTGCGATCGAACAGCACGAGATCGCCGCGGCGAAGCAGCGCATTCGCGACGATCTTGTTCGATGTGCTCGTGCCGTTGAGCACGAAGTAGGTCCGGTCCGCGCCGAACACCTGTGCTGCATGTCGCTGGGCCTCGTCGGCCGCGCCTTCATGGATCAGCAGGTCGCCGAGTTCGACATCCGCGTTGCACAGGTCGTTGCGAAAGATGCTTTCGCCGAAGTGCTTGAAGAAGAGCTGCCCGGCGGGCGACTTGCGATAGAACTGCCCGCCTTGATGCCCTGGGCAGTCGAAGGCGATGGTCGCCTTGCCGTCGTAAGCCATCAGCTTGCCGAAGAACGGCGGCAACAGCGACATGCCGTACTTCACCAGGCTCGCGCCGATCTGCTTGGCGTAGAACTCGGGCGACTGCTGGCCGAGATAGACATAGCCTTCGACTTCACCGAGACCCGCCACCACGGGCACGTCGGAGATGCGCCGCGAATCCGCGAGGATCCACACCGGCGTGCGGAAGCCCACGCCGCGCAACTCACGCATCAGCGTGCGCGCCTTCTCCAGCATGTCGCCGTCGACCCAGAGGATGTAGGCGCCGACGCTCGCGTCTTCGGCGAGGTCGCGCTGGTAGACGCCCGACACCTCGAGTTCGAGGCCGGTCGCGGCGATGCGGGCCAGCAAGTCCCTTGTCTGCAGGTTGTCGGGGTCGACGATGGCGACGACCTTCAGGTACTTGTGCAGGGGGATCGGAATCGCCTGCGGTTGCAGCGAATAGTTGGCGTAGCGGTTCATGAAGTCACCCCTCCTTCACGCAATCGACCAGCCAGTGCCTCCCTCCATTGCGGTCGATCTCGAACCGGAGCCCGTGGATGTCCGCTTCGAAGCCCGGGAACCGGTCGTCCGCATCGCGCGCAAACTTCAGGTACTCGACGATCGAATCGGTGCTGAATCGCTCGCCGGGCATGATGAGCGGAATGCCCGGCGGATATGGCACCAGCATCACCGCCGCGATGCGGCCCTTGAGCGCCTCGATCGGCACCGGCTCCACGCGCCCATGCACCAGCCGGTCGTACGCCTCGGCGGGGATCATCGCGGGCTCCGGCAGCTCGGTGTACATCGCGTTCATTGCACGCGCGGTGTCGTTGTCGCGATAGCAGCCGTGCAGCGCCTCGCAGAGCTCGCGCAGGCCCATGCCCTTGTAGGTAGCGCCACCCGCCGCGTGCACGCTGGGCAGCACGCGCGACAGTGGTGCGTTGTTGTCGTAGTCGGTCTTGAAGTCCACCAGCGCATCGACCATCGTGGTCCATTTGCCGCGCGTGATGCCGAGCGAAAACAGGATCAGGAAGCTGTAGAGGCCGGTCTTCTCGACCACGAGGCCGCGCTCCCAAAGGTACTTGGTCACGATCGATGCCGGAATGCCGCTCTTGCCCAGCTTTCCACCCGCACCCAACCCAGGCGTGAGCAGCGTGACCTTGATCGGGTCGAGCATCACGTAGTCGCTCGCCACCTTGCCGAAGCCGTGCCATTCGGCATTCGGCGCGAGCACCCAGTCGGCAGTCTTCGGCGGCTTCTTCAGGTCGAGCTTTTCGGGCTGCCAGACCTGGAACCACCAGTCGCGCTTGCCCAATCCCTCGCCCACCGAAGAAAGTGCATGGCGGAAGTTCATCGCTTCGTCGTGCGTCTCCTGCACGATGGAGCGGCCGGCCGCTCCTTCCATCATCGCGGCGCTGACATCGAGCGACGCGATGATTCCGTAGTGAGGCGAGGTCGACCCGTGCATCATCAAGGCGTCGTTGAAGCGCGTCGTGTCGATCTTGCGCTTGTCGGACTCCTGGATGTGGATCATCGACGCCTGCGAGAACGCGGCGAGCAGCTTGTGCGTGGACTGCGTCGCGAAGACCAGCGTGTGGTCCGCACGCGGATGGCCGCGCGGCACGCCCATCGCATGGCGGCCCGAATAGAACTCGTGGAAGGCCGCGTAGGCATACCATGCCTCGTCGAAATGCAAGGCGTCGACCTGGTCGGTGACCTTCGCCTTGATCATCTCGGCGTTGTAGCAAAGGCCGTCATAGGTGGAATTGGTGACCACCGCGATGCGCACCTGCCCTTTGTGCCCGCGTGCGATCGGGCTCGCCGCGATGCGCTTGCGCATGGCCTCGGGCGTGAACTGGTCGAGGCTGATCGGGCCGATGATCCCGTAGTCGTTGCGCGAAGGCGTGAAGTAGACCGGCGTCGCGCCGGTCATGATCAGCGAGTGCAGCAGCGACTTGTGGCAGTTGCGGTCCACAGCCACGAGGTCACCGCGCCCCGCCATCGAATGCCAGACGATCTTGTTGGCGGTCGACGTCCCGTTGGTGACGAAGTAGGTGTGGTCCGCGCCGAACACGCTGGCGGCATAGGCCTCGGCCTCATTGACCGGCCCCGTGTGATCGAGCAGCGAGCCGAGTTCGGGCACCGAGACCGAGAGATCGGAGCGCAGCGTGTTCTCGCCGAAGAATTCGTGCAGCGCGAAGCCCACTGGCGACTTGGTGAAGCCGATGCCGCCCGCATGTCCCGGCGTGTGCCATGAATAGGCCGAGCGTTCCGCGTGGGTCACCAGCGCCTTGAAGAATGGGGGCAGCAGGTTCTCCAGGTACTCCGTTGCGGCGCGCATGATCTGCCGCGCAAGGAAAGGCACCGTGTCCTCGTAGAGATAGATGATGCTGTGCAGATGGCGCAGCGCCTCGACCACGGCCGCACTGCCCTTCTCCAGTGCGGCCGATTCGCCGAGCGCGATGATCGGCAACAGCGGCGCGCGTTCGTGCACCTTGTGCATCTCGTCGATCAGGCGCTTGAGCAGGTCCGCATCGCCGCGCGCCGGCTCCGCACTAAGAACGATCGCGGACAGTCCCCTGTGCGCACCGGCGACGATGCCGGCATCCGACTGGTGCGCGACCGCGATCGTCTTCCAGCCATGACGCTCGAGCTCGTCCTGGATCTGACGGATGCGCACGCCGGCGACCGAGGGCGCACCGACGTCCCGATGCGCGATGAGGATCGGGAAGCTGGACTGGAACTGCATGGTCTTCGGCTCCCTGTGTTCCTGCCGCTAGAAGGTGACCTTGGTCGAGAACTGCAGGCGCGAGTCCGGTTCCGATCCGCCGTCCTTGTTCTCTCGTCGGCCCCAGATGTATTCGAGGCCGGTCGTGATGTTCTTCTGCAGGTTGTAGAGCAGGTTGGCCGATGCGTAGCTGCCCTTGCGGAAGGCGCTGCCGAGCTGGCCGTCGGTGTTGCTCTGCCGATGCTCGCTGTAGCCGATCGCGCTGGTCCACTGCGCGTTCCACGCGTGGTTGTAATAGAGC
The DNA here is from genome assembly GCA_017744935.1 of Variovorax sp. GTDB lineage: Bacteria > Pseudomonadota > Gammaproteobacteria > Burkholderiales > Burkholderiaceae_C > Variovorax. Next base: position 145,525 of record JAGIAI010000001.1, read on the forward strand.
AGCCAGGCGGTCGACGGCACGGTCTCGGCGCGCAGGAAGGCATTCGGTGCAAGGTCCACGCCGCCGTCGTTCGCATAGCTCGCGATGGCCTTGCCGTAGGCCGCCTGCCAGGTCAGCGAATCCTTGCCACCGAGGAACTTGAAGGCGCCCGAGAGGTTCAGCCCGTAGCCGGTCTGATGGCCCGAGGGGTTACCGCCCGGCGTGTTCACGAACTGGTAGCCCACCTGCCGCACCATGCCGGCCGCGCGCACATGGCCCCAGTCGCGATCGAGCCGGAACGACGCGATCGCATCCGGCGTGCGGTTCCAGGGCTGCACGCCGACACCGAAGGCCGGGTCGACTTCCGTGAGCTTGCCGGTGTCGAGCGCCGAGTTCGGCGCCTCGAGCGACAGCGCGACCTTCATGCCATCGCGATCCAGCGGGGTGTAGCGCAACTGCGGATTGCGCAGGAACATCATGCCGCTCGGTCCCCAGTAGTCGATCGTGTTCGGGAACACGTCGATGTCCATGAAGTTCGAGTAGTACTGCCCGACGCCGATCGCGCCGAGTTCGCCCCACACGTTCAGCCAGTGGACGTGGGTGCCACCGTCTGTGCCGAAGAGGTCGAAGCTCACGTCGGTCTTGATCTGGCCGTAGGTGGTCGGGATGAAGCTCTTGAAGCCGAGGCTCGACTGCCTCACGCTGAAGGTGGTCGCACCGTCCTTGCCGCAGCCCGGATCGCCCGGGCAGTTGACCGGGATCTGCGAAGGCCTGAGCGTCGCACTCCACTGCGGGTTCATGCGCTTGGCGTCATAGATCGCGTCGAGCATCACCTGCCCGTAGAACTCGACGCGCGCCTTGTCCGCGTCCGGCGCGTTCTCGTCGGGCAGCGAGCGCGGCGCGACCACCACGGCGCCGACCGGTGCACCCGCCGGTGCCGCTGCTGCGGCCGCGGGCTGCGCCGCTTGCGCAGGCTGGGCCTTCTGCTGCCGCTCCAGCGTTTCGACACGCCGCTGCATGTCCTCGATCGTCTTCAGGGCTTGCTGAAGCTGGGCCTTCAGTTCATCGACCTGCGGGTCGGCTGCGTGGGCCATGGGCAAGGCCTGCACGCTACCGACGACCGCCAGAGTCCAGAGCGATTTCCTCATGACACCCCCTTCAATGTGGAGTTGACAGTTCGCAGTCGACCAGTGTTCGTCGGCTTGCGATGATAGGAATCGCTACTCAACAGTCATTAGCACGGCAGGACAATTTGTTGGCGCATTGGGACAGAGCGGCCTGTTTTGCACACCAAGTGCTTCGCGCTCCGGCCGCGACGGCAGCAACATCAGTCGTTGTGCACCGCGTCATGGGCACGGCCGAGGCCGCGCACCGCCATCCACTCCGAAGCCGTCATGCCGAAATGCCCGCGGAACCAGCGCGAGAACTCGGCGCCCGAGGCAAACCCGAGCAGTTGCGCGACCTCGTAGCAAGTGCGCACGCCGCCGGTGAGGTAGGACTGCGCGAGTTCGGCGCGAACGCTTTCGATCACCGTCGACACGCTGTCTCCGGTGACCGACAGCTGGCGATTCAGCGTGCGCCGGTGCGTGCCCAGGTGCTTCGCGATGCGCTCGACCGAGCAGGTTCCGCTGGGAATGAGCACGCGGGCAACCTGCCGGACACGATCGAGCGGTTCGTCCTTCGATTCGGTGAGCTGCCGGTCCAGCCATCGCTTGAGCGCATGGCCTAGCTCGGGATCGGCCTGAGGGATCGGCCTGTCGAGATCGCGGCTGCGGCAGACGATGGCGTTGAAGGGATGCAGGAAGTCGACATGCGCACCCAGCACCCGCTTGTGGACGTCCAGGCTGCGCGGCCGCCCATGGCCGAAGCAGATGCTGACCGGATCGAAGTCGTCGTGCGTCAATGCACGCAGCGTGCCCAAGGTAATGCCGGCTGCCATCTCGATCCCCTGGCGCGACGTGCCGTGCTTCTGCAACCTGAGCTGCAGGAAGACCATCGTGAACTGGCCCATGTCGTCCATCCACAGGCGAAGGCCACCGTTCTGCACGCACATGTAGCGGGCCAGCGATTCGAGCGCGGCGCGCAACGTCGGCTCCTCGCGCAGCACCGCGGCGAGAACGCCGAGGTTGCTGATCCGGCGCGTCTCCGCAAGCAGCAGCCCGAAGGCCTCCTGGCCCGATTCGCGCGCCGACTCCTCCAGCAGCGTGGCCACCGAATCGACGCTGATCAGCGTGTCTTTGTCGGAGAGCATCGCGGGCGGCAGGCCAGCCGCCTTCATCATGCGAACAGGATCGAGGCCGACCGAACGGGCCAGCGCGTCGTAGCCCGTCAGGGTCGCGCCCCGCGTCAGGTGGCCCGTCGCCTGCGACTTCTCGTCGCGAAGCTCGAGCGCATCAAGGCGACGCATGATGCGCGCCGCTCGCGCGAATCGCCGAGGACTGCGATGCGGGCGCGCTCGATGAGACGCGCTTGGTCGAAGCGTTCATGGTGCCTCCATCCGTTTGCTCGACATCCGGAGCGCCTGCTGCGGCGCAGCGGAAGTTCGGCTTGCATCGGCTCGCCTCCGGTCACATGCCCGGTCGGCGGCCTGTCTGTCGTCTCGGATCCCACCCGGCGTTGGATGGTTTCCGGCCCTTGCGATTATTGACAAGCGTTTCGTTGGTGAACATCGCACTTTCGGAGGATGCGGTGCACGCGCCCCGGATCAACGGCGTCCCCCGCCGCCGCGTCCGCCGCCTCCACCTCCGCCGCCGCGCCCGCCACCCGAGAAGCCGCCACCGCCCCTGCCGCCGCCGCTGAAGCCACTGGAATGGCCGCCACTGAATCCGCCCGAGCGACTTGCGCCGGTTGGCTGCGGCCGACTGACGTTCGCCTGGCCGCCGCCGCGTCCGCCGCCGTAGTTGGACATCGATTGCCGGCTCGACGCGCCGCGATCGACCTGCTGCCGCGTCTGCGCCGTGCCGCCGCCTGCACCCCTGAATGCGTTGTCGGTGGACGGCCGGTTCTGCACCTGCTGCAGCCCCTGGCTTCGGGTGCCTCCACCGAACTGCCCGCCCCGATCCCCACCCGCGAACTGCGAGCCGCGATCGCCCGCCCGTGTCTGGCCCGCGGCCCTGTCGCCCGCACGCAGGCCGGCCTGATCGCCAGCGCGACCGCCACGATCGAAATTGCCCGCCGCCTGCTGGGCACGCTCGCGCGTCGCCGGATCATTGCGCAGGTTCTGCCGTCCCTGCGCCGGGTCCATGCCGCGCTGCTGGAGCGCGGATTGCGCGCGCTGACGTTCCGCGTTGCGCGCCGCGTTGTCGCGGCCGCGGAAATCGGCGCGGTTCTCGGCACCCGGCACATTGCGGCCGAACTGCTGCTGGCTGCGCTGGTCGCGGTACGGCGTGCCGCGGCGGTTGGCCGCGTTGTGCTGCCAGTTGCTCTGGTTCGCTCCGATCTGCCGGTTGGTGTTGATGCTGTTGTAGCGGTTGGTGTTGATGTTCACGTTGCCGCCGCCCCAGTTGCAATTGCCCCAGAGCGCACCCACCGCCGCCACGCCGACGCCAAACGCAATGCCGGTCGCGAGCGCCGCGCCCGGGTACCAGCCCGGATACCACGCGCCATACCCCACCGGCGGGTAGTAGTAAGGCGGGTACGCCGGATAGGGCCAGGTGCCGTACACCACCGACGGATCGTAGGTCGGCACGTAGACCACCTCGGGATTCGTCGGCTCGATGCGGATCACGCTCTGCTGCGTCTGCGGCTCCTGCTCGACGATCACATGCTGCTGCTCGTTGCTCTTGAGACTGCCCTGTACCTGCGCCTTGCCGCGCAGGCGCTGGGCGGAATCGAGCACGTCCTTCGACGACGCGAGGAAGGCATCGCCGAGGTTCTGCACCCAGTCCGGCTGCTCGCCCATCATCTGGATCACCTGCGGGAAAGCGACGAGCGACTGCACGCTCGGGTCCCACGGCATGCTCTGCACCGCCCTGACCGCGGCGTCGCCGCTCTGGTCAGCGTGTGACCTGGACCATTTCGCTGCGTCCGCCACGTCGGCCGGATAGGTCGACGCCATCAGCACCTGCGAGAGCAACGAATCGGGATAGAGCGCGATCGGCGCCATCATCTGGTCGATCTGCTCCTGGCTGAACGACGCAGAGGTCGATTGCTGCGCCACTGCCACCGCCGGAAGGCACAGGCAGAAAAGCGCGAAGAAGAAGCCTGCGAGCCGATGGACCGAAAGACGCATGGCGCTCTCCTGACGGGATCGGGCACGCATGCTCGCGCGCCTCGGGCGCCAGCGCAAGGGCCTGCGTCAATCCCTCGCCTGAAGCCAGTGCACGCTGAAGAGCCGATCCGGATCGGTCCACACCGCGGCGGGCCGGAAGCCTGCCTCGATCGCCAGCGCACGCAAGCTGTCGACGGTGAACTTGAACGAGTTCTCGGTGTGGATCGTCTCGCCTTCCTCGAAACCGAAGCGCTGCCCGTCAAGCGTGACGTGCTGCGCGCGACGGCTCACGAGGTGCATCTCGATGCGCTGCAGCGGCGCGTTGTAGAACGCCGCGTGCGTGAAGCCGCCCGGCTCGAAGTCGGTGCCGAGCTCGCGATTGGCGCGCTTCAGCAGATTGAGATTGAAGGCCGCCGTCACCCCCTGGGCGTCGTTGTACGCGGCGTGCAGCAAGGCCGGATCCTTGACGAGATCGACCCCCAGCAACAGCCCGCCGCCGCGCAGCAGCCGGCACGCGAGCTGGAGAAAGGCCAGCGCCTCTTCGGGACTGAAGTTGCCCAGCGTCGAACCCGGGAAGAAGCCGACGCGCTGCCCCGCGCCCTTCTCTCGCGAAGGCAGCACCAGCGGCATGGTGTAGTCAGCCACCATCGGCTGCACCGAGAGCCGCGGGTAGTCGGTGCGAAGGCGGGCGGCAGCCGCTTCGAGGTGTTCGCCGGAAATGTCGATGGGCACATAGCGGCGGGGCGATTCGAGCGCATCGAGGAGCAGTCGCACCTTGGTGAGCGAGCCCGCGCCGAATTCGACGATCTCCGCGTCGGGCCCGATCTGAGCAGCGATCTCGGGCGCGCATTCGGTGAGGATGCGCACCTCGGTGCGCGTGGGGTAGTACTCGGGCAGCTCGCAGATGCGGTCGAACAGCGCCGAGCCCGCGGCGTCGTAGAAGAACTTCGGCGAGATGCTGCGCTGTGGCTGGCTCAGCCCCGCATGCAGCTCGCGTGCGAAGTCGGACAGTGGCGCCGCGCGCTGCGCCGCACGAAAGGCGTGGACGTTGAATGCATGTGTGCGCATCAGAGATCCTTCGCGAGCCGCAGCCCCGAGAACTGCCAGCGTGCCGCCGGCGGGAAGAAGTTGCGGTAGCTCGCCCGCGCATGCCCTTCAGGCGTCGCGACGCTGCTGCCGCGCAGCACGATCTGGCCAACCATGAACTTGCCGTTGTATTCGGCCGCGACGCCCGCCAGCGGACGGAAGCCTGGGTACGGGTCGTAGGAGGAGCGCGTCCATTGCCACACATGGCCGTGCATCTGGGAGATGCCGGATGCGTCGTGCGCTGCTTCCCATTCGAATTCGGTGGGCAGGCGCGCGCCGGCCCATTCCGCATAGGCCGCGGCTTCGTAGAAGCTCAGTTGCGCAACAGGTGCTTCGGGCTCCATGGGCCGCACGCCATGCAGGCCGAACACTTGCCAGCCGCCTGCCGCACCGTGGTGCGCGAGCCGTGGATCGTCGGGCGCGAGCCAGTACGCCGGGCATCGCCAGCCCTGCGCCTGCACTGTGGCCCAGCCGTCGGACAGCCACAGGTCCGGACGCTGGTAGCCGCCGTCGGCGATGAACTGCGCGTATTCGCCGCAGTTCACGAGGCGATCCGCAATCGCGTGGGGATGCAGCAAGGTCGCATGGCGCGGGGTTTCGTTATCGAAGGCAAAGCCGGGGCCAGCGTGGCCCGCTTCCATGACGCCGCCGTGACGCTCGATCCATTGCATCGGCGGCGCGACCGATGCAAGACGCAGCGCCGGCCCCGACGCCGGCCGATACGCCGGCAACACCGGATTACAAGACAGCGCATGCAGGATGTCGGTGAGGATCAGCTCCTGGTGCTGCTGCTCATGATTCAAGCCCAGCGTGACGATCGGTTCGATCGCCGGCCAGTCGCCTTCGCCCACGTCGCCGAGCAATGCGAGCACCGCTTCGTCCACATGCTGGCGATAGGCGAGCACTTCGTCGAGTGAAGGCCGCGTGAGCAGTCCGCGCTGCGGCCTCGGATGACGCGGACCCAGCGCCTCGTAGTAGGAATTGAAGAGATACGGAAACCGCTCGTCGAACAACCGGTAACCACTGGCGTGCGACTGGAGCAACACCGTCTCGAAGAACCACGTGGTGTGCGCCAGGTGCCACTTGGTGGGGCTGGCATCGGGCATGGACTGGATGCACTGGTCTTCGGCCGAAAGGGGCGCTGCCAGCTCGAGGGAGTGGGCGCGCACCGCCCGGAAACGCTCGCGCAGTTCCTCCGCCGCGGGCGCGGCCGGCCGGATCAGGTTCATGGGGACTCCAGTATTGGTTGGTGGTTTTTTAGCCCATGCACACAACGGGACGCCGTAGGACAAGGCCCCGCCCGTTGACGGACAGGGCGACCGGAACGCCGGCGCGGCGGAACGTGGCACTGTGTCACAAGTCGCTGGAGGCTGCCATGACCCTGCGTATCATCCGGCGAATGAGCACGCCCACCTCTTCCGGCCGCCCGCATATCGTCATCGTCGGCTGCGGTTTCGGCGGCCTCGAAGCGGCGCGCAAGCTGCAGAGCGCCGATGTCGATGTCACGGTCATCGACAAGACCAACCACCACCTCTTCCAGCCCCTTCTCTACCAAGTGGCGACCGCCGGACTCGCGGCGCCGGCCATTGCAGCGCCTGTGCGGGTGCTGTTCCGGGGTCGCTCCAACATCACCACGCTGCTCGGCGAAGTCTCGGCCATCGACCCGAAGGCGCAGCAGGTGCAACTGGCCGACGGCACCCTGATCTCGTGGGACCACCTGATCGTCGCTGCCGGTGCAACGCACAGCTATTTCGGCAACGACCAGTGGGCAGAGGCCGCGCCCGGCCTCAAGACGCTGGCGGATGCCTTCGAGATCCGCCGGCGGGTGCTGCTGAGCTTCGAGCAGGCGGAGGTCGAGACCGATCCGGCCCGGCGCCGCGCGCTGCTGACCTTCGCGGTGATCGGCGGCGGCCCGACCGGTGTCGAGATGGCGGGCACGCTGGCGGAGATCGCGCGGCATACGCTGTCCGGCGAATTCCGGCGCATCGATCCTGCGAGCGCTGAAGTGCTGCTGATCGAAGGCGGCCCGCGGGTGCTTCAGGCCATGCCCGAATCGCTCAGCCAGCGCGCGCTGGAGCAGTTGCAGAAGCTCGGCGTGCAGGTGCGGCTGAATGCGCGGGTCACCAACGTCGAAGCCCACGGTCTGCAGGTCGAATCGCCCTTCAGCGACGGCGGGGCCGGCGTCGGCACGCACCACATTCCGTGCAACTGCGTGGTGTGGGCAGCCGGCGTTGCCGCATCGCCGCTGGGAAAGATGCTGGCGGGTGTCACCGGCGCCGAGACCGACCGCGCCGGCCGCGTGAAGGTGCTGCCTGACCTCAGCCTGCCGGGCTATCCGAACATCAGCGTCGTGGGCGATCTCGCGGCCGCCACGAGCCACAGGCCGGGTCACGACCCCAAGCCGGTTCCCGGCGTGTCACCCGGCGCCAAGCAGATGGGCCGCGCCGCCGCCGCCAACATCCTGCGCCGCATCGCGGGCCACGCGACCGAACCCTTCCGTTACCGCGACTACGGCAACCTGGCGACCATCGGCCGCAACTCGGCAGTGGTGGACCTGGAAACGCCCTTCGGCCATCTGCGCTTCTCGGGCAAGTCGGCGTGGCTGTTCTGGCTGTTCGCGCACGTCTACTTCCTGATCGGCTTCCGCAATCGCTTCGTGGTGCTGATGGACTGGGCCAGTGCCTACTGGAGCTTCCAGCGCTACGCGCGCGTGGTGGCTGATGCCACAGCAGTCACGGCAGCCCCCGCAAAAGAGAAGCAACCATGAACAACGCAGCGCCCGCACCCAGCCCGGAGGCTTTCACGACGCGCCTCGTCGGCCATGCGCCGTCGAAGGTGCTGCGCGCAATCACCGATCCGACGCACCTCGCCCGCTGGTGGGGCCCTGCGGGCTTCACCAACAGCTTCCGCGAAATCGATGTGCGGCCCGGCGGCGACTGGCGCTTCACGATGCACGGGCCGGACGGCAGGGACTATCCGAACGAGAGCGAGTTCATCGAGGTCGGGCCGGAGCGGGTTGTCATCCGGCACCTCTCCGGTCACCGGTTCACGCTCACGATTTCGCTCGATGGTCAAGGCACCGGTACGCGAATCGGCTGGCGCCAGGTCTTCGACGAGGCGGAGGAATGCGAACGCGTTCGCCCCTTCATCGAACCGGCCAACGAACAGAACCTCGACCGCCTTGAAGCCGAATTGGCCGCCATGCCCTGAATGCCTATGTCACGCATCGAAAGCAAGCTCCAATCCCTCGGCCTCGTGCTGCCGCCGCAACTCGCCATGCCGCCCGGCGTAGTGCTGCCGTTTCCCTGGGTGCGCGTCGTCGGCCGGCGCGCGCTGATCTCGGGCCACGGGCCGCAGGCAAGTGACGGCAGCATCCCGCAGCCGCGCGGCAAGGTGGGCCGCGAGCTCACGGTGGAACAGGGCTACGAGGCCGCGCGGCTCACCGCCCTGGGCATCCTCGCGAGCCTGCAGCGCGCCATCGGCGACCTGGACCGCATCACCGCCTGGGTGCGGGTGTTCGGCATGGTGAACGTGGCGCCAGGCTTCAACCGCACGCCCGCGGTCATCAATGGCTTCTCGGACCTGATCCTGCAGCTCTACGGCCCCGATGCCGGCGCGCACGCACGCAGCGCCATCGGCGTGGCCGAACTGCCATTCGACATTCCTGTAGAGATCGAGGGCGAGGTCGAACTCGCGGCCTAGATCACTCCGAGGTCCTTCGGCGCCACGCCGTCGAACACGCGGCCGAGCTGCGCGGGCGAAAGCCCGTACATGCGCTTGAACAGGCCACCGAACACCGTCCGGTATTCGTTGAGCACCGGGTAGTCGCGGTTCTGGAAGAGGCTCTCCTGCGTGACCGCCACCTGCTCCCCGACCACTCGCCCCCCGGCCTGCGCCGAAAGCCCACCGCCGAGCACCCAGTAGACCGTGCCGTGGCCATGGTCGGTGCCACGATTGCCGTTCTCCCGGAAGGTGCGGCCGAATTCGCTGATGACCACCACGACGGTATTGCGCCAGCTGTCGGGACCCATCTCCGCGGCAAAGCCTGAAAGCCCCCGTCCCAGTTCGTCGAGCCGGTTCGCGAGATAGCCGGTCGCACCGCCCTGCCCCACGTGTGTGTCCCAACCGCCGATGTCGACGAAGGCCAGATCGAAGCGCTCGCGCATGAGGCGAGCCATGCGGCGCGCGACCAGTTCGAAGCCCTTGGCGCTCATCGCATCGCGACTCGCGGCGTCCATCTCGGACTGCATCGACCGCATCACGTCGTCACGCACCTGAAAGCCCTCCGCTACCGGCTGTGCAAGCGATGTGCTGCGATACATGGACTGGATCACCTGGCTCTGCCGCTCGTCGATACCGGGGCGCCCGACGCCGGCGAGCGCCATGTTGGCCGCCTTCGCATCGCCGCGCAGCATGATCGGCAGCTGGTTCGTGAAGGCGATCGGCGACACGTCGACGCGCGGCCCCGCGACCAGCACCGTCGCAAGCCGGTTGAGGAAGCCCGACCGGTAGTCGCGCCGCTTGTCGAGCGCCTGACCGAGTTCGATCGAGTCCTGCGTCTCGAAGTGGCTGCGGGTGAGATCGTCCGTGCCCGCGAAAGCGATGAAGGCGGCCTGCCGCTGCTGGAGCAGGGGCATCACGCTCGGCGCAAGCACGGGGTGCAGGCCCCACGACCCGTCGAGCGCGAGCGCGCCGTCCGGTGCACCGGGGCGCGCGATCGCGATATTCGGCCGCGCGGCGTAGTAGAAGTCGCTCGACGTGGGAACGAGCACATTCGCGCAGTCATACGCGCCGCGCAGGAAGACGACGAGCAGCTTCGAACCCCCGGCGGCCTGCGCGGCGACGAGGTGGCCGGACACGCCGGAAGCGGCGGTCGCGCCAAGGAGCCGGAGTACATCGCGTCGTTGCATGAGAGCCTCCTTCAACGGTGCATCCGCTCGGGCGACGCGAGCAGGAAGGTGTTCCAGTCCTGCGGAGACTTCGCCTGCGCGAGCGCCTCGCGCGTGTCGGCGCTCATCGATGGCAGGCTCACACGCACGACAGGCGAATCGGGCAGCGCGGGCGGCGCCGGACGCTCGCCCGCGACGCCATCGTCGTGGCGGTACAGCACGCCGCCGTTCGTCCCGATGGCGCGGGCGATCTCGAAGCGGGTGGTCATCTGCCCTCCGCTGGCCCAGGCTTCCTGCGTCATCGGATAGCCATCGGGCGTCTCATGACCGTAGAGCGGCTCGCCCATGCGGCTCATCCACTGGAGCATCGGATTCACGTTGGTGACGATGCGGCCATCGTCCGCGAGGCGGACGCTGGCGATCACGTAGTGCACCGGGTCCCGGAACTTGCGACCGAGCGAGGCGGCAAACTCACGCGACTCGAACATCGTCTGCAGCGTCGCGGCAATGTCGCCGTCGGACTTGCGGAAGGTGTCGGCCATGCGACCCACCAGCGCGGGCGATGGATCGTCCGCCACGAAGTACACCGCGAGCTTGCGCGAGATGAACCGCGCGGTCGCCGGTGCGCGCGCCAGCCGGTCGAGCGCCTCATCCACCTCGGCGAGGCCGCGCTGTGTCATCGCTTGGCCCAGCAGGGTCTTCGGACCGTAGTCGTGGCGGTTCGGATTGAAGACGAACAGGCCCTGCTCTACATAGTCGCCTCGCAGGTCCGGCTGCATGCGGGGCGGCGGCGCATCGGGCCCGCGCACGCGGATTCCCACGCCCGTGAGCACCCGGGCCAACTCCTGCACGTCCGCCTGCGAATAGCCACTGCCGACGCCCAGGGTGTGAAGCTCCATCAGCTCGCGCGCGTAGTTCTCGTTGACCCGCTCGGCTGCGTTCTGCGCGTTGTCGAGGTACAGCAGCATCGCGGGGTGATGCAGCGTGGCGCCGAGTAAATCTCGGAACTTGCCCAGCGCGTGCGGACGGATCGCAGTCTGCTCATAGTCGCCGACCAGCGCGCGCAGGTTGGCCTTGCGTGCGTTCACGTTGAAGTGGTTCATCCAGAACCACGTCATCTGCTCTTCGAGCTGGTTCGGCGAGTAGAGCGCACGCAGCACGAAGCGCTGCTGCGCCTCGCGGGTCAGGCGGGTCAGGTCCTGCTGGAGGGTCTTCCTCGCCTCTTTCTTCTGTTCCTCGTCAGCCACGTCGTTCATGGCGCGGCGCTGCGCACGCAGTTCCGTGACGATGGTCTCCACGGGCGTCCGCGAAATGGTCATCGTGTCGATCTGCGACTGCGCCGCAGACGGCAGCGCGGCGGGCCGCGGATGCAACTGCCCGCGCAGCCATTCGGGCAGGCCGAGGCGCTTCAGGTCCTGTGCGCTGGAAGCGTCGGCCCCCCACGTGACCCGGTCGAGCCAGTGAAGCTGAGTGGCTTCGTCAGTTGCGGCGACCTTCGGGAGCGATCCCTGGGCGGCCGATGCGGTGCACGCGACGAACAGCAGCGACGAAGCCAGCAGGAGTCCGGGCACCGCAGAGCGACATGGGGTTCTCATCGGGTCTTCCTCGCCCCGGAGCACCGCCGGGACTGCCCCACTCAACCGGCCAGCGCCTGCGCCGGTTGACGGTCTTTACACGAAGGTCAGGCGCCGCTCAGGCCACCGCCACGCTCGGTGGCGCAGCGCCGGCGATCTGTCGCAGCGCGCGCTCGAACACCTCGACCGGCTGACCGCCCGAGATCAGGTGCTTGTTGTCGATGATGATGGCCGGCACCGAATGAATGCCCGCTTCGGTGTAGAGCCGTTCACGCGCGCGGGTCTCGGCGGCGAATTCGTTGCTCTCGAGGATCTCGCGGGCACGCTGCGGATCGAGCCCCGATTCGGTCGCAAGGCGCACCAGTACCTCATGGTCCGAGGGGTTTTCGCCATCGGTGTGGCAGGCCTTGAGCAGCGCCTTCTTCAGCGCGACCTGCTTGGCGACATCCTCGCGCTCGGCCCAATGCAGCAGCCGGTGCGCGTCGAAGGTGTTGTAGACCCGCGAGCGACCTTCGCGACGGAACTCGAAGCCGACCGAAGCGCCGCGGGCGCGAATGGCTTCGCGGGCCTGCGCCTGCTGCTCGCGCGTGCTGCCGTACTTCTCGTTGAGGTGCTCGAAGGCGTCCTGGCCTTCGGATGGCATGGCCGGATTCAGCTCGAAAGGCTGGAAGCGAAGCTCGGCAGTGATGTCCGGCGCGAGATTCTTCAGTGCGGCTTCGAGCGAGCCAAGGCCGACGGCGCACCAGGGGCACGACACGTCGGATACGAAATCGATGTGGAGTCGGGTAGGCATGACCCGCATCATGGGGCCGGATGCGTCACTTTCAACCCGTGCGCGCCCGATCACCCCACGCGCGCCATGTCATCGCGGCTCCGCCAGCTTGCGCCCGAGCTGCGCCACCAGCGCGCGCAGCCACCGGTGCGCGGCTGAATGGTGCACCCTGTCGTGCCATAGCTGGTAGAAGCGCATGCGCGGGAAGCCCTCCGGCGCCCGGAGCACCGCGAGCGGCAGCAGCCCCGCGTGGTATTCGGCAAAGTGGCGCGCCGTGGTGAAGATCAGCTCCGTGCTCGCCGCGATCGACGGCGCCAGCCCGAAGTAAGGCACCTGCATGCGCGCATCACGTGCCAGGCGGCGCTCGCCCAGGTAGGTTTCGACGACGCCGCGCTGGCCCATCGCGTAGGGCACCGGCACGACATGCCCGGCCGCGAGGTAGTCCGCCTCGTCGACCTGCGTCGCGCCTTCCTGCGCCAGCGGATGATCTTTCGCCATCACGCAGACCAGTTCGTCCTCCAGCAGCAGCGAGATGTGCAGATGCTCCGGCGGCGAAGGCCAGTTGCCGATGACGAGGTCGAGTTCGTCGTCGGCCAGCGCGCGTTCGAAGTCGAAGGTGGGGCCGAGTGCTCGCAGCTCGATGCGGCAACGCGGGGCTTCGAGGCTCACATGCTGCGCGAGCCGCGCGATCCACGACGGCGCGATGTAGTCGGGCGACGCGATGCGAAAGCGCTGCTCCGCATTCGCGGCGACGAAGGTTTCCGGCTCGACCAGCAGCGCCTCGATCTCGCCGAGCGCGCGCCGCGCCTGGACCGCGAGGCCGGCAGCACGTGCGGTGGGCACCATGGTCGTGCCATCTCGCACCAGCAGTGCGTCGCCGAAGATCTCGCGCAGCCGTTTGAGGGAGCCGCTCACCGCGGGCTGTGTCTGCCGCAGGCGTGCCGCGGCGCGCGAGACGCTGCGCTCCTCCACCAAGGTCGCGAGCACGCGCAGCAGGTGTCCGTCGAGCAGATCGGCGCCACGTTGCATGGTGTTTTTCTGGTGTTAACCCTAGTCCTATCACTATGCCCGATGCAGTCTATAGCGATTCACATGCCGCGCCGGTATCGACAGCGCGGGGGCTCGGCTGGCCCAATCCAACCACCCTTTCGATGACACCCTCGTGAACCGCCAAGGAGTTTGTTGCATGGCCACCCTGGAAGTCCCTCAAACAGCCGTCGCGCCCAATGCGCCAACGGCCAGCGCGCTCGATGCGGCCTACAGCCGCATCACGTGGCGCATCATCCCGTTCATCTTCGTGCTCTGGGTCCTGGCCTGGGTCGACCGCGTCAACGTCGGCTTCGTCAAGCTCACGATGCTCGACGAGCTCGGCTGGAGCGAAGCGATCTACGGCCTCGGCGCCGGCATCTTCTTCCTCGGTTACTTCTTCTTCGAGGTGCCCTCGAACCTGCTGCTGCAGAAGATCGGCGCGAAGAAGACCATCATGCGCATCACGATCGGCTGGGGCATCGTCTGCATCGCGACGATGTTCGTGAAGACGGCCGGGATGTTCTACTTCCTGCGCTTCCTGATGGGGGTGTTCGAAGCGGGCTTCTATCCCGGGATCATCCTGTACCTCACCTACTGGTACCCGAGCGAACGTCGCGCGAAGGCCTTCGGCATGTTCATGTCGGCCTCGGCCATCGCGGGCGTGATCGGCGGCCCGCTGGCCGGCACGATCATGAACAACATGCACGGCGTGAACGGCTGGTCGGGCTGGCAGTGGGTGTTCCTGATCGAAGGCGTGCCTTCGGTGATCGCGGGTCTCGTGACCTGGTTCTACCTGACCGACCGCCCCGAACAGGCCAAGTGGCTCACCGCCGAACAGCGCCGCCTCGTGCATGAAGACATGGCGCGCGACGCCAAGGCGCTCGGCCATCGCGAAGAAAGCCTGCTTGCTTCGCTGAAGGACAGCCGCATGTGGCTGTTGATCCTGATCTTCTTCTGCATCATCGCGGCCAACTCCTCATTGACTTTCTTCGGCCCCTCGGTGGTCAAGGAAGTCGGCTTCACCAATCCCGCGACGGTCGGCTGGATCATGGCCTTCTCGTACCTCTGTGGCGCAGTCGGCATGATCTACAACGGCCTGCATTCGGACCGTCACCAGGAAAGCCGCCTGCATTGCGCCTTCGCGGCAGCGCTCGGTGCAGCCGGCCTTGCGCTGACAGCACTCTTCATGAAGCAGAGCCCGATGCTCGCGTTGGCGGCACAGACGCTCGCCATCGTCGGCACGATGAGCGCGATCCCCGTCTTCTGGCAGATGCCCGGCCGCTTCCTCGCCGGTGCGGCAGCCGCGGGCGGCGTGGCGCTGATCAATTCGATCGCCAACCTGGCTGGCTTCGGAGCACCATCCATGCTCGGCGCAATCAAGACGTCGACCGGACTGCTTTCGCCGGGCCTTTTCATCGTGGCGGGGATCGAAATCCTCGCGACAGTGCTGATCATTGCCTTCATCCCCCGCTTCACGAAGAAGGCGGTGAAGTGATGAGCGCCGTACTTTCCACTCCAGAAGTTCCTGCGGCGCTCACGCTGGCCGACATCAACCAGCTCGACCGCGTGCGCTTCGTCGCCGCGCTGGGCGGGGTGTTCGAGCATTCGCCGTGGGTCGCGACCGAAGCGTGGGCCGAACGGCCCTTCGCGAGCATCGACCACCTGCATCGCACGATGATCGGCGTGGTGCGATCGACCTCCCGCGAGGTGCGGATCGACTTCCTGCGCATGCACCCCGAGCTCGCCGGCAAGGAAGCGCAGGCCGGCACGATGACGGACCACTCGACCGCCGAGCAGGCCGGCCTCAATGCGCTGACACGCGACGAGCTCCTGACCCTGCGCCGACTCAACGCCGAGTACGCGGCGAAGCACGGCTTCCCTTTCATCATCGCGGTGCTCAAGAACACACGATCGCAGATCTTCGACGCACTGCGCACGCGCATCCAGCGCGATACGGACACCGAGCTCGATGCCGCGATCGAGCAGATCTCGATCATCACCCGCCTGCGCCTCGGCAGGCTCCTGGCCCACTGAACGGAACGCTGGAGCGACAACCATGACTTCGCCCACCCTCACCCGCCGCGCATTTCTGCCTGCGGGGCTCGCACTCGGCAGCATCGCCGCCGGCAGCGCGGTTGCACAGAATGCACCGGCCGCACTCACCACCGCGCCGGTATCGCAGCTCAACCTGAGCCCGCGCCTCACGATGCATGCGATCGACACGCACAACGGCTCGCCCGGTGCGGGCATGAAAGTGCAGCTCTCGAAATACGACGGCGACGATCTGCGCGTCTTGCGCCGCTTCGAGACGAACAAGGGCGGCCGCACGGATGAGCCGTTGCTGGTCGACGCGACCTATCAGCCGGGCCGCTACGAGTTGCTGCTGATGTTCGAGGACTACTTCGCCGCACGCGGCACGCAGTTGCCGAAGCCGAACTTCCTCTCGCAAGTGCCGGTGCGCTTCCGCATCACCAACCCGGCGGAACGCATCCACCTCGCGATCCTGTTCACCCCCTGGGGCTACTCGTATTACCGCGGCAGCTAAGCCGGCAGATCACACGCATCAAGGAGACAAGACATGGCCGGCATTTCAACCCATGTACTCAACAGCGGCACCGGGCGCCCCGGCGCGGGCATGCGCATCGATTTCTCGGTGCGCGACGGCGACGGCTGGAAGCTGGTGAAGACCGTCACCACCAACGCCGACGGCCGCACCGACCAGCCAGTGCTCGCACCCGATGCCGCAAAGGTCGGACAGTACGAGCTGCTGTTCCACGTGGGCGACTATTTCCGCAAGCAACCCGGCGGCGAAAGCGATCCGCCTTTCCTCGACACGGTGCCGGTGCGATTCGCGATCTTCGATACCCAGCAGCACTACCACGTGCCGATGCTGTGCACCCCGTGGAGCTGCTCGACCTATCGCGGCAGCTAGGGCTTCAGAGGCTGCGCCAGAAATCCACCAGCAGCTGACTGAATTCCACCGGACGCTCCACCGCTGTCAGGTGCGCTGCGTCGATGGTTGCCAGGCGCGAACCCGGAATCGCCGCCGCCATGGCTTCGGACATGGCTGGCGGCGTCGCTTCGTCGCGCTTGCCGGCGATGACCAGCGTCGGCACGGCGATGGAGCGATTGCTCTCGCGGAAATCGATCGCCGCTACCGCATGGCAACTCGCGATGTAGCTAGCGGCATCGTTGGCAACGAGTGTTTCGGTGAGCTTGCGGGCGGCTTCGGCGCCTTCCGGTGTCGAGGCGTATTCAGGCGTGAGCCAGCGCCCCACCGCGCCGGGCGCGATCGCGGCGACGCCCTGAGCCTGCACGGTCTCGACGCGCGTGCGCCACGGCGCCTGGTCGGGATAGTGCGATGACGAATTCGCGATCACCACACTCCTGAGCAGTTGCGGATGCTTCGGTGCCAGCGCCTGCGCGGTCATGCCGCCCATCGAGAGCCCGACGAAATGCACGGGTTCGCCACCCGTCTCGCGCACGATGAGTTCCGCGACATCGTCGGCCAGCGTCTGCATCGTGAGCGGACCCGCCACCACTTCGGACTTGCCGTGATTGCGATGGTCGTAGCGCAGCACCGTGTGCGCGCGGGCAAGTTGCTCGGCCACGCCGTCCCACATGTGCAAGTCGCAGCCCAGTGCGTGGCTCAGCACGACGATCGGGCCGTTGCCTTCGCGGAGGACATTCAGATGGGTCATGCGAGCAGGCCCTTTTCGCGCAGGATGCCCGTGGCAATGCCGAAGGCGTGATTGGCAGCCGGCACGCCGCAGTAGATGGCGGCCATCATGATCACCTCCTTGATCTCCTCGGGCGAAAGGCGCGAGTCCGACGGGCCGTCGAGCGCCGCACGCACATGTAGCGCGAACTCGTCGTAGGCGTGGATGCCGAGCAGCATCGACAGCACCATGAAGCGGCGCGTCTTGTCGCCCAGTGCAGGGCGGCCCCAGATGTCATTCCAGGCGTGACGGGTGATGAGTTCCTGGAACTCGCTGTTGAAGGCGTTACGGTTGGCGAGCGATTTGTCGACCCAGGCATCGCCCAGCACACGGCGGCGATTGAGAAGGCCGCTTTCGTACGAGTTATTGGATTCGTCCTGGGGCGGCGTCGGAGCGGAAGTCATTTGGCCAGTCGGGGTGGATTGAGTTGGGCTTGCAGCACCAGCGCCTGTGCCAGGGCCATTTCGCCTGCGGGCACGGCGAGCGCCGGATCGAACCATTCGTCGGCGGCATCGCGCGGAAGCTCGGCGCGCAGGCGGTCGATATTGGACCGCATCCGCGCCGCGTCCACCTGAAGCCCCGGCAATGCCCCTGCGAGCGCACGCACGCTGCCGTGCGCCGACATCAGCAATTGCGGCCATTCCCCAAGCTCGGCCTGCCAGGCGCCAAGGGCGCGCTCATGTTCCTGCGGCATCGTCTGGAGCAGCGCGGCGATGCGCTGCGGCGCGCGTTCGGCAGCGGCAAGGGCGACCATCGACGCCACCGGGTTTCGCTTGTGCGGCATCGCCGACGAACCGCCGCGGCCGGGTTCGTTCGGCTCGGTCAGTTCGCCGACCTCGTACTGGGCCATCAAGGAGATGTCCTTCGCGATCTTGCCGAGGCTGCCGACCATGATGCCGAGCTCGCAGCCCAGCGCAATCCACTCGTCGCGCTGCGTGTGCCAAGTCGCGCCCGGGTCGCCGAGCCCCAGTGCTTCGGCCATGCGCCGCCGCACCTGCGGGCCCTGCCCCTTCATCTGCGCGAGCGTTCCCACCGCGCCGCCGAGCTGCACGTTCAGGGCGTTACGCGCGGCTTGCGCAATGCGATCGCGACTGCGCACCAGTGGCGCGGCCCATCCGACGCACTTGAGACCAAAGCTCGTGACCGAAGCCGGCTGCATCAGCGTGCGCGCCAGGATCGGCGTGGTCGCGTGCTGTTCGGCATGCCGGAGCAACGTCTGCGCAGCCTTGGCGAGATCGGCCTGGACCAGCGACACTGCTTCGCGCGTGACAAGCGCCATGGCGCTGTCGATCACGTCCTGGCTGGTGCTGCCGAAATGCACGTATGGCACCGCGTGGGCGTTGAAGAGGCCCACCGCCTCTTTCAGGCTCTTCACGAGCGGGATGGCAATGCTGCCGGCCCGGCCGCTTTCGCGCACGATCTTCGCGACATCGAAGAGCTCGACCTTGCAGCTGCCGACGATCGAATGCGCGGCCGATTCGGGGATGAGCCCGACCTGCGCCTGCGCGCGCGCCAGTGCGGCCTCGAAACGCAACATCGCATCGACGAAGTTGTGGTCGCTGAAGGCCGCCAGCGTTTCGGAACTCGAGAGGAATCCTTCGAAGACGCTCATGGCGCTCGGTGTTCAGTAAGCCAGGGTGGCGACGGCGCGCAGTTCCTCGGCCGTGGCGCTGCCGTAGCCGAAGAATTCGAGATAGGCCGGGATCATCTCGAAGAGCATGTCGGTCCCGACCTGCACGGAGCAGCCCTTTTCCCTGGCGGCGCGCAGGAGCGGTGTGTATTCGCTCTTCATCACCACCTCACCGACGAAAGTGGTCGGCGCGATGCGGTCGATGTCGAAAGGCAGCGGATCGCCTTCCTTCATGCCGAGCGGCGTGGCGTTGACCACGAGATCGAAACCGGCGGGATCTTTGGAACCGGTGGTGACCTTGAGCTTCGGGTAGTGCGTGCGCAGCCGCTCCGCAAGCGCGTCGGCGGATGCATCGTTCATGTCGAACAGCGCCATTTCCGCGACATTGGCCGCCGCAAGCGAGGCCGCGATGGCCGATCCGACACCGCCGCTGCCCGACACCAGCACGCGCGTGCCATCGAGCGACCGGCCCTTGCGTTGCACGCCGCGCACGAAGCCGGCGCCGTCGAATTGGTCGCCAATCAGCCTGCCGTCGGGCCGCTTGAGTACCGCGTTGCAGGCGCCCGCAATCTTCGCGGTCGGCGTGGTCTCGTCGACCAGCGACATCGTCGTGATCTTGTGCGGCATGGTCACGAGCGCGCCGCGGAGGTTGGTGAACTTGAAGACCGACGCAAACGCCTCCGGATAGTCCTCGGGCTTCACACCCATCGGGATGACCACGGCGTCGATGCCCTGCTTGTCGAACCAGGGGTTGTAGATCATGGGAGCCTTGAAGCTCTCCGTCGGATAGCCCAGGTGGGCGATGAGGGTCGTCTTGCCGGAAATCATTGCAGTTGTCCTATGGATGAATCAGGCGGTCGCCGCTGCCGCCGCATGGGCGCCGCCGAGGAAAAGCCGTTCGATGTTCGGGTCGGCCAGCAGTTCGTCGGCCCGCTTGTGCAGCACGAGGCGGCCCGATTCGAGGGCGATTGCCTCGTCCGCCATGCGTAGCGCGCTCTTCACGTTCTGCTCGACCATCAGCACCGTGGTGCCCCCGTCGGCCAGCCGGCGCAGCAACTTGAAGACGTCCTGAACCACGATCGGCGACAAGCCGATGGAAGGCTCGTCGATCAGGATCACCTTGGGCCGGAGCAGCAGCGCGCGGCCGACTTCGAGCTGCTTCTGCTCGCCGCCCGAAAGCGACGCCGCGGCGCTGTGCATGCGCTCCCTGACGCGCGGGAAGAACTTCAGCACCTCGGGGATGCGCTCGTGCGTGGTCTTCATGCCCAGCGTGATACCGCCGAGCTCGAGGTTCTCGAAGGCGGTGAGCTGGCCGAACAGGTTGCGCCCCTGCGGGACGAAGGCGACCCCATGCTTTACCAGCAGGTCGCGCGCACTGGCACCGGTGATGTCCTGCCCGTCGAGGCGGATCGCGCCCTGTCGCACCTTGAGCAGGCCGAACATCGTCTTCAACACCGTGGACTTGCCCGCGCCGTTGGGCCCGAGCAGCAGCGTGATCCTGCCGCGCTTCGCCTTGAACGACAGGTTGTTGAGGATCATGAAATCCTTGTAGCCCGCGACGACGTTGTCGAATTCGATGCAGGTGTCGTTGTTCATCGCGCTCATCTCAGTTTCCAAGGTAGGCATCGAGGACCTGCTTGTTGGCGCGAATCTCCGCCGGCGTGCCGACAGCCATCACCTTGCCTTCGACCATCACCATGATCCGGTGGCACAGGTCCATCACGAAGTCCATGTTGTGCTCGATCACGACGAAGCTGCCACGACGCGAGCGGTTGAGGTCCTTCAGCAGCGACGAGAGGCCGCTCACGAGGCTCGGGTTCACGCCGGCGCAGGGCTCGTCGAGCAGCACGAGATCCGGGTCGCTCATGAAGGCCATCCCGATATCCACCAGCTTCTGCTGCCCGTAGGACAGCGTGCCGGCCTTCTTGTCGGCAACGTGGCGGATGCGGAACTGGTCGATCAGCGCATCGGCCTTGGGACCGAGGCCGGAATCGCCGGGCGCGAACATGCGACTCCACATCGTGCCCTGATGCTCCTGCGCCGCGACGATGAGGTTCTCGCGCACGGTCATCTTTCCGAAGACCTGCAGGGTCTGGAACGTGCGGCCGACGCCGCGCCGGTTGAGCTCCAATGGTCCGAGCTTGGTGACGTCATCGCCGTTGAGTTCGATGCGTCCGGCATCAGGCGTGATCTGACCGAGCATGCAGTTGAACAGCGTGGTCTTGCCGGAGCCGTTGGGGCCGATCACCCCGAAGATCTCGCCGGGCCGGACCTCGAAGCTCACGCCGCTGACGGCCTGGATCGCGCCGTAGGACTTGCGGAGATCGGTCACGCGCAGGACAGGCGCACTCATTGGACCACCCCCACCTTCTGCGCCATGGCAGCGCGAGCCAGCGATGCTTCGCGCGATTCGCGGCGCGCTCTGATGCGATCGGGGAGCGACAGCAAGCCGTCAGGCAGCCACACCATCAGCAGCACGACGGCCGCGCCGAACAACGGCAGGTACCAGTCGGAAACGCCCGGCACGTCGCGCAGCCATTCCGGCAGCACCACGCCGACCGCGGCACCCAGCACGGGCCCCCAGAAGTAGCCGGGCCCGCCGACCACGACCATGAGGTACATCATGATCGAGGCCGCCACGGTGAACGGGGCCGGCTCGATGAACTGCACCAGCGAAGCGAACAAGCCGCCCGCCACACCCGCGTAGGCGGCGCCGATGGCGAAGCTCAACAGCGTGTAGCCGCGCACGCTGATGCCCAGGCTCTCCGCGCGGATCGGGTTGTCGCGAAGCGCGGTGAAGGCCTTGCCCCACGGCGAACGGAGCAGGCCCCATAGCGCAATCGCGAGCAGCACCGCGACTGCCAGCACCAGGTAGTAGTACGGCCGGTTGCCCTCCAGCGAGAGGCCGAAGAGCGACGGACGCGCCACGTTGTTGATGCCGAAGGTGCCGCCTGTGAGCCACTCTTCGTTGCGCATCACAAGCCAGATCGCGGTGTTGAAGCCCAGCGTCGCAAAGGCGAGGTAGATGGTCTGCACCCGCAACGCCGGGAAGCCGAGCACCAGCCCAACCGCGAAGCACAACACTGCAGCAAGCGGCAACCCGAGCCAGAAGCTGAAGCCCGCCTTGAGCATCAGCGCCACGGTGTAAGCGCCGATGCCGAGAAAGGCTGCATGGCCGAGCGACTTCTGCCCCGCATAGCCGACCGTGAGGTTGAGCCCCATCGTCGCGATGATGAAGATCAGCCAGTAGCTCAGCAGGTACACGCCGTAGTTCTTGAGGAACTGCGGCGCGATGAGCATTGCGGCCAGCGCGGCGGCGATGAAGAGCGCATTGAGCTTTTTCATACCTTCCGCTCCTCTTTCTTTCCGAGGAGGCCTTGCGGCTTGAACAGGATCACGACCATGAAGATCACCAATGCCACCGCGTCCTTGTAGGCCGGCGAGATGTAGGCGGCCGCGAGGTTCTCGGCCACCCCGACGATCAGGCCGCCCACCAGCGCGCCGCGCGAGTTGTTGAAGCCGCCAATGATGGCCGCGAAGAACGCCTTGCTGCCGAGGCTTTCGCCCATGTCGAACTTGGCGAGGTAGGTCGGCGTGATCAGCAAGGCTGCCGCCACCGCGAGCGCGGCGTTGATCGCGAAGGTATAGAACACCATGCGAGGCACGTTGATGCCCAGCACGCTGGCGCTTTCGGTGTTCTGCGCCACGGCCTGCATCGCGCGGCCGGTCACGGTCTTTGCAAGGAAGGCCTGCGTCGCCAGCACGATTGCCACGGCGAGCGCGAACGTGCCGAGGTCGGCCATGGTGATCGTCACGCCGGCGACGTTGAAGAGCTTGTCCGGGAACAGGCTCGGAAAGGGCTGCGCCTCGGCGCTGTAGGCCGCGCGCACGCCGTTGCGCATCGCAATCGACAGGCCGATGCTGGCGACCACGATCGGCATCATTCCGTACTTGAGGAGCGGATCCACCACGCCACGCTTGAAAGCCCAGCCGAGCACTACCACCGCCACCGCGATGGTGAGCACGAAGCCCACCGCCAGCGGCGCCCCGAAGGACATGAACGCCAGCATGGCGAAGGCCGGCAGCATCACGAACTCGCCCTGGGCGAAGTTGATGGTGCCGCTGGCCTGCCAGAGCAGCGTGAAACCGAGCGCCGCCAGCGCGTAGATCGAGCCGGTGGCGAGCCCGGAGAAGAAGAGCTGCAGGAAGTCGGTCACTGCTTCTTGCCCAGTGCAGGCAGGATCTCCTTCACTTCCTGCTTGCCGTTCTTCACCTCGACGATGAAGCTCTCGCGGTCGAGGTCGCCCTTCTCGTCGATGGTCACATCCATCAGCACGCCCGGCTCCTTCGCCACCGGGATCGTCAACCCGTGAAGCGCCTTCGCGATCGCGATGCGGTCGAGCTTGCCGGCCTTCTCGACGCCGGCCTTGAACATGTAGACGCTGGTGTAGCCCTTGATGCCGTTGTGGTCGGGGATGTACTTGTATTCCTTCTCGAACTTCGCGCGGAAAGCGCGCATGGTCGGGATCGGCGCGTCGACCGTGAGGCCCACATGCGCCAGGATGCCGTTGGCGGAGTCACCGGCGAGTTCGATCACCTTCTGGCTCGGCAACACCGTCTCGCCGAGGATCGGCTTGCTCCAGCCCTGCTTGCGCAGTTCGCGCAGCGCACGCGCCGACTCTTCCTCGTTGGTGTAGACGAACACCGCATCCGGATTGCTCTGCTTGGCCTTGAGCACCGGCGCCGACCAGTCGACCTGGCCCGGCTCGGTCGAGATGTCGGCCACGATCTTGATGCCGTTCGCTTCGGCGGACTTCATGAACGCATCGCGCCCGCCCTTGCCGAAGTCGTTGTTGACGAAGATCACCGCGATGGTCTTGGCCTTGAGGTTCGCGGCCACGTAACGCGCGAGCTTGGGCATCGCGTTGACCTGCGAGAAGCTCGTGCGGAAGACGAAGGGGTTGCCCTGCGCGGTGATCGCGGTCGCCTCGGCGCCGGTGAAGTTCGGCGTCTCGCCGCGACGCGTCTCCGCCATGCTGACGATCATCGAGCCCGAGAAACCCGGACCGAAGACGGCGACCACGCCGTTGTCGACCGCCTTGGCGGCCATCGCCTTCGCGACGCCGGGGTTCGACTGCGTATCGCTAATCGCGCTTTCGATCTTCTTGCCGAGGATGCCGCCCGACGCGTTGATTTCCTTGATCGCAAGCTCGACGCCATTCCTGAAGTTCGTGCCCGCCGTGGCGCCCGTGCCTGACAGCTCCTGGATGTTGGCCACCTTGATGGTGTCCTGGGCGAAGGCGCCGCTGGCGCAAGCGGCCAGCGCGCACGCTGCTGCCAGACGCATCGCGAATCGGCGGGGTTGAAGAATGGTCATCGGAAGTCTCCTCTTTGGTGGTTGATGGTTTGTGGTGATTCTTATGGGTGGCTCAGTGCTGGGGCACGCGGGCTGGCTCGCCGCCCGCCACATGCGACTCACTGAGCCAGCGCGCGCTCTTCATCGCGCGCTGTCCGACCACCATCGGGTCGGAGTTGACATAGTCGTCGTTGAACACCTCGAAGGTGTAGTGGCCGCGATAGCCCTTGTCTTCCAGGAGCTGCACGAGGTCGCGCACGTCGTGCAGGCCCTCGCCCGGGAACAGGCGCTGGTGGCGTGCAAGCTCGATCATGTCGGACTGGCGGTCGCTGTATTCGAAGAAGTAGTCGGCCAGCTGCACGAGGAAGATCTTTTCCACCGGCACTTCGGCAAGCTGCTTGAGCGTCTCAGGCGTGTCGTCGCCGTGCACCGACATATGGAAGAAGTCGAGGTTGAGGCCCACGTTCTCGCGGTCGCAGCGACGCACGATGTCCCACGCCTGGTGCCAGCGGTTGGTGTGCCGACCCCACGAAAGCGCCTCGTAGCAGATACGGATGCCCAGCGGCGTCGCGAGCGTGGCGAGCGTGCGCAGGTCTTCCGCCGCGCGGTCAGGGTCGTCGATCGCGAGCGGCGAAGTCGTCGAGCAGCACAGCAGCAGATCGGTGCCGACCAGCGCCATCTGGCGAAGCTGCTCGCGCGCCATTTCGAGCCGGTGCGGCCGCATCGCATCGGGCGCGCATTCGAAGTCGCGGAGTGGCTGGAAGTCGGTGACCTTGAGGCCGCTCTGTTTCACGAGCTCTGCGGCCTTCTCGACGCCAGCGGGATGGTTGATGAGGTCGCGCGCCCAGAGCTCGACGCCGGAGAAGCCAGCCGCCTTCATGCATTCCAGCTTGTGGCCGAGCTCGCCCCCCATGGTGACGGTGTTGAAGCCGAAACGGTCGAGGGCGATCGCCATGGAAGTCTTTCAGGCCACGCTGGCCGAGTGATAGCGCAGAGGCGTATGGATCTCGTCGGCCATGGAAGCCGGATAGATCAGCTCGCGCAGGAAATTGGCGTCGTGGCGCACCGCGTTGGCGGCGTCCTTGTGGCCGAAGAAATCGAGGTAGTGCGGCATCTGCTGGATCAGCATCTCGAAGCCGGCCTGCGCATTGAGGCCGCGCTCGCGCGCCGCACGAACGATGGGTGTGGGCTGGCCGCGCAGGAGGATGTCGAACAGCGCGGCATGCGAATCCATGCGGGCGACGTCCACGGGCAGCGGGTCCTCGGGCTTGAGGCCGAGCGATGTGGCGTTGATGACGAGGTCGTAGCCCGCGGGATCGTTGCTGTCCACCGCCACGGTGGTCGCATCGAAGAAGGCGTCGAGCTTGGCGGCGACACCGGCCGCCTTGCCGGCGGCGAGGTCGTAGAAGGCGATGTGCTCGGCGCCATTGACCGTGCCGCCTTCAGCCAGGGCGACGCCGATGGCTGCAGCGCTCACGCCCGCGCCGAGGATCAGCACGCGCTTGCCGCGGAAGGGGATGTTGTAGCGGTCGAGCGCGCCGATCAGGCCCTCGCCATCGAAAAGATCGCCTTCGAGCTCGCCGTTCTCGATCCGGCGCACCACATTGGCAGAACCAGCGACCCGGCCGAAGAGGCCGCAACCGTCGAGCAGGTCCACCAGCGACGGCTTGTGCGGAGGAGCGATCACCATGCCGCGCACGTTCCGGGCGAGAAAAGCTGCCTTGACGAAGACCGCGAGGTCGCGCCGCCCTACTTGCACCGGCGCCATCACCGCATCGATGCCACAGCGCTCGAATACCGCATTGAACATCCGCGGCAGGCGCACGTTCGTGACCGGGTCGCCCGGAAGGAGGTAGAGGGAAGTGCTGCCGACGATGGAAGGGAACATACGGGTGTCTCTCTTCAAGTTGTTCGACTATCGACCGAATCACCGAGGAGGCGCCGCTAATGTAGCGGCCGATGTGAACCGAACGTAGCCAGAGGATGTGTGAAAAACCGATTATCGAACTACACTGATCGATCATCGAACGATTTCAGGGTTTGTCCCAGAAACACCATGGATAACGACAACGCCCCCGCACCGAGCGGCCTCGACAAGCGCGACTGGATCGCGGGTCTCGAGCGCGGCGTTTCCATCATCGAAGCCTTCGACGACGCGCACCAGCGCATGACCGCGAGCGAGGCCGGCCAGCGCACGGGCATGACGCGCACCGCGGCGCGGCGCTACCTGCTCACCCTGCAACACATGGGCTATGTGGCCAGCGACGGCAAACTCTTCTGGCTCACGCCGCGCGTGCTCCGCCTCGGACAGTCGTACCTGGAATCCGCGCGCCTGCCGCGCATCGTGCAGCCCTTCCTGCAGCGGGTCGCGGCCGGCACGCACGAGATCGCCTACCTCAGCGTGATGGATGGCGACGAGGTGGTCTACATCGCGCGCAACGGTCCGAACCGGAGCATGAGCACCGGCTACGTGCTGGGCGCGCGAGTCCCGGCGCAGGTGACGGCGTCGGGCATGCTGATGCTGGCCATGCGCAGCGACGAGGAGTTGAGCGCATGGCTCGAAACGCACGAACTGGCGGTGTTCACTTCGCACACCATTTCGAGCAAGGAACGCATGAAGCTGGAGTTGGCGCGCATCCGGGCACAGGGGTGGGCGCTGTCGGAGCAGCAACTGGATCTGAATTCACGCGGCATCGCCGTGCCGCTGCGGGATCGTCACGGGGAACTGGTCGGCGCGCTGAACATCACGATGCCCATAGGCCATGAAAGCAGCGAGGACGCGGTCACCCGCGTCCTCCCTGTGCTACGCGAAACCGCGCAGGCTATGCGGAATCTGATCTGACCGAGCGTCAGGCAACCGCCTTGGTCAAGGAAGCCTCAGCGAGCGTCTGGGCGCGCAGACGGTCGTATTCATCCTTCGGAACGGGCACTGCATTCGGCTTGCCCAGATCGTTGAGGTGGATGCGATAGGTTTCGCGGGCGCTCATCACGGCGATGGCGGCGATGGCGGTGATGCCGAGGGTCAGCGCACCGATGATCATCGGAATGTTGGCCGCTCCGGGAGGGGCGACGGCAACAAACAGCGCCGGCAGCATCGCAGTCGCGGCGGTGCCAAGGTTCTGCGAGATGGCCATGGCCGAGCAGCGGGTGCGGGTCGGGAACAGTTCCGGGTAGAAGCTCGGGAAGACCGCGTTGTAGCCCTGGTAGACGATGCCCCACATCAGCAGCGACATGACGATCGCCAGCGGCACGTTGTGGATGCTGATCGCATAGAGGTAGCCGAAGGACAGCAGGCCGGCGCCGAGAGAGCCGAGCACGATCGGCGGCTTGCGGCCGACCTTGTCCGAGAGGTTGCCGACCATCGGGATGACGACCACCGCGATGACGTTGCCGAGTACCGGGATCCACAGGTAGATGTCCTTCTGGAACCCGATGCCATAGGCCGGCTGCACCGCGTACGCCGCACCGAAGACGGTGGCAACGACCGGGATCACGTTCATCAGCGAGGCGCAGACCACGCGGATCATGTCCCTCCAGCTCTGCGTGAAGGCCTCGATGACGGGGGCCTTCGGTGCAGCTTGGCCCTCACCGATTTCCTCGGTGAACGCAGGCGTCTCGTCGACTTCACGGCGGATGATGTAGCCAGCCACGATCACGACGAAGCTCAGAAGGAAGGGAATGCGCCAGCCCCAGCTCAGGAAGGCCTCGTCGGGCATGTAGTGCGCAAGTGGCAGGAACACGGCGGCGGCAAGGATCTGGCCAGCCTGCACGCCCTGCAGCGTGAAGGAGGCGAAGAAGCCGCGTCGGCCGAATGGCGCGTGCTCGAGAATCATCGAGCTCGCGCCCGAGATTTCGCCGGCCACCGCGAAGCCCTGGATCAGCCGCAGGAGCACCAGCAGCGCCGGCGCCAGCAGACCGACCTGGTCATAGGTCGGCAGCAGACCGACCGCGATGGTCGAGAAGCCCATGAGGAACATGCAGATCAGGAGCATGTGCTTGCGGCCCTTGGTGTCGCCCCAGTGGCCGAGCACAAACGCGCCGATGGGTCGCGCGACATAGCCGACGCCGTAGGTTGCCAGCGACGCCACGATGGCGATCGTCGGATTGCCCTTCGGGAAGAAGATCTGGGGAAAGATCAGCGACGCGGCAGTCGCGTAGATGAAGAAGTCGTAGTACTCCAATGCCGAGCCGATCCAGCCGCTGGCGGCCGCCTTCTTGGATTGGTGTCGGCCTTTCGGTTCCGAGGGGTTGCTCATGTGTCTCTCCGGATGGTGGTTCGATGGGCGGCGGACCAGGGACGGCGTCCGGCCGGCTTCGTTCGGCTATCGCGCAGCTCGCGGTGCGCAAGGCGAATGTAGAGCGCAGCCCCTGAGCGGGCCCAGCGAAATCTGGCGCCTCAGATCAATGATCGTACTGGCACGATCGATAATCGAACGGTCTGGGGGTTTCCCCTGAATCTTGCCCGCTCAGCCTCAGAGGAACGAAGCCTGCGGCGATTGCGCCCCTGCCGCCTGGGCAGTCGCCACATCGCCGCACTGCGCGCGATTGCGCAAGGCATGCTCGATGACCACCAGCGCCAGCATCGCCTCGGCGATCGGCGTCGCGCGGATGCCCACGCACGGATCGTGACGCCCCTTGGTGACGACCTCGACCGGCTGGTTGTTCACGTCGATCGACTGGCGCGGGCTGATGATCGAGCTGGTCGGCTTGATCGCGATGCTCACATCGAGGTCCTGCCCCGTCGTGATGCCGCCGAGCACGCCGCCCGCGTTGTTGGTCTCGAAGCCCGAGGGCGTGATCGAATCGCCGTGCGTGGTGCCGCGCTGCGCGACGCTTGCGAATCCGGCGCCGATCTCGACGCCCTTGACCGCATTGATACCCATCATGGCCCAGGCAATGTCGGCATCCATCTTGTCGAAGAGCGGTTCGCCAAGGCCCACAGGCACGTTCGACGCGGTCACGCGGACGCGTGCGCCGCACGAATCGCCTGCCTTGCGCAGCGAATCCATGTACGCCTCAAGGTGCGACACATCGGCGATCGGTGCGAAGAAGGGGTTGTTCGGCACGTGCTCCCAGCTCTCGAAGGGAATCGCGATCTCGCCGATCTGCGACATGCAACCCCGGAAGACGGTGCCGTACTTCTCGAAGAGCCACTTCTTGGCGACCGCGCCGGCGGCAACCATCGGCGCCGTGAGCCGTGCCGACGAACGCCCGCCGCCGCGCGGATCGCGGATGCCGTATTTCTTCCAGTAGGTGAAGTCGGCATGGCCAGGCCGGAACTGCTGCGCGATCTGCCCGTAGTCCTTGCTGCGCTGGTCGGTGTTCTGGATCAGCAGCGCGATGGGCGTGCCGGTCGTCTTGCCCTCGTAAACGCCACTCAGGATCTGCACGGTGTCGGGCTCGTTGCGCTGGGTGACGTGGCGGCTGGTGCCGGGGCGGCGGCGGTCGAGATCGCCCTGGATGTCGGCTTCGCTGAGAGCCATGCCGGGCGGGCAGCCGTCGATCACGCATCCGATCGCGGGGCCATGGGATTCACCGAAGTTGGTGACTGCGAAAAGGGTGCCGAAGGAATTGCCGCTCATGGCGCGGATTATCCCAGCGTCGGCGCCCCGCGACGGGGCGAGCCCACAGGAACGCTTTATGCATGCTGCAACGCAGCATCCCCTCTTCAAAGGAACGCTCATGCTGGATCGCACCGACACGAAGTTCTCCCACACCAAGCCGGCGGATACCGAGTACGTCTCGGGCGGCCTGCGTGACTTCTTCCTCTACCGCGATCTAGGCATCGCGGAAGCCACCCATGGCAAGGTGATCGCGCATCTGGTGAAGGCCAACATGGCACCTGAAGAGGGCACCGGCTGGCACCGCCACGAGGCGGACTTCCAGATCGTGATCATGGTGAAGGGGTGGGCCCGCTTCATGTACGAGGACAAGGAAACCCTGGTCGAGGCCGGCGACGTGGTACATCAGCGCCCGGGCATCCGCCACTACCTCTTCGACTACTCCCCCGACATGGAGTACCTCGAGATCGTCTCACCGGCCGACTTCAAGAGCGTGGACGTCGATCCGGTGTGCGAGGTGCCGAAGCCAACGCCCTGGTGAGTTTTCAGTATTTCCTGAACGTGCAGCATTTCGGCGTGAGAATCGCCGGATGCCTGCATCGACCCTCCCGCCGCTCAGCCGTCAGTTCGTCGCCCACTTTGGAGAAATGGGCAGCAAATGGGGGATCAACAGGACAGTCGGACAGATCTACGCGCTGATCTTCATTTCAGAACGCGCGCTCAACGCCGACGAGATCGCCGAGTTGCTGGAGTTCTCCCGCTCGAACGTGAGCATGGGCCTCAAGGAACTCCAGGCGTGGCGCCTGGTGCACCTGCGTCACCAGCCGGGCGACCGGCGCGAGTACTTCGAGGCGCCGTCCGATGTGTGGGAGATCTTCCGCGTGCTCGCGGAGGAACGCCGCCGCCGCGAGGTCGAGCCCACGCTGTCGATGCTGCGTAATGCGATGCTCGAAGAGCCTTCCACCGACGAAGAACGCCACGCCCAGCAGCGAATGCGCGAGATGCACGACCTCATCGATCGCCTCATGAAGTGGTTCGACGAGGTGCAACGCCTCGCGCCCGAGACTGCGATGCAGCTCATGGGCATGGGCGCGACCGTGACGAAGGTGCTCGGCCTCAAAGACCGCCTGACCGGCTCCGCCCGAAAGAAGGCGCCCTAGCCAAGCCGGGAACGCCGCGGAACCGGCTCCGCCGGGCCGCTGGTGTTGCCCCCTCGAAGGGGGTGCAGAGCCACACGAAGTGGGCGAGGCTGGGGGTGGGGCTAAGGCCTGTCCAGCTTGTCGTGGCGAGTGGCGTCGTCATCCATCAGCTCGTACCACATCGCATTGAGCACGGCGAAAGTCGCTGCCAGCGGCAGCCCCAGGATCCAGGCGAAGTACCACATGGAATTTGTTCCTTCTTGATTCTTGGGTGTGATCAGTAGGCGTGCCCGCGTTCTTCGCGGATCGCATCGCGGTCGACCTTGCCGCGCAGCACGTGGTAAATCCAGCTCGTGTAGGCCACGATGAGCGGAATGAAGATCGCAGTCACCACCAGCATGATGAACAGCGTCAGGTGGCTCGACGACGAGTCGAACGCGGTGAGGCTTGCCCGTGGTTCAAGCGAGGACGGCAGGATGAACGGGAACATCGACACACCGACGCTCAGGATGATCCCGGCGATGCTCAGCGCGCTGGCAAGCAGCGTGAGCATCTCCGCCCGCATGCGGAACCCGAGTAGCGCCACCAATGCGCCAGCGATGCCCAGGCCCGGAACGACGTACAGCACCGGATAGGCCGCGTAGTTGGTGAACCACGCGCTCGCATGGACCTCGACTGTCTTGAGCAGCGGATTCGAGGGACCATCCGGCGGCAGCGAACTCGTCACGCGATAACCGTCGACGAACTTCCACAACAGCGCGCCGGCGATGGCGTAGAGCACCACGGTCAGCACCGCCGCGATGCTTCCATAGCCGCGAACGCGCTGGGCGACCGGGCCGTCGGTCTTTAACTGCAGCCAGGCGGCGCCATGCATCGCGAGCATCGCCACCGACACCAGGCCACACAGAAGTGCGAACGGATTGAGCAGGCCGAAGAAGGTCCCTTCATAGAAGATGTGCATGTCGGCCCCGAAACGGAACGGCACGCCCTGAAGCACATTGCCCATCGCCACGCCGAAGATCAGCGAAGGCACGAAGCCGGCGATGGAAAGAACCGCGTCCCAGCGCCCGCGCCATGCCGCATCGTCGCGCTTGCTCCTGAACTTGAAGGCGACCGGCCGCAGGATCAGCGGCACCAATATCGCGAACATCGCAATGTAGAAGCCGGAGAACGACACTGCATAGAGCTGCGGCCACGCCGCGAAGATCGCGCCACCGCCGAGGATCAGCCAGACCTGGTTGCCCTCCCAAACGGGCCCCACGCTGTTAATGATCACGCGGCGCTCCAGGTCGTTGCGTCCCGCGAAAGGCAGCAGCATGCCGGTGCCGAGGTCGAAGCCATCCATGACGGCGAAGCCAACCAGCAGCACGCCGAGCAGCAGCCACCAGACGACACGAAGGAATTCGTAGGAAAGAAGTGTGTGCAGAATCATGTTCGTCCTCCCGGGGTCATTCGGCGGCCAGCGATGAACGCGGCATCACGGCGGCCGCTTCGGGGTCGGTTCCGGGGCGACGCGGCGTCCAGTGCTCGATCGGCCCCTTGCGGATCGCGCCCAGCATCAGCTTCATCTCGATGATGAAGAGCACCGTGTAGATCAGCGTGAAGACGACGATCGTCCCCAACACAGTGGCTGCGCCGAGGTTCGACACCGCCACCGCGGTGGGCAGCACGCCTTCGATCACCCACGGCTGACGACCGACCTCGGCGACGATCCAGCCCAGTTCCGCAGCAATCCAAGGCAACGGAATCGCGAACACCGCCACCTTGAGCAGCCATGGGTATGCATCGAGCTTGCGCATCGCGGAGAGCACGAAGAAGGTCGCGGTCAGCACGATGAAGAACATGCCAAGGCCGACCATGAGACGGAAGGACCAGTAGAGCTGCCACACCGGCGGGATGGTGTCGAGCGCGGCCTGTGCGACCTGCTCCGGCGTCGCCTTGCGCGGATCGTCGACATAGCGCTTGAGCAGCAGCGCGTAGCCGAGCGCATGGCCGTTTTCCTCGAAGATCGCCTTGGCCGATTCGGGTACGGCATCCGTGCTGCCCGCCTCGCGGATTTTCTGCAGCGCGTCGTAGGCCGAGATACCTAAGCGGATGTTGAGCTCCGCGCGATGCACCAGCTCGTCGATGCCGGGGATCTCCGTGGTCAGCGAGCGCGTGCCGATCAGGCCCAGCAGCCATGGGATGTGGACCGCAAAGTGCGTCTCGCGCGTGCGCTGGTCGGGAAAGCCGAAGGCGGTGAACGCGGCCGGCGCGGGCTCGGTCTTCCACATCGCCTCGAGCGCGGCGACCTTCATCTTCTGGTGCTCCGTGGAGAGGTAGCCGGATTCGTCGCCGAGCAACACCACCGACAGCGAAGCCGCGAGGCCGAACGACGCAGCGACCGTCATCGAGCGCTTTGCCAGTTGCAGATGTCGGCCCTTGAGCACATACCAGGCCGACACGCCGAGCACGAAGATCGAGGCCACCACGTAGCCCGCCGACACCGTGTGCACGAACTTGGCCTGCGCGACCGGGTTGGTCAGCACCGCGAAGAAGTCGGTCACTTCCATGCGCATCGTCTGCGGATTGAACGACGCCCCGACCGGGTTCTGCATCCAGCCGTTCGCAATCAGGATCCACAGCGCGGAGAAGTTCGAACCGATCGCGACCAGCCACGCGACGATCAGGTGCGCGACCTTGGACAAACGGTCCCAGCCGAAGAAGAACAGGCCGACGAAGCTCGCTTCGAGGAAGAAGGCCATCAGCCCTTCGATCGCGAGCGGTGCGCCGAAGACATCGCCCACGTAGTGGCTGTAGTAACTCCAGTTCATGCCGAACTGGAACTCCATGACGATGCCGGTCGCCACGCCCATTGCGAAGTTGATGCCGAAGAGCAGTCCCCAGAACTTCGTCATGTCGCGCCAGATGGGGCGACCGGTCATCACGTAGACCGTCTCCATGATCGCAACGATCACGGACAGACCGATGGTCAATGGCACGAAGAGAAAGTGATACAGCGCCGTCAAGGCAAACTGCAATCGTGAAAGAGCGACGATGTCGAGGTCCATGGGGTTCCTTTCGTGTTCTTGCGAATCCTTGAACTCAGTCGGGCCGTAGCGCGCTCAGCGCCGCGTCGAATGCCGGCATGCCGCGCGCGAGGTCGGCCGTGATGCGGCCCTGCTGCATGCAGATCAATCGATCCGCGAGCGCGGCCTCGCGTCGCAGGTGGGTCGCGATCAGGAGCGCGCGGCCCTTGGCCTGGCCGTGAAGGCGCTGCAGTACGTCGTGCGCGGTCGCAGTGTCCAGTGCTTCCGTTGGTTCGTCCAGCAGCCAGATGGGTACGTCGCGCAGCAACAGCCGGGCCAGCGCGAGGCGGCGCGACTGGCCGCCCGAGAGTCCGAGACCCCCTTCGCCGAGCCGGGTGTCGAGGCCGTCGCGCATCTCGCGCACGTCTTTCGCGAGGCCTGCGGCCCATAGCGCGGCGAGGAGGCGCGCGTCGTTCGCGGCAGGGTCGGCGAGGCGCAGGTTGTCGCGCAGGCTGTCCTGAAAGAGTTCGGTGCGCTGGGTCAGAAGGCTATGGGCTTGTGCGTGCACCTCACCCATTCGGGGCGTGAGGTCGCCCGTGATGACGGCAAGCAGCGTCGACTTTCCGGCGCCCGACGGACCGATGATCGCGACGCGCTCGCCGGGCGCGAGGGCGAGCGAGACGCCATCGAGCGCGAGTGTGCGGCTGCCGTGATGCGCCGCATGCACGCCCCGCAGCCGAAGGGCTGCTTCGTCGTCGCGGACCGGAAGCCGCGCTTCCAGATCGGGCATCGCCATGCGCGGCGCGAGCCGCCGTCCGGCCAGCCACGCCCGCCCGGCTTCGAGCGCTCCGCGACGCAAGGCGGCGAAGGGCTCCATCGCGGTAAGCGCGATGAGCAAGGCCAGCGCCGCACCGGGCGCACCGATGGCCCCCTCGCCCGCCAGCCAACCCACGGCGAGCAGCACCCCGACCAGCGTCAGCGTCCCCGCGATGCCGTAGGCCGCCCCGGCACCGGTTTCGAGCTGGTTGAGCCTCATGTCGGCTTGCGCGAGATGGCGATCGGCCGCGGCCAGCGATTCGCGCTGCGAGTCGATCCTGCCCGCCATGACCAGTTCGGTCTGGCCCGCCACAAGGTCCACCGCGCGGGCGCGCAGTGCCTCCATTGCCTGCGCCCGACGGACCGCGGCAGGACGTGCACGCGCCGCGGTCACGACGGCGATTCCCCACCCTGCCGCGAGCAACCACAGGGCCAGCACGATGCCCATCCATGCGCTCATCGCACCGAGGACCACGCCTGCAAGCATCGCCGCCGCGAGTGCGGCCCCCGCGGGCACCAGCATGCGCAGGTAGAACGCTTCGAGCGCATCGATGTCCGCGGTCAGCCGAAACAGGAGGCGCGACGGTCGCGCCAGCAGTTGACGGGCGGCGCCTGGTTGCGCCCATCCATGAAACAGGCGTTCGCGCAGCGCAGCCAGCACACCGAAGGTTGCGTCGTGCGTCACGAGCCGTTCGCCGTAGCGCGAAGCCGTCCGGCCCAGCGCCAGAAGGCGAATGCCCGCCGAGGGCATGAACACATCGAAGCGGATCGCGGTCGCCGCGTTCAACCCGGCCAGCGCGGTGGCGGTGATGAACCAACCCGAGAGCCCAAGTAGAGCCATGCCCATCAGCACGGTCAATGCAGCGAGTGAGGCACCCAGCACGAGTTGCTTCGGCTGCCCGGTGACGAACGGCACCAGGACCGGTCGAAGATCGCGCCAGAGCTTCATGCGGCCTCCTGACGTGGAGCGGCATCGAGGCGGATCGTGCGGTGCATGCGCGCGGCCAGGATCGGATCGTGCGTCGCGGCGATGAGGGTCTTGCCGCGCGCGAGTTCGATCAGTGCGTCGGCGACACGCTCAGCGGTCTGAGTGTCGAGGTGCGCTGTCGGCTCGTCCACCAGCAGCAAATCAGCATGCGCGTGCACGGCAACGCGAGCAAGCGCCAGTCGCACCGCCTCTCCACCGGAAAGACCACTGCCGCCTTCGCCGAGCGACATGCCCGGATGCGCCTGCGCCACGTCCTCGAGCACGGCGAACTGCATGGCGGCTTCGACGTCCTTCGTCCGTACACCAGTGCGCCCCAGCGCCACATTGGCATGCACCGAACCAGCGAACACATGCGGCTTCTGCCCCATCCATGCGATGCGCGTGCGCAAAGCGGCCGCCGTGTCGTCGTTCAACAGCGTTCCGCCAATCGCGATCTCGCCATGCTGGGGCCGCACCAGTCCGGCGACGAGGCTCAGCAACGCGGTCTTGCCCGAGCCGCTTGGGCCCATCAACGCGACATGTTCGCCTGCGGCGACACGCAGGTCGTAGCGATCGAACAGAACTTCGCCGCCCGGCTGCGCGTAGTGCAGGTCGTGGATCCGCAGCGTCGGAGGGGTGGAGGCGACCCTCGGCTGCACCGACGGAGAAACCGCCGAGCCAGGCAGGGGCGCACCTGCGGCCGAGAGCTCATCGAGCGAACGCAGAGCGGCCTCGCCCGCGGCCCGGTCGTGCCACACGGCAGACAGATCGCGCAACGGCTCGAAGAACGCAGGCGCGAGCAGGAGGACGAACATTCCTTCGCCCAACGTCAATCGCCGACCCCATGTGCCGAACTCGAACGTGCCAAGCAGATGGAAGCCCACGTAGGCCGCGACCATCGCAACGCCCAGCGCCGAGAACAGCTCGAGCACCGCGGACGAGAGAAAGGCGATGCGCAACACTGCCATCGTGCGCACGCGCAGGTTCTGGGCGGCTTCGCCGAGGCGCTTCGCGGTGGCATCGACTGCATCGAGTGCACGCAGGGTCGCGAGGCCGCGGAGACGATCCAGCAGGAACGCGTTCATGCCGCCCATCTCCAGCATCTGCGCTTCGCTCGCGGCCTTTGCGCGCCAGCCGACGATGGCCATGAAGATGGGGATCAGCGGAGCAGCGATCAGCAGGATCAGCGCAGCGAGCCACGACTGGATCGCGACTGCGATGACGATCACGACAGGCACGACCATGGCACGCCACCGGGCCGGCCCGTAGCGCACGAGATAGGGCACCACCGCCTCGGCCTGCTCGGCGATCACGCTGGCCGCGAGGCCCGAGGCCGGGCGGCTGCGGTCGATCGGCGAGCGCGCGGAGAGCGCCGCAGCCACGTCCGCACGCAGCGAGGTAAGCACGGTGCGCGCTGCCGCATAGACCCGACGCGAACCCCAGGCCTCGCACGCGGCCCGCAACAGGCCCAAGAGCAGGATGCCGCCCGCCGGCACGACGACTGCGACGAATCCGGCGCCTTGACCCAGGCGCTGCACCGCCCATGCCAGCAATGCCGCCTGCGGCAGCCAGAACAGCGCGGCCATGCCTTGAATCAGCTTCCCGACCCGATCGGTGTCGAAGGAACGCAAGCCGGCGGTTGGCGGTACAGGGGAGTTCACAAGTCTTTTGAAATTTCAGTATTTACTGAAAACTCAGCAATCATAAGAGAAGTCACGCTGCGGCGCCCATCTTGAAGCCAAACTCGGCATGCAGGATGACAAATCCCCATGACGCAACAGCTAAGCTAGGCGCCATCGACGGAGAAAAACGAATGAAGATCCTTTCCATCACGCCCACATACTTCCCCGAAGTGGGCGGGATCGAGTCCGTGGTTCGAGAGTTGGCGACCCGCATTTCCGCCCATGGCATGCAGGTGGATGTGGCCTATGTGTCGCCGAAACACACTGCCTTTTCCGTCAGCCGCATGGACGGCGTAGATGTCTATTGCATCCCTGTGTCAGGCAACCGGCTCGTGGGCTATGCGCGCGGCTTCGGCGAACTCGCATCCGGCTACGACCTGCTGCACGTGCACGATCCACAACTCATGATGCTCACAGGCAACGTACTGCTGCAGTGCCGTCGCATCCCCGCGATCCTCAGCACAAACGGCGGATTCCGCCATACACGACAGCACAGCGGCTTCAAGTGGATGCACGAGCAGTTCCTGATGCGGCCGCTGCTCAAGCACTACCGGCGTGTGCTCGCCATCAGCGAATCAGACGCAACCTACTTCGCGCACTATTCGAAGCGGGTCCACAAGGCCGAACTCGGCATCGCCTACGAGAAATTCCTGAACGGCCGCACCACCGGCAAGCCCGACCCGACGCGATGGATCTACTGGGGCCGCTGGTCACGCAACAAGCGCATCGACGCAGTGATCGACACCGTCGCCCTCGCGCGGGACAACGGCATTGCTATCGACCTGCTCATCGCGGGCCCGGACTTCGACAATCTCGGCGAGGGCTTCAAGGCCAAGATCGAGGCGCTTCGGCTGGGCGATTCGGTGCGCCTGCACCCGTACATCGAGGACGACCGCCTGATGGCAGAACTGCGGCAGCGCACCGTCTTCATCACCGGCACCGAGTACGAGGGCTTCGGCGTCGGCATCCTCGAAGCGATGGCTGCCGGAAAGATCGTGGTCTGCCGCGACATGCCACCGATCAATGGCTTCGTGGACCCCGGGGTCGACGGCTTCTTCCTCAACTACGACGGCGGCGCGAAAGACCTCGAGGTGCTGCGCCGGATTGCATCACTTGACGAAGCCCAATGCCGAGCCATGGCCGAGGCCGCGCAATCGAGCTCCAAGCGCTATGACTGGGAATCTGTCGCCCAGCGGTTCACCGAGCACTACGCCAGCGCGCTGGGCCGCGCCTAGGCAGAGATCAGCGAAACGAGCGCACCGCAGACCAGCAGGCCTGCAAACAAACCGAGCACCCCGCGCCAGGTCGCTGGTCGCGATTCGACGAAGCGATAGAGCACAACAGCGGCCCCGATCGACAGCGCAACGGTCGCAACCAGACCACCCATGCCG
The DNA here is from genome assembly GCA_017744935.1 of Variovorax sp. GTDB lineage: Bacteria > Pseudomonadota > Gammaproteobacteria > Burkholderiales > Burkholderiaceae_C > Variovorax. The sequence goes on from JAGIAI010000001.1 coordinate 184,333, forward strand.
ATCCACGGCGTGACGCGCATGAAATGACTCACCACTGCGCTCACGAGCAGCAGCACCGGGAAGTGGATGAGGAACAGCGAATACGAGATGCGCCCCAACCGCACCAGCGGCTCGCCGGCCGCTGGCCACGCCGACGGCTTGAGGCCGTCGAAGTGCTGGATGATCGCCACCGCCAGCGCGGTGATCCATGCGGTCGCGATCCGGCTGCGCCAGTCGAGTGCCAACGCCGCGGCCCCAAGGAGCGCGAGCAGCACCACCGCGAAGCCCCAAGTCCTGCGTCGGGACACGCGCCCCATCCAGAAGACGAACATGCCGAGGCCATACGAGCCGAAGAAATACAGCGCGGTCGTATCGAGTTCCGCGTGCCGGTTGAACACCGCCAGCGACGAAACCACGAGCAGGAACACGAATCCGGCCGTCAGCCAGCGCGAGGTCTCGGGTCGCATGGCCCAGCGACGCTGAAGCACTTCGGACAGACCGATCGCGGCCAATGCCAGCACGAAGAGCTGGAAGTCGATCGCCACGTACCACACGCCGGTGGACAGCGCCTCGAAGCCCAGCAGGTCCTGCAGCAGCAGTCCGTGGGCGATCAGTTGCGCCATCACCGGTGGCCCGGGCACCACCTCGTCGTCCAGCCAGGGCCGCACGAGCGCGGCCACGATCACGCTGAAGGTCAGCGCTGCCAGATACGGCATCACGAGCCGGCCGTATCGCTGGAAGATCCTGACCAGCGGCCGGTCGATGCGAAGTGTTCCGTCGGGCGCGAGGCTGCCGGCGGCGAGAAAGCCGGCCAGCACCAGGAACACCTGCACCGCCAGCCGCCCGTATTGAGACAGCCAGTCAAACACGCCTGGCGCCAGTGAAGCCGCGCCTTCAGGCAGCGGGCCGTAGCGAGAAAGGTGATGGCCGACGATCAGCAGGCACGCGAGTCCCTTCACCGCATCCAGCAGCGGCATGCGACTCGCGGCGGGCTTCGCCGCTGGCGCGGCGCGGTCCATCACCCGGGATTCAGAGTGCAAGACGGCTGCGCGCTTCCTGGTACTCGCGCTTGAGTTTTTCGACGAAGCTCGCGGCGGTGCCGACTTCCGTCACGGCGCCGATGCCTTGCCCCGAGCCCCAGATGTCCTTCCAGGCCTTCTTGGCGCTTTCGCCGCCGCCGAAGTTCATCGTCTTGAGGTCGCCCTGCGGCAGATTGGCCGGATCCATGCCCGCGGCGACGATGCTGGGCGCGAGGTAATTGCCATGCACGCCCGTGAACAGGTTCGAGTAGACGATATCGTCCGACGTGCCTTCGACGATGGCCTGTTTGTATTCGGCGCTCGCGCGCGCTTCCTCGGTCGCGATGAACGCGGTGCCGATGTAGGCGAAGTCCGCTCCCATGGCCTGCGCGGCCAGCACGGCCGCGCCGTTGGCGATGGAGCCCGACAGCGCGAGCGGGCCATCGAACCACTGGCGGATCTCCTGCACCAGCGCGAACGGGCTCTTGATGCCCGCGTGGCCGCCGGCACCGGCGGCGACCGCGATCAGGCCGTCGGCGCCCTTCTCGATTGCCTTCCTCGCGAAGGCGTTGTTGATGATGTCGTGCATCGTCACGCCGCCGTAGCTGTGCACCGCGTCGTTGACATCAGTGCGCGCGCCCAGCGACGTGATGACGATCGGCACCTTGTACTTCACGACCAGTTCCATGTCGTGCTCGAGGCGGTCGTTGCTCTTGTGCACGATCTGGTTGATGGCGAACGGCGCCGCCGGCTTGTCCGGGTTGGACTTGTTGTAGGCCGCGAGTTCTTCGGTGATCTCCGCGAGCCAGTCTTCGAGCTGCGACGCAGGACGCGCGTTGAGCGCGGGCATCGAACCCACCACACCGGCCTTGCACTGGGCAATCACGAGCTTGGGGTTGCTGATGATGAACAACGGCGAACCGATGATCGGCAATGGCAGGTTGGCGAGCACGGGCGGCAGCTTGGACATGGTGTCTCCGAAAAAATAATGAAACGGCAGAGTCGGATTTATAGAAGGAGGCGCGTGCCGCAACGGTCCGTTGCGCGACACGCGCCAGCGCGTCAGAACGCTTCGAGCGCCAGGGCGGTCACGCTTTCCGCGCCGTCGACGATGCTGTCGCGCATGCCGGGCGCCTTGTTCAGGATGTGCTCCGCATAGAAGCGTGCCGTCGCGATCTTCGCCTTCATGAAAGGCACGTCGGTGCCGGCCTTGACGAGGTCTTCGGCCACCAGGAGCGAGCGCGCCAACTGCCATCCCGCCACCAGATTGCCCGCGAGCATCAGGTACGGCACGCTGCCTGCGAACACCGCGTTGGGCGATGCCTTGGTCTGCCCGGCGACGAAGTCGATCACATCGACGAAGGCCTGCCGCGCTGCCGTCAGGCGTTTAGCCACGGCCTTCGCGTCGGCGCTGTCGCGCTTCGCGAGTTCGGCTTCGGTCTTCTCGATCTGCGCGGCGATCGCCTTCCCGACTTGCCCGCCGTCACGCGCGGTCTTGCGGCCAACGAGGTCGTTCGCCTGGATCGCCGTCGTGCCTTCGTAGATCGTCAGGATCTTGGCATCGCGCAGGTACTGCGCCGCGCCGGTTTCCTCGATGAAGCCCATGCCGCCATGCACCTGCACGCCGAGCGAGGCCACCTCCAAGCTCATCTCGGTGCTGTAGCCCTTGACCAGCGGCACGAGGAATTCATAGAAAGCCTGGTTCTGCTTGCGCGTGTCCACATCGGGATGATGGTGCGCCGCGTCGTAAGCCGCAGCAGCCGTCATCGCCATGGCGCGGCAGCCCTCGGTGTAGGCGCGCATCGTCATCAGCATGCGCTTGATGTCCGGGTGGTGGATGATCGCCGCGCTCGCGTTGATCGAGCCATCGACCGGGCGGCTCTGCACGCGTTCCTTCGCGTAGGCCACTGCGTGCTGATACGCACGCTCGGCAATCGCAATGCCCTGCATGCCCACTGCATAGCGGGCCGAGTTCATCATGATGAACATGTACTCGAGGCCACGGTTCTCTTCGCCGACCAGATAGCCGATGGCGCCGCCATGGTCACCGTACTGCAGCACTGCGGTCGGCGAGGCCTTGATGCCGAGCTTGTGCTCGATGCTCACGCAATGCACGTCGTTGCGCGCGCCGAGCGAGCCATCCTTGTTTACGAGGAACTTCGGCACCACGAAGAGGCTGATGCCCTTCACGCCTTCGGGCGCGCCGCTCACGCGGGCCAGCACGAGGTGGACGATGTTCTCGGCCATGTCGTGCTCGCCGTAGGTGATGAAGATCTTCGTGCCGAAGACTTTGTAGGTGCCGTCAGGCTGCGGCTCCGCGCGGCTGCGCACCAACGCGAGATCGCTGCCGGCCTGCGGCTCGGTGAGGTTCATCGTGCCGGTCCAGTGGCCGCTCACCAGTTTTTCGAGATAGGTCGCCTTGAGTTCGTCCGATCCCGCCGTCAGGAGTGCCTCGGTCGCACCATCGGTCAGCAGCGGGCACAGCGCGAAGCTCATGTTGGCCGAGTTGAGCATTTCGACGCAGGCCGCACCGATCGTCTTGGGCAGGCCCTGACCTGCGAAGTCCGTGGGATGCTGCAGGCCTTGCCAGCCGCCGGCCACGTACTGCGCAAAGGCTTCCTTGAAGCCGGGCGTGGTCGTGACCTTGCCGTCCTTGAACGACGAAGGATTGCGATCGCCTTCCACATTCAGCGGCGCGATCACGTCCTGGTTGAAGCGCGCGCACTCTTCGAGCACGGCCTGCGCGGTTTCGAGGCTGGCTTCCTCCAGGCCCGGCATCTGCGAGACCTCCGCGATGTTTGCGAGGTGCTCGATGTCGAACAGCATGTCTTTGATGGGAGCGGTGTAGCTCATGTTGTCTCTCCTGTGGCCCTCGGGCCCGATGCGAACCGACGTGAAAAAGGGCATCGAAACGATGCCCCTTTTGGGTTCAAACAGCTATCTGAAGTGGATCAGAGCGCCTTGACGAGTTCCGGCACGGCCGTGAAGAGGTCGGCCACGAGGCCGTAGTCGGCCACCGAGAAGATCGGGGCTTCTTCGTCCTTGTTGATCGCGACGATGACCTTGGA